>CALULO010000004.1 GCA_944321515.1 uncultured Atopobiaceae bacterium | reverse complement strand
GCAACCCGAGCGCGGTGCGGGCCACACCATGGCGCTCCTATTTGCGTTTGCTCCGGAAGGGGCTTGCCAAGCCGCCGCGTTGCCGCGACGCTGGTGGTCTCTTACACCACCGTTTCAGCTTTTCCCTTAACGGGCGAACCCGCCAGTGGGAGTCTTCTTTTCTGCGGCGCTTTCCGTCGGGTTACCCCGCCCGGCCGTTAGCCGGCTTCCTGCCCTGTGGAGCCCGGACTTTCCTCATGGCGCGCAATCGCTTGCGTGCCCCGCGGTCGCCTGGCCCACCTCGCAGGGGTGATTCTACCATGAATCGAGGAGATGGCTGCCACCCTCCAGGTGTTCTACAATACTGTCCGCAGACGGCGTGCGGACGCGGCCCTGGCAGTCTACCAGGAGCCTTGCCTCGTCCGGCACGTCGGCGTTTGCAGGTACGTCCGAAGGGGTGGGGACCCCTCCGCTGAAAGGTTGGTCTTAGTGGGTCTTCTCGACAAGCTAAGCCCCCTGCTCCGCACGGCAGTCCCCGAGCCGGTGCGTGTGAGCGAGGGGGACCCCCAGGCAATCTGCGCCCCGGTCTCGGGGCAGGTGGTGGCGCTCGAGGAGGTGGGTGACCCCGCCTTCTCCCAGGGCATGCTCGGTCGCGGATTTGGCATCGTGACGGAGGGGGACGTGGCGTTCTCGCCGGTCTCCGGTACGGTGATGGCCGACGTCAAGACCGGGCACGCCCTGCTCATCCGGGCCGACAGCGGAGCCGAGGTGCTGCTGCACGTGGGGCTTGACAGCGTGAGGCTGAACGGGTCGGGGTTTCGGACCTTCGCGCATAAGGGCGACCATGTCCGCGCGGGCCAGCCGCTGATCGCGTTCGACCGCCGGCTCATGGCCGAGCGTGGGCTCGACGACACGGTACTGGTCACGGTGACCAACGCGGAGGACCTCTCCTGCGTAGAGGAGCGTGCGGCGTCCGGCGGCAAGGTGGCCGCTGGCGCGGTGGTTATGAGGGCGGAGCGGTGACGGCGGACGGGGCCGCAGGCGCCGGGACGGTCGGGTATCGCACGCTGCGCGCGGGCACAGAGGCCACGGGCGAGTTCGAGGACCGGCGCAGCCGCTTCATAGCCCAGCTCGCGCACGTGGGGAGCGAGGCGGAGGCCGAGGCATTTCTCGCCGAGGTGCGCTCCCGCCACCATGACGCGCGCCACAACGTCCCCGCGTGGGTGCTCGCGGACGGTCGCGAGCGCTGCTCGGACGACGGCGAGCCCAGCCGCACCTCCGGGATGCCCGTGCTCGAGGTCCTGCGCGGCGCTGGCCTGGCCGACGTCTGCTGCGTGGTGACGCGCTACTTCGGCGGCACGCTGCTCGGGCCGGGAGGGCTCGTGCGCGCCTACACGGCGGCAGCCCAGGCGGCGGTCGCCGCAGCCGGGGACGAGGGCTCCATCGTGGAGATGACGCTCGTCACGCCGGTGACGGCCCAGCTGCCCTACGCGCTCTACGAGCGGGTCCGACGGCTCTGCGAGGACGCGGGCGGCAAGGTGGCCGACTCGCTCTTCGCCGAGGACGTCCAGCTGTCCTGCGTGTTCCGCGCGGGCGAGGAGGCGCCGTTTGTGGCCGCGGTCCGCGAGCTCGCGGCGGGCGAGGAGCTCGCCCGCGCCGGGGAGCCGCGCTTCGCGGAGTTCTAGGGCCTCCGGGCGAGGGGCTCCTTGCGAGGGTTCCGTCGAGGCACGGCACAAGCAACGAGGCGGGACAAGAAAAGCGGGCCCGGGACCCCTTGGGGTCCCGGGCCCGTCTCAGGCCACGCGTCCTTCGTCGGGCGGCTAGTCCCGCGGCGCCAGGGCGGCGCCCACGTTGGTCCAGGGGTCGACCTCCTCGACGGGGGCGTTGTCCCAGAGCTCGAGGTACTCGGCGGGCACGAACTCGCGCCTCACCACGACCTCGCCGCCGTAGGTGCGGTACCAGTCGGCGCTCGCCACCAGGTAGCCGTCCTTGCAGCTGTCCGTGCCCCAGCTGTTCTCGATGCGCCAGGCCACGGGGCGCCCGTCCTCGCCGATCTCCACGCCCTGGAAGGTCATGGCGTGGGTGTTGCGCGTCTCGTGGGCGTCCAGCATGTCCTCGCGGCTCATGGAGAGGTCCACGCCAAAGAGACCCTCGTAATCCATGGTGTCGCAGGCCAGCACGCCGGGGAAGTCCTCGATCCTGCGAGGGAACTGCTGGCTCACGTCGCAGGCCATCTCACACGGCACGCCCGCCTTGAGGGAGGCCACGGCGGCGTCCTCCAGCACCTCGAACGGCACGTTCAGGAACTTCACCGGCACGCCGCCTGCCATCGTGTCGGAGAAGCGACGGTGATAGACGTGGCCGAAGGGACGGCTCTCGCCCGGCAGGTGCTCAAGCTGCACGTAGTCGGACGGGTCAAACGGCACGTAGCGCTCGGCGAACTCGCGCGGGGTGATGCCGCGGTCCACGAGCAGGCGCCGGGGCGCGTCCTTCTCGCAGGCGGGGCGGTCGTCCCCGATCTGCTCCACGAGGCGCGTTGCCTCGATGCGGCAGTTCTTGCCCACGGGGACCTCGACGTCGATGGTCAGCGGGGGCTCGCCGAGGCACACGGACAGGACGTGGTGACAGTCGGCGACCATGCCCTCCTTGGCGCTGCGCAGCTCGTCCTCGCCCGCGCCGGCGGCCGCCATCTTGCGCAGCTCCATCGCGCTCTTGCGGAAGAGGCGCTCGAGCTGCGCGTTCATCTGGTCGGAGTCCTTGGAGCAGGCGTTCTCCGGCATGGCGTCCTTGGGCACCAGGCCCCACTTACGGATGATGTTCATCGCGGCGGGGTAGTAGTTGCCGTCTCCCATGCTGTTGTCGAGCAGCCCGGCAACCTCGCGCGAGTCAATCGGCAGGCCGGCCGTCTCGATGACGTACTCGAGCCCCACGTTGAACTTCTCGAGCTTGTCGTAGAAGTAGCCGAAGACCTGCGAGAACTCGAAGTCGTCAACGTCGAGCAGGTCCATTGTGGCCGCGCGGGCCACGTTGAAGGCGGAGAACATCCAGCAGCGGCCCGAGTGGCGCTGGTTGGTGACCTTGCCGGTGCGCACGCGGGAGACGCCGAAGGTGTCGTGGTAGGTGCGCAGGGTTGAGACGTTGCGCGCCGCGGCGTGCACGTTCATCGAGGTCACGGCGTTTCTCGCCACGCGGTTGGCACGGTCTGCCGAGAAGGAGCGGGTGAGCTCGTCGGCGGTCTCGGGCGCGATGGCGCCCGCGGTGTAGTCGGTCATGCTGCCCTCCTAGCGCGTGCGGGCGAGCGAGCCCATCGGGTCCCACGGGGCCAGCACGGTGGCCTCCTCGGTCTCGTAGGTGGCGCGCTCGGCGTCCGTCAGATACTTCTTGTCAACCACGACCTGGTAGACGTACTCGTCAAACCACGGGTCGGAGAGGGTGTCGAAGCCGTCGCGGCCGTGGTCCTCGCCCCAGCTGTTCTCGACCTTCCAGAGCGTGGGGTGGCCGGCCTCGTCGAGGTTCACGCCCTCCAGGACCATCGCGTGGGTCATGAGGGACTCGCCGTAGTCCAGGCGCTCGGCGCGGTCCAGGCAGCCCTCGACGGGGAAGCCGAACAGGCCGTCCACGTCCAGCGCGGAGGTGTCCATGATGCCCTCCTCGCGCAGGTAGCTCTGGCCCACGTCGCAGCCGAACCAGACGGGCAGGTCGTCGCGCAGCTGCGCCACCGCGCACTCCTTGAGGCGCTCGATCGGGAGGTTGAGGTAGCGCACGCCGCCGTCCTCGACCACGTTGCCCAGGCGGCTCACCGTGTAGGCGTGGCCGAAGGGCTTGTCGGCGGTGGGGGCGGAGATGAGGCTCACGTAGTCGTCGACGTTCATGCCGACGGCCTCGGCGAAGAACTCCTGCGGCGTGAAGGTGCCGGAGAGCACGAGCTTGTCGTCCTTGTCGCGCAGACGGACCGAGAAGGAGGCGGGCGGCTCGCCGAGGCAGGTCACCAGCAGGTGGTAG
Source organism: uncultured Atopobiaceae bacterium (assembly GCA_944321515.1). GTDB lineage: Bacteria > Actinomycetota > Coriobacteriia > Coriobacteriales > Atopobiaceae > Thermophilibacter. Next base: position 207,352 of record CALULO010000004.1, on the reverse strand, counting down.
ACGTCGCCCATCATCTCCTTCTTCATGGAGCCGAGGTCCTCGCGGCTGACGCCGGCCTGGGCGCTCTCGCGCAGGCGACGGGCAGCACCGCGGAGGTAGCGGGTGAGGTAGGAGTCCATCTCCCCGGTGCTCCTGGAGCACGCGGTCTCTGGCATGGCCTCCTTGGGCACCACGCCGTACTTCTTGACGAGGCTCCTGAACATGTCCCACTGCCCGCCGTCGCCGATGGGGTCGCTCAGCAGGTAGCTCACGAGGCGGCCGTCCAGCGGCTCGTCAAGGGTGTCCAGGATGTTCTCGAGGAACCAGTTGCTCTTCTCCAGCTTGTCCCAGAACAGGGGATAGGCCTGGCTGAGCTCGAAGGTCTTGAGGTTGTACTTCTTGATGGTGCGGTAGCGCATGGTGTTCAGGCTCGCAAACATCCAGCAGCGGCCGGAGCGCTGCTGGTTGCACCGCTTGCCCTGGCTGACCTCCACGTCGAAGGTCATGGCGTTTGCGGCCACGCCCTCCGGCACGCGCGCGGCGGCGCGCACGCCGTTGGAGCTCACCGCGTTCTTGGCCACGACGTTGGCGCGCTCGGCGAAGAAGTCCGCGCGCGCGGCGGCGAGGTCGTCGGCGGTGACGGACGTCATCTCGTCCATGAGGTACCTCCTGTTCGTTGGTTTGTTGACCGCGTCTGAGGATAGCACTCGCTTAAGACAGGCGTTTGGAGTAAGGAGTGCCGCCGCGCGGGCACCTGCCCACGTCGGGCGGCCGTCCCGCTGCATGTTAGAATCGGGCAACTGGCGAGAAGAACGTGCTGGAAGGGAGGCCCGCATGGACGTCCGCACGGACGCTGGCTCCGCGACTGTGGCGCGCCTGGCGCGCGAGCTTCCCGACTACGCGCGGCAGGTGCTCGGCGCGCTTGAGGCTGCCGGCTATGAGGCATGGGTCGTCGGCGGCTGGGTGCGCGACGCGCTGCTCGGCCGTGCGGGCCACGACGTGGACGTGACCACCTCGGCCCCCTGGCAGGAGACCGCGCGCGTGCTGCGCGCCGCCGGCGTGGAGGTGCACGAGACGGGCACGGCGCACGGCACGGTCACGGCCGTGGTTGACGGGCGCCCCGTGGAGACCACCACCTACCGCGTGGAGGGTGCCTACTCGGACCTACGCCACCCCGACGAGGTGCGCTTCGTGACCGACGTGCGCGAGGATCTGGCCCGCCGCGACTTCACGGTCAACGCCATGGCCTTCCACCCCGAGCGCGGCCTGCTCGACCCGTTTGGCGGCGAGCAGGACCTTGCTGCGCGCGTCATCCGTGCGGTGGGGGAGCCTGACCGGCGCTTCGGCGAGGACGCGCTGCGCGTGCTGCGCGCGGTGCGCTTTGCCTGCCGCCTGGACGCGCGCATCGAGCCGGCCACGCAGGAGGCGCTCCGCCGCTGTGCGGGTGGGCTCGCGGCCATAGCGAGCGAGAGGATCGGCCAGGAGCTGGACGGCATCCTCGCTACCGGGCGCGTGGCGTGGGCGCTCAGAAACGAGTTCGCCGTGATGGCCGCCGCAGTCCCGGAGCTCGGGCCCATGGAGGGCTTTGACCAGAAGAGCCCCTACCACGCCCATGACGTGCTCGAGCACACGGCGCGCGTCTGCGCCGCGGTGGAGGAGTTCTCCGGCGGCGCACCAGGCAAGACCCTCAGGTGGGCAGCGCTCCTGCACGACGTGGCAAAGCCGGCCTGCTGGAGCGAGGACGTCTCTGGGCGCGGGCACTTCTTCGGCCACCCGGAGGCCGGCGCGCGCGTGGTGCGGGCCGTGATGGGTCGCCTGGCCCTGCCCGGCGAGGTGACGCGCGGCGCCGAGGCGCTCGTGCGGCTTCACGACCTCGAGGTCTCGCCGACACGGCGCTCCATGCGGCGAATGCTCGCCGAGCTCGAGCGGCTTGCGCCGGGGCAGGCCCGCCCGCTCGCCTTCGCGCTTTTGGACCTCAAGCGCTCCGACGCGGTTGCCAAGGCGCCTGGGTGCATGGGCTACGCGGCGGACCTGGACCGGATGTCCGTGGCCCTGCGCGAGGAGCTTGCCTCCGGCGGCGCCTGGCGCGTGCGCGACCTGGCCGTCTCGGGCGCGGACGTGATTCGCGAGCGTGGGATCGAGCCGGGGCCGGGCGTCGGCATGGTTCTCTCCCAGCTGCTCGAGGCCGTCATGGAAGACGAACTGCCCAACGAGCGCGAGGTGCTTCTCGCCTGGCTGCGCTGGTAGGGGAGTGTCTCGAGGTCGCTTTCGGGAGGGGCCGGCGGGCTGGCGGGACACCGTTATGGCGTGTCGCACCTGAGCCCTTCTCGCCGTCTCGGGGGCTTGTCCCGCCTTCGCAAAACTTCTCCACATTTTTTGGTTGCAAGGTCGAGCGGAATACCGTATAGTATCTCCTCGCGCTGAGAAGCGCAGCGAAGTGGCAAATTGGGACTTCGTCTAGTGGTAGGACAGCGGATTCTGGTTCCGTCAACGGGAGTTCGACTCTCTCAGTCCCAGCCATTTGCCTCTTACAATCGCATATGTGGCCCGTTCGTCTAGCGGTTCAGGACGCCGCCCTCTCAAGGCGGAGATCACCAGTTCGAATCTGGTACGGGCTACCATTTGGCCCGTTCGTCTAGCGGTTCAGGACGCCGCCCTCTCAAGGCGGAGATCACCAGTTCGAATCTGGTACGGGCTACCAAACGTAACAGGGTCGGGGCTCTTGGGCTCCGACCCTTTTGTTGTTCGAACTGCGCTTGTCACCTCCGATGAGTCGACTCCGGTGGGGTACGTACACTCGGTCTGAAGGGTACGTACACTCGGTCTGAAGGGTACGTACACTCGGTCTGAAGGGTACGTACGAAGTTGTCAGTCTGATGTGATTTCCATTAGGCGTTCTACCTGCGGAAACGTTTCGTGTGCTGGCAAGAGGGAAGCGCGGAAGTGTACGTAACCTTCGGGTCGAGTGTACGTACCCTGCGTAGGCGCCGCATTATGCCGCATATGGCCCCAGCCCCCCAGGCCGCCCCCGCCCGAGCCCAGCGCACACACCCTTTGCAATGATGTCGAAACAGTAAACGTGCAGTTTCCACCTAATTACACTGCAGGTTTCTTATTTCCGACTGAGGTTGGTTTGTGTCCCGCAGGTATCAAGAATGACCGTGAACATGTGTCATGAACTAGAGTAACAAAGTGTTACTCGCGCCGCGGGCGCCGTTGGCGCACATACCCGCACGGCCGAAGGGGAGGTAACGCCACATGGCCGACATGATTGAGATCAAGGGCCTCAACAAGTACTTCGGGGACTTGCACGTGCTCAAGGACATTGACCTCACGGTTGCCGCCGGCGAGAAGGTCGTCATCATCGGACCCTCGGGGTCAGGCAAGTCCACGCTCATCCGGTGCGTCAACTTCCTCGAGGAGCCCACGTCGGGTACCGTCTCCATCGACGGCACCCAGCTTACCCGAAAGAACCACCTGGAGATGACGCGCAAGTACTCCTCGATGGTGTTCCAGCAGTTCAACCTCTATCCCAACATGACGGTGCTCGGCAACCTCACGCTGGCGCCGATCAAGCTCCAGAAGAAGTCCAAGGAGGAGGCCACCGCGGCTGCCATGGCGGCGCTCAAGCGAGTCGGCCTGGCCGAGAAGGCGGGCGAGTACCCGCAGAACCTGTCGGGTGGTCAGCAGCAGCGCGTGGCCATTGCCCGAGCGCTCGTGACCAAGCAGCCGATCATCCTCTTTGACGAGCCCACCTCCGCCCTCGACCCCGAGATGATCCAGGAGGTCCTCGACGTCATGATTGAGCTTGCCCAGGAGAACATCACGATGATTTGCGTGACCCACGAGATGGGCTTTGCGCGCCAGGTGGCCGACCGGGTTGTCTTTATGGAGGACGGCCGCATCCTCGAGGTGGGCACGCCCGAGCACTTCTTCGAGAACCCCGAGAACCCGCGCTGCCGGGAGTTCCTCAACAAGATCTTGCACTAGCTGCGCATCCCCGGCCCCACTGGGGCAGGTGAGCGGGCCCGCTTCAGGGCGGGCGACAAGCGGATACCGACGGAAGGGGTATCACCATGAAGGACATGACTCGTCGCCAGTTTGTCGGCGCCTTCGGCGCCCTGGCCTCTGTTGCCGGCCTCGGTCTCGCTGGTTGCAGCGACTCCGGCTCTGGCTCCGGTGATGGCGGCGACTCCGGCTCCAAGCTCGCCACCATCAAGGAGCGCGGCAAGCTCGAGTGTGGCGTCAAGCAGGACGTCCTGGGCTACGGCTTCCTCAACACCGAGACCAACCAGTACGAGGGCCTGGAGATTGACCTCTGCTACCAGATTGCCGCCGCCGTGCTCGATGTCAGCTACGACGAGGCCAAGGAGCAGGGCCTCTGCGAGTTCACGGCCGTTACGCCCAAGACGCGCGGGCCGCTCATCGACAACGACACGCTCGACATCATCTGCGCCACCTACACCATCACGCCGGAGCGTCAGGAGGACTACGACTTCTCGACCCCCTACCGCACCGACTCGGTGGGCATCATGGTCATGAAGAGCTCCGGCATCGCCTCCATGGAAGATCTCGACGGCAAGATCATCGGCGTCTCCCAGGGCTCCACGACCAAGGATGCCGTGACCCAGATGCTCTCCGACCAGGGGATCAGCGCCACGCCGACCTTCCAGGAGTACCCGGACTACCCGTCGATTAACTCGGCGCTCGAGTCCGGCAACGTCGACGCCTTCGCCATGGACCGCTCCACGCTCAACACCTACATGAACGACAACAAGGAGCTCGTCCAGCCTGAGATTGAGTTCGGAACCCAGGAGTACGGCGTCGCCACGAAGAAGGGGTCCGACCTCACCTCCGTCGTGAACGACACGGTTAGCGAGCTTCTCGACAACGGCTGGATGGACGAGGAGATTCAGACCTGGCTTGGTGCCAGCGCGTAAGGCTTTCCAGCGCGTTGCGGTCCCGGCCCGGCGCCCTTGCGCCGGCCGGGACCTGCCCGCCCGGCTACGGGCCACGCCCAGCAGGCGGCTCGGCCGGGCCAGGGGCAGCGGGACCGCGACGAGGTAGGGGACACGTGATTCGGGAGGGGCACGCATGCTCGACGGCTTGTTCGACGCCCGGCGATGGAATATAACGCTTGACAGCATGGGGCCGTTCTGGGACGGCTTCCTCTTCACGCTGCAGGTGGTTGTCGTTGGCCTGGTCATATCGCTTGTGCTGGGGACGGTCCTCGGCGTTTTCTCGACGACGCGCTCGCGCGTGCTGCGCGCCGTGAGCCGCGTATACGTTGAGTTCTTCCAGAACACACCCTTGCCCGTGCAGGTCTTCTTCTATTACATGGCCGGTCCGCGCGTCCTCCAGGCGATCACGGGCGCCCCGAGCCCGGTGCGCATCTCGTCGTTCGTGATCGGCGCGGTGGGCGTAGGCCTCTATCACGCCGCCTATGTCTCGGAGGTCATCCGCACTGGCATCGAGAGCGTCCCGCGCGGGCAGATGGAGGCGGCCCGCAGCCAGGGCTTCTCACGTCCGCAGGCTTACCTCTACATCATCCTGCCGCAGACCTTCAAGGTGATTCTGCCCCCGCTCTGCAACCAGACCCTCAACCTCGTCAAGAACACGTCGGTCCTGGCGCTTATCGCCGGCGGCGACCTCATGTACAACGCCGACAACTTCGTGTCGACCTACGGGTACCTGCAGGGCTACATCATGGCGTGCGTGCTCTACTTCGTCATCTGCTTCCCGCTGGCCCTGCTCGTCCAGTACCTGGAGAAGCGGGCCAAGCGCAAGCCGCGCGCCAAGGTCATTCCCGGAGTCACCCCCGAGCCCGTGAAGGAGGCGTAGACTCATGGAGATCTTTACCCAGGCCAACGTCACCTTCATCCTGGCGGGCTTCCTCAAGACGCTTGAGATCTCCGCCCTGGCCATCGTGTTCTCGATTCTGCTGGGCACCGTACTAGCCATGGTCAAGCAGTTCTGCCGGGGGAGGCTCAGCATCTTCCGCTGGATCGTCTCGGGGTATATCGAGCTCTTCCGCTGCACCCCCAACCTGCTTTGGATCCTCTTCATCTACTTCACGGTCAAAGGCTCGGACGTCTTCGTCTCCGTGCTGGCGTTCACCATCTTCACCTCGGCGGTCATCGCCGAGATCGTCCGAGGCGGCTTCAACTCGATTCCCAAGAGCCAGTTCGAGGCGGCGCAGAGCCAGGGCTTCGGGTTCTTCTCGACGATGCGCTACGTCATCCTGCCGCAGACGTTCAGGACCATCATCCCGGCGCTCTTCAGCCAGTGCACCACGGTCATCAAGGACTCCTCGTACCTCGCCGGCATCAACGTCGCCGAGTTCATGTTCTCGGCCAAGGTCGTGATGGGCTACACCACCAACCTTAACCAGGTGCTGCTGCTCTACGGATTCGTGTTCCTGCTGTACTTCGCGCTGAACTTCGGCATCTCGCTTATAGTGCGCGCCTACCAGCGGCGGCTGGTGGCGGCGTAGGACGGGCCTGACGCCGGCGGTGCGCCCCGGTTCGCCCGCCTGACGGCCCGGGGGGCGCTTGCCCATGCCCGGCGCACCGCCCCGCGCACCTGTTGCCCAACTCGACTCAAGTAGGGAGGACCCATGATCAGTAAGCCAACAGCCAGCGAGGTGACGAGCGTCGGCGCCGCTGCCACGGAGCCTCCCGAGGAGGACCGCCTCGCCCGCGTCGACCCCGTGGTCATCACCATCGCGCGCGACTTCGGCGCCGAGGGCCACGAGATCGGCAAGATGCTCTCCGTGCGCCTCGGCATCCCCCTCTACGACAACGAGATCCTGGTCCGCGCGGCGCTGCGCGGGGGCGCCACCGTCGACGACCTCGCCGCCTACGACGAGCGCCCGGCGGCCGAGGCGGGCGCCTTCCTGCCCGACCGCGTGGACGCGCGCACCCGCTCGGACGAGCTCTTCGACGCGGTGGCGCGCGTGATTACCGACCTCGGGAACTCGCGCAGCTGCATCATCGTGGGACGTCTCTCCGAGTACATCCTGCGCAGCAACCCCAACCTGGTCTCGGTGCTCGTCACGGCGCCCTTCGACGACCGCGTGGAGATCGTGCGCGCCAAGCGCGGCCTCACCAAGGCCAAGGGGGCGCGGCTCGTCAGGCAGCGACAGCGGGAGCGCGAGCTGTTCTACAAGCGCTACTCGGCCGGCAAGTGCCTCCTGCACGACCACAAGAACCTCGTTGTCGACCGCGCGGCCTTCGGGCGTGAGGGCTGCTGCGAGATCATCGAGGCTGCCTACCGTGCCAAGCTCGAGGCCTTGGCTCGCCAGGCGTAGGGGCCGCACTTCACGAAGGTGCCGTGGCGGAGATTGACCGCGCTGACCTGTCAGGCGTAGGGGCCGCACAGGCTGGCCGGCGGGCGTCGGTAGGGGCGAGAAGAACGTGACGCCGAGTCGTCAGGCGTCGCCGTCCGTCGGCAAACGCCTTGTTGACTATGCGCAGGCGCCGCAGCGCGCGCACGCTTCCCGGGCGGCTGGCGTTGTGGCAAGACCCCCGCGGGCGGTCTCGCGCAGGCGCGACGGCAGGGCGTGGCCCACCTCGGCCATCGCGTTTACCACCTGGTCAAACGGCACGAGCCAGCGTACGCCGGAGAGCGCGAGTTGCGCCGCGGAGAAGGCGGCCGCCACGCCGATGGCGTTTCTCGCCTGGCAGGGCACCTCCACGAGGCCGCCCACCGGGTCGCACACGAGCCCGAGCAGGTTCGAGATCGCGATGGAGGACGCGCAGAGCGCCTGCTCCGGGGTGCCTCCGAGCAGCTCGACCAGGGCCGCTGCCGCCATGGCGGCAGCGCTGCCTACCTCGGCTTGGCATCCGCCCTCGGCGCCGGCCACGCAGGCGTGCGTCTGGATGTTGAGGCCGACCGCCGCCGCGCACCACAGGGCCGAGGCCACGTCCTTCTCGCCGGCGCTCACCGCGTCAGCCACGGCAAGCACGCAGCCCGGCACCACGCCGGCCGAGCCCGCCGTCGGCGCGGCCACTATCACGCCCATCGCCGCGGAGCGCTCGAGCACCGCCATCGCGCGCGCAGCGGCCTGGGTCTGGACTTCGCCCATGAGCGCACCCGCCCAGCGCGAGGAGCCCTCGCTCACGGAGCGCGCCTCGCCGCCGATGAACCCGCCGAGCGAGCGGGTGGGCCGCTCGATGGGTGCGGTTGTCTCCTCTCGCATGACCTCGATTACGCGCCGCATGGACGCCTCGGCGGCCTCCGCGCCGGTGATCCCGCGCTCGCGGAGCTCCATGACGCCGCCGATGGAGAGCCCGCGCTCCTCGCAGGCGGCGAGCAGCTGCGCCCCGTCGTCGAAGAGCTCGGTCGCGGTGACGCCGGGGGCGGCGGTCGTGGCGCCCGGGACGCGGATGAAGGTGGCAAAGTCCACGTCTCGCAGGCGGCGTACCATCGGCAGCACGGAGTCGTCCGGGGCGCCGTCGGTCTCGAAGACGGAGTAGGCGCGTCCGCCCTGCTCGGTGCGGTAGGTGCGGCAGAAGGCTATGTTGACCTCGGCCATCGCCAGCAGGTGGGTGAGGGAGGCCAGGATCCCCGGGGTGTCGCGGTGCGCCACGAAGAGCGTGGTGTAGATGCCGGTGATGTCTACGCCCACGCCGTCGATGCGGCTGATGCGCATCTTGCCGCCGCCGAGGCTCTCGCCGCGCACCTGGCAGCGCGCGCCGGACTCGTCGACCATGTCGATGTCAACGGTGTTGGGGTGGACGGACGCGTCGTCCGGGGCGGGCTCGAAGGAGAAGTCGAGGCCGGCCTCGCGCGCCAGGTCGAAGGCGTCGCGGATGCGCTCGTCGTCGGTGTCCAGCCCGAGGATGCCGGCCACGAGCGCGCGGTCGGTGCCGTGGCCGCGGTACGTGTGGGCGAAGGAGTTCCACAGCGTGAAGCGCACGCGCACGATGCGCCCGCCCAGGAGCGAGGCCGCCACCCGCGCGCAACGCAGGGCGCCAGCGGTGTGGGAGGACGACGGGCCCACCATCACGGGGCCGAGCACCTCGAAGGCCGAGGTCGTGGCAAGGGTCTGAGGCGTGGCTGACATGGGCGCTCCTTCGGGCGTGAGTGCGGGGACGGGCGGGCGGGACAAACTCACCTGTCACATTCTCGCGCAAGTGGCCGGCGCGGAGAAGCTTTGGGAGAAAACATGACAATCGGGCGTCGGGTCTGACGGGCGCGCCTGGCGTTCCCGGCGCCGCGAAGGCGGGGCGCCGGGGCGCCAGGGGCCGGGGCGAGGGGCTCGGTGCAGCCGGCCCCCGCCCCTCTCGCCGATCCCGCCGCGCCAACGTTCTTCTCGCCAGCCTGGCCCGTCCTTCTCGCTGCTCGTGTTTCTGTTTCGACATGTTTTTTGCGACGAAACGTCGCTTGGATAGGATAGCGTTCAGGCATTGTCAACGATAAGGAGGACGAATGGACCCTACCGAGCTTCTCAAGCTCCTGGGAATCGTCATCGTCGTGGTCGGGTTTGCCCTCAAGCTCGACTCCATCCTCATCATCATGGTTGCCGCCGTCGTGACGGCCGTGGTGGGGGGCATGGACCCGGCGGCGTTTCTCGACACCCTCGGAACGAGCTTCGTGTCCAACCGGAGCATGTGCATCTTCATCATGACGTTCGTGATCACGGGCACCCTTGAGCGAAACGGCCTGCGCCAGGCGGCTGCGGCGCTCATCCGCAAGCTCAAGAACGCGTCAGCCGGTATGATCGCCTCCGCCTACGGCGTGGTCCGCGTGGTCTTTGCCGCGTTCAACGTCAACTTCGGAGGCGTGGCGGGCTTCGTCCGGCCCGTGGTCATGCCGATGGAGCAGGCTGCCGTCGAGCGTGACAACGGCAAGATCTCCGACAAGCACCTCGAGGAGCTCAAGGGGATCTCGGCTGGCATCGACAACGTGGCGTGGTTCTTCGGTCAGGTGCTCTTCGTGGGCGGCTCGGGCGGCCTCTTGGTCCAGGGCACACTCGCGGGCCTCGGCTATGACGTGAGCCTCGTGGACCTGGCCGCAGTGCAGGTTCCCGTGGCCGTGGTGGCCATGATCGTGGCGATCGTCTACTACAACGTGCTCGACCGGCGCCTCATGCGCAAGCGCGCCAAGCTTGTGGCGGCCGCGTCTGCCTCGGGTTCGGCCTCCGGCGAGAAGGACGCCGCCGACGCCGTTGCCGCTGCGGCGGACAAGGTGACGGAGGCCGCCGAGCGTGTGGCCGCAGCGGCTGACAAGATGGCTTCGGCTGCGGGCACTGGCGTGGACGACGCGGCCGGGAAGGGCGGTGAGTAGCCGTGGGGGAGTTCATCCAGTTCTTCCAGAGCGCCGGCGTGACGCTCTCCGACAAGCTGCTTGAGGTCGTCTACATCCTCATCGGCCTTGTGGCCATCTACGCGGGTCTGCGCAACCTCACCGACAAGACCAACGAGAAGCGGTTTGGCTCGGCCGTGTTCTGGTGCGTGCTCGGCCTGCTCTTCATGGTGGGCCGCTGGGTCCCGTCCACGTGGGTCGGCGTGCTCGTGATCGTTATGGTTATCCCCGCGATCTTCCACCGCGTGGGCCGCGGCGCGGGTGGCGAGCCCACTCAGACCGAGATGCAGACCAACTACGACAAGATCGGGATGAAGATCTTCGCACCGGCGCTCTCGCTCGGCGTGATGGCCCTCATCTTCGCCCTGTTCACCAAGATCAGCTCGCTCGTTGGCCTCACCTTCGGCGTGGTGGTGGGCGGTGTCCTGCTCATGGTCTTCTCGCGCAGCAACAGCCCCAAGGTCTTCCTAGACGACTCGCGCCGCATGCTGGACACGGTGGGCCCGCTCTCCATGCTGCCGGTGCTGCTGGCGGCGCTTGGCTCCATCTTCACGGCGGCCGGCGTGGGCACGGTGATCTCAAACCTGGTCTCCGGGGTCATTCCGGAGGGCAACGTCGTGGTGGGCATCATCGTCTACGCAGTGGGCATGGCCATCTTCACGATGGTCATGGGCAACGCCTACGGCGCCATCACGGTCCTCACGGTGGGCATCGGCGCGCCGTTTGTGCTCTCCCTGGGCGCTGATCCGGCGCTCATCGGCTCGGTGGCGCTGACCTGCGGCTTCTGCGGCACGCTCATGACGCCGATGGCAGCGAACTTCAACATCGTCCCCGTGGCGATCCTTGAGATGAAGGACTCCTACGGCGTCATCAAGAAGCAGGTGCCCATCGCGCTCATCATGCTGGTGGCGCAGATCGCCTACATGATTTTCATGACTCTGTAGGTAGTGCGTGCCGTTCGGCGTGCGAGTGGGCGTGTGCCGGCGCGCGGGCCTCGCCAGCCGGCGTGCCGGCTTGCGCGGACCGGAATGCGTGCGGGCCTGTATGCCGGTCCCACGCTCCAGACAGATAACGAGGAGGTTCGACTACACGTGAAGGTTCTGGTGACGGGCTTCGAGCCCTTTGGTGGTGCAACGATCAACCCGGCCTGGGAGGCCGTGAGCCGCCTACCGCAGGAGATCGCGGGTGCCGAGGTAGCGCGCGTGCAGATTCCGGTTGCCTTTGGCAGAGACGCGGCGGCCGTGGAGGCGGCGATTGACGCCGAGCGGCCCGACCTTGTGCTCTGTGTGGGGCAGGCCGGAGGGCGCAGCCATGTAACTCCCGAGTTCGTGGGCATCAACTTCGCCAACGCCCGCATTCCGGACAACGACGGCAACCAGCCCGTAGGTTGCCTGGAGCCCGACGGCCCGGACGCCTACTTCGCCACGCTGCCGGTCTTTGCGATGGTCGACGCGGCTCGTGCCGCGGGCGTCCCGGCGGCTGTCTCCTACACGGCGGGGACGTTCTGCTGCAACGAGGTCCTCTACGAGCTGCTCCACTGCCTCGCGCTGCGCCACCCCGGCGTGCGTGGGGGCTTCGTTCACGTGCCCTATGCCGCCGAGCAGACCCTCTCCATGGGCGAGGGCACCCCGTCGATGAGCGTGGACATGATGGTCGCCGGCCTCACGGCCATGATCGAGGCGGCGCTCACCGGTGGTGACGAGGCGGTGCGCGCCGGCGAGGGCACCGAGCAGTAGACCCCTGAGCAGTGGCCCCTTCCCGCTGAGGTCCTGATGTCTCGTGCCGCCCCACGCACAGCGCGCGGGGCGGCACGTTAGTCTTTTGCGTGTTGTCTTGCGTGCGGGCTCAGCCTGACGCGTGGCTGAAGGCGTCGTCCGCCGTGCGGGCGGATGCGTTCGAGGCCCTCGTGAGGTCAACGCCGCGGTTTACGCACGTTCGAGGCCTTCGTGAGGTGGCGTTTGGCCCGCCCGCCCGGTAGCTTCATTTTTGGGCGCGCTTTCTATCAGCAAATATATTTGTTCAAATCACGTCGCCGTCTGGGAAAACCTAGGATATGCCGTGTTTTGCCACCTCACGAAGGCCTCGAACGCGTACGAGAGACGCAATTTGCCTCACGAAGGCCTCGAACGTGCCGCGCTTTCCGCAAAGGAGCGGGGCGCATCGCAGAAAAGGCGCGGGCGTGTGGCAAAAATGCGGGGCGCGTCGCAAAACGACTGCGACGCGCCCCGCACGTTTGACACTCTTGGCCCTATGGCGGGCCTGGCTTGCCGTGGCCGGCCCTACAGTGTGAACTCGCGGCCGCGTGCCAGGCGGGCGAGGCAGTCCTCGCGTCCCACGAGCGCCATGGTCTCCCCGAGTGGCGGCGAGACCATGTTGCCGCAGACGGCCACGCGAACGGCCTGGAAGACCAGGCGCTTCTTCATGTCGAGCTGCTCGGGCAGCCCCTCGAGCGCCGCGTCGATGCGCTCTGGGAGCCACTCGTCCGCCGAGAGTCCCTCGAGCGCCGCGACCGCCGCGTCCAGCACAGCGCCCATGCCCTCCTTGGCGAGGCCCTTGGCCACGGACTTCTCGTCGTAGGAGAGCGTAGCGGCAGTGGCGAAGACGGGCGCGGCCACGTCGGCGGCGTCGGCCGGCATCTTGGTGCGGGGCCGAACGATCTGCGCCAGCGCGCGCCACCAGGCGGAGCCGTGGTCGCCGGCCGTCACGCCCGCGGCGTCGAGCGACGGCAGCAGGATCTTCTCGCAGAACTCGTCATCCGACATGGCGCGAACGTACTCGGCCTGGATCCAGTCGAGCTTCTTGGGGTCGAACGTGGCCGGGTTCTTGGACACGTGGTCGAGGCTGAACTCGCGCGCGAGCACCTCGCGCGGCACGATGGTGGTCTCGCCGTCGAGCGACCAGCCGAGAAGCGCCAGGTAGTTGACGAAGGCGTCCGAGAGGTAGCCCGCGTCGCGGTACTCCTCCACGTTGGTGGCGCCGTGGCGCTTGGAGAGCTTCTTGCCGTCCGCGCCCAGGATCATGGAGATGTGCGCGAAGGTGGGCACCGGCGCGCCCAGGGCCTCGTAGACGATGACCTGGCGCGGGGTGTTGGAGAGGTGGTCGTCGCCGCGGATGACGTGGGTGATGCCCATGGCGGCGTCGTCCACGACCGTGGCGAAGTTGTAGGTCGGCGTGCCGTCGGTGCGCTGGATGACAAAGTCATCGAGCTCGCGGGCGGCAAAGGTCACGTCGCCGTGGACCGCGTCGCGCACCACCACGTCGCCGCGGTCCTCGGGCACCTTGATGCGCAGGACGTAGGGCTCGCCGGCGGCAATACGGGCGCGCGCCTCCTCGGGGTCGAGGTCGCGGCAGCGGCGCTGGTAGCCCTGGAAGGGGTCCTTGCGCGCCTGCGCGGCCTCGCGGTCGGCGGCCAGCTGCTCGGGCGTGCAGAAGCACGGGTAGGCCTTGCCCTCATCCCAGAGGCGCTGCGCGGCGTCGCGATACATCTGGGCGCGCTCGGTCTGCTTGTAGGGGCCAAAGTCGCCGCCCACCTCCGGGCCCTCGTCCCAGTCGAGACCCAGCCAGCGCATGGCGCGCAGGATGATCTGGGTGTTCTCCTCGGTGGAGCGCTCGGGGTCGGTATCGTCGATGCGCAGGATGAAGGTGCCGTGGTTGGCGCGGGCAAACGCCCAGTTGTAGATTGCGGTGCGCGCGCCGCCAACGTGGAGCTTGCCGGTGGGCGAGGGCGCAAAGCGCACGCGAACGGGGGTCTCGGACATGAGGTTCCTCTCCGTGGTTCTTATCGTCACATACGCACCTAGTATACAGCGCCGGCGAGAAGGACGGCGACGTCCCGACGATGTCCGCACGGCAACCGCGAGCCCGGAATTGCCGGCGACTGCGACGCGCGGCGACGCGTGCTCCGGCGTCGAGCTTGGAATCGCCGGCGACTGCGACGGTGATGCCCAGTCGTGGCCCGTGATGAGCCTGGAATCCGCCGTGGCTGCGACGCGATCGCCCTGATTTCGTCGCAACCATGGCTGATTTTGGGCTCGCGCCCGGCGAGTCCGTCGCAACCGAGCGGGTTTCTCGGCTCCACCGGCACCGCGCGTCGTCCGCGCGGCCTCACATGAGGCGCGTGCGCTCCAGGCGGTGCTCAAACCACTCGTTCAGGCGGATCACGGGGCGGCGCAGCACCAGGCCAAGGAGCAGCGCCGGCACCAGGTAGGCGAGAAGAACGCCCAGCTCGCGCCAGAAGTCTCCGTCCCAGACCCCAAACATCGCCGCCCGCAGCGCCGCCTCGCTGTGCACAAACGGCAGCCACGAGTAGACCGCCTGGAACGGAGCGGGCAGCATCTCGGGCGGGAACGTGCCGCCCGAGCCGGCCACCTGGACCACCATGAGCACCACGGCAACGGCCTTGCCCACGTCGCCAAAGGACGCCGTGAGCGAGAAGATCAAGTTGACGTAGACGAGCGACGACGCCAGGCACGCAAGCAGCATGAGCCACGGGTGCTCGCACTGAACTCCCAGGTAGAAGAGGTCTCCGCCGCAGATGAGCGCCGCCTGGGCCAGCCCCACGACAACAAAGAGCGCAAGGCGTCCCACGTAGGCCTGCGCGTGCGAGCAGCCCGTCTCCTCGAGCGCGGCCTCGGAGGGCTTCGCGCGCACCAGCGCCGCGAGCACCACCCCGCCGATCCAGATGGCAAGCGTCGTGTAGAAGGGCGCCATGGCCGAGCCGTTGTTCTCAACGGGAAACACCGCCGTGCGCTCGACCGCGACCGGCGCCGCCACAAACTCGGCGAGCCCCTCCGGGCCAGACGCCAGAACCTCCCTCACTTGCCGCGCGTCGCCCGAGTCAAGCGCGGAGCGCAGCCGCTCGTGCAGGCCATCGAGCTTCTCGGCCGCCGCGTCCAGGCTGTCCGCGGTCTCGTCGAGGTCGTCGCGCGCCCCGGCGAGCCCGTCGCTCGCGTCCTTTGCCGCGGAGCCCACGGCCGCAAGGGTCCCGGCGAGGTTTCCCTCGATCGCGTCCGCCTGCTCGGCGGCCTCGGCCACCTGCCCAGCAAGGTTCCCGAGGCTGCCGCGCACCTCGTCGTCGTAGAGCTGCCCCGCGCCGCCCACCGCCGTGCGCGCCTCGTCCACGAGGCCCTTAAGCCGCTCGCGTGCCTCCTCGGCGTCCGCTGCCCCGGCGTCGAGGTCGCCCATCGTCTGGCCCAGCCCGTCAGAGAGGTCGCGCAGCTCAACGAGCGCCCGGTCAACGCGGTCGCGCAGACCGCCCACGCCCGCAATCGCGCTGCCGAGCCCCTCGCGCACGGGGCTGCCCTCGGGAAGCGTCCCCTCGAGTTCGCGCATGAGGTCGAGCTGCTCCCCAAGCGCGCCGTCCAGCCGCTCGAGCGCATCGATCTGCTCGCCTACGGCGTCCCGCGCGGCGGAGAGGCCCTTCTGGATCCTTGCCTCCTGCGCGCCCGCGACGTCGAGTGCATCGTCTATCGCTGCGTCCACTCCGTCGAGCCCCGCGCCCGCGGACTCGAGCGCGCCGGCCACGGACGTCTCTGCGTCGTCTATCGCCGACCCGGCCCCCGCAAGGCCCGACGCCGTCTCGCCGAGCACCTCGCCGGCGTCCGCCGTGGGGGAGAGCGCCGCGTCGGCCACCCCCGCGCCGCTGCCCAGAAGCCCGCGCGTCGACTCGAGCAGGTCCGCGAAGTCCCTCACGGAGCCCGCCGTTCCGGAGAGCGCGTCGGCGGAGTCCGTCACCGCGGCGTCGAGGCGCGCCGCGAGGCCCGTCACCGCGTCGTCGTCGAGCGCGGAGCCCAGCTCCTTGAGGGCGCCCGCGCCAACGGCGCTCACCGCCTCGGCAAATCCGGAGTCGATCTGCGCCATCACGGCCGAGGACGCCTTGTCGGTGACTATGGTGGCGATGGCGTTTGCCTTCTCGTTCTGGTAGAAGCGCACCTCGGCACGGACGGGATCGGCGGAGAAGGTGGTCATCATGTCGCGCGAGAAGTCCGGCGGAATCACCACGGCCGCGTAGTACTCGCCCGAGCGCACGCCCTCGACGGCGTCGGCCTCCGAGGTGACCACGTACCCAATGGAATCGGAACCCTGCAGCTCGGCCACCACGCGCTCGCCCATGTTGACGGTCAGGGGCACCAGCTCCCCGGAGTAGCCCTCGTCCTCGTTGGCAACGGCCACGCGGATGTTGCCCGTGTTGCCGTACGGGTCCCAGCTGCCCGCGATGTTGAACCACGCGTAGAAGGACGGCACGGCGACGATTCCCACAAAGACCACTAGTGCGATGGCGTTGGCCCGCACGTGACGCGCGTCGCGGCGCACAAGCTCCCAGACCCCTCTCATCGCGCCTCGCCTCCCTTCTCGGCCCGCGCGGCGTCCTCGGCCAGCGCGACCAGCTCGTCTCTGTCCATCCGTGCCAGCCCGGCGCGCTCCGCCAGCCGCTCGTGCACGTACTCCAGCCAGATGAGGTACGCGCTCGCGGCAACCAGGGAGACCACCCACAGGCTCAGCAGCAACAGCTTTGCCGGGTGGGCAAAGAGCAGGGCGAGAAGGACCAGCGGCACGGCCAGCAGCGTCACGACCCCGCGCCGCACGCGGCGCGGGTACGCCAGCTCAAAGCGTGCGGCCCGGGCCAGGAACGCCTCGCGGTGGGCGGGGGAGGAGGCGAGCGCGTCCACCAGGAGCGCCAGGCGCCCGGCGTCCTTCTCGCCGTCGCGCTCGGTCACAAGGAGGTCCGTCTGGGCCATCTTGCGGTCAAAGAGCGCGTTTGCCCCAAGGAGCCGCCTTCTGGCGACCACGCCCAGAAGCAGCGCGGGAACGGCAAAGAGCGCAAGGACGGCGAGGTCGCGCGCATAGTTTGTGCCATAGAAGCCCGCCACCGCCTCGCGCATGGCGCCGATCCCGTAGGTGAAGGGGAGCCACGGCCCCAGCGCTCGGAAGAAGGCGGGCTGCATCTGGATGGGGTAGAGGCCGGACGCCCCGGGGATCTGCAGCACCACCAGCAGCACCGCGAGCGCCTTGCCAACGTGCTTGAGCGCCACGGCGAGCGAGTAGACCACGAGCACGTAGACCAGCGACGCCGCCATGCCCGCGAGCACAAACGCAACGGGGGAGACGCACTGGACGCCGAGTGCCAGGTCGCCCACGCAGCACGTCAGGGCCTGCACCTGGCCCAGGAGGGCGAGCAGGAGCCAGCGCCCAAAGAAGGCCTGCGTGGGCGTGACCTCGACGTCGCCCGATTCGTCGCCCAGGCCCTCGCGGTCCACCTCCAGCTTGTAGATGGCCACGAGCACGAAGCCGCCCACCCACAGCGCGAGGTTGGTGTAGAACGGCGCCACCCCGGAGCCGTAGTTGGCAACGGGGAACACCGGCTCGTCGACCATCTGGACCGGCGAGCCCAGCGCCGCGCCCGTGGAGGTGGGGTCGAGGGAGAGGACGTCGCCCATGGCGGGCAGGGCACGGGCGCTCTGCACGGCGGCGAGGTCGTCTGCCAGCGCGCCCATGCGATCGGCGGAGCCCCTCAGGGAGTCGGCGGTGTCCGCCAGGGTTGACTGGCTCTGGGTGAGAAGCGCGTCGAGCTGGGCCAACCCGGCGTCCGCCTGCTCGATCATCGGCACGAGCGAGCCGGTTCCGCCGGCAAGGCGACCGCCCGCGTCCGCGAGGGTGTCGAGCGCGGAGGAGAGCTCGGGCGCCGCGCCCGTGGCGAGGTCCGTCCGCAGGGCGTCGATCGAGCCCGTGCCCGCCTGGACGGCGTCGTTCACCGAGGTGGCGAGCCCGTCCACGCTCTTGGCCCCGTCGCTCACCTCGTTGCTTATCCCCTGGAGCTCGTCGAGGGCGGAGGTCTGTCCGCTGGCAAGCCCCTCGAGAAGCGACACCTGCTCGTCGAGCGCGGAGACCACCTGCTGCTGGAGGGCGCGCTGCGCGTCGTCGGCAGGCTCGAGGGAGGCGACCTCGTCGCGCGCCGCCCCGAGCGACTCCGCCATGCCCGTCACGTCGTCGTTTGCCGCCCGCAGGCGCGAGAGCGCCGCGTCGAGGCGCCCCTGCGCCCAGCCCACGTCCCCGGCGATGCGGCCGATGTCCTGGCTCGCCGTCGAGGACAGTCCGGAGATCGCGGAGGCGCCCTCGCCCAGCCTGTCATCAAGGCCGCGGGCAAAGGAGCGCAGCCCCTCGCGCGCGCCGGCGAGCGACCCGAGCACGGAGTCCATCGACGAGGCGAGCCCTCCCGCCGCGTCCGCCGTGGCGGAGAGCGTCTCACGCGCGCGGCCCACGGCCTCGCGGGCCGCACCCACGGTCCCGTCCGCGCCCTCGAGGGAGTCCGCCAGGTCGTCGAGGCGCCCCTGCGTGGCGCGGAGGCTCCTCAGCGCGGACGACCTCGCCCCGTCGACGTCCCCCGCGGCGGACCCCACCGCGCCCTGGAGCCTCTGCGTGACGGTCTTACCGGCGAGCGACACAAACTGCCCGGCGATCTGGTCCTCGAGCGTGGTCGCCCCCGTGTCCGTCACCTTGGGCGCCACCGCGTTGGCCTTCTCGTTGACGTAGTAGCCAATGCGGGCCTGCGTGGGGTGGCCGTCCAGCACGCCCGCGAGGGTCGAGGTGAAGTCGGGCGGTATAACAAAGGCGGCGTAGTAGCGGCCGGCGCGGACGCCCTCGAGCGCCTCGTCCTGGTCCACGAAGGTCCACCCGAGCTGGTGGTTCTCCTCGAGCCTCTCCCTTACCATGTCGCCGGCGTTGACCTCTCCCATGCCGGGGACCTCGGCGCCTTTGTCCTCCACGACAACGGCCACGGGCACGGTGGAGGTGTTCTGGTACGGGTCCCAGTTGGCCAGGATGTTCACCCACGCGTAGAGCGCGGGGACGAGGCAGACCCCGACCGCAACCACCAGGGCGACGGGGCTTGACACCAGGCGCTTGAGGTCGCGGCCGAGGATGCGCGCGATGGTTCTCATGAGAGCTCCCTTGAGCGAGACGTGTTACGCGTTCAATGGCTCAAGAGGTACCCCGCGGGGCGAGTTTTATTCAGGAGTCCAATAATTTTGAGTCAAGTTCAAAACAGCTGAACAGATGCTAAGATTGACGCGTTGGTACGACTGCGCCCCGCGGCGCGGCACGGTAGCACCCCGCGGCGCGGCACGAGGGAACGGAGAAGGACATGGCGGCAAGGTCCGGCACGGCAACGCCCAAGAGCGCGGTGACGCGCGAGAAGATCATGGCGGCCGCGGCGGAGCTCATGGTGGAGCGCGGCGGCACGGACTTCCAGATGATGGAGGTCTCGGCCCGCTGCGAGATGTCGAAGGGCTCGCTCTACTACTACTTCGCCGACAAGGGCGAGCTCGTCCGCGCCGTGCTGGACCGCTCGGTCGAGGCGCTCGTCGACGCCGTGGAGCGCGTCGTGGCGCAGGCCCCCTCGGCGGCCGACTCGATTCTCGGGCTCGTGCGCGCGCTCGCCGAGGCCCTGCGCCCCGGCGGCCCCCTCATGCTCGCGATGCTCGACTCCGGGTCGGGCGCGACGGGCGCCGCGGCCGTGGAGGGTCCGCGGCTCGCGCGCGTCCTCGCCATCCTCATGGCCCAGATCGAGCGTGCCAAGGGGGAGGGGCTCGTCCGCGAGGACGCCGACAGCCGCCTTGCCGCGGCCGCGGTGGCCGGCGCCTTCCTGGTCTTCGAGCACGTCGCGCCCGACGGGGCGCCCGAGAGCGTCGAGGCGCTCACCCAAAGGATTCTGGACCTCGCGCTCTCCGGCGTGGGCACGGAGCGCGGCCGCGCCGTCTTTCTCGGCTGACCTACGGGCGCGACGGCCGGTGTCGCTGCCATGCCGTCGCCGAGCATGCCTCGGCGCACGGCTTCTCATCTTCAGCGACCGATTCCGTGCATATGGGCATGCTGGTACATACGGCATGCTCGAAGGCGAGGAGGGCGCCCGCTTCTCGCCTCTCGCGCCTGCCGAGTATGCCTTCGCGCGCGGTTCCGCATGGCGAGAAGAACCGGCGAGAAGAGCCCGCCACCCTCCTGCCCGCGCCGGAACGTGTGGTTGCCATGCTGACGTGCGGGCGCGGCGTCGGCGCCGCGGCATTTGGGTATCATCACTAGGCATTTGTATCGGGAGGGGCGGAATGGCAACGGCCGCCCCGAAAGCGAAAGAAGGACCGACATGTCTTCACCCCATCGTTCCACCTCGTCCCGCAGCTACCTCTTCACCTCCGAGAGCGTGACGGAGGGTCACCCGGACAAGATCTGCGACCAGATCTCCGACGCCATCCTCGACGCCCTTCTCGCCAAGGAGGCGGAGCTCGAGGCCAAGGGGTACGTCTCGCCCTCGGGCGTGCCCGCCAGCGTCGACAACGTGCGCTGCGCGTGCGAGACCTTCGTCACCACCGGCACCGTGATCGTGGCCGGCGAGATCCGTACCGAGGCCTACGTTGACGTCCAGAAGATCGCGCGCGAGGTCATCCGCCGCATCGGCTACGACCGCGCCAAGTACGGCTTTGACTGCGACACCTGCGGCGTGCTCAACCTCATCCACGAGCAGAGCCCGGACATCGCGGCGGGCGTAGACGAGTCCTACGACGCGCAGGCCGGCCGCACCACCGACCCGCTTGACCTCGTCGGCGCCGGTGACCAGGGCATGATGTTCGGCTACGCCACCGACGAGACCTCCGTCCTCATGCCGATGCCGCACTACCTGGCCTCCCGCATGGCCGAGCGCCTGGCCGCGGTGCGCAAGGACGGCACGGTGCCCTACCTGCGCCCGGACGGAAAGACCCAGGTGACCGTGCGCTACGAGGACGACCGCCCCGTGGAGGTCACGGCCGTGGTCGTCTCCACGCAGCACTCCGAGGAGGTCGAGGACATGTCCGTTGTGCGCGCGGACATGGTCAAGCACGTGATTGCACCGGTGCTGGATGCAGAGGGCATCAAGTGGGACGACGCAGAGATCTACGTGAACCCCACCGGCCGCTTCGTGGTGGGCGGCCCGATGGGCGACACGGGCCTCACCGGCCGCAAGATCATCGTGGACACCTACGGCGGCATGGGTCGCCACGGCGGCGGCTGCTTCTCCGGCAAGGACTGCACCAAGGTGGACCGCTCGGCCGCGTACGCGGCTCGCTGGGTGGCCAAGAACGTGGTGGCCGCCGGCCTCGCGCACCGCTGCGAGATCGAGCTCGCCTACGCCATCGGCGTCTCGCACCCGCTCTCCGTGATGGTGGACACCTTCGGGACGGGCGCCGTCGACGACCGCACGATTGAGGCGGCGGTGGAGAAGGTCTTTGACCTGCGCCCGGGTGCCATCATCCGTGACCTCGACCTACGTCGCCCGATCTTTGAGAAGACGGCCGCCTACGGGCACTTCGGCCGTGAGCTCCCCGAGTTCACCTGGGAGCGCACTGATCGCGTGGACCAGCTTCGTGCGGCGGTGGGAATACACGGGTAAGGAGGCGGCCAGCTCGCCAACGCCTATCGCACTCCACATAGCTTCAAACTTGCGTGGCCCCTCGGGGCCGCGCTTTTTTATCAAGATATAGTGAAAAGATACCAGCTACCCTCTTACTATCGAATGAACTTAGCGCAGATAAACACTACAGTTCGTCGCTACTGCGCCCTTGTATTAACAAAAGAAATGTACCCCCCTCCAGGAATTGTTGTATAAATACAGTTGAATAAAGGAGTCGACTGCGGGGTTCCTAGCCCTGCTCCATTGGGGGAATGGGACTGATGACCCTGCTTGAGCTGCTCGAGCTGCTGAGGAAGCACCTCAGGCTCGTGATTGCGCTGCCAGTTGCGTGTGCCCTTGTCGTGGGCGCCTACAGTGCCCTCTTCATGGCGGATACCTACACCGCCACCACAAGTATGTATGTGCTTGCCCAGCGGGAGGACTCGGGAAGCAGCTCCACGCTCTCGAGTGACCTCTCCGCCTCGCAGATGATTTCCAACGACGTGGCCACGCTCCTCAAGAGTGACCGCGTGGTGAACGAGACGGCAAAGGATCTCGGGCTCGAGGATCTCAAGGGCTACGACGTCTCCGTGACCAACGAGACCACCTCGCGCGTCATCACCCTCTCCGTGACCGGTCCGGATGCCCAGAGGGCGGCCGACATCGCCAACTCGATGGTTGAGAACGTCTCGAGCATCGCACGTGACGTCATGAGCGTGGAGAGCGTCAACGCCATCGACCAGGCCCAGGCCCCCAAGGTCCCGAGCGGTCCCAAGCGCCCACTCTACGTGGTCGTCGCCTTTATGGCAGGGCTCTTCCTTGCCGTGGCCATTGTGGTTGTGGCCGACATGCTCAACACCAAGGTTCGTGGACAGGAGGAGGTCGAGGAGCTCCTCGGCATCCCCGTGATCGGCCGCGTCCCGGCCATGAAGGGTGGGATGTAGCCGTGGCAAAGGAGAGCTCCGACCGCGTCTTCCTGCAGAACTCCATCAAGACGCTTGCCACCAACATTCGCTTTGCCTCGGTGGACAACCCCGTGAGCACGCTCACAATCACCTCGTCCGTACCCAACGAGGGCAAGTCGACCATCGCCATCGCACTCGCCCAGGCCATGGCGTCCAACGGTCAGCGCGTTCTTCTGGTGGAGTGTGACATGCGCCGCCGCACCCTCGCCGGGGCCCTTGGTCTGCACGCTCGTCACGGTATCTACTCCGTCCTCTCGGGTCAGACGGCCCTTTCGGACGCCGTGGTGGAGACCTCAGTACGCACACTCCACTTCCTTGACTGCGAGCCGCACATCCCCAACCCGGTGGATATCCTTTCCTCTCGCCGCTTCAAGCAGTTCGTGGAGCAGGTGCGCTCCGAGTACTCCTTCGTAATCTTTGACACCCCGCCGCTCTCCGCCTTCGTGGACGCCGCGGTGCTCTCTACCGTCGTTGACGCTACGCTTCTTGTTGTGCGTCAAAACTTTGTGCGTCGCGACGAGCTTACCTCTTCCTACGAGCAGCTCAAGAAGGCGGGTGCCAACGTCATCGGCGCCGTCATGAACTACTGCGAGAACGAGAAGAGCGACTACTACTACAGCTACTACACCAAGGATGGCAAGAAGAAGCGGGGCCACCGCCACGACTCCGCTCCCACGTTGGACCCGGCCCCCGTGCCCCAGCCGGCCCCGGCACCGGTACAGCAGCGGCCCGCGGCGCAGCAGGCGCGTCCCGCCGCGCAGCCTGCGTCCCGCACCGCCACGCCCAACATTCGCCCCATCCCCACACAGCAGCGCGTGAGCCCGGAATCTACGGCACAATTCCTCGCCGGCACCAACTATCGTCCGCGTCCGTACGAGGACGAGTAGGAGGTGGCGTCCTGTGAGGGACATGCACTGCCACATACTCCCGGGCGTCGACGACGGCGCACGCGACCTTGACATGAGCCTTGAGATGCTCGAGGCCGCCCGTGAGGCGGGCGTGACGAGCATCGTCTGCACGCCGCACTGCCGGGACCCCTACTTCGACTATCACGCCATGCGCGAGGCCTTCGAGGAGCTCCGGGCTCATGCAGGGGGGTTCCCCCTTACGATGGGCTTTGAGGTGGCGCATACCAAGCTTATGGAGCTTGGCGTGGAGGAGTGGGCCCCGTACCTTGCCTTCGAGGGCGGGCGCGAGTTCCTGCTGGAGCTTGACACGCACTGCACGGAGACGGACTTCCAGGACTACGAGCGCACCATCTTTGAGCTCCAGGGCCTGGGCCTGGACGTGATCATCGCCCACCCGGAGCGCTACCGCGCCATCCAGCAGAACACCGACATCGCGGTGCGCCTGGTGCGCATGGGCTGCAAGCTCCAGGCCTCGGCCGACTTTGTGGCCGGCGGACGCTTTGGCAAGGAGAAGAAGCCGGCCAAGAAGCTCTTCGACCAGATGCTCTACCGCTTCATCGCGAGCGACGCGCACCGGCCGGAGCACTACGCGTACCTTGCGGCGGTGGCGAAGGAGTATCCGACGAGGGGGGCGCACATGAAGGTGGCGTAGCTGCCGGAACCCCCTTCGCCGCGCTCATGTAGGGCGTGAGGGCGGCGAAGGAGGCTCAGGCCTCCGGGCCCGTTACGACGGGCTCGCGCATATTCGCAGGTAGGCAATCGTCGCCTAGGGCGCGTTGTCGGTAGCTTGCGGGGGATGAATATCGTCGAATTCTTGTAGGCCCCTAAGGCTTTTGGCGAAGCCATGGCGCTATTGCGCCGCGCGCCCGCCGAGCCAGCGCCGAGAGGGGCCCTGGAGTCTGCTTGGAGGAAGCCATGCACATGTATGTCATCCAGGTCACCGGTGGCAGGGAGACCCATGCGCGAGACCTTATCACACGCCTTCTGGGCGAGCTGGTGGGGGAGTGCTTCATTCCGCGCAGAGAGGTCTTCAGGCACGTTGACGGAGAGTGGGTGAGCGTCACGGAGACGCTCTTCCCGGGCTACGTCTTTGTGCGGTCCAACCAGATCCAGTGGGTGTCCGAGCGCCTGGGCAGCGTCCCGGCGTTCACGAGGCTCCTTGGCAAGAGCGACGAGAGGATCATCCCCCTGAGCAGCGAAGAGGTCGCCTGGCTAGAGGCGCTTTTGGCACCCGTCTCCAAGGTTCTGGAGAAGAGCGTGGGCGTGATAGAGGGCGACCGGGTGATTGTGACCGAGGGCCCCCTCAAGGGCCACGAGGCACAGATCGGCAAGATCGACCGACACAAGCGAGCAGCCTACCTGGACATGCGTATGTTTGGCAGACGCAAGACGATCAAGGTGGGACTTGAGATTGTCAGAAAGAGTAAGTGAGATGTTGATTGTAGGGCGACTCCACAGCTTGGAACCGCATCGCTCATGACACCCATGCCGAGTGAAGCCATGTTTTCGGTAACTGAATGCGATCGAAATAACGTTGCAGGAGATGAAGACGCGGCTCTGCCTGCGTCGTCTTCTATGCCGGTCGCCCACGCGGGGGACTTCGTGGGCGTCTACCCCGAGCTGGGTAGGCCGGCGTATCGCTTCTTCAAGCGTGCCTTCGACATCGTGTTCTCCGGGTGCGTAATCGCGGTGGCGGCGATTCCCTCCGCCGTGCTGGCGGCTGCCATCCGTCTGGAGAGCCCGGGCAACCCGTTCTACAGCCAGGAGCGCATGGGCCGGCTGGACAAGGACGGGCGCCTCACGACGTTCCGCATGTGGAAGTTCCGGAGCATGTACAAGGATGCCGACGAGCGTCTGGCGGAGCTTCTCGACAAGAACGAGATCAAGGGCGCGATGTTCAAGATGAAGGACGATCCTCGCGTCACGAAGATCGGGCACTTCATCCGCAAGCATTCGATTGACGAGTTCCCGCAGTTCGTGAACGTGTTCTTGGGTCACATGAGCGTCGTGGGTCCGAGACCGCCGCTGCCGAGGGAGATTCCGGAATATGTGCAACGCGATTTCGGACGGCTTGCCGTCAAGCCAGGCCTTACCGGCCCCTGGCAGGTGAGCGGGCGAAACGACCTCGACTTCGCTGACATGGTCGATCTTGACCTCGATTACATCCAGAACCGAGGGTTTCTGTATGACCTCGGGCTCATTTTCAAGACCGTGAAAGTCGTCTTTACCGGGGATGGTGCGGCTTGATGCGTCCACTTTCGGCCTACCCCGAGCTTGCTCGCGTTGACGTAATAGGCGTGCCGATTACCGCAACAAATATGCACGAGTGCCTGGGTTTCATTCAGTCTCATCTAGATGAAATGCGCGGTGAGTACATCTGTGTCTCGAACGCACATACGTGTGTCATGGCACATGACGACCCCGAGTACTGGAAGGTTCAAGCAGGATCCGTCATGTCCGTTCCCGATGGAAAGCCTCTTTCCGTGGTGGGGAGGAGAAGCATTGGGTCAATGGATCGCGTTACGGGCCCTGACCTAATGCGAGAGATTCTTCAGATGTCGGCAGAGCGTGGGTGGAGCCACTTCTTCTATGGGAATACAGCCGAGAACCTTTCCGCGTTGGTGGAGGCCATCCGAGGAGAATATCCCGGTCTGGAGATTGCCGGATATGAGCCTTCGATATTCCGTGAGCTGTCAGACGATGAGGTTGACGAGCTCGCGATGCGGGTGAATGCTTCCGGCGCCGATTTCATGTGGGTTGCTATTGGAGCACCTCGACAGGAGTTGCTCATGAGCCGCCTTAGGGGGAAAGCCGGCGCGCTCATGGTCGGTGTCGGAGGCGCATTCAACATCCTTGCTGGAATAACTCCCGAGGCGCCCCTATGGGTCCAGAACATTGGCCTCGAGTGGCTTTATCGACTCATCCAAGAGCCTAAGAGGCTGTTCAAAAGGTATTTCGTGACCAATTCGAAGTTCATTGCATATCAAATTACTGGCAAGAGACGAAAGGAAGCCGCCTAATGTCCAACAGCGCTTTCGACGGTAAGACCCTCATGATTACGGGGGGCACGGGCAGCTTCGGAAACACCGTGCTCAAACATTTCCTGAAGAGCGATATCGGAGAAATTAGGATTTTCTCGCGTGACGAGAAGAAGCAGGACGATATGCGTCACCGCCTCCAGGAGAAGAACCCCGAGCTTGCGGGCAAGGTTCGCTTCTTCATTGGTGATGTGCGAGACGCCCAGTCTGTGCGCGACGCCATGCATGGCGTGGATTACGTGTTCCATGCAGCCGCGCTCAAGCAGGTGCCCTCTTGCGAATTCTTCCCGATGGAGGCGGTGCGCACCAACGTCATCGGCACCGATAACGTTTTGCACGCCGCTATCGCTGAGGGCGTGGGGCGCGTGGTCTGCCTCTCTACGGACAAGGCCGCCTACCCCATCAACGCTATGGGCAAGTCTAAGGCGATGATGGAGTCGATTATCTACGCCAACGCGCGCACGGGCGCTGGCCGTACCACCATCTGTTGCACGCGCTACGGCAACGTCATGTGCTCGAGAGGGTCGGTCATTCCCCTGTTCATCGACCGCATTCGCCACGGCGAGCCTCTCACTGTCACTGACCCTAAGATGACGCGTTTCCTCATGAACCTCGATGAGGCGGTTGATCTCGTGCAGTTTGCTTTCGAGCACGCGGAGCCTGGCGACCTCTTCATCCAGAAGTCGCCGGCGTCCACAATTGGTGACCTTGCTGAGGCTGTCCAAGAGCTCTTTGGGCGTACTGGCATCCAGGTCATCGGGACGCGCCACGGCGAGAAGCTCTTCGAGACGCTTATGACTCGCGAGGAGAGGCTTCGTGCCGAGGACATGGGCGGGTACTACCGCGTGCGCTCCGACTCGCGCGATCTCAACTACGACAATTTCGTCGTCGACGGTGAGGTGGAGACGCAGGCCGACGAGGCGTATACCTCGCACAACACGAGGCGCCTCGACATCGCGGGGACGGTCGAAAAGATTAAGACCGCCGAGTACGTCCAGCTTGCCCTCGAGGGTCGCGAGAGCGAGGCGGTCCAGTAGTGAGGGTCCTCGTTACTGGCGCCAATGGGTTCGTTGGGCGCAACCTCTGCGAGTCGCTGAAGAGCATTCGTGACGGCAAGGATCGTCGTGAAAAGTACCGAGGACTGCTTCCGCTCACTGTTTACGAGTGTGATGTGGAGACTCCACGTGAGGAGCTCTCACTCTACTGTGCACAGGCCGATTTCGTATTCAACCTTGCCGGCGTCAATCGCCCCGAGGACCCGGCCGACTTTATGAAGGGCAATTTCGGGTTCGCATCCGAGCTGCTGGGACTCCTTGAGCACCACGGCAACAGGTGTCCCGTTATGCTCTCTTCGAGCGTACAGGCCTCTCTCGAGGGTCGTTATGCGGGTTCTGCCTACGGCGAGTCAAAGCTTGCAGGTGAGAGGCTCTTCCGTGAGTATTCGGAGCGAACGGGCGCGCCCGTGTTCATCTATCGGTTTCCCAATCTCTATGGCAAGTGGTGTCGCCCTAACTACAACTCCGCTGTTGCGACGTTTTGTGACGCAATTGCCAACGGTCGCGATTTCAAGGTAAACGATCCGTCCGTTGAGCTGGAGCTGCTGTACATCGATGATTTGGTCTCGTGCATGCTCGAGCTGCTGCTGGGCAATGTCGAACGGAGCGATGGCGGTGCCTGTGTCGCAGGCCCCACCGATAGGGTTACGCTAGGTCAGATTATTGAGCTACTGGAGGGTTTCCGCGACGCGCGCGAAAATCTCTCGGTGCCGAGCCAGGCTGACGGCAGCTTTTCCAAGAAGCTATACGCAACGTTTTTAAGCTACTACGACGCGGGCTCGTTGGCGTATCCACTGCTTGCCAATAGTGACGAGCGGGGGTCGTTTACGGAGTTTCTGAGAACTTCCAATCGCGGACAAATCTCGATTAACGTGTCAAGGCCCGGAGTGACGAAGGGTAATCACTGGCATCACACTAAGTGGGAGAAGTTCCTGGTCGTTTCCGGCGAGGCGTTGATTCGGCTGCGAAGAATTGGCCTCGATTCGAGTGGTGCTCCCTACCCCGTCGATGAGTACCGCGTAAGTGGCGACGTCCCGACCGTGGTCGAGATGGCTCCTGGAATGACGCACAGCATTACGAATCTCTCTGATGCCAAGGATCTCGTTACCGTCATGTGGGCGAATGAGACGTTCGATTCTGAGAAACCCGACACTTACTATGAGGAGGTTTGAGAATGCCTCTAAAGACCGACTACTCTGACATTTCATTCAAGAACGACGGCCGCCTCAAGCTCCTCATCATCGTGGGGACGCGCCCGGAGATAATCCGCCTCTCGGAGGTCATCAAGAAGTGCCGTCGCCACTTCGACTGCCTGCTCGCACACACGGGGCAGAACTACGACTACACGCTGAACGGCATCTTCTTCCGTGACCTCTCGCTCGACGACCCGGACGTCTACATGGACGCGGTGGGGGAGGACCTGGGCTCGACCATCGGCAACATCATCGACGCCTCCTACAAGCTCATGGCGCTGGTCAAGCCGGACGCCCTGCTCGTGCTGGGCGACACCAACTCGTGCCTCTCGGCAATCCCCGCAAAGCGCCTGCACGTCCCCATCTTCCACATGGAGGCGGGCAACCGCTGCAAGGACGAGTGCCTGCCGGAGGAGACCAACCGCCGCATCGTCGACGTGATCTCCGACGTGAACCTCGCCTACTCCGAGCACGCCAGGCGCTACCTCGCCGCCACCGGCTGCGCCCCCGAGCGCACCTACGTGACGGGCTCGCCCATGGCCGAGGTGCTGCGCGCGAACCTGGAGAAGATAGACGCGTCGGACGTGCTCGACCGCGAGGGGCTGGAGCCAGGCGGCTACTTCCTGCTCTCCGCCCACCGCGAGGAGAACATCGACACGGAGGCCAACTTCCGCTCGCTCTTCGGCGCCATCAACGCGCTCGCGGAGGAGTATGGCAAGCCGATTCTCTACAGCTGCCACCCGCGCAGCCGCAAGCGCCTGGAGGCCACCGGCTTCGAGCTCCACCCGCTCGTCCGCACGCACGAGCCCATGGGCTTCCACGACTACAACCGCCTGCAGTCCAACGCCTTCTGCGTGGTCTCCGACTCCGGCACCCTGCCCGAGGAGTCGAGCTTCTTCGCCTCAATCGGCCGCCCGTTCCCGGCGGTGTGCATCCGCACCTCGACGGAGCGACCGGAGGCACTCGACAGGGGCTGCTTCACGCTCGCGGGCATCGACGAGCATGGGCTCCTGAACGCGGTGCGGACGGCGGTGGCCCTCGACGCGGAGGGCAGCTACCCGGCGGCGCCCGTTCCCGATTACGCCGACGAGAACGTGTCCACCAAGGTCGTGAAGATTATCCAGTCCTACACCGGTATCGTTGATCGAATGGTGTGGAGGAAAACTCTGTGAGCGCGCTTGACGAGACGCTGACGACGGACGCACTTGTAGATGAAGCACTTGCGTTGGCGGGAGAGCTGGATCGTCCGCTGAGATATGTTCAGTTGAACAGTTTTTACAATGGGTCAACTGGCACCATAATGCGCAATTTACATCGCGATCTATCCGCGCGAGGTGTCGATTCGTATATCTTTTGGGGTAGGCGTCATAAGACGGTAAATGATCACGAACAGTGTTGCGCAACTAAGCTGGGCTATCTTTCGCATGGTGTCAAGACGCGTCTCTTTGACCGAATGGGTTTCTACTCTAAGCGAGATACTGCAAAACTAATCAAAATACTAGATAAAACAAATCCTGATGTTGTGCACCTGCACAATATTCATGGGTACTGGATTAACGTGGAGATGCTGTTTTCTTGGCTGTCTGAGCACCATTGTCAGATCAGATGGACCCTCCATGACTGCTGGGCGTTTACGGGCCACTGCGCGTATTTCTCTTACATAAACTGTTCTCAATGGCAGTCCCACTGCGCTCTTATGGAGCCCTGTCCGCAACTAGACACTTATCCCAAGACCTTCTGTAAGGGTGGCTGTGCGAAGAATTATGAAGATAAGAGACGTATTTTTACGAGTATTCCTCCGGAGCGAATGATCCTTATTACGCCTTCGCGTTGGCTCGGAGATCTAGTCAAAGAGAGCTTCCTCAAGAATTACCCAGTCGAAGTGCGCCACAACACGGTGGACAGGAACGTTTTCAAACCTACTCCAAGTGATTTTCGTGAGCGTTATGGCATTGGCAAGCGCTTTATGATTCTCGGCGTTGCGTCCCCTTGGACGGAGCGCAAGGGTCTCAGCGATTTTGTGCGCCTGGCTTCAGAACTCGACGATCGTTACGCGATTATCCTCGTCGGTCTTTCCAAAAAGCAAATCAAGGCTCTTCCGGAGCATATTATTGGATTCGAGAGAACGTCATCACCGCAGGAGCTTGCCGGGATTTATTCTGCGGCTGACCTTTTCTTCAACCCCACGCGTGAGGATAACTTCCCAACTGTAAACCTTGAGGCTGTGGCCTGCGGTACATTTGTTATTACCTATAACACTGGCGGGTGCTGCGAGACTGTTCACAGCTCATTGGGCCTAAGTGTAGAAGGGCTGTCAGAGGCGCTTGCCGAAATTAGGAAAAGGAAATGCACAGAGGACTAGGCGTAGCAACAAGTAATAATCTATTAAACAAGGCAGTTTTCGTATTAGTTTGCCTGAAAATACTGGCAGATATGTTTTGGCAGTTTCCGGTTTTGGACATGCTGCTTCTCGGGTTTGCACTAGTAATATTGGGGCTGCATCTCCCGCAGTCCCGGGTTTCGTACGGCTTACCAGACGCAGCTTCCGTGCTTCTGCTAACACTCCTCACGTTTTCATTTTCAAAGAGCGTCGACGGAGCAGTTGTATTTTTCAAAATGGCATCAGCGATAATACTCTATTTTCTAGGAAGAGAGAGTAGCGAATCATTTAACGAAGCGGTTAAGGGCGCTCTAATTGCATCAATTGTCGTTCTGGTTTTGAACGCTGCGACTTTTGTGTCTGGGGCAGGTTTCCAGACGTGGGGAGATGCCAATACTTTCTCTGGTCTATACTATTTCAAAACAGATCTTGCTTCGGCAATGAGTCTAGTGCTAATTACCGGTTTATATTATATAAATCAACCAGTCATTAAGATTATATATATTATAATATGTTCATTACTAATTGTTGCAAGTAATGCAAGAGCCTATTATATTATTCTACTACTAACCGGTGGACTATACATAACTTATCGACTTAATATAAGAATTACTGTTAAGCTGGCAATCTATGGTTTGGTCGGAATCTTAGGCGCACTGTATCTCTTAAACTGGATTTTCTCAACGGGCATTTTTCAAGATATGGGTTACGTTGGAATTCAATTCGACTCGCTTTCCGATTTATTCGATGCGGCCAACACGCAAGGGAGAAACGCTATCTGGGACGACTTATTCAGTCGCATTTCCAGTGGGGGACTGGGCGCACAGTTGCTTGGATTTGATTTGACTGGAGATATTGTAGTCGTAAATGGGTCTGAATACGGTGCGCACTCGTTATATGTTGGGCTTCTATACAATACAGGTGTTATAGGATTAGCGTGCTTTATGTATCTATTATTATATACCTTCAATTCAATACGTAAATTGAGTCGAATAGATTCGACGAAAGCTTACTATGTTATTACCCTATTAATGCAAGTCCTGATTAGTGGAGTATCTGTACACGTCCTCCAGTTTACCGGAAACGTATGGATTCCGATGCTTTTCTTTGGCATGGCAATCACGATTGGCCGCGAATGTAAGGAAACAACTCGACCCCACCTTGCACATCGACCCTCGCGGAAGGCAGGAGTTTGACCAATGCTGTCAATACTTGGGAATCGGCACGATAATCAGGTCTTGTATTACGACCCTGGGTGTGGGACCTTGAACGTAGGAGACGAAATCATTTCTGACAGCGCGCGGCGGTACCTAGACCCGTATTTCAAAGATAAGTTTGTAGTGCGTCTTTCGACACATCAAAGAACTTCTTTTCTGTATAGGAGGTATCTCAGGGGCAGCTTCGCCGGATTTATCCTTGGGTCGAATTTGCTTAAATCTGGCATGTTGTTTGGATTCAGGCAGTGGGATGTATCAATCTTAGATTCCTTGCAAGTTAATAACTTGGTATTAGTCGGTTGTGGTTGGCAGAACTATGGCCGGAGCGTGGGTCCGTATTCGAAGATATTATTTCGAAGGCTTTTGTCGAATAATATTCTGCATTCTGTTAGAGATGAATATACAAAGTCTATGCTTGAATCAATTGGGATAAAGAATGTAATAAATACAGGTTGTGCTACATTGTGGCAATTAACCCCTGAGTTCTGTTCGTCAATTCCGTCGTACCCTGCTTCACGAGTAATAACGACATTGACGGACTATCGACGTGAGCCTGAAAAGGATCGCTCAATGATTGAGCAGCTGCTTGCAACTCACGAGGAAGTTTATATTTGGCTTCAGGGAAATGGTGACCTTAATTACATTAATGCATTATCGTTAGATGGCCGCTGCAGTTTAATTCCCCCAACGCTCGCTGCCTATGATGCCATTCTTGACAAGGTTGAAGATATTGAATATGTCGGGACTCGTCTACATGGAGGAATCAGGGCCCTCCAACACGGGCGCCGCACATTAATCGTCTCTATTGATAATCGCGCGAGAGAAATGGCACATGATTACGGCCTGCCTATATTGGAGCGTGAAGATATAGCATTGCTAACGGACGCGGTTAATTCGGAGCGAGAGACGAAAATTCGAATCAATGGAGAGGGAATCAAAACGTTTCTAGAGCAATTCCGCTGATGAATGCGCTCCTAGCGAGAATACGATGAGTGTCTTTTCTCATAGATACAGACAGCTTGCAATCAACATCGGCCTCTTTGCTGTAAATGCGGTGGCGACAAGGCTGGTTACCTTCCTGCTCGTTCCGCTCTATACGGCTTATATGAGCGCCGGGGAGTATGGCGTGACCGATATGTCGCTTACGGTCATCTCACTCGTTACACCGCTCGTTACGCTGTCTGTCGCGGATGCCGCGATACGCTTCATCATTGGGAATAGGGCGAACGAACCAGAATACGTTTTTGTTGGCTTCGTAGTGACATTGGCCTCGGTTGTGCTCGTCGCGCTGCTCACACCCGTGCTCGATCTCGGCGTCTTCGGCGGGCTCGGCGCATACAAAGGGTGGTTCGTGCTCGCCTACGCTTCAAGTGCACTGCTGCAGCTGTGCGGTGAGGTTGCACGCGGTGTTGGGAAGGTCGGGCTCATTCCAGTCTCCGCGGGTATCTCGTCAGTCATCACCTGCGTTTCCGCTGCCGTTTTAATCGGAGGACTCGACATGAAGGTCGTCGGGTATTTCGTTTCCGTGTCTGTAGGGCCGCTCGTCGCGGTTGCGGTTTACCTGATTGTTGGCGGCATGGCGCGGTTGGCACTTGATGGCGCAAGGTTGGCAGCCCTTGGCGGATTTGGACATATCGGAAATCTCTGCGCCCCTATGTTCCGCTACTCTTTACCGCTCATACCCAACTCCCTATTCTGGTGGGTCGGCACCAGCATCAATCGGTTCTTCATTACCGGTATGCTCGGCATCGCTGCATCGGGAATGTTCGCGGCCGCGGGCAAGCTCCCCAACCTGCTCAACACAGCATACTCCGTATTTCAGCAGGCTTGGCAGCTTTCCGCGTTCCAGGAATCCAAGGACAAAGGGCTGGATTGCTTCTTCTCGTCAGTGTTTCGTGTCCTCCAGGCAGCGATGACCGTGCTCTGTGCACTCATATCGTTTTTTGCACCCTTGATTGCCACTGTGTTCCTGCAGGGTGAGTTTTATGAGGCGTGGCCAATGATCTCCATCCTGCTGATTGCCAACCTTATGAACGTGTTCAACGCGTTCTACGGTACGGTTTACACTACCACAATGCATACCGTATTTATCATGAGAACGACGGTGGTCGGCGCCGTTGCCTGCGCCTTGCTCACACCCATGCTGATTGTTCCTTTCGGCATCTACGGGGCGTGTATCGCCTCTGCCGTGGGTAACGCGCTCGTGTTCGTCATCCGCGCCTACGATTCGCGAAAGTACATCAGATTTGAGGTGGCTTGGCGCGTGCTTGCGCCAACGCTTATGCTCCTCGTCATCCAGTCTGCGGTTACGGTAATCCAATCTCCGGGCTGGCGCGTGATATCGGGAGTATGCCTAGTCATTTGTATTGCATTGCAGGGAGCTGGTCTGCTTCCGCAAATTAGAGGCCTGCTTCCCAGGTCTGAGTCCTCAAGAAAGGAGGTGGAAAGCAAGTAGTCCCGTTCAGCCTAGGTAGCCGTATGAGGGCGTATTGTGATTTAAAGCGAATAATATAGTTGAAATACTGTAACAATGCTGAAGAAGAGCCGAGTATCGAAAAAAGGGCTCTTTGATGTTTCTAGTGGGTAGCACGGGCTGACGCCAGCTGCGCCGAGAAGTCCAGGCGGCCCAGCCTCAGGAAGATCATGGTGGTGAAGTACCCGACGTTCCTGAAGCCCCTCGAGGCCCTCTTGAGCGACTGTATGACCGAGTTCATTTCCTCGAGGAAGCCTCTCGTCGTCCTCACCGAGAACCAGTTGAGCACGCCCTCTCGCTCGTCGCGGATCGTCCTCGCCGCGACCCTCATCAGGGGAACGTTGGAGTGCGTCATCCAGGGGAGCGCCCGGTCGAGCTCGGCGGCGGCCTCCTCCCGCGTGTCGTACGAGTAGACGGCCCTGACCGCCTCGACCATCGCGCACGCCCGCGCCGTGAGCAGGTGCTCGGAGGCAGCGACGCCCTCTTGGCGGCCTGCTCCTCCATGAGGTTCTCCGGGCGCTTCAGCCACACGTACTTGGTGCCCCTGAGCGGGCGCCGCTTCTCCTCGCAGCTCCTGGCCTCCGCGCACCTCGTCCTGTCCAGGGCCCTCGTCAGCAGCTGCGTGACGTGGAAGCGGTCCACGGTCCGGGCGGCGCCCGGCATCGCGTCGGCGCAGCCCAGCGAGTAGGCCGACGCCATGTCGCGGGTGATCTCGGTCACGGCCAGGCGGTCCCTGCCGCGCGCCTCGAGCTGGTCGCGGTGCCGTCAAGATTCTTGCGCACTTTCCGACAGCCCCATAGGCCCGCCCTCCGGTGCGGCTACCCCTCCAGCAGAGTCACGTCCAGGTAGCGACGGGAGCCCTACTCGCTCTCCGCGACGTACCTGAGCCTGGCGGTCACGAGCATGAGGGCGCTCCTCCCGTCAGGAAACGTCCCGACCACGCGGGCGCACCTGCGGATCTCGCGGTTCAGGCGCTCGATCGCGTTGTTGGTGCGTATGCGCCTCCAGTGCTCCCTCGGGAAGCGCGTGTAGGTCAGGGTCTCCTCGTAGCCCTCGCGGACGACCCTGGCCGCCTCCCCGAGCTTGGACTTCTCGAGCTCGTCGGCCACCTCGAGAGCCTTGGCCTCGGACGCCCCACGCGACTCCATGGCGTTGATCGCCTTGAGCATCGCCGCGACCCCGGGCCTCTTCGACTTCGGGACCCTCGCCAGCACGCTGCGGTAGAAGTGCACGGTGCACCTCTGGTACGCCGCCCCCGGGAAGGCCTCCGCGATGGAGCCGACAATGCCGGCGGCCTTGTCGGCGACGAGCATCCTCACGCCGCGGAGGCCGCGCGACTTGAGCCACGACAGGAACTCCCGCCAGCACTCAGCCGACTCGGTGAACCCCTTGGCGGCCCCTATGACCTCGCGGTAGTCGTCGTTCACGCCCATGGCCACCATCACGGCCACGTTCTCGTAGGGGCCTCCCCACGACCTCTTGAGGTAGATGCCGTCGACGCAGGCGTAGGGGTAGGCCCGGTCGAGGGGCCTGTTCCTCCACTCCTCGACCGACGCGAACGCCTTCTCGCTGAGGTTGGAGACGGCGGCAGCCGAGACGCTCGACCCCCAGAGGATCTCGGAGACGTCCTCGATGCGCCTGGTCGAGACTCCGGCCAGGTACATCTCGATCATCGCCTCCTCGACGCTGGTCTCCCGGCGACGGTAGCGCTCGATGATCGCCGTGGTGAACCTCATGCCCTCGGGCTTGGGCATGCGGATCGTGACCTCGCCCGACGTCGTCGTGAGCCTCCGCTCGTAGTGCCCGGCGCGACCCGCCTCGCGGTCGGCGGTGCGCCCGTGGCGCTCGGCGCCGACGAGGTCGTCTGCCTCCTCGTCCAGCAGGCCGTCCGGCATATCCTCGACTGTCCTCCTGACGAGCTCGCGCAGGTCAGATTACAGGCTCTCCTCGTTAAGGGATACAATGGGCTCGGGCATGGCTCTCCTCCAATATGCTTCTTGTCTCGACAACTCGAATCATACCGGGGCGGGCCGTGCCCTCCTTCCTTGCCTGGACGCTATTCCGCTGTCAAAGTGCGCAAGAAATTGTACGTTACCCGCACGTCTCGCCGAGCATGCGAATCTGGGCATTTCTACGAGTCGAATCTATCGCTCGCTTCAGAGGTTGTGTCCTCGAGCTCTCCGCCTGCCATGGGTGCTGAGCGCATTATGCCCACGAGAGAGTAGTACTCATAATCCACGCCTCTCGCACATGCCTTTCCGAGGCGGCTGATCTTAGGATTGCCCGTCTGGTGCGCTTCGACCTTCGCTCGATAGTCCTCGCATGCAGTCTTGATTTCGATGAGGACGTCTTCCATACCTGCGTCTATTGCATTTTGGAGCGCAAGATGGGCTGCATTGGTGCCTGGGCTGAGCTTGCGTCCGCCCACAAGCTCGAGGAGACGGTAACGGAATGTCGCAAGCTTGCCCGCAAGAAGCCGGGCCTCAGTGTCGTCGCCCCCGCTTCGGGTTAGCATATGTTTGTTGTCGAGCGGGGCTCCCGTGAGGTCAACGATGGCGTTTACGCTGGCCGCCAGATTCTCGGCGGTCATGGGCGACATAATCTTGGCAAACATATTGGCCCTTCTGCCGAACGATGATGGTCAAGTGTCTGATGCCCATTTTGCCGATCGATATACGTAGAGAGCATAAAATAGTATTCGTGGTGAATATCCCGCAATTGAACTCGCGTAACGTAAATGTTCATTTTGTGTTGGGCGGTTTCTGAGTTTGAAAGTGTTTCGTGGGAATCATCGGATATCATTCAGGGCAAGTGAGTATTTTCCTCTTTTGATGCCGTCCATTATTGCGATTCAACGCTGGCGGTATCGTGGCGGATTCACTCGGTGATTGCACCATCCTCCGATAGCGTGCGCGCCAGCTCCTCCGCCGGCGTCCTCCAGCCCAGCGTCTTGCGCGGCCTGCCGTTGAGCAGGTCCTGCGCCCTTGCCACCTCCCCGTCCGTCACCCGCGAGAAGTCCGTCCCCTTGGGGAAGAACTGCCGGAGCAGGCCGTTGGCGTTCTCGTTGGTGCCCCGCTGCCAGGGGCTCCTCGGGTCGCAGAAGTAGACCTCGAAGCCTGTCGCTCCGGCGAAGCCCCTCCAGCGCGCCATCTCGACGCCCTGGTCCCACGTCAGCGTCCTGCGCAGCGCGGCCGGCAGGGACGCGACCATGGCGGCGAGCCTGTCGGCCACGGTCTCCGCCGAGTGCTCGAGGAGCCTCGAGCACAGCAGGAACCTCGACGAGCGCTCCATGAGCGTGACCAGGCAGGTCGCCCCGTCGGCGCCGACGACGAGGTCGCCCTCCCAGTGGCCAGGGACGGACCTGCCGTCGGCCTCGGGCGGCCTGAGGGCCAGCTCGGCGCCCTCCACCCACGTCCTGCGCCCGCGCGGCTCGGCGGGCAGCCGGCGCTTCCTCCTCGAGCGTCGCCCGCTCCTCAGCACCAGCTCGACGGCGAGCTCCTCCCGGAGAGACCCGCGGCCCTGGACGTAGAGCGCCCTGTATATGGTCTCGTGGCTCACCCGCATCTCCTCGTCGTCGGGGAAGTCCCGGAGCAGGCTCGCCGAGACCTGGGCCGGCGACCACAGCAGCGAGAGCCTGCGCACGACCTCGGTCCTGAAGGCGCGGGTCGCGCTCGAGCCTGCCGGCCCTGGGCCTGGAGGCCCGCTCGCGCGCCCTCCTGCCGGCGTAGCCGGCGTCGTAGCGCCCGTCTGGCCTGGCGTTGCGCCTGAGCTCGCGCGACACCGTGGAGTGGGACACGCCCAGCTCCCGGGCTATCTCCCTCGCGCCGCGCCCGGCGCGCCTCCTGTCGGCAATCAGCGCCCTGCGCTCGGGGTCGAGCCTGGCCCTGGGCGACCCCCTCGGCGGCAGCGGTGCGGCCTCGACCACGACCGGCCTCCTCACCGGGCCTCCGACCCGACCGGGGCGCAGGCGGAGGCCCGCGAGCCCGCACCAGTCCACGACGGACGACTTCCCGCACCCGAGCTCGCGCGCGACCGAGCCTGCGCTGCGGCCGGACGCGACGAGCGCGACGGCGCCCTCCCTGTACTCACGACTGTACATGACCACCCCTCTCCCGGGGTGGTGCAATCCAATCTTGAATCCGCCCGTGAGCTAAGCATTTGCCCTTATTGATACCGTCCGATATTGCGATTTGATGCCGACGGTATCGCGGGCCGATTCCACCGGCGTCTTCGATGGATGCCAGTGTCGCGTATGTCCTATTCGATTCCGGTTCCCAGCCCCCCATGTCCACGGCACCGCATGAGTGGAGATGGGCGGGACGAATATGAGGCAGAAGCTCGAATGCGACGGGAACAGTTTCGACGGGAGTACGGGCCGCGGCCCGACTCTGACCCGCAAGGTTGATGATTCTGTCGAGAGCAAATTCTCAGCTGCGGTCTTGGGTGACGTTATTTTGTTCTGCTTATCTGGTGTGTAGAAAATCGATTATGTTGGCCCGACTGATATTTCAAGTCAGCATGTCGACTCAACATGCGTGCTCTGATTGGCGCCTTCCCGTGTTTTCTCCACAAGAGCGCCTATCCATGATCTCGTGACATTCTTGAGAATTCGAATGTTGTCAATCGATTCGACGTCAATTTCCGCCAGTGCTCTATCAACGATATTCTCCGGCAGTTCCGGCAAGTTTCTTAGGGGCAGATTCCTGTATTTCTCACAGACTCTGGAGATATACCTTTCGACGAAGGCTCTCTTTCCGGCAGCGCTCAGCAATGAGAGACGTGCCTTCAGGCTGAAGCGGGATAGGAGTTCTGCCGGAAAGGTGGCGGTTAGCCTCTCGAGGGGGCAGTTTGTCGTGAACACGATTGTGAAACCGTAGAGCTCGTGCTCTATAGCCTGGGAATCAGTGAAAGTTCCCGTCTCGAGGAGGTCGAGGAAGAAGTTCCAGACGGCAGGCTCGGCTTTCTCGAACTCGTCTACCAGAAGCACCCCGGCTTTGGACGAATCAATCTTTCTTCCCAGTTCGCCCTCTTCGCTCCCCATGTAGCCCCTCGGGCTTCCTATAAGAGAATTGAGGGAGTCCTTGCTGCTGTAGTTCCCGAGGTTGATTTTGGGGAGGGGCTGTCCTGGCGCGATTGCGTTGCAGAGTATTTTGGCGGTCTCGGTTTTCCCGACTCCCGAAGGACCAAGGAGCAGCAGCGATAATATCGGCTGCTCTCCAAGTGCGTTGAAAAGCCTGAAGCTGCGTGCCTGAGACTCAAAAGCCTGCTTGAATTCATCCTGCTCTATGAGTTCTCGGTTGAGTTCGGAGAGAACTCCTTCGAGCTCACAATCGCTAAGAGATGCGAGTGTTTTCTTTGTCTTTGCGGCATCCTCTCGACTTTCGGGAGTGTCGATTCCGCAGTCTTCCATGCTGTCGAATACTGTCCTTAGACCGTACGCCTCTCTGTCTACGGTTTCCTTATCGCCGATAAAGACCGTACTTGGGGGCAGTTGATGGACGAGCACCTCGAATCTTGCAGCTAGTCCAGGGTCACCCTGGAGAAGCCCCGTGAAAGATGAGATGTCTACGACGAGGTTTCCTTCAAAAGATAGCTCTGCAATTTTGTCGCTCCCGCTTATTTCGAGAAGGGACATCCTCTCGAATCCTTTGTCAGCGAGACTGTTGACCAGGGCGGTGTATTGGGGCCTGCGGTATGTCAAAAGTTTGCGCATGGCGCTTCCTATCGAGCCTCGAAGGATACTGCTTGGATGACGGCAAGGATGTCGATGTAATATCCCTCATCCTTCGGTCTGTTGTTTCCTGCTGTCGAGGAGGCCGCCAGATTCTCGTTGCATACGACGACATCATTCTGAGGTCCGTGCCCTGGGCCACTCGATTGCCTGAAGTAGTCGAGGGGGCTCTTCAGCTCGGCCGGAAGAATCTTTCCCTTGCATATGCCGACGACGCCGACTTTCCCGATAAGAAGATCGTCAATCGTATATCTGCTTTCGAACATCTCCTCTCCATCGAGCGGAATCTTCGCATACAGCGGCGTTGTTTCTTCTCCGTACTTCCCCTTGAGCTTGAAGGCTGCGCCGTCCCCTATGAACGATTGCATCATGCGGCCGATATCAAGGTTCCCGGCGTCAGGTATGAGGATTCCATCGAAGGTCCCGCTCATGATTGCCATAATGCCCCGAATCTCCTCCTCGTTGATGAGCTCCAGGGAAACGTCGCCGACGTATGTGAGATCTCCTTCGGAAAGCTCTGCCCCGACTTCGGGGGTCTTGCAGTGCTTCATTATGTCGGATAGCATCCGGCTGTTCGTGTTCACGTACTCGAGGGTGTCTATGACCTTTTCCTGCCTTTCGTGGCTGATATTACCTTCGAGTTTTGCCCTGAGCTTTGCCAAGAGGGGAGGGTTAAGCTCCGCTTCGGTGCTCAGCGATGCGTCCTTGGTTGATCCGCTCTGGCTTTCTTCGGAGCCAGCGGTCTTGAGCTTGTTGTCTAGGAGCATCCTCGTCTCAAAAACCTTCTGTCGATTCATGTAGTAGACAGCGAAGAGACTCGGTACCTGTTTTCCTAACATGCTACCCCCATTCTCCGTATTGAGTAATTGGAGGCCCCGACGCTTTTCCAGACTTGCTTCCCGGCTGCGTAGCGTAGTCGAGCCCTCTCGGCATCGCTAGGCTATCTTCCATCCTAGCGACTTCTTGAATTTGCCGACGCGGTATCGTTCGATGTGCTCGGTCAGCGTGGTGACGGACTCCTCGAAGTGCCCGTCCGATTAGCCTCCTTGCTTCGAAGGAGGTACGCACCCGCTCGCGCAGGGCCGCCTTGGGGTCGGGGCCAGATGCTCTCGCGGCCTGGTCAATACTGAGGCAGGGGCCTGAGCGCTCTTCCGTAGTTCTTCTCGCTGACCACCCTGCAGGTGGACGCCCCTAGTATAAACCAGATTTCTGGTTTATACTAGGGGCGTCCACCTGGCAAGGAAAGGGCAAAAAATGCTCTATAGCTGCGGATTTAGTAACTTTACCTCGTTCAAAGACCCGGTCGAGTTTGAGCTTGCTGCACCAAAAAACCGTGTTAGGAAGCGTTATCCAGATAACTATGTCGAGCTGAAGAGCGGCGAGCTTGTGCTTAAGGATGCCGTAATTGTCGGCGAGAACGCCGGCGGCAAGTCGAACTTCGTGACAGCGTTCAAGTTCCTGCGCTCCCTCTTCGTGAGAAACGACGTCTCGCCGCGAAGTTACTTAAACCTGATCTTCTCGGGCAATGTGCTCTATGACGACAAGGGTGACGTTGGGCTAGGGGAGAGCGTCACACTCCAGCCCTTTGTAGTTGAAATCGCCTTTGGCGAAATAACTGTTCGTTACACCCTCTGCCTGGACATTCATGGCGTAACGTTCGAGATGTTGGAGCGCAGGGGCTCTGCAAGCGAGCAATATCGCCTTGTGTTCAAGAACCAGCGCAACGACGGTTATACCGAGTGCAAGGACTGTCCTGAGGGGCGTGCCTGCCAGCGCCGCGATGACGACAGCGGCTGCTGGACCTTCAACGTTAACTATGGGGAAGAGCTCTCTATTCCCAAAGAGCTGGCGGATCGCCTGTTCGTCTCGCCCATGGAGAGCGAGCTGGTGGTAAAGTCGCTCGCAACTCTCGGCGAGCGTTCCTGTAAGGCGCTGACCTCATGGTTTTCATCCGAGCTCGCAATAGCGTCGCGTCACGAGGACCGCTTCACTATCGAGGGCGTATCTTCTGATCAGACCGTCAGGATTCTGAACGACGCGCGCTACTTTGATATTTTCAGGCTGGTCGATTCGAGCATTGTGGGGATGCGCGTCGACAAGGAGAGGCCGTTTCTGGATAGCGTTTTGATTCGGCGCTCGAAGTCCGGGCGGACGTTCGAACGGCCCATTCGGGAGGATTCAACCGGCGTCGCCCAGTTTTCGCAGTGGGCGATGGCGATCTATCTCGTGGTCTGCGAGAACAAGACGGTCTTGGCCGACGAGGTGGACAGCGCGATTAATCCCGTCCTCTCTGACAGGGTGGTCGCCTACATAAACGGTTGCGATCACACGGGGCAGTTCGTATTCACCACGCACAACGCCTTCAACCTGACGTTCCGCTCTTTCATGAAGGAGCAGATATTCTTTGTGACCAAGGACGTCGAGAGCCTTGAGTCGAGCATGTATTCCCTTGCGGACTTCAAGGACGTTCGCTATGACGTGAAGGGGGAGATTTACGAGCTCTACCTGCGCGGCCTCCTTGGAGGTACGCAGGATGCCTAGGCCGCGCCGTATCCAAAGGGTTACCACCAAGCGCTTTACGGTCTACTGTGAGGGGGAGACCGAAAGTCGCTACGTTGATGGTCTGAAGGCTTAGCTCTCGAGGTCGCGTCCCGACGTCAAGGTGGCAGTTGAGCGAGTTGACGCGCATGGGGGCGGGTACGAGAAGTTTGCGAAGAGGCTCAGGATTGAGCCGGATGCCAATTGCCTCGCGCGGTTTGTTCTTCTCGACTACGATAGGTGCCTTTCCAATCCTTGGGAGCGAGTCGCGTTTACGAAGCTCCTCGAGCTCTCTCGCACAAGCATGCGAAAGCGGGTGCCCATCGTGCTTGTTGTAAGCAACGAGAGCTTTGAGTATGCGCTTTGCTGTCACGACCCGGAGTATAAAGAGAGTGACCCCAGGGCGTTTCTCGTTCGGAATTGGGGGTACGTAGACCCCGACGACGTTAAGTCAGATAAAGACGTCTGGAACAGGGCACACATCGGAAGGCGCGGACATGACGTTGCCTTCGAGCGTCTTTGCGGTAGGCCCTGCGTGATTGAAAACAAGATTCGATGGGAGCGCGCGGGTTTCAGACTGCGACTGGATGACGTAGCTTATTCTGTTGATAATGAGTCGGGAAGATCGTCGAACCTGGGAGACCTGTTTTCTTCTCTCGGACTTTGTGGATAATCGGTGCCTTACATTTTAGCCTAGCAGGGTCCCAATGCGCTTCCTTGCGTAATATTGACTCCCCATTATGCGTGAAAGCTCATCAGACACTAGAATGGCTGCATTTTTAATGCAACGTTGCCTTCTTGCGACTGGCGTACCTGAAGCCGCTGTCCAGCCTCATGTCGAGTGCATTCTCCAGACGCGCCAGAGTCCTGAGGGTCATTTCCCGGATTGTCTTTGAAAATCTGAGTGATTCTCCCCGGAGTCACGCCCATTCTCTTTGCGAGTTCTGACTGGGTCATCTTGAGCTCCTTGAGGCGGGTGTAGACGGAGCCAGAGATGTCCATGGCGTGGTCCCAGGCTAAGTCTGTGCTGGGAGGCATCTAGGTTATAAGGTCCGTGATGCTCGGTATGTCGCTTGCCTTGCCGTCTTCCATGGTGGGCTCCTCTTCGACTCCGTGTGGAGAGGAGTGCGTTTTAGTCTGCTGGCGTCTT
Organism: uncultured Atopobiaceae bacterium; assembly: GCA_944321515.1. GTDB lineage: Bacteria > Actinomycetota > Coriobacteriia > Coriobacteriales > Atopobiaceae > Thermophilibacter. The sequence continues at coordinate 163,001 of CALULO010000004.1, read as the reverse complement.
CGAAATTGACTTCTGTTGTTGAAGCGATGAAGTACTCACTATCTCGTTTTTTGCATATTGGCTTAAGAAATCTTATTTAACTAGTTTAGAAATAGCAGACTATTATCTGCTATTATCGCAGATAATAGTATTCACCCGAGGAATGGAAAGCAATGGAGCCGATATTCTCGATGACGACGCTTCAGCGAAACCCGTCCCAGGTCAAAGAGGCGGCGCGCGACTCGGTTGTTCGTATTACGGAGCAGGGCGCCGGCGCGTACGTGTTCTGTAGCGAGGAGGAGTTCGAGCGCAGGATTGCTGCCGAGCGCGAGGACGCTGCCTTTGAGGCCCGCCTTAGCGAGGCCGTCGGTCGCGGCATAGCCGACATTGAGGCCGGTCGATATGAGACGAGCGTCGAGCGTGCGTTTGCACGTGCCGACGAGCTGAGGAGGATGCGTGCCTAGCGCCGGGCTTCGCATCGCCGAGGAGCTCTCGGCCGCATTGGCCGAGATTTACTCGACGAGGATTCTCTCGAGAATTGAAAGCGTGGTGCGAAGCCTGGTGCAGTTTCCCGAGACGGAATCGCCTCGTGTTAGGCGCTGCCTCATCGAGCAATACGGTGACAATCTACGGCAGATTCCCGTCTCTACCTTTTTGGTCGTGTATCGCTACGACGGGAAAACGGTTGACGTTCTTGCCCTTGTCTACGGACCTGCCGTTGTTTAGCTCAATCTAGGCGTCGCGGAGGGCGGCATGAGCGGATTTCACTTCACGGACCGCGGCAACGCGACGAACGAGGACTTTGCGTACACGGGCGCGCTGCCGGACGGCGGGGTGTACGGCATCGTGATCGACGACGCCACGGGGCTGATGCCGCTGCCGATGGTATCGGCCGACCATGCGACCAACGCGCAGTGGTTTTCGCACAAGGTTGGTTGTGCCGTGTGCGGGGCTCTGAAGGCGGGTGTGGCCCCTGAGCAGGCGCTCGTTGGCGCGGTGGGTGCTGCCCGGGTGGAGCTGGAGTCCGCGTTGGGCTGCTCGCTGGAGTCTCTCGACAGCGCCGCGGTGCCGTCCGCCACGCTCGCGCTTGTCGCGGTGGGGGAGAAGGACGTCAGGCTCTGGGGTCTGGGCGACTCGCCGACGGTGGCGCTCCTGCGCTCGGGCGAGCTTCTGGTCTCAACCGACGAGGTGCTCGAGTCCCTGGACGGCCGAGTCGTCGACCTCATGATCGAGCGGTCTGCGGGGCGCGAGCTCTCCGTCGCCGAGCGCCGAGCTCTCGTGCGCGACGAGGTCCTGGCCAACCGCCGCCTGCGCAACACCGACGGAGGCTACTGGTGCCTGGACCCCTCCGGCGTCGGGCTTGCCCATGCGCGGCGCGCCACGCTTCCGCGCGCGGATGTGGTGGCGGTCGCAGGCATGAGCGACGGGCTCTTCCGCGCGTTCGGGCAGTACGGGATGGCCGACCTTACGGCGTGGCTTCCCGACGCCACGTTCTTCTCGGCCCTTGGGCTCTGCGATCGCATGCGCGTCCTCGAGGCGGCGGATGCCCAGCTTACGCGCTTCCCGCGCATGAAGGTGGGCGACGACGCCAGCATGTTCTGGCTTGGCGCGTAGACGTCGGGCGCGCCCGCGCCTACACCCGCGCGCGGTACAATGGTCTGCCGAGAAGAACGGAGGCCCGCCACCATGCGCTACGCGAGCGTCGTGCTCGACATACCCACGCGTCAGCTCGACGGCGCGTTCTCCTACGCGGTGCCGCCCGAGCTGGAGGCGGCAGCCGTGACGGGCGCCACCGTGCTCGTGTCCTTCTCGCACCGGGCTGCCGTGGGATACGTGGTCGCGATGTCGGACCAGCCGCCCGCGGACGTCCCCGCCAACAAGATCCAGCCGATCGAGCAGGTCCTCGCGCCGCCGGCCTTTGACGACATCGCCGCCGGCGTGGCCTTCTGGATGGCTCGGGAGTACGCCTGCGCGCTGCCGGACGCCATCCGGCCCTTCCTCGCGCCCGGCCAGAAGGTGCGCGTGACCCGCGCCTCCGACGACGCCCCCTGGGAGCTCGTCAACGAGCGCGCCGGCGCCGTCGACGCGCGCTGGGCCTCGCTCACGCCCGCGGCCAACGACTACGTTCCCGCAAAGACCGCCTCGCGCCAGCGCGCCGTGATCGACGCCCTGCGCGAGGGCCCGCAGCGAGTCTCCGAGCTCTCCGCCACCATCCCGGGCGCCGCGTCCGCCGTGACCGCGCTCGCAAAACGTGGCGTTGTGCAAATCGAGTCCCGCCGCCAGATCCGCGGGACCGACGTCACCACGCTCTCCTCGGCCGCCGCGCCGCGCCCCGACACGCTCACCGCCGGCCAGGAGGCCGCGCTCGCCGCCATCGAGGAGGCCCGACGTGCCGGACGCGGCGACGTGGTGCTCGTGGACGGCGTCACCGGCTCCGGCAAGACCGAGGTCTATCTCGCCGCCATCGAGCACGCGCTCGCGGACGGGCGCGGCGCCCTCGTGCTGGTGCCGGAGATCTCCCTCACGGCCCAGACCGTCGGGCGCTTCCGCAGCCGCTTCGGCGACGACGTGGCCGTGCTCCACTCGCGCCTCTCTACCGGCGAGCGCTTCGACCAGTGGGACCTCGTGCGCCAGGGGCGCGCCCGCGTGGTGGTGGGCGCCCGCTCGGCCCTCTTCGCGCCGCTTGCCAACTGCGGCCTCATCATCATCGACGAGGAGCACGAGGGCTCCTACAAGCAGGACAAGTCCCCGCGCTACCACGCCCGCGAGGTGGCCGCCCACCTGGCCGCCGCGCGCGGGGCGGCGCTCGTGCTGGGGTCGGCCACCCCCTCCCTCGAGTCCCTGGGGCGCTGCCGGGCGGGCGGCCACGCCGGGGTCCGCTGGGTGCGCGTGGAGATGCCGGAGCGCCCGGGCCGCGCCAGCCTGCCCGAGGTCAGCGTCGTGGACATGGCGGAGCAGTTCCGCGGCGGCGGGCGCTCGGTCTTCTCGGCGCAGCTCGCCGACGCCCTGCGCCAGACCGTGGAGCGCGGCGAGAAGGCCGTGCTGCTGCTCAACCGCCGCGGCTTCGCGAGCTTCCTCATGTGCCGCGAGTGCGGCTGCGTGCCCCAGTGCCCGCACTGCTCCACGGCGCTCACCTACCACGAGCGCGGCCACCTGTTGGCCTGTCACACCTGCGGTCGGACCTGGCCGGTCCGCGCCTTCCCGGACCCCTCAACGCGCTGTCCCAACTGCGGCAGCCGCTACCTCGCTGCCTACGGCGTGGGAACCCAGCGCGTGGAGGACGAGCTCGCGCTGCTCCTGCCCGAGGACGTCGAGATCGTGCGGATGGACGCGGACACCACGCGGGCCAAGGGCGCCCACCAGCGCCTGCTCGAGCAGTTCGACGCGGCCGAGCGCGCGGTGCTCGTGGGCACCCAGATGATCGCAAAGGGGCTGGACTTCCCCGAGGTCACGCTCGTGGGCGTCATTAACGCGGACACCATGCTCAAGCTGCCCGACTTCCGCGCCGCCGAGCGCACGTACGACCTTCTGGAGCAGGTGGCCGGCCGCGCCGGGCGCGGGGAGCGCCCCGGCCAGGTGATCGTGCAGACCTACTGGGCAACCCACCCGGCCATGCGCGCCGTGGCCTCCCACGACCGCCAGGTCTTTCTCGCCGCGGAGCTCGCCGAGCGCGAGGAGGCCTGCTACCCGCCGTTCAGCCGTCTGGCCAACGTGGTGGCCTGGGGGCGCGTCGAGGGAGACGTGCGCGCGGTGACCGAGGAGCTTGCCGCCGCGGTGCGAGAGCGCGTGGGCGCGCTTCCCGGCTGGGAGGTGCTGGGCCCCGCCGACTGCGTGCGCGGTCGCGTGAAGGACCAGGTCCGCCGTCACGTGATGGTGAAGGCCCCGGTGGACGCGGAGCTTGGGGTGCTTCTCGGCGGGATAGCGGCATCGCTTCCGCGGCGCCGGGGTATTAACATGGCAGTGGACATTGACGCCTACGACCTGATGTAGCCGCGCCGGGCCCGGGCGACCGGGCGCCGGCCGCGCACTGACGCCGTTCCGGGCACCGCCCGTCGGCAGGAGGAGGACTTACGAACATGAACGAGCTCAAGGAGATCGTGCTCTCTCCGGACCCGCGCCTCTCGCAGGAGTGCGCGCCCATCGAGGTCATCGATGACGAGGTGAGCGCCCTGGCCAAGCACATGCTCAAGGTCATGTACGCCGCGGGTGGCTGCGGCCTAGCCGGCCCGCAGGTGGGCGAGATGCGCCAGATCGTGGTTATCGACGTCGACTATGCGGGTAAGGGCTCCAAGAAGAACCCCTACGTGCTCATCAACCCCAAGGTCGTCACCGCCGACGGCCCGGAGAAGGAGGGCTCTGAGGGGTGCCTCTCCTTCCCGGGCGTGAGCGTCTCCGTGAGCCGTCCGAGCCACGTGGTGGTCCAGGCCCGCAACCTCGACGGTGACCTCATGCAGTACGAGGCCGAGGGCAACCTCATGGCCGTCTGCCTCCAGCATGAGATCGACCACATCCACGGCGTGACGATGTTCGACCACCTGGCGCCGATCGCGCGCGCCCAGGCCGAGCGCGAGTACCAGGAGGCCCTGGCAGCCGGCGCCCTCCCGGGCGAGACCGAGGTCGCGGAGTAGGGGAGGACCGTATGGCTGGCGAGAAGAACCTGGGGATGCCGGATGCTTTAGACGGTAGCGTTGCTGGTGGCGACGCTGGCGCCGGCGCCTCGGCGCGCAGGCTGCGCGTCGTCTTCATGGGCACGCCCGACTTCGCCGTGCCCTCGCTCGAGCGCCTTGCCGAGGGGTGCGAGGTCACGCTCGTGCTGACTCGCCCGGACGCCGTGCGCGGCCGCGGGCGGGCGCTCGTGCCCTCGCCGGTCAAGGCTCGCGCGCTCGAGCTGGGCCTGCCGGTGGTCGAGTGCTCTCGCATCACGCCCGAGGTGCTCGACCAGCTCCGCGCGGCGGGGCCGGACGTGATCTGCGTGGCGGCCTTCGGCTGCATCCTCCCGGACGAGGTGCTCGCGCTGGCCCCCGCAGGCTGCGTGAACGTGCACGCCTCGCTGCTGCCGCGCTGGCGCGGCGCGGCGCCCATCCAGCGCTCCATCCTTGCCGGCGACGAGCGCACGGGTGTCTCCATCATGCGAATCGGCCACGGGGTGGATACGGGCGCCTACTGCGCCCAGGCCTCCACTGAGATCGGCGAGAAGGACACCGAGGAGCTCACGTCAGAGCTTGCGCGTCTGGGGGCGGACCTCCTTGCGAAGACGCTCCCGGCCGTGGTGGACGGCGGCGTTACGTGGACGGAGCAGGATGAGGCTCTCGTCACGCACGCCGCCAAGATTGAGAAGGCCGAGCTCCTGCTGGACCCGTCGGAGGACGCGCGCGTGAACGCCCTGCGCGTGCAGGCATCCGGCGACACGGCGCCGGCCCGATGCGTAGTTGCTGGGCGCGGCGTGCGTGTCTGCGCCGCCCGCGTCGAGGACGGCTCCGGGCTGGCGCAGGGTGCGGTGCGCGTGGCGCAGGGTCGCGTGCTCCTGGGCTGTGCCGACGGCGCGCTGGAGGTCCTTCTCGTCAAGCCCGACGGCAAGCGCCAGATGGAGGCACGTGCCTGGGCGTCCGGCCTGCGCGGTGACGCCCTCACGTGGGAGCGCGCGTAGTGGCGCGGGCGGAGCGCACCAAGGGGGACAGCTCCGGCCCCGGCCGTGCGACGGTGGCTCGTCGAAGGGCGCTGGCGTTCCTCGGGAAGCGGCGGCGCCGGGACGCGCGCGCCCGTGACCTGCTGCGCGGCGCGGACGTGCTCGCTGAGCTCTCTGAGCGCGACCGTGGCCTTGTCACGCGCCTCGTGCTGGGCGTGACGGCAGCCTCCGGAGAGCTCGACCGCGTGATTGACTCCCACCTGCGACGTGGCGCGCGCCTTGAGCCGCGTGTGCGTGACGCGCTGCGCCTGGCTGCCTTCGAGCTGCTCTACCTGGGGCACCGCGCGGACGCGTGCGTGAGCCAGGGCGTGGAGCTCGTGCGCGGCGTTGCCCCGCGGGCAGCTGGCCTTGCCAACGCGGTGCTGCACCGCGTTGCGGAGGAGGACGTGCCCGCGCTCGCGGCGTCGCACGCTCGTGTTGAGTCCAGGATGTTTGGTGCCTCTGACCTGGCCCGTGTTGGCGCCCTGCCAAGGTGGCTGGCTGAGCGCGCGCTGGCTTCGCTTGGCCCTGAGCGCGCCGCTGCGTGGGCGCGCCGCGCGCTCGAGCCCGCAGGCTCCTGGGTCGCCGCCAACCGCGCGCGCCTGAGCGTCGACGAGGCCGTGGTCGCGGAGCTGCTCGAGAGGGCGGGCTGCGCGCCGGAGCCCGGCCCGCTCGCAGGGTCCTTCTCGCTTGGTCGCCCGGCGGCGCTTGCACCCTCCGGGCTGGTCGAGCGTGCCGACGTGCTGCCGTGCGACCTCGCCGCGCAGGAGGTCGCGCTTACGTGCGCGGCGGCGCCGGGGGAGCGCGTGCTCGAGGTGGGCTCCGGCCGCGGTACGAAGACGCTGCTCCTGGAGGGCGCGGCCATGGCGGCCGGCGGCCCGTGCGAGATTGTGTCCGTGGAGGCTGATGCCCGTCGCTCGGGGCGCGCTGCGGCGCGCATGGAGGCTGCTGGGGTGGCGGACCACGTGCGCTGCGTCGCCGCGGACGCCCGTGCGCTTGATTCCTCCTACGGCTCCTTTGACCTGGTCTTCGTTGACGCCCCGTGCACCGGGACGGGCACGCTTGCGCGTCACCCGGAGATTGCGTGGTCGCTCTCGCCTGAGGCACCGGCAGAGCTTGCCGAGCTTCAAGGGGCGATCCTCGCCAGCGCCGCGGAGCGCGTGGGGGAGGGCGGCAGACTCGTCTACGCCACTTGCTCAGTCCTGGCCGAGGAGAACGAGCGCGTGGTGGAGGCGTTTCTCGCCGGCCCGGCAGGTGCGGCCTTCGAGCTCGTGGAGTCCGGACTCACGACCGGGCGCCCGGATGTGGACACGCACTTCCGCGCCTGCATGCGCAGGCGGTAGACTTTTCCGGTGTGAACTCCCATCAAAGGTATGCGATAGTCCTCCCTAAAGGAAGCCTAACAATAAATATAGTAAGTGTATTCTCGAATTATTAGATGGGCGGGACGGGCTTGTCTATTCGACCGCTTGTGCTTGTCTAAAGTCGCTGATATGTGGGCGCATTGGGCTATCATTGAGAATCAATTGCAGTCTACGATGGGTCAGTGTGTTGCTCATCTCGGGAAGGGCTTAGACCAATGCCTGCTCTCTATGCTCTCGTTAGCGTTCTGTTTCTGTTTGTGCCCGGAATCCTTGTCTTGCGTGCATTGGGATGCTGTAAGGCAGTGAGCTTTTCCTGCGCACCCATTATTTCGATTTTCGCATATACCGTGTTCAGCATTGTCCTTCCGATACTTGGCGTGGCTTGCGGCTGGATGAGCATTTTTTTTCCTGCGCTGGTGGTGTCTTTACTAGCTTTTCTCATCCGGTTCGTTATGAATCAGGGACATAGATTGCGCAAAGAGTTGTCACAGGATGTTGTGCCCTCCAATTCGATCTGTTGGGTTTCCCTCGGAGTCTCCGTGACTGTTTCCGTGGTTCTTTTTTCACTCTTCTTTCACTATCTGGGCGGGACTGACACGCTCATCCAAGGGTTTGATACCGTTTATCACGTCAACCTAGTGCGCAGCTTCCTTGAGTCAGGGAATTATTCGTCACTTAGCGCGTCGATATATCCGCTCAACGATGCCCTGGCCTCAATCCCCCTAGATAGCAACGCGGGGGCGTTTTATCCGGCGTTATGGCACGTGCTTTGCGCAATGCTAGTTGGAGCTACAGATGCTCAAGTTGTCGTTGCCGCTAACGTAACCAATGCCGTTCTATGTGGAGTTGTGTATCCAGTTGGTTTCTGGGGACTTCTGAGAGTGCTCTTTCCAAAGAACGACCGTGTTTTGGTTGCGGGCTCTGTTTGTGCGGTCGCATTTGCAGCCTTTCCATGGGCAATCCTTCTTAGAGGAGAGCAATTTCCTCAGGCTGCCGCGTTTGCTCTTGTACCATCATCCGTTCTTCTCTTTATCAGCATATTTAAAGATGAGTTGAATAGCGCCCAGCGAATTAAATACGCTGTGCTCTTCGCCTGCTCTCTTGTTGCCCTGGTTTTTGTTCAGACTAATGCGGTTTTTACTGTGGGATTGTTTGCCGCCTTCTACGTGGCGCATGCTATCTTCGCCGCTGCTGATTCTAGGGCAAGGGGTTGTCTTTTTGTTATCGCTTGGACTGTGGCGGTTGTCCTCATATGGGTTGCTGCATTCGTATCCCCCCTCATGAAGGGAGTTGTTAGCTTCTCCTGGGCGTCGTATGCAAGTTGCTCGCAGGCGATAGCCAATGTGCTGACGCTGTCTTTGGGGCAGGATGCTCCAGCTCAGTGGGTGCTCGCAATACTTGTATTAATCGGATTGCTTTATTCCATTTTTGCTCAGCGGGAGAGACGGATATGGCTAGCCGCCCTGTATGCATTCCTAGCTCTGATTTATATTGTTGACACCTCCTCTGATGGGACCTTGAAGCATTTACTTTCAGGGTTTTGGTACACAGATCCAGCGAGAACCGCCGCAATGCTTGCACTCTATGGAGTAATCCCGGCGAGTCTAGGGCTTTCTTGGATTATGGGGGGAGCCGTTAGTTTAGTGCGCCTGGTGTTAAGGCATGATGCTCTCTCACCTTTCGTAGAGAAGTTTCTATTCCTAGGTACGGCTGTGATATTTGTGTTCTGCTTCTACTATCCAAGGCCGCTTAATATTGAGGGGGAGGATGCGATGACGTCGTTTGGTCAATTGGCCGCTAGCCTCAGAAGTCTTTCTTCGCCGGATTTCGTAAGTATCTTAGATAGCGACGAGCAACGGTTTATATCTGAGGCCTTCGCGAACGTACCAGCAGGTTCGGTGGTTATTAATGTTCCGGACGACGGCAGTGCATTCCTTTATGGGATATACGGCATTGACGTTTACTATCACCGCGGCGGCATCGGGGACGCGGAAAGCGCGAATAGTCAGCTCATTAGAACAAAACTTTCTGACTATGTGAATGATAGCGAGACGCGCGCGGCTATTGAAACGGTCGGGGCGGACTATGTGCTCATATTGGATCGTCCAGACACTGAAGGAAAGCGCGGGGTCTTTCATACATATCAGCGCGATATGTGGACAGGGATTGAGAGCATTACAGACAACACGCCCGGCTTCTCCCTTGTCCTTTCTAGCGGCGATATGGCGCTCTATCGAATAACTGGCGCTAATTAACGGCTTACTTTACGTTGCGTAGCGCCTCTTCCTGAACGAGCGTCATGAGCCTCTTCTTAAGCTGGCAAATCTTCTGGTCCTGTGCGAAGGTGCGGACCAGAAGGACGATGATGCCACAGCAGAAGACAAAGTTCGCCGGTGCGTCAAAACCCAGCAGACCGGCCGCCCAATAGGCAATCTGTGGGAACACTGCGATCACGATGAGTGCCGCAGAGATGAACAGCCAGAAGATGGAGTCGGTTATCTCCAGTCCTGACTTCTTGATGCGACGCATCACGAAAAAGAGGATGAGGAGCGAGCAGACGATAAGTGAGAGCCTCAGTGCAATGCTCATGGAATCACCTGAACCACTGGACGAAGAGGATTGACGTGCACGTTCGCGCCATGTAGGAGATTGACTTGGCGAAGTTGAGGTAGCTCTCGCCCGCCTGGCGCTCGCGCATCTCAACCTGGACCTCACGGACCTTTGCCCCGTGGCGCAAGAGGTAGGCCACTGAGTCCGGCTCCGGCCCAAAGTCGAAGCGCCGTGCAAACTGCTCCATCATGGCACGGTTGAACAGGCGCATCCCCGAGGTGGGATCTGCGATGGCCTGGCCGGTGGTCAGGCGAATGATGCCCGCAATGAGGCGTGAGCCCAGCATGCGCGCCGAGAGGGACTTACGCTCGTTCACAAAGCGCGACCCGATGACTATGTCCGCTCCTGTGCGTTCCATCTCCGCGACCATGGCGGGGATGTAGGTGGGGACGTGCTGGCCGTCGGCGTCAAACTGGATGGCGGCGTCGTAGCCGTGAGAGAGGGCGTACTTCATGCCCGTCTGAACACCGCCGGTGAGGCCGAGGTTGGTGGGGTGAGTCACGTGGCGATAGCCGTGCTCCCGGCACACGCGCTCCGTGCCGTCCGAGGAGCCGTCGTTTACCACCAGATAGTCGCAGTCCGTCTTCGCAGCGAGAAACTCGTCGACCGTTGAGGCGAGGGACTCCTCCTCGTTGTAGGCCGGGATGATTGCAAGTACGCGCATATGTCTCCATTTGCCAGTGACGCTACAGCGCCCCAGTATAGCCTAAGCGCGCCTCCGGCCGAACAGCTCGTTCCAGTCCGTGGCAGCAAGCGTCGTGCCCGCGAGGACGACCACGCAGCAGACGAGCGTTGCCGTGCTCGGCACGCTCCCCTGCAGCAGGAAGCTGAAGGCAACCGCCCAGGCGGAGTAGGAGACGTTGAGGGCCATCGCCCGGGCCGCCCCGACCTGTGATATGGCCCTGTAGTAGAAGAGGTAGGAGGTGGCGCCGGCAAGCCCCGAGAGCGCGACGACCCCCGTGGCCACGCTTGGGACGGCGCTGGCCGTAAAGTGCCAGGCCCCCAGGAGGGGGAGCACCACAACCGCGTAGGTCAGCGCGGAGGCCGTCTCACGGATTTGGAGCGCCGTCTCGTTGTCCAGGGCGTCGTCCCGCATGCCCCACGCGCACAGGACCGCCTCTGAGCCCCAGCCAACAACGGCGAGCATCGCCCCGGCAAGCCCGACCAGCGCGTTGCCTGCCGGGGCGTCGCCCGCGGAGGCAGTGCCCATGGCCATGACGCCAAGCAGGGCGACGAAGAGGGCGACGAGCTGGCCGCCTCGCATGCGCTCACCGAGGAGCAGGAAGGAGAGGAGCGCGCCGAAGGCGGGGTAGAACGTGGAGATGACGGCGGTGTAGGCGGGCCCGATGTTGTTGATGGCAAGGACGTAGCCGGTCATGCCGATGGGGCCGCCGAGGAGCGCGCCGCAGATTACCACGAGCCCGCTTCTGGTGCGCAGGGCGCGCATCGTGTCGGAGAGGCGCCCGCGCGCGAGCATGTAGAGGAAAAGCCAGCCGGTGCAAAAGGCGTCATGCAGAAAGGAGCCCGCTATCGCCGCAACGCCGAGCGCGCCGCCGCCCGCATAGGGGGCGAGTGCCAGGGCAACTCCCAGCACGACGGTGTCGAGCCCCCAGAGGACTCCGCTCATGACGCCAAAGCGCACGCCTACGCCTCCCCATAGAGCGCGAGCGCCTTGTCAAGGTAGCTGCTCGTCCCGTTGTAGTAGATGTAGAGCCACTTTCCCACGTTGTCCCCCTCGGCCTCCTTGAGCAGGGCCCAGAGGTACCAGCACCACCCGGCGAGGGCCACGTGCGCGAGGTTGTGACGCCACTCTTGCTCGGTGGGCGTGCGGCCGAAGTAGGCCTCGAGCGCCGTGCGCATCTCGCCCTCGTCAAGCTGATCGCAGACGGCGAAGGTGCCGAAGTCGTTTGCGTAGTCGCCCATGCCGGCGTACTCCCAGTCAATGAGATAGTACTTGTCGTTTGCGTCGACGAGGAAGTTGAGCGCAAAGAAGTCGTTGTGGCAGAGGCAGGTCGGCGCGTTGTCCGCCCGCACGCAGCCTTCGAGCCGAGCGACCTTCTCCGCCATCTCGTCGTAGCCGGGGATGTCGATGGGCCCGCGCCGGCGCAGGAGGGACGCATAGCGGCGCGCCTCGTCACCGAAGTCAAAGCGGTTCTCCACGGCGGCGCCGCTTGTGTGGACGAGGCGCGCCATGCGCATCATCCGCCCCGCCTGGGCGGGATCGTGCGGGTTGGGCTGGTGGCTGTTCGGGACGAACCGGGAGATCTTCCAGCCGCGCCTTGGGTCCTCAAAGACAAAGGTGTCGTCAACGCCGATTTCGTGGGCGACCTCGAGCGCTGCCACCTCGTCCTTGCGGTTGATGAGCAGCTCGGTCCCTACGCCCGGGTGACGGTAGACCCACTCGCCCCCATCCGTGGTGAAGTGGCACGAGAGGTTGGTGATTCCCTGCTTGAGAGGGTAGAAGTCACGTATCTCCTCGCGTCGGCAGCCGAGCACGCTGACGATGTTGTCGAAGATGGCGGAGTCGACGTTGGAGATGAACTCGGGGTCAAAGCTCTCAAGCTCGGCGAGCGAGTCGAACTCGTGGATGACGCCCTCCGGGTAACGACGGATCTCCATGTCAAGCGCCTCGAGGTTGTCCACATAGACAGCCTCCCAGAGCTTGCCGTTAGCCCCAGGTCGCTTCAGGGCGTCCCCGAGCAGGGGAACGAAGTCCTTCGAGAACTGCCGGTCAAAGTAGACCTGTCCGAGCATGGTCCAGGAGTCGTGGCCGCCTATGCTCACAGACGTGATTCGGCCGTCGGGGTCGGTGCCAAGGCACCACTCGTCCGTGGGGCCGCCTACGTACTCGGCGGCGTAGTAGGACTTGTAGACGTATCGCTCGAACGGGTTGTCGGTGAAGTAGTCGTCTGACGAGCAGACGTAGGTGTTGCCAAGCTGGTTGCGTGCCAGCCAGAGCGTCCAGCTGTTGTTCTTCTCGGCGTACGCGTCGTTCACAAGAATCTTGACGCCGTACTTGGCGGCCAGGTAGAAGAAGTACTCCTTCTTGTAGCCAACCACCACGGTGATGTCTGTGATGCCGCGATTGAGGAGCTGCTTGATCTGCCGTTCAATCAGGACCTCCCCCTTAACGCGCAGCATCCCCTTGGGGCGCTCGTATGAGAGCGGAACAAAGCGGCTGGAGAGTCCCGCCGCCATGATTATGGCGTTCTGCACGCGGTAGGGCTCAAGCGCCTCGATGCCCCGCTCGGTGATGCGGCCGTCTTCGACAAGGCCGCTCTGCGTGCATGATCCCAGGGCGGCGTCGACCGCTTCGAGGGGGAGGTCGGCATCATCAGAAAGGGCACTCTGTGTAAGGGGCTCTCCCGTGTTGGAAAGGGCCTGCAGAACCTTGAACTCGCTTCTCGTGAGTGACATGTATGTGCTCCATTAACAAAAGCAATACGAGTCGTTTACAATTTCCAAACCATAGGATTCATTAAGGTGCTTTTCAAGTTCAGAGCTGGGCTCTGGGAAAAGAACACAGTCATCAAGTCGTTGACGGTTGGGGAGGGGCTGTATGGCGTTCAGGGAGTATGAGGATCCGGAGGAGCTCAGGCACGTTCAGCGCCTCTCGGCGATGATTCTTGGCGAGCTTGACCGCGTCTGTCGCGAGTTAGAGATTCCCTATGCCGTCTACGGCGGTACCGCCATAGGGGTTGTTCGTCACCAGGGGTTCATTCCATGGGATGATGACGTTGACGTGTGCATGGCGCGCCCGGACTACGAACGCTTCCTGGCGGAGGCGCCCGCCGTGCTTGGTCCCGAGTTCGCCATTGCCAACTGCCGGACTGAGGAGGACTTTCCCTGCGTCTACTCCTTCCTCACGCTCAGGGGTACTCTCTGCATTCCCGAGTTCTACAAGGACTGCCCCTACCAGAAGCCTCTGAGCATCGACATATTCCCCTTTGACAACGTTGCAGATGACCCGTCGGACTACAGGCGCCAGGCAAGGAGCACCTGGATCTGGGGGCGCCTCATGTTCCTGCGGGCCACTCCGGAGCCCTACCTCGCCCTCGAGGGGTGGAAGCGCGCTGTGGTGCTCGCCGCCTGTCATGTGGTTCACGGCGGGCTGAAGCTGCTGCACGTCCGTGGAACGTGGATCCAGAAGCGCTGGGAGCGTGCCGCCCGTCGCTACGAGGGGGAGCCCTGTGCCCGCATCGCAGACTTCTGCGATCGCAACCCAATCAAGTGGGCGGTCTCCTACGACGACATCTTCTCGGCCATCGACGCCCCGTTTGAGGACATCACCGTCAAGCTGCCGCGCCACTACGACAAGTTTCTTACCCAGGGCTACGGGGACTACATGACGCTCCCGCCCGTCGAGAAGAGAAAGAACCACTATCCGTACAAGATGGACCTCGGCGCGTACTAGGGCCTCTCCGCCTCTGCTTCCTTCCGCCAAGGCTGGGAGGCTCGCCAGAGCACCTGGGCGATGCCAAAGGCCGCGGCAACGGTGTACGCCCCGATGAGCGCGACGTTGAGGCCGTTCATATACCACATGGTGGTGCAGGGAACTACGAGGAGCAGGCTGACCACAAAGGCGAGGCCGTTCACCGCCAGCGTGGTCCTGAGGTGCCCAAGGACGATGAGAAGGTCGGAGATGACTGCTGCGAGCGCCACCCCGGTCATGACGATGAGCGCAAGGGGCAGCACGTTCACGTAGGGGGCAATCGAGCTTCCGTAGATGAGGGTGAGGAGCGGCTCCGCCACAATCGTGAGCAGGATCGAGATTCCGAGGGCAACCGCGACCACGAGCAGCATCAGCCGCACCGACGCCTTCCTGGCAGCCGCGCAGTCCCCGTGGCGGTACTTGCCGGCGATGGGCCCAAGCAGGGGAGTGTAGAGGTTCTGGGCGAGCACCTGGATGATGACACAGGGGGTAGCGACGGAGGCATAGATGCCAAGGGCCTCCTCGCCGTAGGCAATCCCGAAGTACTGTCGGGCCGTGGAGACCACCAGGCCGCCCACGACGTTTCCAAGGACGGAGGGCAGGCACTCTCTCAGCAGCCCGAGGCATTCCCGCTTGCTGATGCGTGGCCTGAGCGAGTCTACGAGGCCGCGCGTTCTCGGGAAATCAAAGAGCAGCGTCACGAGCAGGCAGCAGACAAAGACGGCGAGAAGCGCAGAGACGAGGCTCTGGGTAAGTACCATTCCCGCGCTGAACGACGCCACGACGAGCGCTCCGCGGAGGATTTGCGAGATTCCCACGTAATCCAGGCGGAGCGCAATCTGGTCGCACCCATAGAGCACGTTGACGAACGCCTCGTCCGCCTTGAAGAGAAGGAACGCAAGGATGACAAGTAGCGTGGCGGGACTTGGCGCTATGGCGATTCCGTAGACTGCGCAGGCCGCCAGGCCGCCTGTCACGGTCACGATGCGCAGCGCCACATAGGCGGAGGTGGCATGTCGCCCCGTCACGTCTGATACTTGGTAGGTGCGCATCGTGTAGGTCCCGATTGCCGTGTAGATGTTGCCGATGGACATGGCAAAGGCCAAGGCTCCGGAGTTCTGATAATCAGCGCTGAGCCTGACCACAAGTACGGTCATAAGCCATAGGCACCCCTGGTAAAAGACCGATCCAATGGTGTTCCACATGACGTTGCGCTTGAGGCTGAGGGGCTTGTCCCCGGCGTTCTTAACCATGTACCCGTCCCGTGACGTTTTCGCTATCTCGGCAATCTGATATAGGATAGGTAAGTTCTGAAGCCTCGTGAGTGCACGCGGGGCTGCTCCAGACAATCGCCAGCGTTGTGATGAAGAGTCGAGAGGTCGTGCCCGATGACGGACCAGACAGAGATTGCCCTCAGCATCATTGTCCCCTGCTACAAGGTCGAGAAGTACCTTCCAAAATGCCTTGATTCTCTTATGGGGCAGTCGCTTTCCAACATTGAGGCCATCTGCATTAACGATGGTTCGCCGGATCGCTGCATTGACATCCTTCGCGATTACGAGCGGCGCTATCCCGGCAAGGTCGTTGTCATCGACAAACAGAACGAGGGAGTCTGGAAGGGACGCTGGGACGGCATCGCCCTTGCCCGAGGAGAGTACATCGGCTTTCTCGACAGTGACGACTATGCCGCGCCGGACTTTGCCGAGTCTCTCTACACTGCCGCCAAAGAGGCCGATGCGGATATCGCGGTCTGCGGCTTTGACCGTGTTGACCTGGAGACGGGGAAGGTTCTTTCAAGGGAGATGGCGGTCCCGCGCGAGGGCTTTTCTATAGACGAGGACCCGGGTCGCCTGGTGGAGCTCAACGGCGCGCCCTGGAACAAGTGCTTTCGTGCAAGTGTCCTTAAGAGCATGAGGAACCTGAGCGACCCGCCAACGGTCTTGGATGACCTCGCCTTCCATCTCCTTGCGTACTGCGACATGAGTGGGAGGGTCGTTTTTGTTCCCAAGTCTCTGATCTGCTACATGGTGCGGGCAGGCTCCATCATCAACACGGTCAGGCCGAGTCAGGTTGACTCCATCTTCCGAGCGTTTCTGGAGATCAAGGGTTACTACCAGCAGGCGCGCCCCGAGCTTCTCACCGTGCTCGACGCGATAGCCTTCCTGCACCTGGGCGTCTCCCTCGTCTTCAGGCTCTCCTGTGACAAGGGGAACGACCTGAGTGCCACCATCCACATGATGACGAGCTACCTAGACGAGAACTTCCCAACGTGGAGGCGTTCCCCCTACATCAACGCACGCTACTCGCTCTCTCGCGGCGGTGCGCTCGTCAAGCTGTGGGTGGTGCAGAAGGTCTACAGGCTGCACCTCATGGGTGCGTTCCTAGCGGCATATCGCTTCATGATTGACCGGCTGCACGTGGACATCAAGTGGTAAGTGGGGGACGATGCTCCACGTGGCCCAATCCAATCTCCAACGTGGACCGTCGGCGTCCCTGAGCTATACGTCAATTGAATAGAACTTGAGCGGACCGTCTTCCAATATGCACGTGAAGCCGGGCATTTCGTTGTCAATGGCAAACCCCTCCCACATGTCGGCGTGACAGGCTGCGAGGGGAGTGTAGAGTTCTGGAACAGTTTGGTCGACGCCTTTAAGGAGAAGAACGTAGTTTGTTTCCGTCTTACTTACAGCCTCGCCCACCTCGCTTATTTTATTGAACTTTGTTCTGATAATGATGAGAAATAGATGTGAAATCTAAACAAAATTGGAAAGTGCATAACATCTACCGTTTCTCGGCTGCATGCACGTCTTATACCCACAGCATGACTAGCAGCCGTTTTACGACGCAACCGCGGCGACGCGTTGCCTCATTGCCAGAAGACAACGCCTTGAAAAACAGCTTGTGCTCCCTTGATTCGATACGGGTTCATATCCAGATCGCTTTAATGTGATTTAACAATGTGCATTGTGCATTCAATAATTAAACCTGCGATTAAATCTAGGGGGATTCGTATGAGGGTATCTCGAAAATAGTGCCGCCGATTTGTAAGGCTCCTGCTCTCTTTTGTAGAATCAACTACAGTCGTCTCTGGAGTTCAAAGCTGTCGGGAGGATTTTCATGCCCTTCTTTTCAATAGTGGTTCCCGCCTACAAAAACGAGGCTTATCTCCCGAGTTGTCTCGACAGTATTTTGTCCCAATCCTTTCAAGACTGGGAAGCGGTTGTCGTTGTAGACGGAAGCCCCGACCGCTCTAATGAGATTGTGCGGAAGTACTCTGAAAATGATTCGAGGTTTATTCTGGTTGACAAGCTGGCCAACGAGGGTACCCATCGAGCCCGCATGAGTGGCGTGGAGGCTGCTAGTGGAGAGTACACTTGCTTTCTTGACGCCGATGACAAGCTCCCGTCCACGTCTCTCGAACAGCTCCATGAGACTATCTTGCGTAATCCGGAATGTGATGTCTTCCATTACGGCATTAACGTTATTGGTGTGGATATCAATGAGGCTGAACGGCACACATTCGAAGAATACATCAATCGTGATTGCCAAGAGCTGCTTCATCATGAGATTTTGGATTATGCGTGTTCGGCGGAAAAGGGATACCTGCAGGATTGGCGGGTGACCCAGCGAGTCTATGCCAGCCCGTTGCTCAAGAAAGCATTCTCTCTGATGACCAGAGATAGGCTTGGGCGTGCTCAGGATGGGTATGAGTTTTTCGTAATCGCTAGTCTTGCCCAGCGCCAGCTGACCTGTAACGGAATAGTTGCGCTTGATTACTTCTATGGGCGAGGTATTAACGGTGATAAGAAGCTGTCTCAGGAGGCCTTCCTTAAAAGCGCTCGGGATTTTCAGGCGTGCATAGACGCTATCCGCCAATATGCTGATTCATACAGCTGGATGTCGGAGTCATGTGCCGGAGCCTGCGATAAGCTAGTCGAGCTTCTCATGAATGACTGGCATGTTCGACTTTCCGACGAGGACAAGCTTGCCGTTCTCAAAAACCTGGCAGGTATCATCGGGGTCAACAACCTTGCTGCGGAGCTAATGCGTTTCGTTCGAGATGATGCCTATGCGCTCTGGTGCTCGGGCGCAACTCTTGGCGAGTCCTCTCAGCTGCAAAAGTGGTTCGATTCGGCAGAGTGCCTTTGTCAGGGGGAGGAGAAAGACGCTCACTACGATTCAATGAGGCTCGAGGCGGCCCAGCATCTCGAAGAGATCAGTCGTCGTTCGGAGCGGTGGGCAGCGTATGAGGGACAGCCCATTCGAATCTTTGTCTCTACGCATAAGGATGTCGAGCTATTCAAGAGCAACATCCTCCAGCCAGTTCAGGTGGGTGCGGCACGAGCCTCCGCGCCAATTGGGTTTGCCCTGCGTGACTGCGACGGCGAGAACATCTCAGAGCTCAACCCCATGTACTGCGAGCTCACCACCCAGTATTGGGCATGGAAGAACGTGGACGCCGAGTACTATGGCTTCTGCCACTATAGGCGGTACTTCGACTTTAACGAGAGGCGCCACGAAGAGAACGACTTCGGCGAGATAATGTTCGATCGCATTGGTTCCAAGGCCCAGAGAGAGTTCTGCCTTGACGACAAGAGCATCACCGAGGCGGTGCGCGGCTACGACGTCATCACGACCGAGTTTAAGGACCTGAGGGAGTTCCCCGGGGAGTTCAACACCCCTTGGGAGCACTATAACGATGCGCCTCAGCTGCACATCGAGGATCTCGAGCTTGCCATGCGCATCCTAGGAGAGATGCACCCAGACTACATCGAGGACGCTGATGACTTCCTCTTGGGGAACAAGAGCTGCTTCTGCAACATGTTCATCATGCGCAGGGAGATTTTCCAGGACTACTGCGCATGGCTGTTCCCGATTCTTCAGCGTTTCACGGAAGAGGCCGACATGAGCCTCTACAGCCGTGAGGCAAGGAGGACCCCTGGACACTTGGCGGAGCGTCTTCTCAACATCTACTACAACCACCACATGCGCGTCCAAGCCGGCTGGAAGACAAAACAGGTCCAGTGCGTGCATTTCATCAACCCGGAGCGCATCTACGCGATAGACCCGGTGTTCCCATGCTCCGGTCTTCCGATCGTGCCGATTGTCCTTGCCGCGGACAACTCGTACGTCCCCATGCTCACTACGACCCTGCAGTCGGTGATGGCCAACGCCTCCAGTGGGTTCCACTATGACGTGGTGGTCCTAGGCCGCGGCATCAGCTCTGAGCGCAAGGCCATCATGCAGGGCTTCTTCTCTAGGTATGAGAATCTCTCGCTTCGCTTCTATGACGTCACGCCCTTGGTTGCCGGCTATGACCTTAAGACGAACAACGAGCATATTGGCGTGGAGACCTACTACAGGTTCCTTATCCAGGAGATTCTTCCCTTCTATGACAAGGTTCTCTATCTGGATGCCGACCTCATCGTTGAGGGGGATGTCTCCGATCTCTACTCCCTGGACCTAGGGGACAATCTCCTCGCGGCAGCTCACGACATCGACTATCTCGGCAACCTGAACATGAAAGACGGGGAGCGCCTGCAGTACAGCAGGGAGGTCCTTGGGCTCAAGGATCCGTGGGGCTATTTCCAGGCAGGAGTGCTGCTGCTCAACACGAGAGAGCTCAGAGAGTTCTGCACCGTCCAAGAGTGGCTGGAGGCGGTCTCGGGGTCTGAGTACATCTACGACGACCAAGACGTCCTAAACTCCCGTTGCCAGGGACGGGTGACGTATCTTGACTACTCGTGGAACGTCATGATCGACTGCGACGGAAGAATCGGCAGGCTCTTCTCGCTTGCCCCGGCCGATTCGTACGACGCGTTCCTCGCTTCAAGGGCGCAGCCGAAGATAGTCCACTACGCCGGTTACGAGAAGCCCTGGAAGATGGCTGACTGCGACGAGGCGGTTCGCTACTGGGGATACGCTCGTCAGACGCCGTTCTATGAGGAGCTTCTCGGGATGCTCACAAAAGTCCAAAAAGTGGCCGTCTTGCCCGCGGCACCGGCTAGGGCGGTCTCGGAGGAGAGCCCGATCAGGAGGATTCTCGACCCGATGCTCCCCCTGGGCTCTCGCCGCAGGGAACTTGCCAAGGCCGTAGGGCGCGCAATCCGGGGAAGGTAGGCAGCTGCCCCCCGTTTCCGGGACTATCCCTGGAAACGAGGGGCCAGTGCACTCCTTGAGATACCGGCGGTTTTGTTGGCTTAGTCCCGCTGCCACAGGTCGCGCGTGTAGACCTTTTCCCTCACGTCGGCCAGATCGTCGTTCCATCGGTTGGCAAGAACTAGGTCGCAGCGCTCCTTGAGCTCGGCAAGGCTTACGAGCGGGTGGCCAAGCGCCTCGAGTCCCGTTAGAGTGGGCTCGTAGATGACGATTTCGACGCCGCGAGCGGCGATGAGCTTGATGACGTCGAGCATCGCGCTTTGGCGGAAGTTGTCGGATCCGGCCTTCATGACCAACCGGTATATGCCGACCGTTCGCGGTGACCGAGCGAGCACCCGCTCGGCAATGAACTCTTTTCTCGTCGCGTTGGAGTCCACGATTGCTCGAATGAGGTTTTGGGGGACGTCGGCGTAGTTGCTGAGCAGCTGCTTGGAGTCCTTGGGCAGGCAGTAACCGCCGTAACCGAACGAGGGGTTGTTGTACTGGTCCCCAATGCGCGGATCAAGGCAAACCCCCTCGATTATCTGACGGGTGCTAAGGCCCTTTGATTCGGCGTAGGTATCAAGCTCGTTGAAGAAGGAGACTCGAAGTGCGAGATATGTGTTTGCGAAGAGCTTGATGGCCTCTGCCTCGGTCGACCCCATAACGAGCGTGGGGACGTCCTTCTCCTCTGACCCCTCGTCAAGAAGCCGGGCGAACTCGCGCGCAGCCTGCTCGTCCTCGGGCTTTGTGATGCCAACCACGATGCGCGAGGGGTGGAGGTTGTCTTCAAGCGCATGTCCCTCGCGGAGGAACTCCGGCGAGAAGAGAATGCGGAGCTTGTCGAAGCGCCGGGATATACTGGCGGTGTATCCGACGGGGACGGTTGACTTAATGACAACTGTTGGGTTTCCGCCGGAGCCGCTGATGAGCGCGAGGACATCCTCTATGCTGCTGGTGTCGAAGGAATGAGTTGCGTCGTCGTAGTTGGTCGGAGTGGCAATGACCACAACGTCCGAGTCAGCGTAGGCGGACGTTGCGTCAAGAGTTGCGTGGAGGTTGTGCGGTTTTCCAGAAAGGCAGTCTTCAATCTTAGAATCGGCGATGGGGGAGATGCCGGCGTTAATCTTTTCTACACGCCCAGCGTCTATGTCCACGGCTTCAACAGGGCTGTTTTTTGAGAGAAGGCATGCGAGAGAAAGCCCGACGTAGCCTAGTCCTGCTATTGCGATGCGCATGAGAAGCTCCTCGTTGTGCGTAAAATGTTACGGACAGTATACCGATGAAGCGAATGCCAGAGCGGAGGGAACGACCTGTGCAGTTGAGCGGCATCTCAAATACTAAAGGCCGCCTCGCCCTGCTTAAGAACAAAGCAAGGCGTGAAGGTACTCATATCAAGCGTCTTCTCAGGCGGCGAGAGCATGTCGTGGTTAGCCTGACTTCGTACCCAGGACGAATCCGTACCGTTCACAGGGTCATCCGCTCTCTGTTTGCCCAGAAGGTCCTACCAGACCTCGTCGTGCTTTACCTTTCTGAGGAGGAGTTTCCACACCACGAGGACGATCTCCCGGCGGAGCTCCTTTCGTGCAGAGGGCATGATTTCGAAATCAGGTGGGTGAGCGGGAACCTGGGATCACATAAGAAGTATTTTTTCGCCTTTAGCGATTTTCCACAGTCTTTGATTATCACCGTTGATGATGACATTGAATGTAGGAACACGCTCGTCGGTGAGCTTCTCGAGCTTCATCGTAGGTTCCCTCATGCCGTTCCGGCAATCAGATGTCACCTAGTTCGTTTTGATGGGTCTGGCCATCACCTGCCCTACAATGACTGGACCATGGAGGTGGGAAACCGCCTTCCAGAGGCCTGTGGAGTTCCGAGCATGCGCCTCTTCGCGACATCCGGTGCTGGGGTTCTATTTTCGCCGGGTAGTCTCCCGAAAGAGGCTTTTGACGGCAGAGCCATCATGGAGACATGCCCTAGGGCGGATGATGTCTGGCTTAAGGTTATGACCGCCGTTGCCGGCTGGCCAACGGTGAGCGCGCCGGGCTGGCAGGGGGTTATCCCAATAGAAGGAACCCAGACAACCTCGCTTTGGTCAGTCAATCAGCTGGGTGGTAATGACGAGGCTCTGCTAAAGGTATATGACCATTGTGCTAAGCAATTGGGAATTGTCGACATTGACGAATTGCTTCAGGACGACAATCTGGCAGGCTTGTAAAATAAAGCGGTTTTGTGAAGACGTCACAAATGACGGGGAGTGAACATATTTGGTTAAGCGAAATCAGACGCTTTTAGCGGTGCTCGCGGCGATTATTTGCGCGGTAGCCCTCCTTCCTAGCGTTGCGTTCGCAACGGTCGAGGGTGACCAGACAATGCTTACGCAGGAGGAGGTCGAGGCTGCCGAGGAGGAGGGGCTCATTGATACGGAGACCTACGTTGACCCATACGTGCCCTCGGTGCTCTCGAGTAACTCAAAGGCTGTCAGGACGGTGGGCGGCGCGCTTCGGTACGACACCTCGGCCCTGCAGGCGCAAGAGGCATGGCCGAATGGCTCCTCGTGGGTGATTATCGCAAGCGGGGAGAGCTATGCCGACTCGATTGCCTCCGGCGGTCTTGCGGGCGCTCTCGACTGTCCTATTCTTCTTACGGGCAAGGACAGCCTTCCTGCCGCGATTAGTAACGAGATCAAGGCCCTTGGTGCCTCGCACGCCATTGTCCTTGGCGGCACTGACGTAATCTCGGCGTCAGTTGAATCGGCCATTAAGCGTCTTGTCCCAGATACCACACGGCTGGCGGGTGCTACGCGCTACGATACTCAGGCACTCATCTATCAATATGGTGTAAAGAACAAGCTCTGGGGGAACACGGCGGTTGTTGCCTATGGTGAGGATTTTGCTGACGCCCTTGCGGTCTCTCCCCTCAGCTTTAAGCTGAAGGCGCCGGTGTTCTTTGTCGATGCCTCGAAGACTCTTCCGTCAAGTCAGCTCAGTGCGATTAAGTCCGATTCGAAAATTTCGTCCTTCATCATCACCGGCGGGACCAGCGTGGTTTCTCAGACCGTTGACTCCCAGCTCAAGCAGAGGGGCTCTGTGACCCGTCTGGGTGGTCCCACGCGTTACGAGACCTCGGACCTCATCGCCCAATATGCAACAAAATATAAGGGAATGACGTGGAACGGGATGGCCATTGCATCGGGGACCGTCCCATATGACGCCCTTGGCGGCGGTGCCGCCCAGGGCAAGACGAACTCCGTTCTCATCTTGAGGTATGACAGTTCGGCCAATTTCCAGTCACGGCCGACGCTGCCCTGCTCAAAGCCCGCCTCAATCAAGTTCTTCGGAGGCAATGACGTCTTCTCTGGAGCATACAAGGCTCGTCTCGCCCTCTGTGCGGGGTATTCAATCTACGACATTGAGAACTTCCTTGTGTACATCGACGCCGGACATGGTCAGCTTAACAATGGCGTATACGATGGCGGAGCTTCGGGATGTGGGTACCGCGAGCACGACTTGACAAACGACTTGGCCAATCGTGTTGCCAATCAGCTTAGGAGCCGGGGCGTTCAGGTGTACGTGAACTCAAACAACGGGGAGTACAAGCTTCACAATGCCGAGGCCCTCAACAAGGGGGCGGCCTACCTTGTGTCTATCCACTTCAATGCTGCCGGTGGGTCTGGAACCGAGAGCTACATTCACACTTATAATGCGGCGTATGGCTCTGCTCAGCTTCAGGATGCTATCCACCCGCGCTTGACGAAAGCTCTTGGATTGAGAGATAGAGGGCAGATGGACGCTCAATGGGCTGTTTGTGGTGGACGCGTTCCTGCCACATTGCTCGAGATTTGCTTCATTGACAACCGGAGTGATATCAATAGGTATAACTCCTGCCGCGATCAGGTTGCGTCTGCAATTGCTGACGGAATCATTAACGTGAAGTACTAAAAGACGGCTCTAGTTGAAGGGTTTAAGCGAAATATGATTCACGCTCAAAGGCGACATGTCTCATGTCTGCTTACGGCGCTGCTAGCCATAGTTCTCACGCTGGGCCTCGTTCCAATGAGAGCATGGGCAGGCGTCGTAGGGTCCGTAGTCGAGCTTGGTGGGGCGACTCGTTATGAGACGGCTGCGGAGCAGGCGTTATACACTCATCCAAGCTCACAATGGGTGATTGTGGCATCGGGCGAGAACTACGTTGACGCCTTGGCGGCCGCTAGTTTGGCCGGCGCGCTCGATTGCCCCATTCTTCTGACATATGTTGCCCAGGTGCCTCAAGTGACGCTCAATACCATCTCCCAGATGGGTGCCAAGAACATCCTGGTCCTCGGTGGGACAAGCGCTGTCAGCGAGGCTGCCCAAAGCCAATTGGCTCAGCTTGGAAGTGTTACTCGCCTTGGCGGTCAAACAAGGTATGAGACGCAGCTCAAGATTCTTGAATTCGGAAAAAGCAAGGGCTTCTTCACGAATGGCAAGGCTTTTATTGCTTCCGGGGAATCCTTCGCCGACGTGCTGGCGGCCTCGCCGCTGCTCTATGCACTTAAGGCTCCCGTATTCTTTGTGGACGGGTCCGGACAGCTTTCCGCGCAGGAGACCGCCGCTCTTCAGGGCCTCAAGGCAAAAGAGTATGTTGTCCTGGGTGGTTCGGCCGTTGTGTCTGACTCGGGGTACGCACAGGTAAGCGCAGTGGCACAGGCTAACGGTGGGATTGCTAGGCGCATATGGGGCAATACACGCTACGAGACGAGTTTGGATATCGCTACGTATGCTGTTGGCTCTTGTGGCTTCACCTGGGATGGAGTCGCCTTCGCCTCAGGCGAGGCGCCGTACGACGCGCTTGGAGGAGGGGCCGTTCAAGGTAGGGCCAGGTCGGTCCTGATACTCGCCACTGAAGGAAACCTCCTGAGCGTTGCAAAGAACCTCCCGTTCAGCCTTGTGAAGACCGGGCTTAAGTTCTTTGGCGGAACCAACGTGTTTTCCGCCTCTGTGCGCTCCTCGCTGTGCAACTACTTCGGTCTTACTTATTCCGCCGGTACCCCGATCATGGGGGCCAGCAAGGTGACTTCAGCACAGCTTGCCTCCTACTATCGGGCCGTGGTAGGCGCCTCGGCATATCCGGCGGCTGTGTACTCAAGCAAGGGTGCCCCCACAATTGACGATTGGTGCAACATCCTTGTTCAGGAGGCCAACGCCGAGGGCGTTAGGGCGGAGATGGTCTTTGTCCAGGCTATGAAGGAGACGAACTGGCTTAGGTTTACGGGTCATGTCAAGGTTGACCAGTGCAACTTTGCTGGGTTGGGGGCCGTCGATTCAAAGCCGACGGACGCAAACACCTTCCCTGACGTTCGGACGGGGCTAAGGGCGCAGGTACAGCATCTCAAGGCATACGCATCTACGTTGCCGCTTAATAATGCATGTGTCGACGTTCGATTCGGTCTGGTCAAGCGTGGCTGTGCCCCCTATATCGAGAATCTTTCCGGCAGGTGGGCGTCTGCCTCCGATTACGGGCAGACCATCGTCTCGTCGATGAACAAGCTGTTGGCTAGCGTCTAGGCTGGTTTCGAAGGCGCGTGTTTGGTATGGTGCCGCCATCACCCTCCCACCCACATTGGGGAAAGGTGATGGCGGCGCTTGTGCCTATGACGAGCATCTGCCAGAACGTTTAAAATCGAAGGGCTAATGAAGTGTAGTGCGGTAGACCGCCCAGTATTAAGAGGAGTTCTCGATGGCCTCTCACTTTGCGCCAAAGGATGACCCAAAGAGGAACCGTAGAGCCGCTTCACACGGCTACTCTCGCTCGAACGCTGCCTATTATTCCAATGCACGCATCAACAGGCGCGCTGGTGGTACGGGCGGAGGCCATCGTGGGCGTACGGTGGGAATCGTCATTGCTGCGGTTCTCGCTGTCCTTCTTGTTACGGCAGGCACGTGCGGCTTTCTCCTCTATCGCTCTGCCATGAGCGTAAAGGACGGTGCGTCCGCCATCATGGCCCAGGCCTCAACGCTCAAGGAAAGCCTTAAAAACGGTGACGAGGCTGCCCTGTCTACCTCCCTCAACACGATTGTCAGCAACACCAATGACATCAAGGTAGAGGTGAGCTCCCCGCTTTGGACGGCGGCGACCCTAATACCTGTGGTCGGCGAGGACGTGCGCTCGGTGCAGACGCTGGGTACCGTTGCCTCTGATCTCGTGAATGATGCTCTTGTCCCCGTTGCCACCAGCTTGTCTGGGACGGGCCTTTCTGACCTGCTCCAGGACGGTGCCGTCAATGTTGACTTGATTCGCACCATCTCGGGCTCTTTGAGCGATGCGCTTCCAGTCATCCAAAGCTCCATCGATACCGTCTCGTCGCTTCCAGAGGCTCATGTCCCGCAGCTTCGTGAGGTGCTCGACAAGGTTCAGGAGCCCATGAACGAGGCGAAGGGGATGGTCGACCAGATTGAGCCCATCCTCAACCTGCTCCCCCAGATGCTTGGGGCTGACGGGCAGACCAGGACCTACCTCGTCATCGCTCAGAACAACTCAGAGCTACGTGCCACGGGCGGCCTCCCGGGCTCCTGGGGCACCATCTCCGTCACGGATGGCGTCATCTCCATGGGTGAGTTCCAAACCATCCTGCACGACGAGGGCCTTGAGGTGGAGATTACCGACGAGGAGCGCGCTGCAATAGCCACGAACATGAACACGGACCCCGCACAGGTCAACTGCACGGCGGACTTTACGCGCGTGGGCGAGCTTGCGCGGGACTACTGGGCCCAGGAGGGCTTGGGGAACGTCGACGGCGTTATCGCTATCGACCCTGTTTTCCTGCAGCGCCTACTTGCCCTCACTGGAGGTTTCACTGCTCCTGACGGTGAGGCGGTTGATGGCACCAACGCGGCGAAGGTCCTCCTGAGCGACACCTATTGGAAGTTCGGCAATGACGGCAAGGCTCAAGACGCCTACTTCTCGTCCGTGGCAAGCCTTGCCTTCGAGACTATTATGAGCAACCTCGGAAACGCCGGGATGACCGACCTCATGGACGTGGTCGAGCAGTCAGGCAAGGATGGCAGGCTCTTGGTCTGGATGGCCAACGAGGACGAGGAGAGCCTCATGGTGGACATGGGGCTTTCCGGACGCCTTGAGACGGACCCCGCAAAGCCTGTGCTTGGCGTCTACTTCAACGATGATACGTACAGCAAGATTAGCTGGTATGCCTCAGCGAGCACCGTTGTGGGCGAGGGTGTCAAGAACCCGGACGGCACCACCACTTATGACGTGACCACCACGCTTGCCAATACCATCACCCCCGAGGAGGCTGCGAGCGCGCCGACCTACGTCTATGGAAATAATGGTGATAAGCGAGACGCCTCCGATATGCTCGACTTCGTCTTCTTCTATGCCCCCGCAGGGGGTTCCATCACTGACTTCCAGACGAGCGACGGTGCACTCTTCGAGGATTATGGTGTTGCCGAGGCAACTCTGAGCGGCCTTCAGGTGCTCCGCATGCGGACGCACCTGCTCGCTGGGGAGACGGCCACCTTCACCTACAAGGTGACGGTCTCTGCGGATGCCACGGAGCCTCTGACGGTACGCACTACGCCCCTGGCCCAGGAGAGCTTGATGCAGCAGCAGTAGCATCTGTCCCAGACCCCACCGGCACGGAATCGGCCCCAAACGGATTGTCGCGTTTGGGGCCGTCGTTTCGGGGTAACATATCCCTCGTGGCTTCGGTCACGGGTATCGCGCGCAAGCGCAGCTTTTGCCCTGCGGGGCAGAGAAAGAAAGGCACGAAATGGCTCAGGGTACTGTCAAGTGGTTCAATCCGGACAAGGGCTACGGCTTCATCTCTCGTGAGGACGGTGACGACCTGTTCGTCCACTACTCCGAGATTCAGATGGACGGCTTCAAGACTCTGGACGAGGGCCAGGCTGTCGAGTTCGACATCACTACCGGCCAGAACGGCAAGCTCCAGGCTTCCAACGTCCGCAAGCTCTAAGCTTTACTGCATAAGTGAGCTGAGGGACCCGCTCCGGCGGGTCCTTTTTTGTCCGCTTTAGGCTTTGTCTGCACGCTGAAGAACTTGTTAGCTTTTGCGCTTCTCCGGCGCTTGTTGGATATGATGGAAGCGCTTTTGGCCAGAACCACACAAGGAGTTTGCGAATGCGCGAAGATGCCCAGGCGCTCGTTTCCGTCATAGTCCCCATCTATAACGCCGAGACTTACCTCGACCAGTGCCTTGCCAGCATCGAGGGTCAGTCATATCGACGCCTTGAGATCATCTGCATCAACGACGGCAGCACCGACGGCTCCCTGAAGATCATCGAGGCTCACGCCGCGCGAGATTCCCGCGTCAAGATTGTCGACAAGGAGAACGGCGGGTATGGCCAGGGCTGCAACCGGGGCATAGACATGGCCCAGGGAGAGTGGATCTCTATCATCGAGCCGGATGACTGGATTGACCCCGGTATGTACGAGGAGATGCTCACATTTGCGGGGGGCTTCCAAGAGCGGATTGACGTAGTCAAGACCCCGTGGACCGACATCAACAACTGGGATGACCCTGAGAGGCAGGAGCCGCGCCCCAGCCTGCTCAAGGGCCGTCTCAAGACGAGCCGTCGACCCTTCACTCTGGGGGAGAACCCCATTCTGATTGAGCTTCACCCCTCCATATGGTCGGCAATCTACCGCAGGGACTTCCTGAACGAGCACCACATCCGATTCATCGAGTACCCGGGAGCTGGCTGGGCGGACAACCCCTTCCTCGTTGAGACTATGTGCCAGGCGCGGGCCATCATCTATCTGGACAAGCCCTTCTACAACTATCGCTGCGATCTGCCGGGGTCGACGCTCAACCACGCCACGGACGAGCTTGTCGCACGCCCCTTTGACCGCTGGCTGGATATGCTCGCGGTTATTGAGCGGATTGGGGTCACGGATGAGCGTGTGGTTGCCGCCCATTACATCAGGGGCTTCAACTATACCTTCGGGGCAATTCATGATGACGGCTGGGAAAACGAGGTTGTGCAGCGGAAGACGCGCGAGGTCTTTTCGAAGATGGACCCTGGCTTGGTTGCACGCATTCCAGACCTCGCGCCCCACAGAAAGAGCTTCTTCTTTGACGTGATGGGGGAGGGGCCCCGGAAGTTCTCGTACCTGCCGTGGGCAAGGCACCTGGCCAAGGAGGCGGTCCGCACGCTCGTCGCAGAGGGCCCCGTCCGCGTTCTCAGGCGCGCGAAGCGTGCCCTCATCCCCGAGGAGCGCTCCGAGGCATAACCTGGGTCCGCCCCCTTGACTCCCGGTCTTCAAGCGTGTTATGTTCCCCGCTCAACGCCCATCTATAGCGAGAGAGGGGAGGGCCCGTGAGCGGGAGGACCCGTGACTACAGCAAGCGTGCCTCAGCTCGCCTGTTGCTGAGTCTGATCGTGCCGTATAAGGGCCTTGTTGCGCTGACCTGCGTCACGTTGGTCTGTGACATGACCGGCATGCTGTTCATCCCCACGCAGCTCTCCGCCATGGTCAACGTAGCCGTGGGCTCACGGGACATGAGCGCCCTCATGGGTCACGGTGCCGCCATGCTCGTTGCCGCCCTCGTGGGCTCGGGGGGTTACATCTCCTCGGTGTTTCTCTCCTCGAGGCTCTGCGCAAAGGTTGGCCGCGACCTGCGCCTGCGGGTCTACGAATCCTCCCTTGCGTTCTCCGGCTCCGACTTTAACGCATTCGGCACCGGCTCCATGATTACGCGTACGCTCTCGGATGCCAACGTCGTCCAGCAGACGCTGCTCATGTCCATCCTCATGATCTTCCCCGTGCCCCTCATGTGCGTTATCTCGGTGGGACTGGCGTTTTCCACCGACCTGGTGATGGGCTGGGTGCTTCTGGCCGTGACCGTCGCGGTCATGGCCCTCTGCGTTGTCGCTGTGGCAAAGTCGGCACCCATCTTCATGCGTCTCCAGGGCTACATCGACAACATGAACACTCGGTTGCGCGAGTCCATCACGGGCGTGCGGGTAATTCGAGCTTTTGGAAAAGAGCGTCGCGAGCAGGGGCGCTTGGACGAGACCTTCTCCGACTACGCCTCAAACGCCATCCGCGTGAACATGGTCTTTGCGGTCACGGACTCTATGACGTTCTTCCTCATGAACGCCGTCGAGGCGGCCATCATGTGGGTGGGCGCTGACCGCGTGGGCGCCCACGCCATGCAGATAGGCTCCATCTCCGCCCTTGTTGAGTACGCGATGCTCATCATGATGTTTCTCATGATGGCGCAGTTCGCCATCCTCCAGGTGCCGAGAGCCCTGGCCTGCCTCACACGGGCGGCGTCGGTGCTGGATACAGAGCCGGAGATCTCTGACCCGGCAGGTCCCATCGAGCTCGTGCCCAACGAGCTCACGGCGGAGGGCGGAGCCGCGCGCGGCGAGGGGGGCGCCGAGGTGGCGCGCTTCGACCACGTGAGCCTGCGCTTCTCGGACGCGGACGAGGACACCCTGCACGACATCAGCTTCGCGCTGCGACGTGGCCAGACTACGGCAATCATAGGGAACACGGGCTCGGGAAAGTCGACGGTCGCCAAGCTCCTGCTGCGCTTCAACGACGTCACGGGTGGCAGCCTCACCTTCGAGGGGGTGGACGTTCGTCGGCTCGCGCAGGATGATTTGCGCTCACGCATTGCGTACGTGCCGCAGAAGGCGTGGCTCTTCTCGGGCACCGTCGCCGAGAACCTCCGCCACGGGGACGCCCACGCTTCCGACGAGCGACTCTGGCACGCGCTCGAGGTGGCCCAGGGCGGCTTTGTGCACGACCTCGCCGACGGCCTGGGGACGCACGTGGCGCAGGGCGGCACGAACTTCTCCGGGGGTCAGCGGCAGCGCCTTGCCATTGCGCGTGTGCTTGTGCGCCACGCCGACCTCTACGTCTTTGACGACTCGTTCTCCGCGCTTGACTACAAGACCGATGCCGCGCTACGCCACGCGCTCGCCCCCGAGCTCGCCGACGCTGCGACGCTGATCATCGCTCAGCGCGTGAGCACCATCCGTGACGCCGACCAGATCGTCGTCCTCAACGAGGGCGAGGTCGTGGGGCTTGGGACCCATGACAAGCTTATGGGGGACTGTCCCACCTACCGTGCCATCGCAGATTCCCAGACAAGAGGGGAGGAGGACCATGGCTAGCGAGAAGGACGTCGCCCGCGAGCGCGACCGCGGCCTCGGCGTTGGCTCCGAGCGTGAGCTCACCCCAGATGCCCACGAGGAGGGAATCGAGGCGCCGTCCGACGCCCTTGGCACCCTCATGCGCCTCTGGGGGGCGGCTGCCGGTCAGCGCTGGAGGCTTGTCGTGGCCGCCCTCTGCTCGGTTCTCTATGTCGCGGGGAGCCTGGGCGCCACCGCCTACAGCGCCGGTCTTCTCGACCTGCTCTGGGGAAACATTCAGGCGGCCTTTGCCGGGGGAGCCCCGTTCGTGGTCACACTCGAAAACGGGGGCCGCCAGATCCTGACCTTTCTGGGAATCTGGACGATGGCCTGGCTCTTCTACACAATCCAGGCTCTCGTCATGGCGAGCTTCGCGGAGCGACTCAACCTGCGCCTGAGAGAGCGCATCGGCGAGAAGCTCGCTCGCCTACCCCTTGCCTACTACGACGCCCACCAACCCGGCGACACCATCAGCCGCGCCACCAACGACCTCGACAAGATCTCCGAGGTGCTCCAGCGCGGCGTGCTGCAGCTGCTCATCGCAGTATGCATGGTGGGTGGTGCGGTGATTCTCATGGCCACCTATAACCTCATGCTCACGGGCATCTTCGTTTCCTTTGCGCTCGTCTCCTTCGCGGTGACCAAGCTCGTGACGGCCCACACCCTCAGGGTGGCGGCGGCGCGCCAAGCGTCCCTCGGCGTGCTTACGGGCTGCGTGGAGGAAGCCTACAGTGGCCGTGCCGTCATCAAGGCGTTTGGACGTGAGGGGGCAAGTCTGGAGGAGGTCCGCGCGGCTGCCGAGGACCTTGCGCGGACGTCAGCGGAAGCCGACTTCGTCACCAACGCCATCACTCCGGCAGTCCGCCTCATCATGCGCCTCTGTCAGGTGACCGTGGGACTTCTCGCCGGCGGCATGCTCGTGATGGGCCAGATGTCGGTCGGGGTGTTCCAGGCGTTCTTCCACTACGTTGTGCAGGCCTCAGAGCCGCTTGCCCAGCTCTCGCTCACGGTAAATATGCTCCAAGGCGCGCTCGCCGCTGCGGAGCGCGTGTTTTCTCTGCTCGACGAGAGCGAGGTGGTTCCAGACCTGGAGACGCCCGCGGTGCTTCCCAGCCCGGTGCGCGGGCGCGTATCCTTCGAGCACGTGCGCTTTGGCTACGCTCCGGATCGGCCGCTCATGAAGGACGTCTCTCTCGTGGCTAAGCCAGGGCAGAAGGTGGCCATCGTCGGTGCCACGGGCGCGGGCAAGACCACGCTCATCAACTTGCTCATGCGCTTCTACGAGGTGGACGGGGGCCGCATCACGCTCGATGGGGTGGACGCCCGCGAGCTTACCCGTGCCGATCTGCGGCGCCAGTTTGGCATGGTGCTCCAGGACGCGTGGCTCTTCGAGGGAACGATCGCCGAGAACATCGCCTATGGCAGGCCTGGCGCCACGCGCGAGGAGGTGGAGGCGGCCGCTCGCGCCGCGCACGTCGACTTCTTCGTGCGCACGCTGCCGCACGGCTACGACACGATGCTCTCAAACGACGCCGAGAACATCTCCCAGGGCCAGCGCCAGCTGCTCACCATTGCGCGCGCCATGCTCACCGACCCGGCCATCCTTATTCTGGACGAGGCCACCTCGAGCGTGGATACCCGCACCGAGCAGGCAATCGTTCGTGCCATGGAGGCCATCATGGAGAATCGCACGAGCTTCGTGATAGCGCACCGCCTCTCCACGATCGTGGACGCCGACCTCATCCTCGTAATGGAGAGGGGCACGATCATCGAGCAGGGCACCCATGCAGAGCTGCTTGCGGCGGGCGGGGCCTACGCGGAGCTCTACCACAGCCAGTTTGCGTAGCGCGGTCCGCGTTTGCTGCCACGGAAAGCCGCGCCTGCACGGGAATGCTCGTGGGCAGGGCCCCTGAAAAGGCGACGCGCCGCCACCCGACGGGGTGACGGCGCGCTTTTTCATTCTCGCCTCGTATGCCGCGTCTAGTCGCAGGCGCCGCAGCTCTCGCACTTCGCGGGCTTACCCGAGCCGGAGTTGCGCTGGTCGGTGTTGTAGAAGCCTGACCCCTTGAAGACGATGCCGGAGGGGTCGAAGACTCGCTCTGCCTCGTGTCCGCAGCTGGGGCAGCTCACCTTGGGGTGCGCGCTCATGGGGTGCTCGACCTCGAACGTCGCGCCGCAGTCAGGACAGTGGTAATCGTAACGAGCCATGGTTCCCTCCGAGAAAACGATTCATCCAAACCGCTGGATACTTTACCCAACCGACGCATCGGCGAACGCGAGGTTTTTGTCGCCAGGCGCGTGTATCATCATATCTGCTTGCAGGCGAGAAGAACGGTGGGGGAGCAATGGACGTTTCAGGGGCGATTTTTGACTGCGACGGCACGCTCGTGGACTCAATGGGCATGTGGAACCACGCCTACGAGTGGCTCTACGACCACTACGACTCCCCGGGCGCGCCCCTCGACGAGGTGGAGCCGATGGCACTGGCAGAGGCGTGCCGGCTCTTCCACGACAAGTACGGCATGGGCTCCTCGGCCGAGGAGGTCTACGAGACGCTCTGCACCCACGTGCGCGACGGCTACGAGCACGACGTGGCCCTCATGCCGGGGGCGCGTGCGTTTCTGGAGGAGCTTGCCGCAGCGGGGGTCCCGATGGTCGTGGCGTCCTCCACGCCTCGGCGCGAGCTGCTCTTCTGCCTTAAGGTCCACGGGCTCGAGGGCTTTTTTGCAGACGTGGTGAGCACCGAGGAGGTCGGCGGACGGGACAAGGAGTTCCCGGACGTCTACCTGGAGGCGCTGCGACGGCTGGCCGTGGCGCGCGGGGACGCGGGCTCGGGCGGCTCGGATGGCCCTGACGGCGCGGCGCCCTCGCGCGACGGGGTCTGGGTCTTCGAGGACGCGCCCTTCGGCGTGCGGACGGCGAGGCGCGCGGGCTTCTACGTGGTCGGCCTCATAAACGATCACGACGGCCGCCGCGAGGAGGACGTGCGCCCGTGGTGCGACGTCTTCGCCCACGGCTTCGCGGAGCTCTCCGTGCCCCTGCTGGCGGACTACGCGCGCCCGACGCCGGTCGCGGGGGAGCCGCTGCGGGCCCTGGTGGTGGCCGGCTCCCCCGAGTCGAGCGCGCCCGCGCTCGTGGCGATGCTCGCCGACGAGGCCGACTACGTTGTCTGCGCCGACGGCGGCGCGGACGTCTGCCGCGCGGCCGGCGTCGCCCCTGACGTCTTCTGCGGGGACGCTGACTCCGCCTCCGGCGAGGCGGCCGCCTGGGCCCGCGCGGCGGCGCGACTCTGCGTGAGCTTTCCCTCGGACAAGTACGCCACGGACCTCTCGCTGGCGCTGGACTGCGCGCGCCACGAGGCCGCCCGCCGCGCCGCGCCGCTTGTCGTGACGCTCACGTGCGCCTCGGGCGGTCGGCCTGACCATGCGCTCGCGGTGGTCGGCCAGCTTGCTGAGGCGGGCTGCGCGTCGGCGCGTATCGTGGAGGACGGCTATGAGATGAGAATCGTCTCGGCCGACGGCCAGCGCGTCTGGAGGCTGGGCGCCGAGGCCGTGGGCCACACGTTCTCCGCGGTGGCGGTGGCCCCGGGCACGCGCGTGGACGAGCGCGGCATGCAGTGGGAGCTCGATGACAAGCCCATGGGGCTTCTCGACGACCTGGGCATCTCCAACGTGGTGACGAGCCCGGAGGCCGAGGTCGCATGTCGCTCCGGCGCAGTCGCGGCGTTCCTGCTGCGGTAGGGGAGCGGGCGGGAGGTTCTTCTCGCCGTCCCTTTGCATGCTGCCACCAGAGAAACGACACAATATCTTGGGGTTTCTCGTTGCGGTCGATTGAGCATGTGCTATAGTTGGCGAGCTGTGAAAGATGCGGGCGCGAGAAGAGCGCCGCGCCCCCGAGGAGGTACGAGCATGTCCAAGGTCTGTGAGTTCTGCGGCAAGCACGCCGTTGCCGGTCATTCCATCAGCCACTCCAACCGTGTGGTGAACCGCACGTTCAAGCCGAACATCCAGCGCGTCACCGTGGTCGTTGACGGTCACCGTCGCAAGGCCAACGTCTGCTCGCGCTGCCTCAAGTCCGGCAAGATTGCCCGCAGCTAGTTCTGCGCACAACGGATTTGGCTGGGAGGTCGCCCTCGGGTGGCCTCCTTTTTTTGTTGGGGCCGGCTCCGCGTACCGGCGGCGCCCCCTCGCCTGCGGCGGGGTGCGTACTCTCCCGTCGCGCCTCAAGTAGGTTACGTACATTTTCCGCCGTTCTTCTCGCTGGGCTGTCCGACGTTTCCGCAGGTAGACGAAGTGGCGAGAAGAACGTCGGGGCCGCAGCTGTGTACGTACCCAGGGGGAGGGCGTACGTACCTTGGGGGGTGTACGCGCCGCGGGGGAGGGGTGTACGTACCCTCGAGGCGCCTCTTGTGCGTTGTGTGCGTGCATGCGGGCTCCCCTTTGCCGCGATGGCTGAAGTGCAAGTCGCTCCAAGTGCCCTATCTGCGCAGATGTCCTTCGCTGAAGCGGGGAGGATGGCCGAGGGAAGCTGCCTGTCAGCCTATTGTTGGCAAGTCGGAAGCCCCCTTCGGGACAATGTGCAGACTATGATCGCCGTTTGCGACATATCTGCGCTTGCCCGGTGGGGAGAGACGGGCCTAATCGAGCGCGTTGAGCGCCTGGTGCAGCCGCCCGCCAACCTCGACTGGTCCCTCGCGGGCGTCGACGAGCTCGATACGATTGACCTCTCCGCCGCACGTCTTGAGGCGACCAAGGAACATCCGCTCCACATCCTTGTGTCGGGGGAGGCCGCGCGGGTTCGCTCCCGACGCGTCAGAAGCCACATCTGGTCGACGCCTCTGCCGAAAGGTGCGCTCTGTCGTCTGACTGATGACGTGCTTCTGGCATCGCCGGGGTTCTGCCTTCAGCAGATGTCGGCGCGGTCGAGCCCTGCGCGAATTGCCAGCGTTGGAATGGAGATCTGCGGC
Organism: uncultured Atopobiaceae bacterium; assembly: GCA_944321515.1. Taxonomy (GTDB): domain Bacteria; phylum Actinomycetota; class Coriobacteriia; order Coriobacteriales; family Atopobiaceae; genus Thermophilibacter. The sequence continues at coordinate 126,682 of CALULO010000004.1, read as the reverse complement.
TGCTACGCGCGCTCCCCGCAGGCGTACCGTGGCTTCTTCAAGCGTCCGCCGCTCATGACGGTCGCCGAGCTCGCCGAACTCTTTGCGGATAACCACGGGTACGGGGCAAGGAGGGCGAGGGATGCCCTGGCGTACGTCGTGGACGGCTCCCGCTCGCCGATGGAGACCGTGCTGGTCCTCTTCCTCATCCTGCCGGTCGAGCTGGGTGGGTGCGGGCTTCCGCGTCCCCTGCTCAACGCCAGGGTGGAGATTCCTTCCTCGCTGCAGAGGGCACTGGGCAAGCCGTATCTTGTCGTTGACCTCTGCTGGCCGGAGTTCGGCATCATCTTTGAGTACGACAGCTACGAGTTTCACTCTGCGCCCTCCCAGGTCGACTCCGACGCGGTTCGCAACGAGGGGCTCCGAGATCTTGGCTGGATGGTGCGCTCGATTACGTTTGGCATGCTCAGGAGGGAGGCCATGCGAACCGAGCTCGTCGGCAAGGTCATGGCCAAGGCGGGCCGACCTCTTCCGGACGACCCAAGCTTCCGCTGGCTTCAGGGCGAGCTTGTCTCGCAGCTCATGCAGATTCCCTAGCGCGAGCGGCTTTTGCGAGCAGCTTTCTGGCCTTCTTTGTGCCTTGTGGGCGTCGTGTCATAGGGTACGTACACCCCTTCTGCACCCTTCGGTAGGTTACGTACACTTTCCGCCGCTCTTCTCGCTGGGCCGTCCGACGTTTCCGCAGGTAGTTAAGGTGGCGAGAAGAACGTCGGAGTCGCAGCTGTGTACGTACCCTCGGGGAAGGTGTACGTACCCTGAGGGAGAGGTGTACGTACCCTCGCGGGCGGCGCGGAGGGCGCGCCGCGCCCATCTCCGTTGGCGCGCGCCCCTACGGCATCAGCACAAGCCGCCGGTAGGCGTCCACGCCGGCAAGGAGCACGCGCTCGTCAAAGTTGAAGGTGTCGGCGTGGAGCGGGGTCCCCGTCCCCGTGCCCAGCAGCAGGAACACGCCGGGAAGGCACCGCTGGTAGAACGAGAAGTCCTCGGCTATGAGCAGGGGCTCCTCCACGTGGGCGAGCCCCGGCAGCGCCTGCTCGACCAGCGCGAAGAGTGCCGCGTCGTTCACGACGGGCGGATAGCCCTCCGAGAAGCTCAGCTCGACCGTGCAGCCCTCAGCCGAGGCGGCGTTCTCCGCGAGCCCACGTATCGCCTCGCGCGCCCGGTCGGACATCGCGTCCGAGAACACGCGCAGGCTTCCCTCGGCACGGGCCTCGCCGGCGATGGCGTTTCTCACCGTACCGGCCTCGAGCCGGCCGAAGCGTAGCAGGCACGGCTCGCCGGCCTCGTCGGCCAGACGGCTGCACATCGCCTCGGCAGACGGCACGAAGCGCGCAGCCGCGGCCAGGGCGTCGCGCCCCTCCCGCCAGCGCGCGATGTGGCTCGAGACGCCGGCAAACTCCGCCGTGACCTCGCTCGACCGGGCGAGCAGGGCCCCTGGTCGAGACGCCACGACGCCCGCCGGCAGCTCCGGCCAGAGGTGGAAGCCAAAGATCCGCTCGGCGTGGGCCCTCCCGAAGACGCCGCTCGCGCAGACGCGAGCGGCCCCGCCGATGGTCTCCTCGGCGGGCTGGAACACCACGAGCACGTTGCGCGGCAGGTCGTCCGCGCTGACGCTCCCTGCGTTCCCGCTCACCACGCGGCTCACCCAAGAGGCCGCGCCAAGTGCCATCGCCATGTGGCCGTCGTGCCCGCAGGCGTGCATCCTGCCCGCGTGCTCGCTCGCGTAGGCAGCCCCGGTCCGCTCGGCCACGGGAAGCGCGTCCATGTCCGTGCGCAGCACCACGCTGCCGGGACGTCCCAGGTCGAACCACGCGGCAAGCGCCCCCGGGCACGGCTCCAGCACCTCGCAGGAAAGCCCCTCGAGCACGCTGCGCACGTAGGCGAGCGTCTCGGGCAGCTCGTCGTCGAGCTCGGGGATGCGGTGCAGGTCGCGCCTCCAGCGCGTGAGCTCGGCCAGCTCGGCCGCGCGGTCCTGTCCGTTGATGTCACGGTCTGCGTCCATGGGCCCTCCCTCCGGGGAAATCGTTTCGAGTATATCAACGTGGGGGTGCGTATTACTCTGGTGTGATAAAGTGTCCTCACTCGATAGAGGCGCGGGCGAGAAGAGCCGCGGGGGAGCCGGCAGGCTGTGACCCCGCGGGGAGGCGAGCCCGCCGAACTCGGCGTTCGGGCGCGGGCGTCGGGTGGGCCTGCGGGAAAGACCCGCAGGACTGTCTGCGAAGACCCGCAGGAGCGCTATCAGGGAGCCGTGCATGGAGCACCAGATTCACGGGGCGCAGCAGAAGCGCCCGTTTGTCACCAAGGACCAGCTCGAGGCCATCGCATCCGAGCATCCCACCCCCTTCTACCTTTATGACGAGGCCGAGATTCGCCGTCGCGCGGCGGAGCTCAACGCGGCGTTTGCGTGGAACCCCGGCTTCCGCGAGTACTTTGCCGTCAAGGCCACGCCGAACCCGTGGATCGTCTCCATCCTCGCCGAGTGCGGCTGCGGGTGTGACTGCGCCACGGGCCCCGAGCTCATGCTTGCGGAGGCGGCCGGCGTCACCGGGCGCGCCGTCATGCTCTCCTCCAACGACACCCCCGACGAGGACTTTCGCGCTGCCGACGAGCTGGGCGCGATTATCAACCTGGACGGGCCGGACATGGTGGACTGCCTGCTCCGCGCGCTTGGCGGGCGGGTCCCGGAGACGGTCTGCTGCCGCGTGAACCCCGGCGGCAGCTTCGAGGCGTCAAACGGCATCATCGGCAGCCCCGAGGACTCCAAGTTCGGGATGACCGAGGCGCAGCTCCTCGAGTCCTTTGCGCGCCTGCGGGACCTTGGGGTGAGGGAGTTCGGCATCCACGCGTTTCTCGCCAGCAACACGCAGGTCAACGACTACTATCCCCGTCTCGCCCGCATGCTCTTCGAGATGGCCGTGCGCGCCTCCCGCGAGCTGGGGATACGCATTGGCTTCATAGACCTCTCCGGCGGGGTCGGCGTGGCGTACCGGCCCGATGAGACCCCCTGCGACCTGGGCGTCATCGGAGACGGCGTGCGCCAGGCCTTCGAGGAGGTGCTCGTGCCTGCCGGCATGGGCGACGTGGCGATCTACACCGAGCTCGGGCGCTGGATGCTTGCCCCGGCCGGGGCCCTGGTGACCCGCGTGATCCACGAGAAGGTGACGTACCGCGACTACCTGGGCGTGGACGCCTGCGCGGCCAACCTCATGCGGCCGGCCATCTACGACGCCTACCACCACATCAGCGTGATGGGCGCCGAGGACGAGCCGCCCACGCACCGCGTGAACGTGGTGGGACGGCTCTGCGAGAACAGCGACCAGTTCGCGCGCGACCGCTGGCTCCCCGACTGCGGGGTCGGCGACCTGCTCTTCATTCACGACGCAGGCGCGCACGGCTTCTCTATGGGCTACAACTACAACGGCACGCTCCGCTCCGCCGAGCTGCTGCTCCGCGAGGACGGGAGCGTCCAACAGATCCGGCGCGCGGAGACGCCGGCCGACTACTTTGCGACCTTCGACGAGGACCCGCGCTTCTCCGCGCTCGCGGGCGCCCGGCGAAAACGCTGACGCCGTGGGGCCCGACCGGCCCCGCGTAAGTCTCGTCACCCCCAAGCGAAAGCGAGAAGAACATGGACATGACCAACCTCTCCGGATCCGTCGTGGCGCTGGTGACGCCGTTTGCCGCCGACGGCTCCATCGACTTCGCGGCGCTGGAGCACCTCGTTGACTTCCAGCTGGAGAACGGCACCGACGGCATCCTCGTGCTCGGGACCACAGGAGAGTCCTCCACGATGACCGACGAGGAGGACCTCGAGGTGGCCCGCTGCGTCGTCGAGCGCGTTGCCGGGCGCGTGCCGGTGATCGGCGGCGCGGGCTCTAACGCCACCTTCGAGTCCGAGCGCAAGGCCGAGGGGCTCGTGAAGCTCGGCGTGGACGGCCTCCTGCTCATCACCCCCTACTACAACAAGTCCAACGAGGAGGGCATCTACCGCCACTTCACGGCCGTGCTCGACAAGGTGGACGTGCCCTGCATCCTCTACAACATCCCCGGCCGCACCGGCTGCTCCATCAGCGAGAAGAACCTCGCGCGCCTCTCCCGTCACCCCAACGCGTGGGGCCTCAAGGAGGCCTCGGGCTCCATTGAGTACGCGTCGATGGCGGCGCGCTACCTCTCCGACGACTTCCACATGTTCTCCGGCAACGACGACATCGTGGTGCCGCTCATGTCGCTCGGCGCCCGCGGCGTGATCTCGGTGTGGGCCGACGTGGCGCCCGCGACGGTGCACAAGATGTGCGCGGACTTCCTCGCCGGCGACGTGGCGTCGGCCCGCGCCGCGCAGCTTGACAACCTCGAGCTCATCCACGCCCTCTTCTGCGAGGTCAACCCGATCCCGGTCAAGTGCGCGCTCGCGCAGATGGGTCTCATGGAGGAGGTCTACCGCCTGCCGCTCTGGAAGATCTCTGACGCGGGCCGCGAGCGGCTCACGGAGGCCATGAGGGAGGCCGGTCTCCTTGGCTAGCGCAGACCAGGTCCAGACGGACGCCGCCGAGCTCGACGGCGCGGTGCGGTCGCGCACCGCGATCGTGGTCGGTGCCTCCGGGCGCATGGGAACGCTCGTGCGCTCGGAGCTTCTCGCCCGCGGGTTTGACGTGGTGGCAGGCTACGACGCCGACAACGTGTCCGAGCTCGACGAGGGGGCGCCTGCCGCGGACGTTGTGGTGGACTTCTCCGCGCCCGCGGCGACGGCGCACGTGGTCGCCTATGCGCGGCGCACGGGCGCGGCGGTGGTCTCCGGCGTGACGGGGCTCTCCGAGGCGCAGCTCGCGGAGCTCGCCGCACTTGGCGAGACGAACCGCGTGGTGTGGTCGTCCAACTACTCGCTTGGCGTGGCGGCCCTGCGCCGGGCCACGGCGATGGTGGCCGCCGCGCTGCCGGGCTGGGACGTGGAGATCGTGGAGACCCACCACAACAAGAAGGCCGACGCGCCGTCCGGGACCGCCAAGGCACTGCTCGTCGCCGTCGACCCGAGCGGGGAGCGGCCTGTCGTGGACGGGCGCTCCGGCCAGGTTGGGCCGCGCCCGGCTGGCGAGATTGGCATGCACGCCCTGCGCGGGGGCACGGTTGCCGGTACGCACGAGGTGCACTTCTTCGGGACTGACGAGGAGCTCTGCCTCACGCACCGCGCGGCAAGCCGGCAGATCTTCGTGGCCGGCGCCGTGGCGTGCGCCGAGCGCCTGCTCGCAATGCCCGTCGGCTACTATGACTTCGACGCCTTGATGTTCGACTAGCCATCAGCATGGAGGGAAAACCCGTGGACGCACAGGAGATCATCGACTTCATTGCCAACGCACCCAAGACCACCCCGGTCAAGGCCTACCTCCGCGTGAAGGACGGCCAGGCCGTGGACCTCTCCGCCGCCGAGCACGTCTTCGGCGCGGCCGACAAGGTCGCCTTCGGTGACTGGGCCCGCCTCGGCCCGGCCCTCGCCGCCCAGGCCGACAAGATCGACGACCTCGTGGTCGAGTGCGACCGTCGCAACTCCGCGGTGCCGCTGCTGGACGTGCGCGGCGTCAACGCGCGGATAGAGCCGGGCGCAATCATCCGCGACCAGGTGGAGATCGGCGACAACGCGGTGGTCATGATGGGGGCGATCATCAACATCGGCGCCGTCGTGGGTGAGGGCACCATGATCGACATGGGGGCCGTGCTGGGCGGCCGCGCCATCGTGGGCGCGCGGTGCCACGTAGGCGCCGGCGCAGTGCTCGCGGGCGTGGTCGAGCCGGCGAGCGCCACGCCCGTCATCGTGGAGGACGACGTGCTCATCGGCGCAAACGCCGTGGTGATCGAGGGCGTGCACGTCGGGGAGGGCGCGGTGGTGGCCGCCGGCGCCGTCTGTGTCGAGGACGTGCCCGCCGGTGCCGTGGTGGCGGGCTGCCCCGCCCGCGTCATCAAGCAGCGCGACGCCAAGACCGACGCCAAGACCGGGCTCGTCGACGCCCTTCGCCGCCTGTAGCGTGCCTGCCACCCTTCTCGCCGTGCAGCGCGCCCCTGCGGCCTGCGCTATAATCAACAAGATTTTAGACTGACCGCCTTCCTGCCACTGCCAGCGAGAGGAGACCACATGTCTGGTGTCGTACCAGGAACGCTGAAGGTGTCCAACGACTGCATCGCGGACCTTGCGGGCTACGCTGCCCTTGAGTGCTACGGCGTCGTCGGCATGGCCGAGATTGACGAGCAGGCCGGCGTCGCGCGTCTGCTGCCGTCCTTCCGTCTCAGGAAGGGCATCGACGTGGCCGCCGCGGGCGGGCGCGTGAGCGTGGATCTCCACGTGATCGTGGAGCAGGGCGTGAACATGTCCTCCGTTGTCGGCAACCTCTCGAGCTCCGTGAAGTTCCTGCTCAAGCAGATCGCCGAGCTGGACAACGTCGACGTACACGTGCACATCGAGGGCCTGCGCAACGCGCGCTAGGCACCCGCGGACGAGATAGAGGTTCCCGAAGATGATATCCACCACCATCCGCACGTGCTTCCCGGCGGCAGCAAAGGTCGTCGCGGACCGCGCCGAGGAGATCAACAAGCTCAACGTCTTCCCCGTGCCCGACGGTGACACCGGCACCAACATGTCCCTCACCCTGGGCACCGTGGTCAAGGAGGTCGAGGCCCTGCCGGCCGACGCCTCCATGGAGGACATCGCCAAGGCCATCACCCACGGCTCACTCATGGGCGCGCGCGGCAACTCGGGCGTCATCACGAGCCAGATCCTGCGCGGCATCACCGAGGGGCTCGTTGAGGCCAAGAACCAGGACCACCCCACCGCGGCCGACATCGCCCACGCCTGGCGCCGTGGCGTCAAGGTCGCCTTCAAGGCCGTGCGCAAGCCCGTCGAGGGGACCATCCTCACCGTCCTGCGTGACGTCTCCGCCAAGGCGGACCAGCTCGAGAAGAGCAAGGGGATGGACACCTACGCCGTGCTGGACGCGCTGGTGGTGGAGGCCTACGAGTCCGTGGCGCGTACTCCGGACCTGCTGCCCGTCCTCAAGGAGAACGGCGTGGTGGACTCGGGCGCCTTCGGCTTCGCCGTCTTCCTCGAGGCCTTCGTGAACGCTGCCGAGGGCAAGTCCGGGGAGCTCACCGACTTCAAGACCACCGTCGACGCCAAGGCCGACGTCTCCGCCAAGGTTGCCATCGAGCTCAACGACGACTGGGAGGGCTCGGAGTTCCGCTACTGCAACGAGTTCCTCTTCAAGGCCGAGAAGCCCTTTGACGTGGACGAGAGCCTGTCCTACCTTGCCACCCTCGGCGACTGCGAGCTCATCGTGGGTGCCTACCCCGACTTCAAGGTCCACGTTCACTCCAACGAGCCCAACCGCGTGCTCGAGTACATGCTTCAGTTTGGCCAGGTCTACGAGGTCTTCATCCACAACATGGACATGGAGTCCCACGACCGCACCGCCAAGATCGCCGCAGACCAGGCGGCGTCCGGCGAGAAGGACGCCGGCCCGCGCAAGGCCCTCGGCTTCGTGGCCGTGGCCGCCGGCTCCGGCGAGGAGGAGATCCTGCGCTCGCTGGGCGTGGACGTGGTGGTCTCGGGCGGCCAGACGATGAACCCCTCCACCGCCGACATCCTCTCCGCCATCGAGCAGGCTCACGCCGAGAGCGTCATCGTGCTGCCGGGCAACGGCAACATCCGCATGGCCGCCGAGGCCGCGGCCAGCGCGTGCGAGGGATGCGAGGTCGCGGTGGTCCCCACCAAGACCGTGCTGCAGGGCTTCTCGGCGATGTTCGCCGTGGACCCGGAGGCGTCCCTTTCCGACAACGTCGAGGCCATGACGGAGGCCATCGCCGACGTGCGCGGCGGCGAGGTCACCACCGCCGTGCGTGACTCCCAGGCCGCCGACGGCAGCCCCATCCACGCCGGTGACGTCATGGGCATCCAGGACGACTCCATCGACGTGGTGGGCAGCTCCGTGGAGGAGGTCACCCTCGAGCTCATCAACCGCATGCAGGACGAGGAGGAGGGCGACTCGCTCACCATCCTCGCCGGCGCCGACATGGACGACGAGTCCTTCGAGCGGCTCGTGGCCCGCATCGAGGAGGCGCAGCCGGACCTCGAGGTTGACCCGCACCGTGGCGAGCAGCCGCTCTACCCCGTGATCTTCTCGATCGAGTAGGCTCGAGGGGGAGCGCCTGGCCGTGGGGGAGCGCCTCGCAATACCGACCGCAGCGGAGAGGGTGCAGCGAACCTGCGCCCTCTCCGACTCTGTGTCGAGGCTGCGCTACGTGAGTGGCGCGCGCGAGGCCGCGCTGGGGCGCCTCGGTATCCGCCGCGTGCGCGACCTGCTGCTCCACGTGCCTCACCGCTATCTCGACTTCACCCGCGTGACCAAGATCGCCTACGCCGACGTGGGGTCGGACGCAACCGTGGTGGCGACGGTGGACCGCGTGAACCTCAAGCGGCCCAAGCCCCGCCTCCAGATTGTGGAGCTCTCCGTGGTGGACGAGACGGGCGTCCTCGTGGCCACGTTCTTCCGCCAGCCGTGGATCGCCGAGCAGGTGAAGGTCGGCGACGTCGTGGCGCTCTCCGGCAAGGTGACCTTCGGCTACGGCTTCCGTCAGATGAAGGCCCCCTTCTACGAGGTGGTCGACTCGGCGGGGCAGGCGGGCGGCTACGCGCGCGTGCTGCCGGTGCACCCGGTGGGGGAGGGCGTGAGCGCCTCCTGGATGCGGCGCATCGTGTCGTCTGCCCTCGCCGACGTGGGCGACGTTGCCGACTGGCTTCCCGCGCGCCTCTCCGCCCAGCGTGGCCTCATGACGCTCGGCCGGGCGCTGCGTGACGTGCACTTCCCGCCGTCGACGGCCGCGGCCCGCCAGGCGCGCCGGCGTCTTGCCTATGACGAGCTGCTCTGCCTGCAGCTCGCCCTTCTTACGCGCCGCCGGATCGAGCTCGCCGGGGTGGAGCCCACGCGGCACGTGACCGACGGGCCGCACCAGCGCGCTCTTCTCGCCGCGCTGCCCTTTGAGCTCACCGACGAGCAGCGCCGTGCCGCGGACGAGATCCTGGCCGACATGTCGGCGCCCCACGTGATGAACCGACTGCTCCTGGGCGACGTGGGCACGGGAAAGACGGCTGTGGCCGCGGTGGCGCTCGCCGCCGCGGCGGACACCGGCACCCAGGCCGCCGTCATGGCGCCCACCTCGGTGCTCGCCCGTCAGTACGCCGAGAAGCTCGGGCCCGTGCTGGACGCCGCGCACGTGAGCTGGGCCCTCCTTACCGGGGCCACGCCCGCCGACGAGAGAACGCTCACGGAGGGGTCTGTGGCGCGCGGGGAGACCTCCGTGGTCTTCGGCACCACGGCGCTGCTCTCCGACGACCTTGAGTTCAGCGCGCTTACGCTCGTGGTCATAGACGAGCAGCACCGCTTCGGCGTGGACCAGCGCGCGGCGCTGCGCCGAAAGGGGGCCGGCGCCGACCTCCTGGCCATGACGGCCACGCCGATCCCGCGCACGCTCGCCCTCTCGCTCTACGGGGACGTCGACCTCTCGCGGATCCGTCGCAGGCCGCGCGCCGGGGCCGGGGTCACCACGCGCGTCATCTCCCCGAGCAGCCTCGACCTCGCGTGGGGGGCCGTCCGCGACGCGGTGGCGGCCGGCCACCAGGCCTACGTCATCTGCGCCCTCGTGGACGACGCCGACGACGGCTCGGCGCTTGAGGACGTCCCCGAGCCCCTGCGCTCGGGCGGGAGCCGCGTGCGCTCGGCCGTCTCCACGCTGGCGGAGCTTCGCAGCCAGGTCATGCCGGACGTGAGCTCCGACCTGCTCACCGGCCGGATGTCAGCCGCCGAGAAGGACCTCGCCATGGAGCGCTTCCGCTCCGGCAGGACGCAGGTCCTCGTGGCCACCACGGTGGTCGAGGTGGGCGTCGACGTGCCCAACGCCACGGCGATGGTGGTGCTGAACGCGGACCGCTTCGGACTCGCCACGCTCCACCAGCTGCGTGGCCGCGTGGGCCGCGGCGACACGTCGGGCACGGTCTTCCTCTGCTGCGCCGCAAAGAAGGAGAGCCGCGCGCGGGAGCGGCTTGCGGCGCTCGAGGCGACCTCTGACGGCTTCGAGCTTGCCGAGCTCGACCTGAGGCTGCGTCACGAGGGGGAGGTGCTGGGATACCGCCAGAGCGGCGGGGTCTCCCTGGAGATCTCGGACCTTGACGCGGACCGTGACCTCGTGGAGGCGGCCCACGTCGACGCGCGGGCCATCGCCGAGGACGACCCACGCCTTGCGGCGCCGGACCACCGCGCGCTGGCGCTCGAGGTGCGCGACCGCTTCGGCGCATACTTTGACGAGCTGGAACGAGCTTGAGGGGGCAGGCATGAGGATTGTTGGGGGAAAGTGGCGCGGGCGCTCGATAGAGGCGCCTGACGGGCGAGGGACCACGCGGCCCACCACCGATCGCACTCGCGAGCAGATCGCCTCGATGGTGCTCTCCGCACGCGGTCTCGACCTCACGGGGGCGAGCGTGCTCGACGCCTTCGCGGGCTCGGGCGCGATGGGGCTGGAGCTGCTCTCGCGCGGGGCGGCCCGCGCCACGTTCGTGGACCAGGACCGGCCCACCGCCGCGCGCGTGCGTCGCAGTGCCGCCGCGCTTGGGGCGACGCCCGACGAGGTGCGCGTCGTGTCCGGGGACGTCTTTGCGCTCTCGCGCCGGGGGCTTCCCGGCGCCCCCTTCGACGTCGTGTTCCTTGACCCCCCGTACGCCGTGGAGGCCGAGAGGGTCTCCGGGCTCGTGGACGCGCTCGCCGAGAGGGGCCAGCTGCGCGAGGGGGCCGTCGTGGTCTATGAGCGCTCCGCCAAGGCGACGGGGCTCACGTGCGCGTGCCTCGAGCTGGCAAAGTCCAAGACCCATGGGATCAGCGCCGTCGACCTCCTGGTCGCACGGGGCGGAGGGGAGGGCGCATGAGCGCCGACACCATCACGCACGTCGTCGTGCCGGGGACCTTCGACCCGGTGACGCTCGGGCACATCGACGTCATCCGCCGCACGCGCCGGCTCTTCCCGCGCGTGACCGTGGCCGTGGCGGCCTCGGCCAACAAGAACGGCCGGGGGACCGCCTTCACGCTCGAGGAGCGCGTGGAGATGATCCGGGAGGCCATCGCGCTCGAGGGGCTGCCCGCCGACATCGACGTCCAGCCCTTCACCGGGCTTCTCGTCAACTTCTGCGCCGAGGTCAGGGCGGGGGGCGTGGTCAAGGGCCTGCGCGCCATGACGGACTTCGAGTACGAGCTGCAGCAGGCCGACCTCAACAGCCACCTCAGCCCCCAGATCGAGTCCGTCTTCGTCATGTCGAGCCCGGAGTACGGCTACGTCTCATCCTCGATCGTGCGCGAGATCGCCTCGATGGGCTCGGACGTGAGCATCCTCGTGACCTCCAACGTGGCGGAGCGCCTCCGCGAGCACTACGCGTGAGGCCCGACTCCACGCCGCTACGTTGTCATTCTCGTTGACGCGTGGGCCGGTTTCGTGCTAGGGCGTGCAATCTGCTACCATGCTAGAGAATGGGGCCAGGGGAGCCTGCTCCCGATGAGTCACGCGAAAGGAACCATAGATGCAGCCAGGTGAGGAAATCGAGAGCTTGGTCGACGAGCTCGAGCAGATTGTGAACGAGGCCAAGTCCCCCATCATGGACAACGGCAACAAGAAGATCGTCGACGCGCAGGACGTCTATGAGATCCTCGACGAGATTCGCCGCGTCTTCCCGCAGGAGTTCGCCGACGCGCGCCGCATCCTCAAGGAGGAGCAGGAGACGCTCGACCGCGCCCAGCAGCAGGCCAACTCGATCATCGCCGACGCCCAGCAGCAGGCCATGATCCTCGCTGGGGACCAGGAGGTCGTGCGCCTCGCCCAGCAGCAGGCCGACTCCGTGCGCGACCAGGCCGCCCAGTACGAGCGCGACACCCGCTACAACGCGGAGGAGTACGCCGACACGGTCCTCGCCCACCTCGAGGAGAACCTCAAGAGCCTCACGAGCTCGGTCTCCCGCGTGCGTCAGACGCTCGACGAGAACTCCGGCCCGCGCAACACCACCAACAACGTGCCCTGGTAGCAGCCATGGAGCCGCTTATCATTGCTGTCGACGACCGCCTCGCCAACCCTGGTGACACCTGGTCGGTTGCCGGCCACCTCGACGAGGCCGGCTACTCCCTCGGGGACCACGAGTTCTCCCTGCCCTCCGGCATGGACTACGACGTCGTGCTCACCAATGCCGGGGAGGGGATCCTCGCCACGGGGCTGCTGCGCGCACACGTGGTGGGCACGTGCGACCGCTGCCTGGAGGACGCCGAGTTCGACGTGGCCGCCGAGGTCGACGAGTACTACCTCTTCGAGGAGCCCGTCGACGTGGCCGACGATGAGGACGAGGCCGACTACGAGCTCGTCTCTCCCGACCGTACGATAGACCTTTCCGGGGCCCTTCTGGCCGCGTTGGTGATGGAGACCCCGTTCGTGGTGCTCTGCCGCGAGGACTGCGCGGGGCTCTGCCCCGTCTGCGGAGCCAACCTCAACGAGGTCGACTGCGGGCACGTCGCCCAGATTGCCGCGGAGAGGGAGCGCGACCGCATGGAGGCCTCTCCGTTCGCCGCCCTGGCGGGACTGGACTTCTCCGGTGCGGACGAGGCTGACGACGAGGGTGGGGCGGCCGGCGGCTCCTCGACGCTCTAGGCGCCCGGTACGGGCCTCTCGCCCGGCCTGGACCCCCCGCGGCCTCTTTCGTCGTCGTGCGCTAGTGAAGAATTGCTGATTGCGTGCACATTGTCGGGAGGCGTGCTATAGTATCGCCTTGCATGATTCTGGCGATAGATGCGCACCCGCCGCGAGCGTGGGCGTAGGTTCGTGACAAGAGAGGTTTGACCATGGCAGTACCCAAGCAAAAGAAGGGCCGCAGCGCCACCCACAACCGTCGTTCGGCCAACAGCAAGCTCGCGGCCCCGGCGCGTTCCATCTGCCCGCAGTGCGGCGCCCCCAAGCTCCCGCACCACGTGTGCCCCAACTGCGGCCACTACAAGGACCGTGAGGTCATCGTCACCGAGTAAGCATCGGGACATGCGCTGAAGCGACGGCCGGCCCCCTCGGGGGTCGGCTTTTTTGCTGTGACGAGAGGCGTGCCCCCGCATTGCGTCATAATAAGTGCGCATGTGCGAGGGCCGCGAGGCCACTAAGGAGGAAGCATGACCACCATCTGCGTTGACGTCATGGGAGCGGACAAGGAGCCCGCCGTCCTGCTCGAGGGCGTGGCCCAGGCGCTTTCCGCCGACCCCGAGCTCGAGGTGCTCGTGGCCGGCGCCGCTGAGGTGGTGGAGCCCTTCGCCGCCTCCCACGAGCGCGCCCGCGCCCTCGTCACCACCGAGGTCATCACGATGTCCGAGCACCCGGCCAACGCCGTGCGCCAGAAGAAGGACGCGAGCATCGTGCGCGCCGCGGCGGCGGTGCGCTCGGGGGAGGCGGACGGCCTGTTCTCCGCGGGCTCGACCGGCGCGGTGCTCACGGCGGCCACCTTCGGCGTCGGGCGCATCAAGGGCGTCAAGCGCCCCGGCCTCTGCCTGCCGGTCCCCGGAATCTCCGGTCGACCCACGGTCTTTCTGGACATGGGTGCCAACGCCGACGTCAAGCCCGAGGTCATGGTGCAGTTCGCCCACATGGGCCGCGCCTACTCGCGGGCGGTGCTCGGCGTCGCCGAGCCGCGCGTGGGCCTGCTCTGCAACGGATCGGAGGACACCAAGGGCTCTGAGATGGCCCTCGCCTACCACGAGGCGCTCGTCAACGGCAACTGCGGCTTTGCGGGCAACGCCGAGGGAACCGACCTTCTCGCCGGGACCTTCGACGTGATCGTGGCCGACGGCTTCACCGGCAACGTGGCCCTCAAGTCCATCGAGGGTACCGGCAAGTTTGTCATCAAGCGCCTCAAGGCAGCCATGGACGAGTCCCTGACCAACAAGATTGGCATGGCGTTGTTGGCCAAGTTCCTGAAGGGCCTCGCGGCCGAGATGAGCGGGGACGAGTACGGCGGCGCCATCCTTCTTGGCCTGCGCGCCCCGGTGGTCAAGGGGCACGGCGCCACGAGCGCCCGGGCCGTGTGCATGGGCACCCTCGCCGCCGCCCGCGCCGTGCGCGCCCACCTGTCCGAGCGCATCGCCGAGGCCTGCGAGCTCTCCGCGTAGGGGCCGCCCGCCTGGCGGGGTAGAATCTGAGGAAGAACTGAGGGACGGGGCCCTTCGCCCCGAAGGCAAGGAGGAACCATGGACCGCGCTGCAATTCTCACCAAGGTCATCGAGGTCACCGAGGACACGCTCTCGCTCGGCGACGACGTCACGCTCACCGAGGACACCAACCTGAAGGAGCTCGGCGCCGACTCCTTCGACCTGCTCGAGCTCGTCACCTCGCTGGAGGACGAGTTCTCCATCACCTTCGCCGATGACGCGGTGGGCACCGTCGCCACGATCGGGCAGGTCGTCGACGCCATCCAGAGCGCCCAGTAGCAGAGGGGCGCGTTCGTTGAAGATGCACGAGAGGGTGGCCGAGGCCGAGCGAGTCTGCGGCCACCACTTTGAGAACCAGCGCCTCATAGTCGCGGCGCTCACGCACCCCTCCGCCGTCGAGGGCCGGCCCGTCTCGGCCTCCTACGAGCGTCTCGAGTTCCTCGGGGACTCCATCCTGGGCGCCATCGTGGCGACCGACCTCTTTGAGCGCTTTCCGGAGATGGACGAGGGCGGGCTCACGCAGGCCAAGATCAGCCTCGTCTCGGGCAAGATGCTCTCGAGCGTGGCTGAGAGGCTCGGCGTGGCGCCGCTCATCGTGATGGGGGAGTCCGAGCGCGGCACCGGCGCGCGCGGCATGCACTCGGCGCTCGAGAACGTCTACGAGGCCCTCGTGGGCGCCCTCTACCTGGACGCCGGCTACGTGGCCACGCACGAGTTCGTGATGCGCACGCTCGGGCCGCAGGTCTCCCCGGCGCTGGCGAGAAAGCCCATCAGCCCCAAGTCCCGCCTGCAGGAGGTCACCCAGCGAGACCTGCACTGCGGCCCCGAGTACAAGCTCGTCTCCGAGGAGGGCCCTGCGCACGACCCGACCTTCACATCGGTCGTCCTCGTGGAGGGCCGCCGCGTGGGCCGTGGCGTGGGCTCGTCCAAGAAGTCCTCCGAGAGCGCGGCCGCGATCGACGCCCTCGTGCGCCTCGGCTACGCCGAGCAGGGGGACTTCGAGGGCGCCGGGACCACCAACTAGCGCAAGGGAGAGGCAGGAAGGCTCCGCGTGTACCTGAAGTCGCTCACACTCAAGGGGTTCAAGTCGTTCGCCGACCGCACCCAGATGACTTTCGACCCCGGACTCACCGTGGTGGTGGGGCCCAACGGGTCGGGCAAGTCGAACGTGTCCGACTCGATCCTGTGGGTGCTTGGCGAGCAGAGCGCCAAGCAGCTCCGTGGGCAGGCGATGGAGGACGTCATCTTCTCCGGGTCCTCGGCGCGCGGCGCCGTGGGCGTGGCCGAGGTCACGCTCGTGCTGGACAACTCGGACCACACCCTGCCCATCGACTTCAACGAGGTGGGCATCACGCGACGGATGTACCGCTCCGGCGAGTCCGAGTACCTGATCAACGGCGCGCCCGCGCGCCTCATGGACGTCCAGGACATCCTGCACGACTCCGGCCTTGGCAAGGACACCCACTCGATCATCTCCCAGGGCAAGCTCGACTCCATCCTCTCGAGCCGCCCGGAGGAGCGCCGCGCCCTCATCGAGGAGGCGGCCGACATATCCAAGCATCGCCGCCGCAAGGAGCGCAGCCAGCGCAAGCTCGTCTCCATGGACGAGAACCTCTCCCGCGCCAAGGTGCTCTCGCGCGAGATAGCCCGTCAGCTCAAGCCCCTTGAGCGCCAGGTGGACAAGGCCCAGCGCGCCCGCGCCCTGGAGGAGGAGCTCAAGGGCCTTGAGGTGCAGCTTGCCGTCGACGACCTGCGCCGCCTCCAGGAGAGCTACAGCCGCCTCTCCGCGCGCGGCAAGGAGGCCGACGCCGCCATCGAGCTCGCCCAGTACCGCTATGACGAGAAGAGCCGCGAGCTCGAGAAGCTCCAGTCCCTGCTGGAGCAGAAGGGCCTCTTCGTCGGGGACCTCGGCGAGCAGCGCCGCCGCATGCAGGATCTCCTCGGCCGCATGGACTCCGACATGCGCCTGCTCGAGGAGAAGGGCAAGAACATGATCTCTCGCCTCTCCGACATGCGCATGCAGCTCTCTGCGTCGCAGAAGCAGCGCTCTGACGCCGCGTCCGAGCACGAGCGGCTCCTGGGGGAGCTCTCCGACCTACAGGTGCGCGAGAAGGACCTCAAGGCCTCGGTGGCCGATCTCTCCGCCGCCTCCCACCAGGCCGTGCAGCGCCGTCGCGCGCTCGACGACGAGATCTCCCGCATTACGGCGCAGGAGCGCGCCGCGCGCGCAGAGGCCGACCGCGAGACGCTCGCCTACGCAAAGCTGGAGGACCAGATCTCCAACGCCGAGGTCGAGGACCAGATGTTCGCCTCCCGCCTCGAGCAGCTCGACGAGACCGTCCGCACCGCAGAGGAGGCGCTCACCGAGCGGTCCGAGCGGGCGAAGGGCCTGGAGGTCGAGCTCGCCCAGGCGCGCGGGCGCGCCGACGAGCTGGCGGCCGAGATCAGGGACGGAGGCGTCGAGCTCGAGCAGGCCCGCGCCGACGAGGCCAAGGCGCGCACGGAGCTCTCGTCCGCAACGGCGACCCTGGACGCGCTCCGCGCGGTCGACGCCGACGTGGAGAAGGCGAGCCCGCTCGTGGCGGCGCTTGCCGAGGGCGAGGAGGGGTGCGTGGAGTGCCGCCTCGCCGACCTCGTCGACGCGGACCCCTCAGTCGAGGCTCTCGTGGAGCAGCTGCTCGGCGACGACCTCGCGGCCCTCGTGGTGGCCGACCCAGACGCGGCGACCGCGCTTGCCGAGCGCGCCCTCGAGCTTGCCGGGACCGAGGGCCGTGCGGCGATCGTCGCACGCGCGGGCGCGGCGCGACGTCCGTCGGACGCCCCCGGCACGCCGCTCGTGGACCGCCTGCGCGTCCCGGACGACGCGCGCGGCCTTCTGGACGCAATCTTTGGGGGCGTGCGACTCGTCGAGGACGTCTCCGCCGCCGTGGCCGCCCACGGGGTCGAGCCCTCATGCACCTACGTCACGGCGGACGGCGTGACGGTCCTGCCCGACGGTCGCGTCCGCGTGGGCTCCGCCAGCACGAGCGAGGCGGGCGCCCTCGAGCGCAAGAGGCGCATCCGCGAGCTCGAGGCCGGTATGGCCGAGCTCAAGCACGCGCAGGAGCTCGCCGCCGCGTCCGCGCGCGATGCCGAGCTCGCCCTCGCGGAGGCTCGTGACGAGGCCGCCTCCGCCAAGGGCGAGGTGGCGCGCCTCACCGCGGAGCTCTCCTCGGCCCAGTCCGAGCGCGGCCGCCTGGAGGCGCAGCTCGCGAGCGCTCGCTCCGAGCACGCCCAGGTCCTCAAGCGGCGCGAGGCCGCCGCGGCCAAGGCCGCCGACGCCCGCGGCCAGATCGAGGGCCACCGCGCCGCTGCGCGCGAGGCACGCGAGCTCGCCGACGAGCTCGCCGCGACGCTCTCCGAGCAGAACGACGCTCACCAGGAGGCCATCGCCGCCCAGGGCAAGGCGAGCCGGGCGCTCTCCGACGCGCGCCTGGAGCTCGCCATGGCAAGCGAGCGGCGCGCCAACCTCGCCTCCCGTGAGTCCGAGCTCGCGGACCGCGTGCGCGAGCTCAACGAGCTGATCGTGTCCACCGAGCGCTCCTCGAGGGCGCTCGAGGTCGTGCGGTTGCGCGTGGACCCCCTCCACGACCGCTACGACGCCATCCGGGAGAGGGCCCTTGAGTGGGCGGCGCGCCTCAAGGACCGCGCTTCGCTCGCCGAGGCGGACTCCGACTCCCTCAAGCGCACCATTGGCGAGGCGCGTGAGGCCGTGAGCGCGGCCTCTGCGGAGCTTGACCGCGCCCGCACGGCCTCCTCGGACGTCAAGGTGGACCTCGGCAAGCTCGAGGTGCAGGTGGAGACCGCGATCAACGCCATCGTCGCCACGGGCGCCGTGCTCGACGAGGCGCTCGAGCTGCCCGCGCCCGAGGACCGAGACGCCGCCGAGCGGCGCGTCGCCTCCCTGAAGGGGCAGATAGAGTCCATCGGGCCGGTCAACGCCGTGGCCATGGACGAGTACCTCAAGCTCAAGGAGCGCGCCGACTACATCAACGAGCAGGTGGCGGACCTCGAGAGCGCCCGAGCCTCGCTCAAGAAGATCAACGCCGCGATCGACCGCAAGATGAAGAACCGCTTCCTCACGGTCTTTGCCAAGGTCAACGAGAACTTCTCGGAGATCTTCTCGCTGCTGTTCCCGGGCGGGCGTGCCCACATCGAGATGACGGACCCGGACAACCCCGCGGACACGGGCATCGAGATCGTGGCTCAGCCGCGTGGCAAGCGGCTCGCAAAGATGATGCTCATGAGCGGCGGCGAGAAGTCCCTCACCGCCCTTGCGCTGCTCTTTGCGGTCTACAAGGTCCGTACGGTGCCGTTCTACGTCTTTGACGAGGTTGAGGCCGCTCTCGACGACTCCAACCTCTCCAAGCTGCTCGACGCCATCGAGCGGCTCAAGCAGACCACGCAGCTCATCGTGATCTCGCACCAGCGACGCACGATGGAGCAGGCGGACGTCCTCTACGGCGTGTCGATGCAGGCCGACGGCGTGAGCCGTGTGGTCTCGCAGCGACTCGACCGCGCAACAGGAAAGGTGGTTGATGCCTAAGATGGGCATTCTCGACAGCCTGAAGTCCGGCCTCAAGCGCTCGCGCGAGGCCATCAACGAGATCTTCTACATGGGTGGCGAGGTTGACGAGGACTTCTGGGAGGACCTCGAGGACACCCTCGTCATGGGTGACATGGGCGCCGAGGTGGCCATGCGCGTGACCGACGACCTGCGCGAGCAGGCGGCCCGCGAGAACCTCACCCGTGCCGACCAGCTGCGCGACGCCCTGGCTTCCCGCCTTGCGGCGGAGTTCCCGACGGCCGAGCGCGACCCGTTCACCGACGTGCCCTCCTGCGTGCTCTTCGTGGGCATCAACGGGGCGGGCAAGACCACCACGGTTGGCAAGCTCGCCGGCCGTGCCCGCGAGGCGGGCCTCTCATGCGTGATCGGCGGGGCTGACACCTTCAGGGCGGCTGCCATCGAGCAGCTCGAGGTCTGGGGCCAGCGCGCGGGCGTGGACGTGATCACGCGCGAGCGCGGCGCCGACCCGGCAAGCGTCTGCTACGACGTGGTGGAGGAGGCCGAGCGCCGTGGCACCGAGCTCGTGCTCATCGACACCGCCGGTCGTCTGCACACCTCCTCAGACCTCATGCGCGAGCTCGCCAAGGTGGTAAGCGTCACCCGCAAGCGCTCCAAGCTGCCCGTCTCGGTGGTGCTCGTGATCGACGCGACCACCGGCCAGAATGGCCTCAACCAGGCGCGCGAGTTCAACGAGGCCCTGGAGCTCGACGGCCTCATCGTCACCAAGCTCGACGGCACCGCAAAGGGTGGCATCGCGCTTGCCATATCCAGCCAGCTGGGCCTGCCCATCTATCGCATTGGCGTGGGCGAGACCCTCGACGACCTCCAGACCTTCGACGCGCGGGAGTTCTGCCGTGCGCTCGTGGGCGAAGGGATGTAGCCATGTTCAACTCCCTCTCCGACCGCCTCCAGGACACCTTCGACAAGCTCCGCGGCAAGGGCCGCCTTACCGAGGAGGATATCAACCTCGCCATGCGTGAGATTCGCATGGCGCTGCTCGAGGCCGACGTCAACTACCGCGTGGTCAAGAGCTTCGTTGCCCGCTGCAAGGAGAAGTGCCTTGACTCAGAGGTTCTCGACTCGCTCTCACCGGCGCAGAACGTCGTGCGCATCGTTCTCGACGAGCTGACGGCGCTCCTCGGCTCCACGGAGTCCAAGCTCACGCTCGCCCAGAACCGCACGCCCAACGTGATCATGCTCGTCGGCCTGCAGGGCTCCGGCAAGACCACGGCAGCCGCCAAGCTGGCCTACCTCCTCAAGGGCCAGGGGCACAGCCCGCTGCTGGCCGCCTGCGACACGCACCGTCCCGCGGCAGCCGACCAGCTCGCCACCCTCGGCGGCGAGATCGGAGTCTCGGTGTTCCGCGGGGACGGACGCGACGCCGTGGAGGTGGCCCGGGGCGCCATCCAGGAGGCCGTCGACCACCTGAACGACATCGTGATCGTGGACACGGCCGGACGGCTGCAAATCGACGAGGAGATGATGCAGGAGGCCGTGGCCATCAAGCAGGCCGTGCGCCCGGATCAGATCCTCATGGTCGTGGACGCCATGACCGGCCAGGACATCGTGAACGTGGTCACGGAGTTCGCGAACCGCGTGGACTTCGACGGCGTCATCATGTCCAAGCTCGACGGCGACGCCCGCGGAGGCGGAGCGCTCTCCGTGCGCGAGGTCACCGGCAAGCCCATCAAGTTCGTCTCCATGGGGGAGAAGCCCGACTCGCTCGAGGTCTTCCATCCCGACCGCATGGCCAAGCGCATCCTTGGCATGGGCGACGTGGTCGGCATCATCGAGCAGGCCCAGAAGGTCGCCGACGAGCAGCAGCTTGAGGACGCGGAGCGGATGCTGCGCGAGGGCTTCACGATGGACGACCTGCTCACCCAGATGCAGCAGATTCGCAAGATGGGCGGCCTGCAGAAGATCATGGGCATGATTCCGGGCATGGAGCGCGCGATGTCCCAGATGCCCGCGGCCGGCATGGATGACTCCCAGCTCACCCGCATCGAGTCAATCATCCACTCCATGACGCGGGAGGAGCGCGCGCGTCCCAAGATCATCAACGGTCAGCGTCGCAAGCGCATCGCCGACGGCTCCGGCCACAGCGTCCAGGAGGTCAACCAGCTCATCAAGCAGTGGTCAGAGATGAACAAGATGATGGGCAAGGTGCGCGGCATGACCCAGCAGATGGGCGGCAAGGGCGGGCGCAAGAGCCGCCGAGCAATGCAGCAGATGATGCGCAACATGGGCGGCATGGGAGGTGGCAGGCTGCCGTTCTAGGCGGGCTGCCCTCACCAGAGCCGTAAGAGCTCGGGCGTCGTGCGGTAACCCGAAAGGGGAGCCGCGCGACGCCCGTTTTGCTGATGAGAAGATGCCTGAGGAGCTGGCCTGCGCCGCGTCGGACTAGTTGTGGACCACCACCGGGTCGCCGACCTTGGCCACGGCGTAGAGGGCCTCCGCGTCCGAGTAGCTCATGCGCACGCAGCCGTGGCTCCCGTTCCAGAGATAGATCTGGCCGCCGTACACCGACTGCCACGGCGCGTTGTGGAAGCCGACGAGGTTGCCGACGAAGGGCAGCCAGAACTGCACGTGGCTGTCCCACTCAAGCTCGCCGCCCTCGGTCTCGGGCCCGCGGAGGTTGATGTCGCCAGACTCCATGTTGCGGATGTACCAGACGCCCGAGGGGGTGTCGTTGCCCTCGTTCGGATTGCCGGTGGTGATGTCGGCCTGCCAGAGGAGGCTGCCCCCGTCATAGAGGTAGGCGTGCTGCTCGGAGATGTCGACGTCGATCCAGCGGCTGCCCCAGTCCGGCCCGCCGTCGGTGCTGACCTGGGCGGCCGCCTGGATGGTGGGAATCTCGATGGTGGTGGGCTGGCCGGCCTGAATCGCGGCGACGACCTGGTCTGCCGTGGTGCCGCCGTCGATAATCCAGCCGTAGGTGCTCGCCCCGTAGGCGGCCGCGCCGTCGTTGACGGTCACCTGCTTGCCGTCCGGCCGCGTGTAGGTGCGTTCGGTTCCCACGGTGTCAAGCAGGTCAGAGAGCTCTCCGTGGCCGAAGTCGGCCACGGCGTCAGCGTTGAGCGTGACGGAGAGGTCGTCGCCTACGCTGACCCACTCAGCGATCTTGTCGGGGGTGATCTCGTAGGCGGTCTGTCCGCCGAGGGTGAGCGTGATGGTGGCACCCACGTAGGAGTTGGCGGTCTCGAGCGCAGTGTTGAGCGAGTCGCCCACGTCGAGGCACTCGTCTCCGATCTCCACCTCGCTCTGGCGTTGACTCAGGGCCTCCGAGACGCGCTCGGTCACGGCCGAGGCGTCAAGGTGCTGGGCTATCGCGCCGTCGTCAAGCACGAACCGGGACTCCTCGGCGTTGTAGGAGATTCCGGAGCCGCTGCCCGCGGCCTGCTTGACGGCCTCCACGGCCGGGTCCACCAGCGCGGAGAGGGCGCCCTCGTCCAGCGAGACCCCGGCCTCGGCGGTGAGCGTGCGGCTCTGGGTGAGCTCGTAGGGCCATGCCCAGGCGTTCACCTGCCCGATGGCCGAGCGGGCGTAGCTCTCGCCGTCACAGACGAGCCCAACCTCGGAGCCGCGGACGGTGAGGTCGATCCCGTTGCCCGTGACGTGGGACTCGAAGTCGTCAAGCGACGAGCTCTTCTCGGCGGCGACGTCATCCACGGTGCGCCAGGAGACGTCGGAGTCGTCCAGCGTGGTGTTGGGCATGAAGACGAAGTTGCCGAAGGTCACCACGCCTCCGGCGTACACGACGGCGAGAAGCGCCAGGATGACGACAGGGATAATCCAAAGGCGACTTCCGCGGGACTTCCTGCGGGAGTGGGCCTTCTTGCCGGGATGCATGTGAGTGGGCATGGTCAACCTCGTGAAGTGTTCCCAATGCGCGGCGCGATGGCGCCGTCGAATTGTCATAGCATGTACGTGTGATGATACACCGTATGAAGTGGAGGTGCCGTGGCGAGAGTCGTTCGGCTGGACTCGCTCGACGACGCGCGCCTAGACGTCTACGCGCGTCTGACCGAGCATCAGCTGAGAAACCGTCTAGAGCCCGGGAGCGGGGTGGTCATCGCCGAGTCCCGCATGGTGGTCGAGGTTGCCCTTGACTGTGGGGCTCAGCCCCTCTCCTTCCTCGTCGACGAGCGCGACCTCGAGGCGAGCGCCGGGGTGCTCGCCCGTGCGGGAGACGACGTTGACGCCTATGCGCTGCCGCACGAGGAGGTGGCGCGCCTCACCGGGTTCAGGATGACGCGAGGCCTGCTCTGCGCGCTGCGACGCCCGCCGGAGCGCTCGGTGGCTGAGGTCGTAGACGGCGCGTGTCATGTGGCCGTGATCGAGGACCTGGTGGACGTGGCCAACGTGGGCGCGCTCTTCCGCAGCGCCGCCGCACTCGGGGCCGACGCCGTGGTGCTCTCGCCCCGATGTGCCGACCCGCTCTGTCGGCGCGCCCTGCGCACGTCGATGGGCACGGTCTTTCGGGTGCCGTGGGCGCGCGCGGACGCGGGGGAGTGGCCGGAGGCCACGCTGGGCGGTCTGCGGGACCAGGGCTTTGCCGTATACGCGCTGGCGCTGGAGGATGACGCGGCCTCTCTGGACGACCCGTCGCTTCTGACGAGCGAGCGGCGAGCGCTCGTCTTCGGCACCGAGGGAACGGGGCTGGCGAGAAGGACCCTCGAGGCGTGCGACCGAAGCGTCGTCATCCCCATGGCGCGTGGGGTCGACTCCCTGAACGTTGCCGCCAGCTCCGCGGTTGCGTTCTGGCAGCTCTTTCGGTAGGGCCTCTGGCCCCGTGCCGCCCCTCGATCCCAAGCTGCCTGCGTTGTCAGGGTCTCGACACGCCCCGAAACGCACAAGAAAGCCCTCCACCGCGCGACTCCTGCAAAGCAGCGTCGGCGGGGGAGGGCCTTGCGCGTCTCGCGGCCGAGGGGCTACTCGGCCGTCTTGGGCATCTTGGGGGCGAAGCCGTCGTCACGGGTGAGGATGTTCATGAACTCCTCGCCAGTGATCGTCTCCTTCTTCTGGAGGTAGTGCGCGATCTCGTGCAGCTTGAAGCGGTTCTCCTGCAGCGTCCGGAGCGCCGTCTGATGGCCCTCCTCAACGAGCGCCTGCACCTCGGCGTCGATCTCCTGGGCGGTGCCCTCGGAGCAGGTGAGCTGCTGCCCGCCGCCGAGGTAGCGGCTCGCGGGCTGGCCGAGCTGCACCATGCCGAACTTGTCGGACATACCGTACTGGGTGACCATTGCGCGCGCGAGCTGCGTGGCCTTCTCGATGTCGTTGGCGGCGCCGGTGGTCATCTCTCCGAAGATGAGCTCCTCGGCCGCGCGGCCGCCGCACAGCACCGCGATCTTGTCCTTGGCCTGCTGGCGCGTTGTCAGGAAGTGCTCGTCCTCCTCGACCTGCATCGTGAAGCCGAGCGCACCCGAGGTGCGCGGCACGATGGTGATCTTGGAGACGGGCGCGGACCCCTTCTGCGTGGCCGCCACGATGGCGTGGCCGGTCTCGTGGTAGGAGACGACCTCCTTCTCGTGCTGGGAGAGGACGGTGGACTTCTTCTTCTCGCCGGCGATGACCACGTCCACGGACTCGAGCAGGTCCTCCTGCGTTACGCGGCGCCGCCCCATGCGCACGGCGCGCAGCGCCGCCTCGTTGATGATGTTGGCGAGGTCTGCGCCAGAGGCGCCCGGGGTGGACCTTGCCACGATGCCCAGGTCGATTCCCGGCTCCATCTTGACGTCGTTGGCGTGGATCTTGAGGATGGCCTCGCGGCCGACGAGGTCGGGAAGCTCCACGGGGATGCGGCGGTCGAAGCGGCCCGGGCGAAGCAGCGCGGGGTCGAGCGACTCGGGACGGTTGGTGGCCGCCAGGACTACGATGCCCTTGTGGTTGTCAAAGCCGTCCATCTCGGAGAGGAGCTGGTTCAGGGTCTGCTCGCGCTCGTCGTTGGAGGACAGCGACGTGTCACGGCGCTTGCCCACGGCGTCGATCTCGTCGATGAAGACGATGCAGGGGGCCTTCTCGGAGGCCTGCTTGAAGAGGTCGCGCACCTTGGCGGCGCCGCGGCCCACGAACATCTCGACGAAGGCCGAGCCGGCGATCTGGAAGAAGGTCACGCCGGCCTCGCCGGCCACGGCCTTGGCCAGAAGCGTCTTGCCCGTGCCCGGAGGGCCTACCAGGAGCGCGCCGCGCGGGCAGCGCGCACCGATCTCGTTGTACTTCTCGGGGCTCTTGAGGAAGCTCACGATCTCCTCGAGCGACTCCTTGGCCTCGTCCTGGCCGGCGACGTCCTTGAAGGTGACGCCGGTCTCCTCGCCCTTGATCTCCTTGGCGTTCGACTTGCCAAGGCCGCCGCCCATGCCGAAGCCGCCTCCGAAGTTCATCGAGGGGCCGTCGTCCCCCATGGCCTTCTTCATGCGGCGGTTGAGCCACCAGCCGATGCCGAGGAAGATGAGGATCGGCAGGCCGTAGGAGATGAGCATCATGAGCCAGAAGTTGTTGGACGTGTCGGGAATCTGCGCGTCCGCGTCTACCTTGTGCTCGTTGAGGCGCTGGATGAGCGTGTCATCGTTTGGCCACATCGTGGTGGTGTAGACCTTCTGAGAGTCTCCCTCGCCGGTGGTGAAGGTGAGCTCGTTGGTGCCGGTGTTGAGGTCCACCGCCTTGACCTCGTTGTTGTCAACCATGTTGAGGAAGGAGCTGTAGCTCACCTCCTCGACGTGGGTGGCGGTGAGGTTGCTGCCAAGCGCCTGGCTGATCGCGAGGTATGCGACGATCGCGATCAGGATGTAGAGCAGCATCGAGCGCCGACGCTTGTTCTCGTTCATGTCCATCGTGTTCCGTTGCCCTTCGTGTTGTTCCGTTCGGGGGCGGCTCGCCGGGCGAGGGCCCATGGGTCTTTGATACCCAAGATTACCGCGGTGCGAACGCGGCACAAAGAATCCACCCGGCTGGGACAAGGGGGACGGAGGCTTTCGTCCCACTACGACGCCGGCGGCGCACGCGGCCGGCTCACCCTGGGGCCGCCGCGGAGAGTCGGTGCATCGGCGCCGTGGGCGTGACCTCCGCGCGCAGACGTGCTACCATCCTGACCACAGGCGATGACGGGGAGAGTAGCCCGGGTCGCGCGGCCCAGAGAGAGCGGGGACGGTGGGAGCCCGCGGTCGCGTCCAGGTGAAGATCACCCCCGAGCCGCGGCCCCAAAGCGCCGCCGAGAGGATCGTTCTTCTCGCTGCGCGAGTAGGCGTCGCCGGAGTGGCCGCCGAGACAGGCCAGCCGAGTAAGGCGGAAATCCGCTCGCTGGGTGGTTCACAAGCGAAGTGCCTTGGGAAGCGCTTCGTCCCAGCATGTGGGACGGGGCGCTTCCGTGCGTTCCGGGGACAATCGCCCAGGGGCGCCTCCCCTGGGCCACGAAGGAGGCAGCGTGGCGAAAAACGAGTACAAGAAGACGACCAACCTCCCGAGCACGGGCTTTCCCATGCGCGCGAACCTGGCCGCCAACGAGCCCAAGCGCCTGGCGGCCTGGGAGGCCAACGACGTCTATGGCCAGCTCCTGAAGAAGAACGAGGGCCACGACAAGTTCGTGCTGCACGACGGCCCCCCGTATGCCAACGGCCCGATCCACCTGGGTCACGCCCAGAACAAGATCTCCAAGGACATCATCAACCGCTACTGGTCCATGCGCGGCTACCAGACGCCGTACGTGCCCGGCTGGGACTGCCACGGCCAGCCCATCGAGCACAAGGTCGAGACCATGCTCGGCACCGAGAAGTTCAACCAGCTCCCCACCGAGAAGGTCCGCGAGCTCTGCCGCAAGATGGCCGTGGAGCAGGTTGACACCCAGCGCCAGGGCTTCAAGCGCCTCGGCGTGCTCGGCGAGTGGGACAACCCCTACCTCACCTACGTCAACGACTACGACGCCACCGACATCGAGATCTTCAAGGCGATCTTCGACGCCGGCGCCATCACGCAGGGCTCCAAGCCGGTCCACTGGTGCACGCACTGCCACACGGCGCTCGCCGAGGCTGAGATCGAGTACGGCGACGAGGTCAGCCCCGCCATCTTCGTGCGCTTTGAGATGACCACGGTGCCCGCGGGCCTGGAGGCCTGGGAGGGCAAGCTCTGGGTGGACATCTGGACCACCACGCCCTGGACGCTGCCGGCCGACGACGCCGTCATCCTCCACCCCGAGGCCAACTACGTGGCGCTTGAGGTGGATGGCCGCGCCGAGATCGTGGCCGAGGCGCTCGCGGCGCGCTGCTGCGAGAAGTTCGGCTACGGCGAGCCCTCGCTCGTCACCGGCGCCGACGGGCAGGTCTGGCGCGCCACCGGCGAGGAGCTGGCCCACAACCGCTACAAGCAGCCGGTCTTCGGGGACCAGGGGGAGACGGGCGAGTTCATCTACGCCGACTATGTCACGCTAGACGATGGCACGGGCGTCGTGCACTGCGCCCCCGGCCACGGCGCTGACGACTACCTGGCCGGCCAGCGCTTCGGCATCCCGACGGTCATGCCCGTGGACGATGACGGCCGCTTCTTCGTGGGCACCACGATGGGCACGGGCGGCCCCTGGTCCGGCATGGACGTCAACGAGGCCAACCCCAAGATCATCGAGTGGCTGCGCGAGCGCGGCACGCTCATCCTGCACGAGGACATCAACCACAGCTACCCCCACTGCTGGCGCTGCAAGGAGCCGGTCATCTTCCGCGCCACGAGCCAGTGGTTCGTCTCGATGGACAAGCCCCTCGCGGGTGGCGCGAGCCTGCGCCAGCAGGCGCTCGCCGAGCTGGAGAACGTCGCCTTCTACCCGGCGCACGCCGTCAAGCGCATCGGGTCGATGGTTGAGGGCCGCCCGGACTGGTGCATCAGCCGCCAGCGCAACTGGGGCGTGCCCATCCCGGCTTACACCTGCGCCGACTGCGGCGAGACCGTCTTGAACGACGACACGCTCGACGCCGTGATCGAGCTCTTCCGCTCCAAGGGCTCCGACGCCTGGTTCACCGACGACCCGGCTAGCTACCTCGGTGACGCCTGCGTCTGCCCCAAGTGCGGCGGTCACCACCTCAAGGCCAACCGCGACATCCTGGACGTGTGGTGGGACTCCGGCGTCTCCCACACCGCCGTCTGCCGCCACCGCGGCTACCTCAAGTTCCCGGCCGACATGTACCTCGAGGGCTCCGATCAGCACCGCGGCTGGTTCATGAGCTCGCTCATGACCTCGGTGGGCGCCTACGGCGTGGCCCCGTACAAGTCCGTGGTGTCCCAGGGCTTCACGCTTGACGGGCAGGGCCGCAAGATGAGCAAGTCGCTCGGCAACGTGATCGACCCCAACGCCGAGTGCGACACGCGCGGCGCCGACGTGCTGCGCCTGTGGGTCGCCTCCGTCGACACCTCCACCGACGTCCCCTGTGACGACACGATCCTGGACCACGTGGGCGAGGCCTACCGCCGCTTCCGCAACACGCTGCGGTTCCTGCTCGGCGAGATCGAGGGCCAGTTCGACCCGGCGACCGACGCCGTGGCCTACGAGGACCTCATGTCCTACGACAAGCTGACGCTGGCGCGCCTCTGCCAGATCCACGACCAGGTGAGCGCGGCCTACGAGTCCTACCGCTTCAACGTGGTCTACCGCACGCTCTACGACTACGTGATCACGGAGCTCTCCAACGGCTACCTCAACGCCACCAAGGACCGCGTCTACTGCGGCGAGAAGAACTCCTTCGAGCGTCGCAGCGCCCTCACCGTGTGGGCCCAGATCCTCTCGATGCTCGTGCACGACCTGCAGCCGATCCTCGCCTACACCACCGACGAGGCCATGAGCTACCTGCCCGCCTCGCTGCGCGACGGCCAGGAGTACGCGGCGCTTCTGGACTGGTACCAGGCGCCGTGGTCGGCCGCCGAGTACGAGCCGTACCTGGATGCCTACGAGGCCGTCGTCGAGGCGCGCGCCGCCTTCACCAAGGCCTACGAGACCGCCGTCGCCGACGGCACGCTGGCCGAGAAGACCACCCAGGCCGCCCGCGCCACGCTGGCGGCCCCGGCAGAGCTCCTCTCCCTCCTGACCGGCGAGCACGGCTGCGACCTCGCCGAGCCGTTCGTCTGCGCCGAGGTCGAGGTCGTCGCCGGCGACGAGCTCTCCTGCGTCGTCGAGCCGGCCCACGGCGAGAAGTGCCCGCGCTGCTGGAACTTCCGCGAGCTCGGCCCCGACGGCCTGTGCCCGCGCTGCCACGACGCCGTGGCCGCGCTGGCGGACGCGGAGTAGGCGTGGCGTCCTCTAGAAACGACGACGTGCGCGCGGCCGGCGGCTCGGACACCCGGGCTGCCGGCCCCGCGCGCCGGCTCGCCCTGTTCTGCGTGGTCGTAGCGGCCGTGGTCGTCCTCGACCAGCTGAGCAAGGCTGCCGTCCGCGCGGCGCTCGTCCCGGGCGAGCCCGTGACGCTCATTCCGGGCGTCATGGACCTCAGCCTTGTCTACAACACGGGCGCGGCCTTCTCCCTCGGGGAGGGGGCGGCCCCCTTGTTCGTCGTAATCGCCGTCGCCATGGTGGCGTTCGGCCTCTGGGTGGCGTGGAGGCGGGTCGATGTTCCCCTCCCGCTCCTCGCCGCGGTTGCCTGCGTGGCGGGCGGCGGCATAGGCAACGCCATCGACCGGGTCACCCTTGGCGGGGCGGTCACCGACTTCTTCAAGACCACCTTCATTGACTTTGCCGTATTCAACGTGGCGGACGTCTTCGTGACCTGCGGGGTTATTCTCGCCGTTGTGCTGTGGTGGCTTTGGGACTCCCGCCTGGAGCGCGAGCGCGCGGCCGCGGGGGAGCGCTAGCCATGCCCTCGCGCGTCGTGAACCTGCTCGTGGGGCCGGAGGCCGACGGGATGCGGCTTGACGCGTTCCTCGCCGCCTCGCCCGAGACGCCCAGCCGCTCGGCGTGCGCCCGCCTCGTGGAGGAGGGGGCCGTCACCATCAACGAGACCCCCGCCACCTCCAAGGCGGAGAAGGTCCTGCTCGGCGACCGTGTCCGCGCGCTCGTGGAGGAGGGGCCGGCCGCCGAGGGCCCGCTCGCCCCCAACCCCTACATCCCGCTCGACATCCGCTTCGAGGACGAGCACCTCATCGTGCTCTCCAAGCAGATGGGCCTCGTCTGCCACCCGAGTCCGGGCCACGTGGACGACACACTGGCCAACGCCCTCGTGGCCCACTGCGGCTACGAGCACCTCGGCATGCTCCAGGGAGAGGAGCGCCCCGGCATCGTGCACCGCCTGGACATGGACACCTCAGGCCTCATGGTGGCCGCCAAGGACGACGCCACCCAGAAGGCGCTGCAGGACCTCATCCGCCTGCGCGTGCTCGACCGCCGCTACGTGACGCTCGTCCACGGCTACGTGGCCCACGACGAGGGCACCATCGAGACGGGGATCGCCCGCTCCACGCGCGACCGGCTGAGGATGGCCGTCTCGGACGCGCCCGGCGCGCGCGAGGCCATCACCACCTTCCGCGTGCTCGAGCGCTTCGAGGCGGGCCGCCGGGACGACGGCTACACGCTCATGGAGTGCCACCTCTACACCGGTCGCACCCACCAGATCCGCGTGCACATGCGCCACATCGGGCACCCCCTCGTGGGCGACCAGCTCTACGGCAGGGGAGACGAGCGGCTGAACCGAGGCCTTTCCCGCCAGTTCCTGCACTCCTGGCACATCCGCTTCGACCACCCGGTCACGGGCGAGGTCATCGAGCTCGCGGACTCCCTGCCGCAGGACCTTCTCGATGTACTAGAATCACTGAAGGAAAGCTCGATGGGGCGCACTTCGGCGGGGGAGACGATCTGCCCGGCGCTGGGCGTCAGCTGGTAAGAGCTGGTAGGACGCAAAGACGAGTCCAAGGGGGCCCTACATGCCGCTCATGGAGTTCAACAGGCTCGGCCTCACGCCGATCGTCATCTTCAACCTGATCATCTGGCTGTTCTTCACCCTGGCCTACTTCTACCAGATCGTCTACATCCTGCGCGTGGTGGCGCGCGGCACGGTTCGCCTGCCCAAGGCCAAGAAGCAGCACCGCTACGCCTTCTTCATCTCCGCGCACAACGAGGAGGTCGTCATCGGCAACCTCGTCCGCTCCATCCTCGCCCAGGACTACCCGCGCGAGCTCATGGACGTCTTCGTGATATGCGACGCCTGCACGGACAACACCCACGAGGAGGCCGAGAAGGCCGGCGCCATCGTCTGGGACAGGAACGACCTCGCGCGCCGCGGCAAGAGCTGGGCGCTTGACTACGGCTTCGACCGCATCCTGAACGAGTACGGGGACAAGTACGAGGCGTTCGTGGTGCTCGACGCCGACAACCTGGTGTCCAAGGAGTTCATCTCCGTGATGAACCAGGCCTTCGACGCGGGCTACCTCGTCTGCACGGGGTATCGCAACTCCAAGAACTTCGACTCCAGCTGGGTGAGCTCCGCCTATGCGCTCTGGTTCATGCGCGAGGCAAAGTTCCTCAACAACGCCCGCATGATGGTCGGGACGAGCTGCGCCATCTCCGGGTCGGGCTGGATGGTCTCCGAGCGGATCGTGCGCGGCATGCACGGGTGGGACTTCCACACGCTGACCGAGGACATCCAGTTCTCCACGTTCTGCTGCGCCAACAACGTGCAGATCGGGTATGCGCCCGCGGAGTTCTTCGACGAGCAGCCCGTGACCTTCAAGGCCTCCTGGACGCAGCGCATGCGCTGGACCAAGGGCTTCTACCAGGTCTTCTTCAGCTATGGGCGCGACCTCGTCAAGGGCATCTCCAAGGGCCAGTTCGCGAGCTACGACATGCTCATGACGGTGGCGCCGGGCATGATCTTGACGCTGCTCTCTTTCTTCGTGAACGCTACCTACCTCATCGTTGGGTCGCTCTCGCACGGCTTCATCGCCACGCAGGGCGAGCTCAACATGTGCGTGGGGTCGCTCATCATGACGTTCGCGTCCATGTACGTGGTCTTCTTCATCCTCGCCGTCATCACCACGATCTCCGAGCGCAAGAAGATCCACACAAAGAAGAAGTGGCGCATCGTGTCCAACCTCTTCACGTTCCCGATCTTCATGATGACCTACATCCCCATCACGGTGGCGGCCCTGTTCAAGAAGGTCGAGTGGGTCCCCACCAAGCACGACATCGCCGTCAACGTTGACGACGTCGTGGGAGGCGGCGCCGCGTAGGGCGCGCCCTTCTCGCCGCCGGGTGGCTTTTCTGCCCCGAGCCAAACGCACGCTCCAGGACCAGGTTCCGTGCGCGAGGCTCGGGGCTTTTGCTGGCCTCCCGGTGCCCCGAGTCAGGCGCACGCATTGGCGAGAAGAACCGTGCGCGACGCCCCGGGCGATGCCACGGCGCTCGGGTACGCCGGAATTTCGGCGGGATGGTCACGGCGCTTCGGGCGGTCGGCGTCCATGAGCTGCGGCGCGGTTGCGTGACCCTACGATTGGGCCGTCGCGCCCCCTCCTCCCAAAACGGGGGCGCGGCTCCCTCGTCGAAAGGAGCGGCCCATGAGGCACCGCACGCAGTTTCCCATCTTCGAGCTGAGGCCGAGCTACGCGCTCATCGCGCTCGGGTCTGCCCTGGGCACGGTGCTCGCGGCGACCGCGGCGCTCGTCGCGGGCTCGCTCGTGAGCGACGTTGCCGCCGGGGCGCTGGGCACGACCACGGCCGCGCCTGCGCTTCTCGGCTATCTCGCGCTCTCGCTGGCGGCGCAGCTCGCCACCTTCGGTCTCACCGGCTGGTTGCCCCAGCGCGCCAACCTGCGGCGTGAGGTCGACTCCTCCGAGCGCGCCATCGACCTCGTGCTCCATATGCCGCAGCGCGCCTTCGTGCGGCACGAGGCCGGCCACTACCTCAACCTTGTGAACATGGCTTCCTTCGCGCACGGCTGCATCGTCGTGGCCACGAGCACGTACGTGCCGGGTGCGATGCTCTCGCTCGCCGCCCAGCTCGTTTTTGCCGCGCTTGTCGACCCGACGCTTGCGGGCGTCCTCGCCCTCTGCGCGCTCGTCTACGTTCCGCTCTCCCTGCTTCCGTCGCGTGCCGCGAACCGGCTGCAGACGAGGATGATGCCGATGCGTGAGGCCTGGCTCGACGAGGCCCGCCGCCTGGTGGAG
Source organism: uncultured Atopobiaceae bacterium (assembly GCA_944321515.1). Taxonomy (GTDB): domain Bacteria; phylum Actinomycetota; class Coriobacteriia; order Coriobacteriales; family Atopobiaceae; genus Thermophilibacter. The sequence continues at coordinate 93,670 of CALULO010000004.1, read as the reverse complement.
GAGCGCCGCGCCGCCGTTGCCGCGGGTGCCGAGGGCTTCTACGGGCGGCGCTACCGGGAGCGCACCGAGTCCTACCGCAGGTGGCGCCGCGGCTACCTGCTAGCGGACACGCTCTCGACCAGCCTGCCCACCTCGTCTGGCACGCTCGTCCAGGTGATCGCCGTTGTCGCCTGCGCGCTGCTCGTGGCGACGGGGAGGACGGGCGTGGGGACGGTCATTGCCGCCTGGCAGCTCGCGGGTCTGCTCGGCCAGCCGATGTCCTTCCTCTGTGAGATGGCGAGCGTCTTTGCCGCGAACCGAGTGAACGTGGGCCTCCTGCGCGAGCTCGAGCGCGAGGCCGCCGAGCCGAGCGGCTTCGAGCGGCTGAGAAGAACCTCCCGCCCGTGCGCCGTCCCGTCCGCCTCGACCGAAGGAGCAATCCATGCGTAGCGCAAGCCTCACCTCCCGTGCCTACCCCGTCTTCGACCCCAGGCCCGCCAACCTCGCCCGCGCCGTTGGCTTGGCGGCGGCGACCGTTGCCTGCGCGTGTGCGAGCCTTGCGGTGGGAGACGCCATCGACGCGCTCACCGCCGGGGAGGACGTCGGCGCGCGCCTCGTCGCGGCGCTCGCGCTCGCTGCGCTGGCCACGGCCGCCGCGGTCCTTCTCGGCGCGTGGGTGCCGCGCTGGGCGGGCGTCTCGCGAGCCATGGACGCGGCCGCGAGCGCGGCCCGCCAGCTGCTCGCGGCCCCGAGCCGAGCCTTCGCACGGCACGACAAGGGCTACTACGTCAACGTCCTCACGGGCTCCACAGAGGTCTACGGCACCATGTGCGCCGACCTCAACGTCTCGGTGCTCGGCTCAGGCCTGGCGCTCGCGGCGCTCGTGGCGATCGCCGCGGCACAGGACGTCCTTCTCGCCGCGATGCTTCTGGCATACGTGCCCGCCTTCGCGCTCGCGCTGCGCCTGCCGGCCCGCCGCCTCGCGCGCCTCCAGGGCGAGGGGATTCCCGCACAGGACGCCTGGCTCGGCGAGTCCAAGCGCATCGTGGAGGAGAAGCGCTCGATCAACGCCGCCGCGGCTGACGCCTTCTTCTCCACGCGCTACCGCGAGCGCTCGGCAGGCTACCTCGACTTCGTGACGCGCTACCGCTTCAACGAGGCCCTGATTGACGAGCTGCCGAGCATCCTCTCCTGCGTGCTGGCGGCTGCGATGATGGCCGCGGAGGTCTGGCGCTGCGCGACGGGCGCGGCCGGCGCGGGTCAGGTCTTCGTTGCGTACCAGATCGCGCAGCTCGCTCAGGCCCCGCTCTCCACGCTGCTCTCAAAGCTTGCCAACGTCCGCGGCAACCGCGTGCACGCGGAGCGCCTGGGCGAGCTGGCCGCGGCTGCCGAGGAGCCGTCGGGTTTCGAGGCGCTCCGGCGCGCGGGTGACGATGACGACGTGATCGCGCGCGTCGACGGCACGCTGTGGGCGACGCCCGAGCGCGGCGGGGAGGGCCGGCGACTCTGGGAGACGCACGACCTCACGATTCGCCGCGGCGAGCTCGTGGTGCTGCGCGGCGCCAACGGCTCGGGCAAGTCCATGCTGCTTGACTTCCTGCGCGGCCTCTCCGACCCGGACGACCTCGACGGCACGGCGGAGCTCGCCCCCGAGCTTGCGCGCGCGGCCTACCTCACCTACCCGGTGCCGGTGGTGACGGGCGACCTCGAGTGCAACCTGCTCGGCGGCACGGCCGACCCGGAGGTGGCGCGCGTGCTCGACGTCTCGGGCTTTGCGGAGAAGGAGATCGACGGCTCCACGATCAACCTCTCGCTCGGCGAGCGCCAGAAGCTGGGGCTTCTTCGCGCGCTCTCGCGCCCGGAGCCGGTGGTCCTTCTCGACGAGCCGCTCACCAACCTCGACGCGGCCACGTGCGCGAGGCTCTGCGACTACCTGGCGGGGCTGCGCGGGCGCAGGACCGTCGTGGCGATCATGCACTCCGACGACCTTGACGCGGCCGCCGACCAGGTTCTGCGCATCGAGGGAGGGCGCCTCGAGCGCGTGCGCTGAGCCCGTCCCGCGCGCTGCCTGGAAAACAATCCACATTTGACAAGCGTGGTCAGAAGTCCAACTGGGCAAACGCCGACTTCACAAAACCAAATGTAGGTTATTTCCGGTCGCCCGCGCGCAGCTCGGCCGGCGAGCAGCCGTACTGCTCCCGGAACGCGCGGTAGAAGTTGCTCGTGCCGGCGTATCCTACGCGCCGGGCGACCTCGGCCACCGGCAGGCTCGTCGCCCGCAGGAGCATGGCGGCGCGCTCCATGCGCTGCTCGCGGACGAGCTCCCCGAAGGTCTTGCCGCAGCGCTCGTGGATGAGCTCGGAGAGGTAGCTCTGGCTGTAGGAGTAGCGCTGCGCGAGGTCGGCGAGCGTCACGCTCTCCGGCCGGGCGGCGATGTCGGACAGGATCACGGCGAGCGTCTCCTCCGCCGAGGCTGGCTCCTCCTCGGGCAGGGCGGGGCTGACCGCCGCCGTGATTGCAAACCCGAGGGCCTCCGCGACCTGCTCCCAGCCGTCGCGCCGCTCGGCGCAGGTCACGGCCTCCTGCGCGAACAGATCGCTCAGGAGCTCGTGGTCGGGCGACGTCATCCTCACGGTCTGTATGGCGTGCTTGGGCTGCGTGGACGTGAGCACGCGGAAGAGGTGCGAGCGCGGGGCGGCGATGGGCAGGAGCCCCTGGACGAAGCGCTCGGTCCTGAAGTACAGGGCGAGAAACACCGTCTCCCGCTCCCGTCCGGCGGCCGCCTTGCCGGCAACGACGCCGAGCGGGCAACTCATGGAGATCAGGTCGAAGCCCTCGGCCCCCAGGCGCTCGCGCGGTTCCTCGCCTCCCGGCCACGCGAGAAGCGCGAGGTTCTCGCCGCGAAGCGGGTCCTTCGCCCGCGTCCGCGCCACGACCGTCTCAATCGCGGCAAGTACGCGCCCGCCGTCCATCAAAGCCCCCCTTCCGCTCGATGCGGCAACATTGTAAGTCCCGCCGTGTCCTTCTCGTGAGCTGGAACTTCTCGGTGGGCGGTCCCTGGAAAACCCGTGAGCGGATGCTACAATGACTCAAATTCGGCCGGAACATATACCGCCGCGGGCGGGGAGAGGAGCCACTGAATGGCAACGTTCTTCGAGGGGGAGTCCCACACTTTTTCTGAGTATCTGCTCGTTCCCGGTTACTCCTCGGCGGAGAACATCCCCGCCAACGTGTCGCTCAAGACCCCGCTCGTGAAGTTCCGTCGCGGCGAGGAGCCGGCCATCAGCCTCAACATCCCGATGGTCTCGGCCATCATGCAGTCGGTCTCCGGCGTCGACATGGGCGTGGCCCTCGCCATGGAGGGCGGCATGGCCTTCATCTACGGCAACCAGACCCCCGAGTCCGAGGCCGCCATGGTCAAGGCCGTCAAGGACTACAAGGCCGGCTTCGTCCAGTCCGACTCCACGCTCACACCCAGCATGACGATGGAGCAGGTCATGGACCTTAAGCAGCGCACCGGCCACTCCACCATGCCCGTCACCGACGACGGCACCCCGCGCGGCAAGCTCCTCGGCATCGTGACGAGCCGCGACTACCGCCCCACCCGTGACGACCACTCCATGAAGGTCGCTGACTTCATGACCCCGCGCGAGAAGCTCATCGTGGGCGACAAGGACATCACTCTCAAGCGCGCCAACGACGTCATCTGGGAGCACAAGCTGAACGCCCTGCCCGTGGTGGACGACAAGGACCACCTCATGGGCATCGTCTTCCGCAAGGACTACGACCAGCACAAGTCCAACCCGGACGAGCTCCTGGACGCCAACAAGCGCTACATGGTGGGCGCCGGCATCAACACGCGTGACTACGCCGAGCGCGTGCCCCTCCTGGTGGAGGCCGGCGCCGACGTGCTCTGCATCGACTCCTCCGAGGGCTTCTCCGAGTGGCAGAAGCGCACCATCGAGTGGATCCGCGCCAACTACGGCGACTCCGTGCGCGTGGGCGCCGGCAACGTCGTCGATGAGGATGGCTTCCGCTTCCTCGCCGACTGCGGCGCGGACTTCGTCAAGGTGGGCATCGGCGGCGGCTCGATCTGCATCACGCGCGAGACCAAGGGCATCGGTCGCGGCCAGGCCTCGGCGGTCATCGACGTCTGCCGCGCGCGCGACAAGTACTTCGAGGAGACCGGCGTCTACGTGCCGGTGTGCTCCGACGGCGGCATCGTCTACGACTACCACATGACGCTCGCCCTGGCCATGGGCGCCGACTTCATGATGCTCGGCCGCTACTTCGCGCGCTTCGACGAGTCTCCCACCGAGCGCGTCAACGTGAACGGCCAGTACATGAAGGAGTACTGGGGCGAGGGCTCCGCGCGCGCCCGCAACTGGCAGCGCTACGACCAGGGCGGCGCCTCCAAGCTGGGCTTCGTCGAGGGCGTGGACTCCTACGTGCCCTACGCCGGCTCGCTCAAGGAGGGCGTGCGCAACACGCTCTACAAGATCAAGTCCACGATGTGCAACTGCGGCGCCAAGACCATCAAGGAGCTGCAGGAGAAGGCCCGCCTCACGCTCGTGAGCTCGACCTCCATCGTCGAGGGCGGCGCGCACGACGTCGTGGTCAAGGACTCCCAGCACTCGGTGAGCTACCGCTAGGCCCCCGGGGAGCCCGCCCGGCGAGAAGAACCGGCGAGAAGAACCGGAGAAAAGAGCCGAAGAGACGCGGCCCCGACGCCCCAGCGGCGCCGGGGCCGCCTTCGTTGGTGCCCCGCGCCCAGGTTCTTCTCGCCGGGCGGGCTCATGCTGCTACAATAATACGGTTGACTACTCGCACGATAGAGGGGGCAGCACAGATGTGCGACGACGCTAGCAAGACGGACGCCTTCGAGGTCCCGGCCTACGACGCCGAGGTCATCGAGACCAAGTGGCAGGCCACGTGGGAGGCCGAGGGGATCTACAAGACCGACGAGGACCCGAGCAAGCCCAAGAAGTACGTGCTCGAGATGTTCCCGTACCCCTCCGGCGACCTCCACATGGGGCACGCGCGCAACTACACCATCGGCGACGCGATGGCCCGCCAGGCCCGCATGCGCGGCTTCGACGTTCTGCACCCCATCGGCTTCGACGCCTTCGGCCTGCCGGCCGAGAACGCCGCCATCAAGCACAATACGCAGGCGAGCGTCTGGACGCACAAGAACATCGAGCAGGCGGTCAAGACCATGCACCGCATGGGCTTCTCCTACGACTACGACCGCATGTTCAACACCTGCGACCCCGAGTACTACAAGTGGGGCCAGTGGATCTTCCTCAAGATGTGGGAGAAGGGCCTCGTCTACCGCGACACCTCGCCCGTGAACTGGTGCCCCGGCTGCCAGACCGTCCTCGCCAACGAGCAGGTCGTTGACGGCAAGTGCTGGCGCTGCGGCTCGATTCCCGAGAAGCGGCCGCTCTCCCAGTGGTACTTCAAGATCACCGACTACGCTCAGGAGCTGCTCGACGACCTCAAGCTCCTCGAGGGCAAGTGGCCTGAGCGCGTCCGCGCGATGCAGTCCAACTGGATCGGCCGCTCCGAGGGCGCCGAGATCGACTTCACCCTGGCGGACGTCGACGGCGTGACCCCCACCGACACCAAGATCACCGTCTTCACCACGCGCCCGGACACGCTCTTCGGCGTGAGCTTCTTCCTGCTGCCGCCGGAGAGCCCGCTCGCCGCCGAGCTCGTGGCCGGCACGGAGTACGAGCCGGCGTTCCTGGAGCTCAAGGCCGCCGCGGAGAAGGTCTCCTCGGTGGACCGCCAGGGCTCAGAGCGAGAGAAGCACGGCGTCTTTACCGGCCGCTACGTCATCAACCCGGTGAACGGCCGCCCCGCCCCGATCTGGGTCGCCGACTACGTCCTCATGGACTACGGCACCGGCGCCGTCATGGGCGTGCCCTGCGGCGACCAGCGCGACTTCGACTTCGCGAAGAAGTACGGCCTCGAGATCGCCCCAATCATCTGCGAGAAGGACGACCCGCTCTACGAGGAGCTCAAGGACGAGCGCGAGCTGCGCGTGACGTCGGTCGACTGGGACCACGCGATGGAGGCCGAGGGCTACCTCGTGCAGTCCGGCCAGTTCACCGGCATGAAGGGCGGCAAGCACTCCGAGGCCGTCGACGCCATCATCAACTGGCTCGGCGAGCAGGGGCTCGGCCGCAAGACCGTGCAGTTCCGTCTGCGCGACTGGCTGATCTCGCGCCAGCGCTACTGGGGCAACCCCATCCCGATGGTCCACTGCGACTGCTGCGGCGACGTGCCCGTCCCCTATGAGGATCTCCCCGTTACGCTGCCGGACAACCTCGACCTCGGCGCCGGCGACACGCTCGCCGAGTACGCCCCGTTCTACGAGACCACCTGCCCCAAGTGCGGCCGCCCCGCCAAGCGCATCACCGACACCATGGACACCTTCACGTGCTCCAGCTGGTACTACCTGCGCTACTGCGACCCGCACAACGAGGAGCTGCCCTTCTCCAAGGAGGCCGTGGACCGCTGGATGCCGGTGGACAACTACATCGGCGGCATCGAGCACGCCATCCTTCACCTGCTCTACAGCCGCTTCTTCACCAAGGTCCTGCGCGACCTCGGGATGATCGACGTGGACGAGCCCTTCGAGAACCTGCTCTGCCAGGGCATGGTCAAGGATTCGAACGGCGACACCATGTCCAAGTCCAAGGGCAACGTGGTCCCGCCCTCGAGCGTGATCGAGCCGTACGGCGCCGACACCATGCGCCTGGCCATCCTCTTCATCGCCCCGCCCGAGAAGGACTTCAACTGGGACGAGGAGGCCGTCGCGGGTGCCAACCGCTTCATCAAGCGCGCCTGGCGCGTGGTGTGGCTACTCTCCCAGGGTGCGGCTGCCGGCCCGGTGGACGCCGCTGCGCTTGACGGCGCCGCCGCCGAGCTCTGGCGCGTGACCAACGCGATGGGCATCAAGTGCACCACGGACTTCGACCGCTGCCAGTTCAACACCGCCATCTCCGCGGTGATGGAGATCACCAACGCGGCGTCCAAGTTCGTGAACGACGTCCCCGTCGACAAGCGTGACCCGGCGCTCAGCTTCGCCGTGGCAAGCGCCATCGTGCGCACCCTCGCGCCGATCTGCCCGCACTGGGCCGAGGAGCTCTGGAGCTCCGCGCTCCACCAGGAGGGCTCGGTCTACAATGCCGCGTGGCCGGAGTTCGACGAGGACGCCGCGCGCGCCGACGAGGTCGAGATCGCCGTACAGATCAAGGGCAAGGTGCGCGGCCACGTGACGGTCGCCGCCGACGCCACCGACGACGAGGTAGCCGCCGCAGCCCAGGCGGCCGTGGCCGAGCAGCTCGCCGGTAAGGACATCAAGAAGGTCATCGTGATCAAGGGCCGTCTGGTGAACATCGTGGCCATGTAGCCCCGACGGCACCCGGCTGACGGCACGGCCACGGGCGGCCCCGACGCACCCCTGGGAGGCGTCGGGGCCGCCCGTCCTTCTCGCCACGCCGCTCGCCGACGGGACTTGTGTTGCTCTCGTGGAGGGGCGCTTGACGCTGCCTGAGAAACACCGTAGACTGGCCATGTAATCGAAGCTGTAATCGTAGGAAGTGGGGTGGAGCGTCTCGCCCCGCTTCCTTTCTGTATGCAGGAGGAGGGTTCATGCCTAAGCAGGGTCTCGAGCAGGAGATCATCGACGTGCTTGAGCCGATCGCCGCAACCCGTGGTGTCGACGTCGTTGACGTCGAGGTTGTCGGGGCGAGCAAGGCGCCGTGCGTGCGCGTGCGCATCGACCACGCCGACGAGTCCGCGCCCACGATCACGCTCGACGAGGTCACCGAGGAGACCGAGTGGATCTCCGACGCCCTCGACGAGATGGACCCCATCCCGTCGAGCTTCACCCTCGAGGTGTCGAGCCCGGGCATGGCACGCCCGCTGCGCAAGCCGCGCGACTTCGCGCGCTTCGCGGGGCAGACCGTCTCCGTGAGCCTCGTCCCGGGCGAGGGCCGTCGCCGCTACACGGGGACGCTCCTCGGCATAGAGGGCGACCCCGGCGCTGAGCTGGTGGCTCTCGACGTCGACGGCGAGCGCACCGAGATCGCCCTCCAGGACATCCGCTCGTGCAAGATCAAGCCCGACTTCTCCGCCGCAGGCGGCAAGAAGTAGGCGAGAAGAACCAGGAAGGATAGAACATGGCCTCTGAGATGATGGAAGCCCTCGAGCTCCTCTGCCAGGAGAAGCACATCGACCAGCTCTACCTGATCGACCGCCTTGAGCAGAGCCTCGCCAAGAGCTACGCCGACGTTCTGCACCTGCCCTTCGGCGCGCGCGTCACCATAGACCGCGCCACCGGGAAGGTCTACGTCTACGAGCTCGTCCCCAAGGGCGAGGAGGACCCGGAGACGGGCGAGTACAGCGAGTTCGACGAGGTGGACGTCACCCCTCCGGACACGAGCCGCATCGCCGCGCAGCACGCCAAGGCCGAGATCAAGGCCATCGTGCGCAACGCCGCCCGCGTCCAGATCTACGAGGAGTTCTCGCAGCGCGTCGGCGACATCATCACCGGCACGGTGCTCCAGACCACGCCCGACTTCACGATCATCAAGATCCGCGAGGGCGTCGAGGCCGAGCTCCCGCACTTCGACCAGCGTCGTCACCCCGAGGAGCGCAACGAGCGCCCCGCCGGCGAGCGCTACAGCCACAACCAGCGCATCAAGGCCATCATCATCGACGTGCGCGACCCCAACTCCACCCAGCCGGTGGTCCGCGGTGAGCGCCAGCGTCCGCCCATTGTTGTCTCTCGCACCCACCCCGACCTGCTGCGCCGTCTCTTCGAGCTCGAGGTGCCCGAGGTCTATGACGGCGTGGTCGAGGTCCGCAGCATCGCCCGCGAGCCCGGCATCCGCTCCAAGGTGGCCGTCTCCTCCAACGACGACCGCCTGGACCCGGTCGGCGCCTGCGTCGGCCCCAAGGGCAGCCGCGTGCGCACCGTCGTCTCCGAGCTGCGCGGCGAGCGCGTGGACGTGGTCCTCTGGAGTGACGACCCCGCCCGCTGCGTGGCTTCCGCGCTTTCGCCGGCCAGGGTGTCCCGCGTCATCATTGACCCGGAGACCAACTACGCCACGGTGATCGTGCCCGACGACCAGCTCTCGCTCGCCATCGGCAAGGAGGGCCAGAACGCCCGGCTGGCCGCGCGCCTCACCGGCCTGCATATCGACATCAAGAACGAGTCGCTCGCAGCGGGCGTCCTGCGCGACCTGCCCCACGCCACCGACGACGGGGAGGACCTCGACGAGGGCGAGCACCGCTGCGAGTACGTGGGCGCCAACGGCATCCAGTGCCGCAACATGGCGCGCCCGGGGTCACGCTTCTGCGGCGTCCACGAGCAGGTCGCTGCTGCCGAGGTGAGCTCGGACCCCGACTCGCTCATCTAGCGCGCGAGCGCCCGCCTCGAGGAGGCAAACATCGCACTGTCCCGCGGGCGCCCGCCCGTTCTCTTGGAAGGTAGGTTACATGGCAAAGACGCGCGTACATGACCTTGCGAAGGAATACGGCATGTCGAGCAAGGAGATGCTCGAGCACCTCCGTGACATGAAGATCCCCGCCAAGTCCGCATCCTCGACGCTCGAGGACGCCTACGTCTCCATCGTGCGCAAGAAGCTCAAGCCCATCCTCGAGGCCCGTGCCGCCGAGATCGAGGCCGCCAAGCGCGCCGAGGAGGAGGCCAAGGCCGAGGAGGCCCGCATCGCCGCCGAGAAGGCCGAGGCCGAGCGCATCGCCGCCGAGCAGCGCCGCGAGGCCGAGCGCGCCGAGGAGGAGCGCCGACGCGCCGCCGCCGAGGAGGCGCGCAAGAAGGCTGAGGCCGAGAAGGCCGAGGCTGAGCGCAAGGCCAAGGAGGAGGCCGAGAAGCACCGCGTGCGCGACAACGCGCCGAAGAGCCTGCCGACCTTCACCTCCCTGCTGGACCAGATCGCCCAGCAGGAGGAGGTCCTCAAGAAGCAGGCGGAGGAGTCCGCCCAGAAGAAGGCGGCCGGCCAGGGCCGCTCTCAGCGCCGCTCCGACTCCGGCCGCGGCCCGCGCCACACGACCTCCTCTTCCGCGCCCGCCGCTGCCGCGGCGCCCGCGCCGGCCGCCGACACCCGCGGCCGTCGCGGCAAGAAGGGCCGTCGCGGCGAGGACGGCGGCGAGGACCGCTACAGCCGCATGGCCCGCGAGGCGGAGGCCTATAACCGCAGCCGCGTCCTCGAGGAGGCCCGCGTGGCCGTCGAGGAGGCCTCGCGCGAGTCCACCGGCCGCCGCAAGCGCCGCAAGGAGCGCCGCCAGAAGCAGGCCGAGGAGGCGGCCAAGGAGCACCGCATCGAGGAGGCGCTCGCCAACGACCAGGACATCTCGCAGCTCGACACCGTGAAGGTGCCGCAGGGCTCGACGGTCCAGGAGCTCGCCGAGCTTCTCGGCGTGGGCGCCAACGACATCATCAAGCGCCTCTTCCTGCTGGGCACCCCGCTCACGCTCACCGAGTCCATGTCCGACGAGCTCATCGAGCTCGTCGCCGACGACCTTGGGCGTGACGTCAAGGTCATGACCAAGGAGGAGGAGAACTCCTTCACCTTCTACGACGACCCGGCCGACCTCAAGCCGCGCCCGCCCGTGGTCACCGTCATGGGCCACGTCGACCACGGCAAGACCTCGCTGCTGGACGCCATCCGCCACACCGGCGTGGCCGAGGGCGAGGCCGGCGGCATCACGCAGGCCATCGGCGCCTCCCAGGTCAGCATCAACGGCCGCGTCATCACCTTCATCGACACCCCGGGCCACGAGACCTTCACGGCCATGCGTGCCCGCGGCGCCAAGGTGACCGACATCGTCATCCTGATCGTGGCCGCCGACGACGGCGTCATGCCCCAGACCGTGGAGTCGATCAACCACGCCAAGGCGGCCGGCGTGCCCATCATCGTGGCTGTCAACAAGATCGACAAGCCCGGCGCCAACCCGGACAAGGTCCGTCAGGAGCTCACCGAGTACGGCATCATCCCCGAGGAGTGGGGCGGGCAGAACATGTTCGTCAACGTCTCCGCCAAGAAGAAGATCGGCATCGACGACCTGCTCGAGACCGTCCTGCTCCAGGCCGACGTCCTCGAGCTCAAGGCCAACCCGGACACCTTCGCCTCCGGCAACGTCCTCGAGGCCAAGCTCGACCGCGGCCGCGGCTCCGTCGCCACGGTGCTCGTGACCCGCGGCACCCTCCACGTCGGCGACGCCGTGGTCGCCGGGATGTCCTACGGCCGCGTGCGCGCCATGCTGGACCCCAAGGGCAAGTCCGTCACCGAGGCCGGCCCCTCCGACGCCGTGGAGATCCTCGGCCTCCAGAGCGTGCCGATGGCAGGCGACGAGTTCCGCGTCTTCCACGACGAGCGCGACGCCCGCGACCTCGCCGACCAGCGCGCCCTCAAGGCCCGCATCGAGGAGCAGAACCGCGTCAAGCACGTGACGCTGGAGAACCTCTTTGACACGATGGCCGATGCCGAGGTCAAGGAGCTCAACCTCATCATCAAGGCGGACGTCCAGGGCTCCATCGAGGCGCTCCAGGACTCGCTCGACAAGATGGACCAGTCCGAGGTGCGCATCAACACGATCCACTCCGCCGTGGGCGCCATCACCGAGACCGACGTCATTCTCGCCGACGCGTCCAACGCCATCATCATCGGCTTCGGCGTGCGCCCGGAGGCCAAGGCCCGTGCCGCTGCCGAGCGCGACGGCGTGGAGATTCGCACCTACAGCGTCATCTACAAGGCCATCGAGGACATCGACGCGGCTCGCATCGGCATGCTCAAGCCCACCGAGGTCGAGGTCCAGACCGGCACCGCCGAGGTCCGCGACACCTTCAAGGTACCCAAGGTCGGCATCGCCGCGGGCTGCATGGTCACCGAGGGCGAGATCTCCCGCGACGACCAGGTGCGCCTGGTGCGCGACGGCATTGTCGTCTACGAGGGCAAGATCGCCTCGCTGCGCCGCTACAAGGACGACGTCAAGAGCGTCAAGGCGGGCTTCGAGTGCGGCATCGGCCTCGAGAACTTCCAGGACGTGAAGCCCGGCGACCTCATCGAGGGCTTCCGCATCGAGCAGGTGGCCCGCACCGAGTAGGCGGCCCGCACCGACTTGGCCGGACGTGGCCGGGGCCCTCGCGGCCCCGGCCCTGGCTTTGGAGACACCATGAAGCAGAATCAGCACTCGAGAAGGACGAACGAGCAGGCTCGCGTCAAGCTCGCCAACATCCTGCTCTTCGAGATCGCGGACCCCGACCTTGCGCTCGTGACCATCACGGGCGTCGAGGTCTCCGTGGACAAGTCCTACCTGCGCGCCTACGTGAGCTGCGACTCCGAGCGGTATGAGGAGGTCACGGCAGCGCTCGCCCGCGCGAAGGGCCGCATCCGCTCCCTTCTGGGCCGCGCCCTCGGCTGGCGCGTGACCCCCGAGCTCGACTTCCGCATCGACACCACCACCGACGAGGCCGAGCGCATCAGTCGCGCCCTCGAGGACGTGCCGCCCACCATAGGGGTGGAGAAGGACGAGTTCGGCTACCCCGTCGAGACGACGGGCGACGCAGAGTCCGCCCCCGCTGCCGAGGGCGACCCCGACGTCGACGAGCGGGAGGGGGAGTAGGGCCGTGGCGTCGAGCTCCATCGGACCCGCCGAGCAGCGGGCCAGCTTCGACCAGATCAGCGAGCTCGTGGAGCGCGCGGAGACCATCGTGATCTGCGCGCACACCTCCCCGGACGGTGACGCCATCGGCTCGGGCCTCGCCCTGGCCGAGCTCATCGAGCAGGCCTGGCCCGGCAAGCGCGTGACGAACCTCCTCGCTGACACCGAGGTGGTCCCGCGTACCTACCGCTTCCTGCCGGGGGCGGACCGCTTCGTGCAGCCCTCCGACTACGCGGGCACTCCCGACCTCTTCTTCTGCGTGGACCTCTCCCAGCCGGGGCGCCTCAATGAGGCGCGCGCCGTGCTGGAGCGCTCACGCGCCGTGGCCGTGATCGACCACCACCCCTCCGCCGAGCGCTTCTGGGACGCGGGCCTGGTCCGCACCGAGGCCGCGGCGGCCGGCGTGATCGTGGCCGAGTACGCCCTGCACGTCCTCGGGCGCCTCACGCCCACGATGGCCCAGAACCTCCTCTGCGCTCTCGTCACGGACACGGGTCGCTTCCAGTATCAGAACGCAAACGGCGAGGCCTTCGAGGTGGCGAGCGCGCTGGTGGACGCCGGCGCCAGCCCCGCAGAGGTGGCCCTCAACGTCTATCAGAGCGACCGCCTTGCCTACCTGCACCTCTCTGCGACCGTCATGGGACGCATCACCACCTTTGAGCACGGCAAGATCGCCTACAGCTACGCCACGTCGGCTGACTTCGCCGCCACCGGCGTGCCCGTGGCCGAGTGCGACGGCCTCGTCGACCTGGTGCGCTGTGTGGAGGGCTCCGAGATCGCGCTCTTCCTCAAGGAGGTCCCGGGCGGTCAGGTCCGCGGAAACCTGCGCGCCAAGTCGGACCGTGACATCTCCGCCATCGCGCGCGAGATGGGCGGCGGCGGCCATGCCGCCGCGGCGGGATTCACCTTCGAGGGGGACATCGACCAGGCCCTCTCCGTGGTTCTGCCCAAGCTCCGCGTACTCTACGCCTCTGATGCGAAGGGCGCTCGTTGAGCCGGCGTCCCAGCGCCTTCTCGGCGCTCATCGCAATAGACAAGCCTGCGGGCATGACGAGCTTCGACGTGGTCGCCCGCGTTCGCCGGGCGGTGGGCGAGAAGCGCGTCGGCCACGCCGGCACCCTTGACCCGGCGGCCACGGGCGTGCTCGTGGTGGGCATCGGCCAGGCGACCAAGCTCCTCGGCCAGCTCACGCTCGACCGCAAGGGCTACGTGGCCACCTTCCAGCTGGGCTCTGAGACCACCACCGACGACGCAGAGGGCGAGGTGACGCGCACCGCCGAGGTGCCCGCCGAGCTGCTCTCCAACGGATGCCTCGCCGCCGAGCGCGTGGGGGCGCTCGTAGGGGAGCTTGATCAGGTGCCGCCGTCCTTCTCGGCTGTCTCTGTGGGAGGCCGGCGCGCCTACGACGCCGCCCGGGCCGGCGAGGCCCTCGAGCTCTCCCCCCGACGCGTGAGGATCTACGGGGCCCGCCTCACGGGGCTCGACGCCGAGGCACAGACCTGGGACGTGGAGCTCGACGTCTCCAAGGGGACCTACGTTCGCAGCATCGCGCGGGACCTCGGGCGGGAGCTCGGCTGCTACGCGCACGTCTCCGCGCTGCGCCGCACGTTCTCCGGCCCCGTCACGCTCGACGACTGCATGGCCCTCGACGAGCTCGAGGCCGGCGGCGCCGCGCTCGCGCAGGAGCGGGCGCTCGATCCGGTGGCCGTGCTGGGGCTCGCCGAGAGGCCCGTCGACGTGGGCGAGGTCGCCTCTGTCATCAACGGCCGCCACATCCCCTCCGGGCTGGCGCGCGGCACGTACGCCGCGCACGTGCCCGCGCCCGGCGAGCGTGTCTGCCTCACCTGGGAGCATGCGCTCGTGGGCATCTGGGAGCGCCGGGGCGCCTCCCTGGCGTGCGTCGCCAACTTCCCGCAGGGCATCGTGCGCGTCGAGCCGACGCTCGCGCTCGCGGCGCCGGACGACCCGATGCGGCCTGCCGCGGTCGCGCGCCTCGCGGGCGCCTCGATCGCCCCCGGCTGGGCGTGGGACGGCCAGTCGTGCGACTTCGAGTTGCCGGGTGTTCCCGTCGCCGGGACGATTCACGTGCGCCGAGCCGTCGCCTCGGCGCCCCTTGTGCTCGCGGACGCCTCGGGCGCGCCCGCCGAGTCGCCCCACCCAGGCTGGCTCCTTGGCGACGACCGACGCTTCGTCTGCGCGATCGGCGCGTTTGACGGCCTCCATCGCGGCCACCGCGCCCTCCTCGCGCGCGCCCGCGAGCGCGCGCGGGCCCTCGGCTGCCGTCTCGCCGCGGTGACCTTCTCGCCCGACCCCTCGCGCGTCCTCTCGGCCCGCCCCTCCGCCGACCTCCTTGGCACGCTCGACCGCATGATGTTCCTGCTCGCCGCCGGGGTGGACGCCCTCGTGGTGCTGCGCTTCACGCCTGAGCTTGCCGAGCTGCCCTACGAGCGGTTCCTCCGCGAGGGGCTCGCCGCGATCATGGACGTGCGCGGCATCGTGGTGGGAAGCGACTTTCGCCTCGGCGCCGGCGGCGCCGGCGACGTCTCGGCCCTGACGCGTCTGGGCCGAGAGGGTGGCTTCGAGGTCGATGGCATGGGTCTTCTCGATGAGGGTGGCCTCCCGATAACCGCCTCGCGCACGCGCGCCCTTCTCGCCGAGGGGCGCGTCGAGGACGCCGCGGGGCTTCTCGGCCGCTGCCACTACGTGACGGGAGCCGTCGAGCACGGGCGCGGCGAGGGCACCGGGTTCGGCTTCCCCACCGCGAACGTGCGCGTGCGCGAGGGCGCCTGCCTCCCCGCTGAGGGCGTCTACGCCGGCCTCGTGTGCGTGTGCGGCCCCGACGCCCTGCGCGCCTACCCAGCGGCGATCAACGTCGGCAAGCCCCGGACCTTCGCGCCGGGGGAGGAGGGCGAGCCCTTCCTCGAGGCGACGCTGCTCGGCTTCGAGGGCGACCTCTACGGCAAACGCGTGAGCATCGTCTTTGCCCGGTGGCTGCGCGAGCCGCGGACGTTCGCCTCCGTCGAGGAGCTCGAGCGCGTGGTCCTCTCCAACATCGACTGGGTGCGCGGTACGCTGGGGGAGCGCAGCGTGCGCGTCGTCTTTTCGACCCCGCACACGGGGGAGGCGGACGCATGATCTCCGAGGAGGACAAGGAGCGGGTCCGTCAGGCCACCGACTTCGTGCAGCTGGTCTCGGAGACCGTGGAGCTGCGCCAGCGGGGCCAGGAGTTCTGGGGCTGCTGCCCCTTCCACGGCGAGAAGACCCCCTCGTTCAAGGTCAACCCAGCGACCGGGCTCTGGCACTGCTTCGGCTGCGGTGACGGCGGTGACGTCTTCTCCTACGTTCAGCGCCGCGAGAACCTCGACTTCCCGGACGCGATTCGCTACCTGGCGGACCGCGCCGGCATCGAGCTGGCCGAGGAGCGCGGAGGGGCGCGCGGACCGAGGAAGTCCCGCCTGGTCGAGGCGCTCGGCGAGGCCGAGGCCTACTACCACCTCATGCTCATGCGCGGTCGGGGCGAGGGCCCCGACGCGGCGAGGCGCTACCTCTCGGGGCGCGGCTTTGGCTCCGACGTCTGCCGGCGTTGGGGGCTCGGCTACGCTCCGGGACGCGGGCAGCTCGTGGCGCAGCTGCGCGCTAAGGGCTTCACGGGAGCGGAGATGATGGCGGCAGACCTCGCGCAGGAGCGTTCGGGACGCCTCTCGGACCGCTTCTACGAGCGCGTGATGTTCCCCATACACGACGAGATGGGCCGCACCATCGCCTTTGGCGGGCGCATCCTGGGCGCCAAGACCGAGCGCGTGGCCAAGTACGTCAACACGCGCGACACCGCTGCCTTCAACAAGGGCAAGCACCTCTTCGCCTACGACAAGGCCAAGGAGTCGATGGCGGCCACCGGGGAGGCCATCGTCTGCGAGGGCTACACCGACGTCATCGCCATGCACGAGGCGGGCTTCACCAACACGGTGGCCGCGCTCGGCACGGCGTTCAGGCTTGACCACGTGCGGCTCATGGAGCGCCAGCGCGTGAGCAAGGTGGTCTGCCTCTTCGACGGCGACGCCGCCGGCCAGCGCGCCGCCGAGCGCGCGGTGCGCTACCTGGACAAGACCTCCGCCGCCCTCATGTGCGTGGTGCTGCCGGACAACCAGGACCCGATGGAGTTTCTCGCCGCCCACGGCGTGGACGCCATGCGCGCACAGCTCGACGGGGCGCGCCCACTCATGGACTTCGTCTTCGAGAAGCGCCTCGCGGCCCACGACCTCTCGGCGCCGGGGCGGCGGGTGCGGGCCCTGGAGGACATGGCGGGGCTGCTCGCCCCGCTCAAGCACTCCGTCCTGCTCGACGAGTACGCAACGCGCCTTGCCGACACCCTCGGGGTGGACGTGGACGAGACCAAGCGCGCCATCCGCGAGGCCCCGGTGCGCGAGCTCGACGAGGAGAGGCCCGCGCGCGGGGGCGCGCGGGCGGAGGCGCACGCGCCGCAGGGCCCGTCCCGCCGCGTGGCACCTGCGGCACCGTCGGAGGTTGGCGCCCCCGTGGAGGACGGTTTCGCCCCGGACGACTACGTACCGCTAGACGCCTACGAGGACGCGGGCGCCGGGTCCTTCTCGCCTGTCGCCTCGGCCCCGGAGACGGGGGTGTCGCTCTCCGCGCTCTCGGCTGACGAGCGCATGCAGGTGAGCGCCGAGCGCGAGCTGCTCTGCGCGCTTGCCGCCCGCCCGGACGCGCTGAGGCCCTATGGCGAGCGGATTGCGTCGCTCAGCTGGGCCGACGAGCGCCACGAGGCGATGGCCTGGGCGATGCTCTCCACGCCTGAGGGGACCTCTCCCGCCGAGGTGGTGGCCGCGGCGAGCGCGGTGGTCCCCGAGGCGCCGCGAATCCTTTCCGGCGGCCGTGTGCTGGACGAGGCCGAGCTTACGGACGCCGAGAAGCTCGACTTCATCGTGGACACCGCGGAGCTGTGCTCGTGCAGGCGTCGCGTTCGCCAGATTCGGGCGAGCCTGCGCGCGAGCGCAGCGCCCGACGCCGACTCCGAGCGCCTCTTCCAGGAGGCGACCGAGCTCCAGCGCCGCGCGAACGAGCTCACCAGAAAGCTCTCGTCGGTTTCCTCCGAGTAGTTTTGGGTATAATTCCGAAAGTTTGTATATCGAAAGGACCCCCGTGGCAGCCAAAAAGAACAACGAAGGCGTAAAGCTCTCCGGCGAGCTCAGCAAAGTCGTCGACCAGCTTGTGGACGGCGCCGGCGAGCGTGCCAGCGTCACCGAGGACGAGGTTCAGGTCGCGATTCGCGAGATAGACGTTGACTCTGACGAGCTCTCCGACCTCTACGACGCACTGCGCTCCCGCGGCGTCGAGGTGTCGAGCGCCTCAGAGGCCCAGGCGACCGCCTTCCCGCTTGGGGAGGACGCGCAGGACGATGACGACTTCGACGAGGACGACATGCCCTCCGACGAGTTCTCCGACGGTGACGAGGACCAGTCCGAGAGCGCTGCCGAGGCCAAGGCCGTCAAGGAGGCGCTGCGCTCGGTGCCCAAGGCCAAGGTCTCCAAGCCGAAGCGCTCCTCGCGCGCCCGCGCCCGCCGCGCCGACACCTCCACCGCCATGCTCACCGGCGACCCGGTGCGCATGTATCTCAAGGAGATCGGCAAGGTGGACCTGCTTACGGCCTCGGAGGAGGTCAACCTCGCCATGAAGATCGAGGCGGGCACCGACGCCACCGAGAAGCTCGAGGCCGCAGAGGCGGGCGAGCTCACGCTCACGCGTGCCGAGCAGCGCCGCCTCATGCGCATTGAGCAGGTCGGCCTTGACGCCAAGCAGCAGCTCATCAGCGCCAACCTGCGCCTCGTGGTCTCCATTGCCAAGCGCTACGTGGGGCGCGGCATGCTCTTCCTGGACCTCATCCAGGAGGGCAACCTCGGCCTCATCCGTGCGGTGGAGAAGTTCGACTACACCAAGGGCTTCAAGTTCTCCACCTACGCCACGTGGTGGATCCGCCAAGCCATCACCCGCGCCATCGCCGACCAGGCCCGCACCATCCGCATCCCGGTGCACATGGTCGAGACCATCAACAAGCTCATCCGCGTGCAGCGTCAGCTGCTCCAGGACCTCGGGCGCGACCCAACCCCGGAGGAGATCGGTGCCGAGATGGGCATGAGCCCGGACCGCGTGCGCGAGATTCAGAAGATCAGCCAGGAGCCCGTCTCCCTGGAGACGCCGATTGGCGAGGAGGAGGACTCCCAGCTGGGAGACTTCATCGAGGACTCCAGCGCCGTGGCCCCGCCCGAGGCTGCGTCCGACTCCATGCTGCGCGAGCAGCTCGACCAGGTGCTTGACAGCCTGGCCGACCGTGAGCGTAAGGTCATCAAGTTCCGCTTTGGCCTTGAGGACGGCCACCCGCGCACCCTTGAGGAGGTTGGCCGCGAGTTTGGCGTCACGCGCGAGCGCATCCGCCAGATCGAGTCCAAGACGCTGGCCAAGCTGCGCCACCCGAGCCGCTCCGGCCGCCTGAAGGACTACATGGAGGACTAAGGCCGCTCCCAAGGAGGTATGTCCATGTCGCCCAATCAGAAGAACCTGAAGCTCGCCTCGTTCGCCCTCATGATCGTCGCCCTCGTTGGGATCGTGGGAGGAGCCCTGCTGTTTGCCTCTCCGGCGCTCGCCGGGGCCTTCTGGGTCCCCGTCGACGTCACCTTCGGCGTGCCCGTGCCTGTCGCGGGCGCGGCGGCTGTCGTGGCGGGTGCCCTTTGCCTTGTCACCGGCGCCTCGGGGGCGCGGGTCGCCAACAGCCCGCGTGACGTGAGCGGCCTGAGGGCGCTCTGCGCGGTGCTCGTCGTCGTGGGCCTCGCGTCCGTCCTCCTCGGCGTCCTCTCCGGCGAGGCCCCGTGGGTCTCCGTGCTTATCGTCGTGCTCGCCGTCGCTGAGATCGTGCTCGCCGGCAGGGCGAGCGACGAGGTGAAGGACCGGTAGGGGAGGCCCGCGCAAGTTTTTCAAAATTCCCCCTTGCGTCTCGCGCTCGCATCTGTATACTTACTTCTTGCGCGAACCCATTCCCCGGTGGCGCAGTGGTAGCGCAGCTGACTGTTAATCAGCGTGTCGTAGGTTCGAATCCTACCCGGGGAGCCAGAACAGTCACGGGCCGTCGAGGTTACTCGGCGGCCCGTTTTCTTTGGCTGGGCGGTCGGAGCCATCGCATGGGGTGCTCGCTGACCTTGCCCCTTTGCCGCTCGACTCTGCCGTTTCTATGAGTCGGGACGTGCTGTGATAGCATTTCCCACGTAAGAAACGCCGTGAAGGTCGGAGGGACACTTGAGCCACACACGCGCGGCAACCGAGAAGATCACGCACGTGACGAGCAAGTACGCAAAGGATCGATTCATCCTCCAGCAGCTCGTCAACAAGGACTTCAAGCTCCGCTACCGCCGGTCGGTGCTCGGCGTGGTGTGGAGCGTCCTCAACCCGCTGCTCATGATGATCATCATGAGCTTCGTCTTCTCGTACTTCCTGCGGGGTTCCAGCGTGGAGAACTACCCGCTCTACCTCATCGTGGGCAACATCACCTTCGCCCTCATGAACGAGTCGACCAGCGCCGGCCTGCGCTCGATTATCGACGCCGCGCCGCTGCTCAAGAAGGTCAAGGTGGACCGCTGGGTATTCCCGGTCCAGAAGGTGTTCTCTGCGGCCTTCAACTTCTCCTTCTCGCTCATTGCCGTGGCCATCGTCATGCTCTTCTTCCGAGTGATACCTACCTGGCACCTGATCTGGATGGTCCCGGCGCTCCTCCTGCTCATGATCTTCTGCATGGGCGTCAGCCTGCTCATCGGCGCCGCCGCGGTCTTCTTCCGCGACATGATCCACCTCTGGAGCGTCGTCCTCACCGCGTGGACCTACCTCACGCCGATCTTCTGGGACCTCTCGCTGCTCACCAACTCGAACGCGCCTTGGTTCGTCATCGCGGTGGTCAAGCTCAACCCCATGTACAACTACATCGACATGATGCGCTGTGCCATCGTCTACCAGACGAGCCCGAGGCTCACGGTAATCGTCCTGTGCGTCCTCTGGGCGCTCGCGGCGCTCGCCCTCGGCTACCTCGTCTTCCGCAAGACCGAGCACAAGTTCATCCTCTACATCTAGGCGGTCCGCATGGCAGATTCCACGTCCGAGTACGCCATCGAGGTCAACGACGTCTCGATGATCTTCAACATAGCAAGCGAGCAGCTCAACAACCTCAAGGAGTACTTCATCAAGCTCATGAGGCACGAGCTGTTCTTCAAGGAGTTCCGCGCCCTGAACCACATCAGCTTCAAGGTCCGCCGCGGCGAGGTCGTGGGGCTCGTGGGCACCAACGGGTCCGGCAAGTCCACGATGCTCAAGTGCATCGCAGGAGTGCTTGAGCCCTCCGAGGGCTCCATCTCGGTGCGCGGCAACATCGCGCCGCTCATCGAGCTCGGCGCCGGCTTCGACCCCGAGCTCACCGCCCGCGAGAACATCTACCTCAACGGGGCGCTCCTCGGCTACTCCCGCTCCTTCATCGACGAGCACCTCCAGGACATCATCGACTTCGCCGAGCTCCAGAACTTCATGGACATGCCCCTCAAGAACTACTCCTCGGGCATGGTCGCGCGCATCGCCTTCGCCATCGCCACGGTCACGGAGCCTGACGTGCTGATCGTCGACGAGACCCTCTCCGTGGGCGACGTCTTCTTCCAGCAGAAGTGCGAGGAGCGCATCCAGCACTTCATCGAGTCCGGAAACGTCACCGTGCTCTTCGTCTCCCACTCCATGGAGCAGGTCGAGCGCATCTGCCAGCGTGCCGTGTGGATCGAGAAGGGCGAGCAGCGCATGGACGGCCCCGTGAAGGAGGTCTGCGCCGCCTACCGCGCCCAGTTCGGCTAGGCGCAGCCTGTCCGTCCTTGTCGCCTCACGCCTCGTTCCCATGTGCTAGAGTAGGGTCGATTCTTTAAGCCGGTGCGAGACGCCAGCAAGGTCAACAGGTCCCCTAGGGGCGCTTTCTACGGACTCTTTCCTGACGCTCGTGCCGGCTTCCGGCAGGGCGTCTTTTTGTGAAGGGAGTCCCATGGAACAGGCCAAGCTCAAGGCCCAGATCATGGACGAGCAGGCCATGAGTCGCGCGCTCACCCGCATCGCCCATGAGATCATCGAGAGGAACGAGGGGGCCGGAAGCGTCGCGCTCGTTGGAATCGTGCGCCGCGGCGCCGCACTCGCGCCCCTGCTCGCCGACGAGATCGAGAAGATCGAGGGGCAGCGTCCCCCCATCGGATCGCTTGACGTCAGCTTCTATCGTGACGACGTGAGCAGGAAGATCGCCCCTGTAGAGTACGGGACCGACATCCCCTTCGGCGTCGACGGCCGCGACATCGTCCTCGTCGACGACGTCCTTTACACCGGGCGTACAATCCGCGCCGCCCTGGACGCCCTCATCGACCTCGGCCGCCCCAGCACGGTGCAGCTGGCCGTCATGGTCGACCGCGGTCACCGCGAGCTCCCCATCCGCGCCGACTACGTCGGCAAGAACGTGCCCTCCTCCCACGAGGAGGACGTCCGCGTGTCCCTTCGCCCCTATGACGAGGCGAACTCGGTCGAGATCTGGACCAAGCCGACCGATGAGAGCACTGGAGGTGCCAACTAGATGCTTTCCGTCAAACACCTGATCGACACGACGAGCCTCACCGCCGACGACATCACGCAGATCCTCGACACGGCCCGCTCGTTCTCCGAGGTCAACAAGCGCGCGATCAAGAAGGTCCCCGCGCTGCGCGGCCGCACGATCGTCAACCTCTTCCTCGAGCCCTCCACCCGCACCAAGAGCTCCTTCGAGCTCGCCGAGAAGCGCCTCTCCGCCGACTCCCTCTCCATGGGCGGCGCCACCTCCTCGGTCGTCAAGGGCGAGAGCCTTGCCGACACCATCGAGACGATCGACGCCATGAACGTCGACATGTTCGTCTGCCGCGCCAAGCTCGCCGGCACCCCGCAGAAGATCACCGAGCACACCGACGCCGTGGTCATCAACGCGGGCGACGGCAAGCACCAGCACCCCACCCAGGCCATGCTCGACCTCTACACCATCCGCGAGAACTTCGGCCACCTCGACGGGCTCAAGGTCGCCATCGTCGGCGACCTCTCGCACAGCCGCGTGTGCGGCTCGCTCGTCCCCGCCCTCAAGACCATGGGCGCCGACGTCACCCTCGTCGGCCCCCCGACCTTCCAGGTCGACGACCCCGACTACTTCGGCGTGCCCCAGACCGCCGACTTCGACTCCGTGATCCCCGAGATGGACGTCGTCTACATGCTTCGCGTCCAGCTCGAGCGCATGGAGGGCGCCGCCATCCCCTCGCGCCGCGAGTACAACCGCCTCTGGGGCCTCGACATGAGCCGCGTGGGGAAGATGAAGCCCGAGGCCATCATCTGCCACCCCGGCCCGATGAACCGCGGCATGGAGATCAACGCTGACGTGGCCGACTGCGCCCGCTCGAGGATCCTCAACCAGGTGAACGCTGGCGTCCTCACGCGCATGGCCGAGATGTACCTGCTTCTGGGAGGAGAGAACAATGGCGTTTCTGCTTAGGGGTGCCCACGTCGTCGACCCGCAGGTCGGCCTCGACGGCGTTCGCGACGTGCTCATCGACGCCGACAAGATCGTCGCGGTGGGGGAGAGCCTCGAGGCCCCCGAGGGCGCGGTGGTCGTGGAGGCCGCCGGCAAGTACCTCGTTCCCGGCCTCGTCGACATGCACGTGCACTTCCGCGACCCGGGCTTCGAGTACAAGGAGACCATCGAGACGGGCGCCCGCGCGGCGACGCACGGCGGCTTCACCGACGTGGCCACGATGCCCAACACCGACCCGGTCACCGACACGGGCGCCGAGGTCCGCTACCAGATCGACCGCGCCCGTCACGCCGGCCTGTGCCACGTGCGCCCGATCGGCGCGCTCACGACCGGAGAGAAGGGCCAGCAGCTCGCCGAGATCGGTGACATGGTGATGGAGGGCGCCGTCGCATTCTCCGACGACGGCCACGGCGTCCAGAGCGCCGGGATGATGCGCACCTGCATGGAGTACGTCTCCCAGTTCGACAAGGTCGTCTCCGCCCACTGCGAGGTGGAGAGCCTCACCACCCACGGCGTCATCAACGAGGGCCGCGCGAGCACGCGCCTCGGCATGTTCGGCTGGCCGTCCCTCGGCGAGGAGCTGGAGATCTACCGCGACATCGAGCTCTGCCGCATGACCGGCTGCGCCCTCCACATCGCCCACATCTCCACCGAGAAGGGCCTTGAGCTCGTGCGCTCGGCCAAGGCGGAGGGCCTGCCCGTGACCTGCGAGGTCACCCCGCACCACCTCTTCCTCTGCGAGGACGACATCACGGACGCCTATGACACCAACCTCAAGATGAACCCGCCCCTGCGGACCGCGCGAGACGCCGCCGCGCTGCGCGAGGGCGTCGTCGACGGCACGATCGACTGCATCGTGACCGACCACGCTCCCCACGCGCCCCACGAGAAGGACTGCGAGTGGGAGATCGCGTTCTTCGGCATCGTGGGCCTCGAGACGTCGCTGCCGCTCATGCTCACCAACCTCGTTCTCCCCGGCACGATGAGCTGGTCTCGCCTCGTCGAGGTCATGGCCGTCAACCCGCGCCACGTGCTCAGGCTCGACCCCGTCCGCATCGAGGCCGGCTCCGTCGCGGACCTCACGCTCATCGACCCGGCCGCCGTAGTCACCGTGACGCCGGACTACCTCCAGAGCCGCTCGAAGAACTCCGCGTGGCTGGGCCAGACGCTCACCGGCGCGGCGAGCGACGTCTTCGTGGCCGGCCGCAGGACGCTCACCGACGGCGAGCTCACCCCCGTCCCGAGGGTCCTCAAGTGACGGCCGTGGCTACGGGGCTGCACGACGTCGTCGTCGCGTCCAACGAGCCGGTGGGCGACGGCCTCATGAGGGTCGTCCTCTCCGCGCCGACGCTCGCCGCCAAGATTGCGGCCGGCCAGTTCGTCGACGTGGAGGTCCCCGGGGACGCGAGCGAGATCCTGCGCGTTCCGCTGTCCTTCTCGCACGCCGACCCGGACGCCGGGACCATAGAGATCGTCTACGCAGTCGTGGGCGGCGGCACGTCGCGGCTCGCCGCGATGGCCCCGGGAGACGCGACCACGATCGTCGGGCCGTGCGGCAACCCCTGGCCCCTCCCGGAGGGTGCCTCGCGCGCCTGCCTGGTCGCCGGCGGCGTCGGCGTCACCCCCGTCGTGGCGTGCGCCCGCATGCTCTCCGCCTCCGGCGTCGCCTTCGACGCCGTGGTGGGGGCCCAGACGTCCGAGAGGCTCTGGGGCGTCGAGGAGCTCGACGCCCTCGGCGCCGGGCGCGTCGAGGTGACCACCGACGACGGCACCGCGGGCAGGCGCGGCTTCACCACCGACGCCCTCGCCGAGCTCCTCGCGGACGGCTCCTACGACGTGGTCTTCACCTGCGGCCCCGAGGTCATGATGGCCGGCGTCGCACGCCTGTGCCGCGAGTCGGGGGTCCGCTGCCTCGTCTCCATGGAGCGGATGATGTGCTGCGGCTTCGGCGCGTGCGGCACCTGCAACGTGGCCATGGCAGACGGCTCCTACAAGTCCTGCTGCAAGGACGGCCCGGTCTTCGACGCGGAGGAGGTGGCCTGGTGATGGGCGAGAAGAACGTGAGCATGGCCGTCGACCTCGGCGGCGTGCGCATGAAGAACCCCGTGAACACCGCCTCGGGCACCTTCGGCTTCGGCAAGCAGTTCGAGGGCTTCTTCGACGTGGCTCGCCTCGGCGCGATCACCACCAAGGGCTGCTCGGCCGTCCCCTGGGCCGGCAACCCCGCCCCGCGCATGTGCGAGGTCCCCTCGGGCATGATGAACACCGTGGGCCTTGCCAACCCGGGCGTGGCCGGCATGGTCGAGCAGTTCGGCGACTACCTCGCCGGGCTCGAGGACCGCGACTGCCGCGTCATCGTGCAGGCTGCGGGCCACTCCGTCGAGGAGTACGTGGCCGCGGTCGAGAAGATCGAGGAGCTCTGCCCGTGGGCGAGCGGCGTGGAGATGAACATCTCCTGCCCCAACATCGCGCGCGGCGGGGCGCTCGTGGGCGGCACGCCCGAGAGCGCAGCCGAGGTGGTGCGCGCGGTGCGCCCGCGAGTGCACCGGCCGCTCCTGGTGAAGATGGCGCCGGTGCGCGTGCCGGAGATCGCCCGGGCCTGCGAGGCCGAGGGCGCCGACGCCCTCTCCCTCATCAACACCATAAACGGCATGTCCATCGACGTGCGGACCAGGAGGAGCCGACTCTCCAAGCCCACGGGCGGCGTCTCAGGCCCCGCCATCCACGCCATAGCCGTGCGCATGGTCTGGGAGGCAGCGAACGCGGTCAAGATCCCCGTCAACGGGATGGGCGGCGTCGCAAGCTGGCAGGACGCTGCGGAGATGATCCTCGCCGGTGCCACCTCCGTCACCGTGGGAACCGCCAACTTCTATGACCCCACCTGTGCGAGCCGAGTCGTGGACGGGCTTGCCGCCTGGGCCGCCGAGCAGGGGGTTGCCGACATCAACGAGCTGATTGGAGCGGTGGAATGCTAACGTACGAAGAGGCGAGCGACAAGGTCATCGTTGCCCTGGACTGCAGCCGCGAGCGCGCGTTCGAGCTCGCCGACCTTCTCGCCGGCAAGGCCACGTGGGTCAAGGTGGGCATGACGCTCTTCTACGCGGAGGGCCCCGCCATCGTAGACGCCATGCGCGAGCGCGGCCTGCGCGTGTTCCTGGACCTCAAGGTCCACGACATCCCGTTCCAGGTGCAGGGCGCGGTGCGCGCGGCCTCGCTCACTGGGGCCGACATCCTCTCCATCCACGGCCTGGGCGGCTCTGCCATGATCGCGGCGGCGCGCGCCGGTGCCGAGGAGGCCGCCGAGCAGCGTGACGGGGACCGCACCCGCCTCGTTGCCATCTCGGTGCTCACGAGCATGGACCAGGGGGCCCTCGCGGAGATCGGCGTGGGGTCGCCGGTGGCCGAGGAGGTCGCGCGCCTCGCGAGCCTCGCCTGCGGTGCCGGCTCGGACGGCATCGTCTGCTCCCCCCAGGAGGCAGCCCAGATGCGTGGGCTCCTGGGCCCCGACGCGCTGATCGTCACTCCCGGCGTCCGCCCCGCCGGCGCCGAGGTCGGGGACCAGAAGCGCATCGCCACCCCTGCCGCCGCCATCGCGGCGGGCGCGTCCAAGCTGGTCATCGGCCGACCGATCACGGGGGCCGAGGACCCGGCGGCGGCCTTCGACGCCATCATCGCCGAGCTCACCGCCTAGGGGCTGCGCCTCCGCCCCCCCGAAGCCGGCGGCGTGACGCACCCGTGCGAGGAACATGCGTGGCCCCGGAGCCCCCTAGGATGGCCCCGGGGCCACATTTCTGTGTAGGATTGCCCTCTGAGCTGCACCTTTAGTGGAGAGGTCTTGCAAAACAGGAGCTAAATGGGCAAACTAGGTGGGTGCGAGCCGGCCGGAGCGTCGGGTGGCTCAGAAGAACACGATGTTTGGAGGATTTTATGGCTCTACCTCAGCTTACCGACGAGCAGCGCAAGGCCGCCCTCGAGAAGGCCGCCCAGGCCCGTCACGAGCGTGCTGAGCTGCGTGAGAAGATCAAGAGCGGCAAGGTCACCCTTCAGGACGTCCTCGACTCCGATGACCCCATTGCCAGCCGCATGAAGGTCTCCACTCTCATTGAGTCCCTCCCCGGCTACGGCAAGGCCAAGGCCGCCAAGATCATGGACGAGCTGGGCATCTCCGCCACCCGTCGCGTCAAGGGCCTGGGCGCTCGCCAGCGCGAGCAGCTCGTCGAGGCCCTCACCAAGTAAGTTGGCCAGAAGAGCTAGAACGTTCGTAGTCTCGGGACCGTCAGGCGTCGGCAAGGGGACGCTCGTCGCGCTGCTGCGCGAGCGCGTCGTCAGCCTGGGCCTGACGGTTTCTGCCACTACGCGTGACCCGCGTCCGGGCGAGGCTGACGGCGTGGCCTACTACTTCCTCTCGGACGAGGAGTTCGACCGGCGTGTTGCCGCAGGTGACTTCCTCGAGTGGGCGTGGGTCCACGGGCACCGCTACGGCACGCTGCGGCAGGAGGTCGAGCGCGTGACGGGCGCCGGCAGCTCCGTCGTCCTGGAGATTGACGTCCAAGGCGGGCTCATGGTGCGCGAGCGGGTGCCGGAGGCGGTGCTCGTCTTCGTCGAGCCGCCCAGCATGGATGAGCTCGAGCGGCGCCTGCGCGGCCGTGGCACCGAGTCCGAGGCCGACATCGAGCGCAGGCTTGCGAACGCGCGCGAGGAGATGGCTAAGGCGCCCCTCTACGACGTGAGGATAGTCAACGACGACCTCGAGCGAGCCTGCCTCGAGCTGCAACAAGTGATTGACACGTACGAGAACAACGGAGGTCCCTCACAAGATGTCTGTGATCAAGCCTGAGATTGACACCCTGCTCGACAAGACCGAGCACAACCCGTTCCTGCTCTGCTCGATCGCGTCGAAGCGCGCCTGCGACATCAACAACATGGTTCGCGGCCAGCACCTGCGCGTGACGGCAATCCAGGACTTTGACGACATCACGACCGTCGCGTCCGGCAAGGACCCGGTCTCTATCGCCATGCAGGAGATCGAGGAAGACACCTTGAGCTTCGTCAAGGAGGACTTCGACGAGGACATCAAGGGCGCCAATACGATCGTCCTGTAGGGGAGCGCATGACCGAGAGACTCTGCCTCGTCCACTACCACGAGATCGGCCTCAAGGGCAAGAACCGCTCGACCTTCGAGAACCAGCTCGTCACCAACCTGCACCGTGCCCTGGCCGGATTTGACGTGAGCAACATCGCTCGCATCTCCGGCTACATCGTCGTGGAGACGGCCGACCGGCTCGCGAGCGAGGAGCTCGCGGCCACCATCAGGCGCGTTCCCGGCGTCGCGCGCGTCTCGCTTGCGTACAAGTGCGGGCTCGACGAGGGCGAGTACTGCGCCGCAGCGGTCCGCGCGCTCGGCGAGGCCGGCGACTTCGCGAGCTTCAAGGTGCACGCGCGGCGCTCCTCGACCACCTACGAGCGCCACAGCCTTGAGATGAACCGTCTTGTCGGCTCCGTGCTCTGCGAGGCCTTCCCAGACAAGAAGGTAGACGTCCACACGCCCGACGTGACCGTCGTGGTGCACGTGGTCCAGGGGAGCACCTTCGTCTACGCGGCCTCGGCGCCCGGCGTGGGCGGCCTCCCGGTGGGGACGGCCGGCAAGGTCGTCACGCTGCTCTCGAGCGGCTTCGACTCCCCGGTTGCGACCTGGATGGTGGGGCGGCGCGGCGCTATCTGCGTGCCCGTGCACTTCTCTGGCCGTCCCATGACCGCGGACACGAGCGAGTGGCTCTGCCAGGACATCGTGGACGCGCTCGCACCCTCCGGCGTGGTGGGGCGCCTCTACGTGGTGCCCTTCGGCGAGCGCCAGCGCGAGATATCCCTTGCGGTCCCGCAGAGCCTGCGCATCATCATGTACCGCCGCGTCATGCTGCAGGTCTCCGAGCGCATCGCCCGTCTCGAGGGGGCCAAGGCGCTCGTCACCGGCGAGTCGCTCGGCCAGGTGGCCTCCCAGACCCTGGAGAACATCGCCGCCGTCAACGAGGCCGTGACGATGCCCGTCCTGCGCCCGCTGATCGGCTCGGACAAGCAGGAGATCATCGCGCGCGCCCATCAGATCGGCACCTACGACATCTCCTGCCAGACTGCCCCGGACTGCTGCACGCTCTTCATGCCGCGCCGTCCCGAGACCCACGCGCGGATGGAGCAGGTGCTCGAGGCGTGGGAGAGCTTCGACCACGAGGCCATGGTCCAGGGGCTGGTGGACGCCGTCGAGTGGAGGGACTTCCCGCAGTGCCCCTCCTATCACGCCCCCAAGGGGCCCCTTTGGGACCACCATCGCGAGCTTGCGGCCGCGGACTCCGTCCAGCGGTAGTCCCGGGCACCGCGGGCGGCAGAGGCCAATTCACCTCTTGATGAAAGGGACGTCCTGCTGAGCAGGGCGTCCCTTTCTGCGTACCCGCCCCGCGGAAGGTTGGCGCAAGGTCCGCGACTGACTTTGTCTCCTTCGCGCCGCCCTCGGCCCCCTCTGGGCGGATGCTGGTGAAGGGGGGTGGTCGCGTGGCTCAGGAGCGGGCGAGAAGGACCAGGAGGCTTGTGGCGCGCTACGGCGGTGCGGGGAGGGTCGCCGCGGTCGCGGCCCTCGTCGTGGTCTTGGCGGGCGTCGCGGTCGTGGCCCTGCTCAGCGGCGGGGGAGGCGTCTCCATCCAGCGCGCGGACGGGTCGGCGCCGGAGGAGGCCCCCGCTGAGGCCTCGGCTCCCGTTGCCGTGGATGGCGACGGAGCCGGGGGCTACGTCGATGAGGGGGAGCCGCTGGGTGCCGGGGCCGCCTCGGCTACGGTGGTGGTGCACGTCGACGGCGCCGTGACCGCCCCGGGCGTCTATGAGCTGCCCGAGGGCTCCAGGGTGAACGACGCCGTGCTCGCGGCCGGTGGGCTCGCGGAGGGCGCGGACACCGCCTCGCTCAACCTTGCCGCGACGGTCTTGGACGGGGAGAAGGTTCACGTTCCCTTTGAGGGCGAGAAGGCTGTCGAGACCGGGGCGGGGCTCGGGGACGATGCCGCGCAGGGCGCGGGAGGGCTCGTCAACATCAACGTCGCGAGCGCGGCGGAGCTTGACGAGCTCCCGGGGGTCGGGGAGGCCACCGCCGCTGCCATCGTTGAGGACCGGGACCGCAACGGCCCCTTCACCACGCCCGAGGACCTCATGAGGGTCTCTGGGATAGGCGAGAAGAAGTTCGCAAAGCTCGAGGGGCTTATCTGTGTCTGATCGCGACCCGCGACGGCAGCGGCCCGACCGCCCGCTGCTGCCGGCGGCCTTCTGGGCTCTCGTGGCGACGCTCCTCTGCATGCGCGTCGCGCTGAGGACGGGCGTCGAGCCGGCGCGCCTGCTCGCCCTCTCGCTCGGCGTGGCCGTGACGTGCGGTGCGGTCGCGCTTGCGCTCTGGCACCCGCGGCGCGTGCCGGTCGCCCCGCTTGCCCTGGTCCTGGGAGCGGCGCTTGCCTGCTCCTGCGCGGTCTCGGCGCGCGAGCTCTCAAGGCAGGCGGCCCTCGCGGACGCCCTTGGCTCGAGCCCTGTCTCCGTCTGGGAGTTCGCACTCGAGGGGGACATGGCCGAGGGGGCGAGCGGCTGGCGCGGCAGGGCGAGGGCGCTGCTCGGCGGGGAGGAGCGCGGGGCGGTCTGGCTGCTCTCGGACGAGGAGCTCCCGGCGGGGGAGACCGTCCGCTGCGTCGGGAGGTTCGAGCCGAGCGCGGACGACGAGTGGGGCGCGAGCTCCCGCTCACAGGGCCTCGCCGGCACCGTGCGCGCGGTGCGCGTGCTGGAGCGCCGGCCGGCGGGCGGCCTCGTCGGCGCCGTGCTCTCCGTGCGGTCCCTTGTCCTCAAGAGCCTCGACGCCCCCTCCTCAGACGCACGCGCGCTGCTGGCCGGCGCCGTCTGCGGCTCCACCGGGGCGATGGACGGCCGCGGGCTCGACGAGCTCTTCGCCAAGTGTGGCGTCTCCCACCTCGTGGCGGTCTCGGGCGGCCATCTCGTGCTCGTGGCGGCGGTCGTGGGCGCGGCGCTCAGGCGCGCCGGGCTGCGTCCGGCGGCCCGCATCGGGCTGCTGCTCGTCGCGACGGGAGCCTTCGTCGTCTTCTGCGGGGCCCCGCCCTCTGCGGTCCGCGCGTGGGCGATGTCGCTCGTCTCGCAGCTCTCCGCACTCGTCGGGCGGCGCTCGCACCCTCTGTCGGCGGCGAGCGTCGCGGCGCTCGCGATGGCGCTCGCGGAGCCTGGGGTGACCGGGCAGCTCGGCTACCTGCTCTCGGTCCTGTGCGTCTGCGGCATCTGTGCCTTTGGCGGCTGGGCGCGCTACGCGGTGCGCATGCTTCTCCCCGAGGCCCCCGCCCCGCGCCGACGTCTCGCCCGCGCCCTCCCGGCGCTTGCGGGGCCCGCGCAGGACGCGCTGGCGCTCACCCTCGTCTCCCAGATCGTGACGGCACCTGTCACCTGCTCGGCGTTCTCGCAGCTCTCCCTCGTCGCCCCGCTCGCGAACGTGGCCCTCGCGCCGCTCTTCTCGGCGCTCCTCGCGCTCGGCCTCGCGGCGGCGGCGCTTGTCTGGGCCCCTCCCGCCCAGATGGTGGTGCTGGCGTCGGCTGACGCGGTCGGCTCCGCGCTCGTGGCGTCCGCCCGGGTGCTTTCCTCGCTCCCGCTGGCGTCAGTGGCGGTGAGCGTGGAGGAGGGGCCGGCGCTCGCCGCCCTCGGGGCCCTCCTCGCCGCCTTCCTGCTCTGGTGGCCGGCCGTCTCGCGTCGCGGTCTCGCCACGGCGTACGGCGTCGCCTGCACCTGCGCCCTCGCGTGGGCGCTGCGCTGGCGGCTCTTTGCCCCGGCCTGCGTGCGCGTGCTCGACGTCGGCCAGGGGGACGCAATCCTCGTGACGGACGGGTCGTCCGCGGTGCTGGTGGACACGGGGCCCGGCGACGCGGTTGTCGAGGCCCTTGCGAGGGCCCGTGTCTTCCATCTTGACGCCATCGTGCTGACTCATCTGCACGAGGACCACGTGGGAGGGCTCGCGGGGGCTATCTCCGTTACGGGCGCGCCGCTCGTGCTCGTCGCAGAGGGGGTAGCCCCGCCCGACGCCGCGTCTTGCGAGGTGGGCGAGCTCTCCCACGGCGACAAGATCTCCGTCGGGCGCTTCGTGCTCACCGTGGTGTCGCCGACCGGCCCGGTTGACGGGGAAGACAACGAGGACTCCCTCGAGCTGCTGCTCTCCTTCGACGACGGGGCCTGCCACCTCACGGGGCTGCTCGCCGGGGACGCCGAGCGGGAGGAGACGGCGGCCGCCATCGAGCGCGACGAGGTCGGCGACGTGGACTTCCTCAAGGTCGGCCATCACGGGTCGGCACCCTCCGTCGACGCCGCCTCGGCCGCGGCCCTCGCGCCGGAGGTCAGCGTGGCGAGCGCGGGGGAGGGCAACCGCTACGGGCACCCCGCTCCTGAGTGCGTGGAGACCCTCGAGGGGGCCGGCTCGACGTTTCTCTGCACCAAGGACGTCGGTGACGTCTGCGTGGAGCCGGGCGTGCGCGGCCCCGTCGTCAGCTGTTCGAGGGGGATGCCGTGAGTGCTACACTGGGGCCCGGCCATGGCCCGCGGGCGCAAGGGGCTCAGCCCCTGAGCCGTCGGGCGCGCCCGGGGCGCCCCGTCGTGCGTCCCTCACGGCAGGCAGGACTACGCGCGGCCGCCCTGGCCGCAGGAGGGTGGGGACATGGCGGACAAGCCGACGCTGCTCGCGGCCTACCTCATCGTGGGCCCCGACGAGCTCAAGCGCAGGCAGGCGCTCGCGCGGCTCAAGGCCCGCGTGGACGGCCCCTTTGCGGCGTTCAACCTCGAGGAGCTCGTCGCCTCGGCCGACCTCGACCCGGTCTCGGTGCTTGCCTCGCTCAACACGCTGCCTATGGGCGGCGACCGTCGCGTGGTGGTCATAGAGTCTGCCGAGAAGCTCCCCAAGACCGTCTCTGAGGCGATCGTGGGCTATCTCGCGAGCCCCAACGAGAGCTGCACGCTCGCGCTCGTGGCGGCAAGCCTCGCCAAGTCCACGCGCCTCTACAAGGCCGTCGCCAAAGTGGGACCGCGCACCGTCATCGAGTGCGCGGCAAAGAAGGGCCGCGACCTGCCTCCCTACGTCCAGAAGCTCGCCGGGTCCCATGGGGTCTCCATCGCCACGGACGCCGCCCGCGAGCTCGTGGCGCGCGTCGGCGAGTCCACCACGATGCTCGACACCCAGATAGCCACGCTCGCGGCGCTTCTTGGCGGGGTGGGTACCATCACGCGCCCCTTCGTCGAGGCCAACGTGGCCCGCGTGGCTGAGGTCAAGCCGTGGGAGTTCCTCGACCGTCTCTCCGAGCGCGACACCCATCGCGCCCTCGCGCTCTACCGCCTCCTCGACGGCTCGGCTCTCGGGCTGCTCTCGCTGGTCACGGGTCGCCTGCGCGAGCTCGTGTGCGCCCGCTCGCTCGCGGCGCGCGGCCAGGCCCACGCGCTGGCCGGGGAGCTCAAGAAGCAGGACTGGCAGGTGAGAAACCACGTCCGCTGGGCGCGCTCCTTCGCCGACGGGGAGCTCGAGGCCCTGCTCGGCGCCTGTGCCGAGGCCGAGCGCGCCCTCAAGCACGGGGCGGACCCGGACACGGAGATGGTGCGGCTCATCGCCAGGGTCTGCGGGGCCGCGTAGGCCTCTGGCGGGAGGCGAGCGCCTGGAGGTCCTTCTCGCCGTCCCTCAACGCATGAAAAAAGCGGACCCGGGCAGCACCTCGGGTCCGCTTTCTCTGTTTTGTGTGAGACAGAAGCTACTTGATGGTGTTCACGAGCTTCTGGACGCCGCTCTTGCGCTTGGCAGCCTGGTTCTTGTGGATGATGCCCTTGGAAGCGGCCTTGTCGAGCAGGCGGTTGGCCTGGTTGGCGGCGTTCTGAGCGGCCTCGGCGTCGCCGGCCTCGACGGCGGCGTGGACCTTCTTGACGTAGGTCTTGAGCTCGGAGCGGACCGCGCGGTTGCGCTGACGCGCCTTCTCAGCGGTGATGATGCGCTTCTTCTGAGACTTGATGTTAGCCACGTGCAGTTCCTTTCGGTTCTTACAATGTCTGAGGCCTCTGTGCTGAGACACGGCGAGGTCAACAATCGGGAAGTATAGCATGTCAGTTCCGACTTCGCTATCATTCTCCCTATGTCTACGAACGATACCTCACATATTCGCAACTTCTCGATTGTCGCCCACATCGACCACGGGAAGTCGACGATCTCCGACCGCATCCTCGAGCTCACCCACACCGTGGAGGAGCGGGACATGGAGGCCCAGCTCCTTGACACGATGGACATCGAGCGGGAGCGCGGCATCACGATCAAGTCGAACGCCGTCCGCGTGATGTACGACGCCGACGACGGCCAGACCTACCAGTTCAACCTCATCGACACGCCGGGCCACGTTGACTTCACCTACGAGGTCAGCAGGAGCCTGGCGGCCTGCGAGGGCGCGGTCCTGGTGGTGGACGCCACCCAGGGCGTGGAGGCCCAGACGGTCTCAAACGCCAACCTGGCCATGAACGCCAACCTGGACATCGTGCCGGCGATCAACAAGATCGACCTGCCCTCCGCCCACCCGGACGAGGTCAAGGAGGAGATCGAGGAGGACCTGGCCATCCCGGCGGACGACGCGGTGTGCGTCTCGGGGAAGACGGGCGAGGGGATTCACGACCTGCTCGAGGCCATCGTGTTCCTGGTCTCCCCGCCGAGGGGCAGCTACGACGCCCCGCTCAAGGCCCTCATCCTGGACTCCTACTTCGACGAGTACCGAGGCGTGGTGGCCACGGTGCGCGTCTTCGACGGGCACGTCGCCAAGGGCGACCAGCTCCTGATGATGCAGGGCGGCACGGACTTCCTCGTGGACGGCGTTGGCGTGCGGCGCCCGGCCGAGCAGCCCGTCGACGAGCTCGGCGTGGGCGAGGTGGGATACGTGGTCACGGGCCTCAAGGACCCGGAGGCGGTGCGCGTGGGAGACACCCTCACCTACCGTGACCGCCCCTGCGACGAGGTACTCCCGGGCTACCGCGAGGCCAAGCCGATGGTCTACACGGGGCTCTTCCCGGTCGACAACAAGGACTACGAGAACCTGCGCGACGCCCTCGAGAAGCTGCGCGTGAACGACCCGTCGCTCACGTGGACCCCGGAGACCTCCGTGGCGCTTGGGTTCGGCTTCCGCGTGGGGTTCCTGGGCCTCCTTCACATGGAGGTCGTCAAGGAGCGCCTGGAGCGCGAGTTCGGCCTGTCGCTCATCGCGACGTCGCCCTCGGTGGACTACCACGTCTACCAGACCGACGGCCAGATGGTCTGCGTGCGCAGCCCGCAGGACCTGCCCGACGTCACGCGCATCGAGCGCATCGAGGAGCCCTTCCTCAAGGCCAAGGTCATCGTGCCCCCCGAGTTCACCGGCGCGGTGATGCAGCTTGCCATTGAGCACCGCGGCATCACGCAGGACATGGTCTACCTCTCCGAGAAGTCCGTGGAGATGCACTTCGACATCCCGCTCGCGGAGCTCATCCTGGACTTCTTCGACCAGCTCAAGAGCCGCACCAAGGGCTACGCGAGCCTGGACTACGACTTCTCCGACTACCGCCCGAGCGACCTCGTGAAGCTCGACATCCTGCTCTCGGGAGACGAGGTGGACGCCCTGAGCTTCATCGTCCACCGCGACAAGGCATACGCGCTGGCCCGCGGCCTCTGCGACAAGCTCAAGGAGATCATCCCGCGACAGCAGTTCGAGGTGCCCATCCAGGGCGCCATCGGCAACAAGATCATCGCGAGGAGCACCGTCAAGGCCGTGCGCAAGGACGTCCTGGCCAAGTGCTACGGCGGCGACATCTCGCGCAAGCGCAAGCTCCTGGAGAAGCAGAAGGAGGGCAAGAAGCGCATGAAGCAGATCGGCTCCGTGGAGGTTCCGCAGGAGGCGTTCCTCGCCGTCCTCAAGGTGGACGACCAGTGAGCGATCCGATGAGCCCGTCCGCGGTCCTGGCCGCGTACGGCCCGGCGGCCGGGCTCAAGCCGAGCGTGCCCCCGTTTGCCGGCGGCGAGAAGGACCTCCCCCTCGCGGAGCGCCTCGCCGCGCACCCGCTGCTCATGGCCCCGATGGCCGGCGTGACCGACGCGGCCTACCGCATGATGGCGCGCGCCGGCGGGGCGGACCTGGCCTACTCGGAGATGGTGTCCGTGGCCGGGCTCCACTACGGCGAGAAGAGCTGGGAGCTCGCCGAGCCGGGCGAGGGCGAGCCGGACCTCGCCGTGCAGCTCTTCGGCAGCAGGCCGGAGCTCTTCCGGGAGGCCGCCGAGCGCACAGTCGAGCGGCTGGGGGAGCGCCTGGCGCTCATCGACGTGAACATGGCCTGCCCGGTGCCCAAGGTGACGCGCAAGGGCGAGGGCTCGGCCCTCATGGAGGACCCCGAGAAGGCCGCCGCCATCGTGCGGGCGTGCCGGGCGGGCGCGCCGGGCGTGGACGTGACGGTGAAGATCCGTCGCGGCCGCTACATGGGGAACGAGGTGGCTCCGGAGTTCGCACGGGCTATGGAGGATGCTGGGGCCGCCGCGGTGGCCGTCCACGGCCGCTTCGCCACGCAGATGTACCACGGCGAGGCGGACTGGTCGGTGGTGGCGCGCGTGGCCGAGGCCGTGAGCGTCCCGGTCATCGGCTCCGGCGACGTGGAGGGGCCCGAGGCTGCCGCCCGCATGCTCTCAGAGACGCCCGCCACGGCCGTGATGGTGGCGCGGGGCAGCTACGGCAACCCATGGGTCTTCTCGGCCGCGCGCGCCCTGCTCGCGGGGGAGGACGCCCCTGCGCCGACGCCCGCCCAGCGCGTGGACGCCTTCGCCTGCCACGTGCGTCTGCTCGAGGCCACGGGCGCCCACCTCAAGCGCGCCCGCAGCCTCGCCGGCTGGTACTTCAAGGGCATGCCGGACGCCGCCCGGTGGAGGAACGCGGCCATGGGCTGCGTCAGCGCAGAGGAGTTCCTCGCGGTGGCCGACGAGGTCCGCGCCCATGTCTGCTGAGGGCCAGCGAGGCGCCGCCCCGGGGGTCGGCGCGCTGTACCTGCACGTGCCGTTCTGCGCGCGGAAGTGCGCCTACTGTGACTTCGCCTCATGGGCTACCCCGACGGGCGACCCGCTCATGGGGTCCTACTCGCGGGCGCTCGAGGCGCAGCTCGACGAGGTCGCGGGGATGGGGCTGCTTGAGGGGTGCGAGACGGCCTACGTGGGCGGCGGCACGCCGACGCTCCTGGGGGCCGACCGCTTGGGCTCCCTCGTAGAGAGGGTCGCGCGGCTCGCGGCGCCCTCCGAGCTCACCTGCGAGGCCAACCCGGACTCCCTGACTGACGACGTGCTGGACGCGGCCCGCGCGGCCGGCGCAACGCGGCTCTCCGTCGGGGTTCAGAGCCTCGATGACGGGGAGCTCGCCGAGCTGGGGCGCCTGCACGACGCCGCCTGTGCCAGGGAGCGGGTCCGTGCGGCGGTGGCGAGCGGCCTTGACGTCTCGGTAGACCTGATGTGCGCCACGCCGGGGCAGACCGACGCGTCCTGGGCGTCCACGCTCGCGGGCGCGCTTTCGCTCGGCGTGGGCCACGTGAGCGTCTACCCCCTGCAGATCGAGGAGGGGACCGCGCTCGGCGAGCTCTGGCGCCACGAGGACCCGGCCTGGAACGACGGCGACGTCCAGGCGTCGAGGATGAAGCAGGCTCAAGCAGTGCTTGAGGGTTCCGGACTCGTGCGCTACGAGGTCGCCAGCTATGCCGCCGCAGGCAGGCAGTGCCGTCACAACATCGCCTACTGGACGGGCGTCACGTACCTAGGACTTGGGACCGGAGCCTCAAGCATGCTCAACCTCAAGCAGTACCTGAGGCTCTCCCAGGCCTGCCCCAGCCTGCCGGAGCCCCCTTCGTCCGCCGCGCGCGTGCGCCTCACGGTCGAGACGACCCGCGCCGAGGTCGCCGCCGACCCCCGCATCGCCGCGCTCTCGTTCTCGACCGAGTTCCTGAGCCACCGGGAGGCCGTCGCCGAGGACCTCATGCTCGCCATGCGCATGACGAGCGGGGTGGGCCCCGGCCTGCTCGCCCGGGCGCGCGAGACGGTCCCTGCGGGCCGTCTCGAAGCCGCGGTGGGGGAGGCCGTGGCCACGGGGCTCGCCGCCTGGTCTGGAGGGCGCCTCGTCCCCACCGAGTGCGGGTGGCTTCTCGGCAACGAGCTCTACGGCCTCATGTGGGACCTCGCCGCCGACGACGCCTGAGGAGGCACGCGCGAGGGACCTTCTCGCCGCCCCCTGCCGCCCGCGGGCCTCGTTGCCGGCCTCTGCTCGCGGCGCGCCGCCTGAGACTCGTCCCGGGGCCCGCCCCTTGCGCGCGGGCCCCGGTTGAGCGATGCTAGCGGCGTGAACACCGTACGAAGGAGGGCCCATGCCGGGCAAGCGTACTGACGTTATCAGCTGGGACGAGTTCTTCATGCGCGCCGCGATCGCGGCGAGCCTGCGCAGCAAGGACCCCAAAACGCAGGTGGGAGCCTGCATAGCCGACACGAACCACCGCATCCTGTCCGTGGGCTACAACGGCACGCCGCGCGGGCTCGAGGACGACGAGTTCCCCTGGGGGACCGCCGAGAACCCGCTCTACGACAAGCACAACTACGTCATCCACGCCGAGGCCAACGCCATCCTCAACTACCGCGGCTCGCTCAAGGACATGACGGGGGCCACGGTCTACGTGACGCTCTTCCCGTGCCACGAGTGCGCCAAGACCCTCGTCCAGGCCGGGGTCGGCGAGGTCGTCTACCTTGACGACAAGTACGACGGCACCGAGGACAACCTCATCTCGAAGAACATCCTGGACCGCTGCGGCGTCTCCTACCGGCAGGTGAAGCTGGACGCCGAGTAGGCCCCGGGCTTTGTGGAGTGCGCGGACGCGTCGTACGCCGGGTTAGCCCGGCCCGTGCCTGGATATAATCAATCCATCTGTGCACCGCCGCCGATCGGAAGAGAGCTGCCAGATGGCATCGATGAACGACAAGGACTACTACGCGATACTCGGCGTGAAGGAGGACGCCTCCGCGGACGAGATTCGCAAGGCGTTCCAGGCCAAGGCGCGCAAGCTGCACCCTGACGTCAACAAGGCGCCGGACGCCGAGGAGAGGTTCAAGGAGGTCTCCGAGGCCTACGCCGTGCTCTCCGACGCCGACAAGCGCAAGCGCTACGACGCCATGCGCTCCGGCTCGCCCTTCGGCGGCTACGGCGCGCCGACCAACCCGCAGGGCGGCTACGCCGACCCCTTCGGCGGGGGGAGCCCCTTCGGCTGGGGCCCCTTCGGTTCCGGCTTCGGCGGCACCGCCCGGCGCCGCCAGTCGCGCGCCTACAACCCGCGCGCCGGCGCCGACGTGGTCTACGAGCTCACCATGGACGCCCAGACGGCCGCCGCGGGTGCGCGCCGCGGCGTCACCTACCAGCGCTACGCCCCCTGCGACGTCTGTCACGGCTCGGGCTCGGTGGTCTCCGAGCACGCCGAGACCTGCCCGACCTGCGGCGGCCGCGGCCACATCACCGTGGACACCGGCCTCTTCGGCGTCATGGCGATGACCTGCCCGGAGTGCGAGGGCACCGGCAAGGTGGTGGCCGACCCCTGCCGGGCCTGCGGCGGCTCCGGTCGTACGCTCACGGCCAGCGAGGTCGTGGTCGAGGTCCCGGCCGGCAGCCACGACGGCGACGTGGTGCGCGTGGCTGGCATGGGCAACGCCGGCACCAACGGGTCCACGCCGGGAGACTTCGTGTGCCGCATCTGCGTGCCCGAGGAGCGCCTCACCCGTCTGCAGGCCAACGGCTTCAACTTCATCGGATTCGCCCTGCCCTTCCTGGTGCTGGGGCTCATCACGCAGACGCTGGCCTCCCTCGCGCTGATCGTGGTGGTGCCAGTGGTGCTGGGCGCCTACCTCGTGGTGCGCGACGGCGTGCGTTGGAGCCGGCGCTGGTGGAGAAACGCCGGCGTGGCCCTGGCGAACGGGGCTTCAAACGGCCTTATGATCGCCGTCCTCTTCGTGATGCTGTTCTCGTGCACCACGGGACTGGGTATGAGAGGGTATATGGGCTACCGCTACTTCTAGCGCAGCCAGCGGCCGTCCGGCAACCTGCGCGCGGGATCGTTCCGCGCGCTTTTTGCGGGGCGGGCGCGTCAAGGTTTCTGAAGCCTCGTCTGAGGGGGCGAGATGCCCGGGACGGGGCCGGCGGGCCCTGTGGAAGTACAACAACGTGTGTCTGGGGAGATTGGGAACGTGGAACCAAAGAAGGACTACTACGAGGTGCTCGAGGTGCCTCGTGACGCCGACGCAAAGACCATCAAGCGCGCATTCCTGAAGAAGGCGCGAAAGCTCCACCCGGACGTCTCCGACGCGCCTGACGCCGAGGAGAGGTTCAAGGAGGTCAACGAGGCCTACACGGTGCTCTCCGACGACCAGAAGCGCGCCAACTACGACCGCTACGGCGACCCGAACGGCCCGACGGGCTTCGGCTCCGACTACGTCGACGTCTCCGACATCTTCGGCGGGGGCGGGTTCGGCTTCGGCGACATCTTCGACTCCTTCTTCGGCGGCGGGGCCGGTCGCGGCGGCGCCGCACAGCGCACCCGCGGGCGCGACATGGGCATCCGCCTCACCATCACGCTCGAGGAGGCGGCGAGCGGCTGCACCAAGACCGTGGCCTACACGCGCCTCGCCCCCTGCGAGGACTGCGGTGGCTCGGGCGCGGCCGAGGGCGGCCACATGCACACCTGCGACCGCTGCCACGGCACGGGCCGCGTCGTGGAGGTGCAGCGCACGATCTTCGGGCAGATGCAGACCCAGACCACCTGCCCGGCCTGCCAGGGCCAGGGCCAGGTCATCGACCACCCCTGCGAGACCTGCGAGGGCCAGGGCCGAGCCCCCTCGCGCGAGAAGGTCGAGGTGCAGGTGCCCGCCGGCGTCCACTCCGGCCAGACGATCACGGTGGAGGGCAAGGGCGAGGCCGGCCTGCGCGGGGACGCCTGCGGCAGCCTCATCGTGAGCGTCGAGGTGGCCGACAGCGATCGCTTCGAGCGCCGGGGCGACGACCTCTACTGCACCGTCCAGGTGGACGCGCTGCAGGCCATCCTCGGGACCACGGTCACCATCGACGGCATCATGGAGGGGGAGCGCGTCACCGTTGAGGTCCCGGCCGGCTGCCAGTTCGGCCAGCAGGTTGTGGTGGAGCGCCGTGGCATGCCGCGCATGGGCATGATCGCGCGCGGCAACCTCGTCGCGGTGGTGCAGGTCGAGGTCCCGCGCGACCTCACCAAGAAGCAGCTTCTCGACATCGCCGGCATCGTGGCCGAGCGCTCCCTCGACGACGCGGCCGCCGTCGCGGACGCCCCCTCCGGCGAGAAGGACGCCCCGGCCGGCGAGAGGGGCTCCGCCCACGGCGAGAAGGGCGCCGGCGCCCGTGCCGCCGGGGAGCACTTCGGGAAGGAGCGCTGGCGCGCGCCGAAGAACCCGTTCAAGGGCGGGCGCAAGTGATGAGCGACGCCCTGGCCGCGGGCGTACCGGGTGGCCCCCAGGCCCCCGGTGTGGCCCTCGTCAACCTGGGGTGTCGCGTTAACCGCGCGGAGCTCGACCTCATGGCGACCGAGCTCGAGCGCGCAGGCGTCCCGCTCCTGGACGAGCGCGAGGCGTCCGTGGTGGTCGTCAACACCTGTGCGGTGACCGGCGAGGCCGAGGCCAAGACGCGGAAGGCGGTCCGCCGCGCCGCCTGCCTTCCCGCCGTCCCGACGGTGGTGGCCACCGGCTGCGTGGCCAACCTCTTTGCCGACGAGCTCTCGGCCATAGCCCCCAACGTGGTGGTGGAGCGTGACAAGGCCCGCGTGGCGGCGCGCGTGCTCGAGGCGCTCGGGCTGCCCGAGGG
The DNA here is from genome assembly GCA_944321515.1 of uncultured Atopobiaceae bacterium. Taxonomy (GTDB): domain Bacteria; phylum Actinomycetota; class Coriobacteriia; order Coriobacteriales; family Atopobiaceae; genus Thermophilibacter. The sequence continues at coordinate 51,430 of CALULO010000004.1, read as the reverse complement.
CGGCGTCGACGACGCGGGCGTCCTCGTGGCCAGCCCCACGCCCACCGGTCGCACCCGCCCCGGAGTCAAGATCCAGGACGGCTGCGACAACCGCTGCACGTACTGCATCGTCTGGAAGGCGCGTGGCGCGGGGCGCTCGGAGGCCCCGGAGCACGTCGTCTCCGAGGTGCGCGCCGCCATGTCCCGCGGCGCCCACGAGGTCGTGCTCACGGGCATCAACCTCGGCAGCTACCGCGCGCAGGACGCCTCCGGGCGCCCCCTCGAGCTGCCCGGGCTCATAGAGGTCCTTCTCGCCGAGACGGGCGTGGAGCGGCTGCGACTCTCCTCCATAGAGCCGCCCGACGTCACCCCCGAGCTCTGTCGGGTCATGGCGGCCTCGGCCGGCCGCGTGGCTCCCTTCCTGCACGTCTGCCTGCAGTCGGGCTGCGACGAGACGCTTCGTCGCATGGCACGCGTCTACCGCACGGACCTCTTCCGCCGCGCGGTGGAGACGGCGCACTCCCTCGTGCCGGGGCTCGCCCTGGGGACCGACCTCATCGTGGGCTTCCCCGGCGAGACCGACGAGGAGTTCGAGCGCTCGCTTGCCTTCTGCCGGGAGATGCGCTTCGCCAAGATGCACGTCTTCCGCTACTCGCGACGTCCCGGCACGCCCGCCGCGACCATGGCGGGTCAGGTGGACCCGCACGTGATGGCCGAGCGCTCCCGCCGTGCCCGCGAGCTTGCCGACGAGCTGCGCCTGGCCGAGGCACGCGCGCTGGTGGGTGGGGAGGACCTCGTGGTCGTCCAGTATCCCGGCCGCGGCGTCTCCGGCGGGCTCTTCGACGTGGCCGTTGACCCCTCGCTGCCGCTGGACTCGCTCGTGCGCGTGCGCCTTACGGGGGTCCGCGACGACGCCACCCTCGTTGGGGAGGCGCTCTAGCCTCGCCCGCCCCGCCAGCCGCTCGGCCGCGGCCGGCATCGGCTATCATCGGGGGGAGCGCACGACACGTCGTCACAGGAGGAGCATGGAGCCCACCCAGGTTCGTCTCACCATCCCGGACTCGGTCGACCCGACTACCCTCATGGGGCCGGCCGACTCCCTGCTGCGTCGCGTGGAGGCGGCCTTCGACGCGATGATCTCGGTGCGGGGCAACCAGGTGACGCTCTCCGGCCCGACCGACGTGGTCGACCAGCTCACCTCGGTCTTCTCGCGCCTCATCCGCCTGGTCGAGGCGGGGGAGTCGCCCACCGCGGCCGACGTCGACCTCGTGGTGGACCACGTGCGCCACGGCGCCGCCCGGCTGGACCTCGGCTCTGACGACATCCTGCTCACCTACCGCGGGCGCGCGCTGCGCCCCAAGACGGCCGGCCAGAAGCGCTACGTGGCCGGCATCCGCGCGAACACCATCACCTTCGGCGTCGGGCCGGCGGGCACCGGCAAGACCTATCTGGCGATGGCGATGGCCGTGGCGGCCCTTAAACGCCGCGAGGTGGGGCGCATCGTGCTTGCGCGCCCGGTGGTGGAGGCGGGCGAGTCCCTGGGCTACCTGCCCGGGACCCTCCAGGAGAAGCTTGACCCCTACGTGCGCCCGCTCTACGACGCGCTCTTCGACATGACGGACATGGAGAAGGGCAACGCCCTCATCGAGCAGGGGGTCATCGAGATCGCGCCGCTCGCCTTCATGCGCGGGCGCACCTTCAACGACGCCTTCGTCATCCTGGACGAGGCGCAGAACACCACGCCCGAGCAGATGAAGATGTTCCTCACGCGCCTGGGCTTCTCGTCCAAGTTCGTCATCACCGGCGACGCCTCCCAGCGCGACCTCTCCGGCACGTCCGGCCTGGACTCGGCTCGTCGCGTCCTGGAGGGCATGGACGACGTGGCCTTCGTTGACCTGGACAGAAACGACATCGTGCGACACGCGCTCGTGGCCCGTATCGTGGACGCCTACGCGCGCGACGCCGCGTCGAGGGGGGAGAACCATGCCTAGTACCGAGTCGGCCACGCCTACCCACGAGTACGACATCTCCTTTGAGGAGGGCGCCTCCAGCCCGCTCACCGACGAGCAGGTCTTCGCCTGCTGCGACCACGTGCTCGCCGAGGAGGGCGTCGCCCGCCCGTGCATGGTGTCGATCTCCTTCGTCGGTGAGCCGCGCATCCGCGAGCTCAACGCCGAGTGGCGGGGCGTGGACCGCGCGACGGACGTGATCTCCCTGGAGTGTGAGCGCCCGGACGACCCGGCGCTCGCCCCGGGCGAGCCCTGCGAGCTCGGCGACGTTGTCCTGGCGCCGAGCTACATCGAGCGCCAGGCGGCCGCCTTCGGCACCACCTTCGCCGACGAGTGCCGGCTGCTGCTCACCCACGGCCTCATGCACCTTCTGGGCTACGACCACCTCGACGAGGCGGAGGCCGAGGCGATGGAGGCGCGCGAGGAGGCCCTTCTCGCCGGCATGGGCTGCGACGCCCCCATCGACCGCGTCGTCCTCACGCGGCACCGGGAGGGGGTGGACGAGTGATTCCCGGCTCCAACAGCGACCACCCCGACTTCCGCAAGAGCTTCCTCTTTGCGATCCAGGGCTTCCGCACCGCGGTGGCGACCGAGCGCAACATCAAGGTGATGCTCGCCGTGGGCGCCTGCGCGGTGGTGGCGGGCCTCGCCCTGCAGATCGACCTCATGAGCTGGGCGATAATCCTGCTCTGCTGCGGCGCGGTCATTACCGCGGAGCTGCTCAACACCGCGGTGGAGACGGTTGTGGACCTGGTGTCGCCGGAGTTCCACCCGCTCGCGGGCCGCGCCAAGGACATCGCCGCCGCCGCCGTGTGGGTGCTGACGCTGCTGGTGGCGGTGGTGGGGGTTCTCGTATTCGCCAACGCGATTCTCAACTAGCGGGCCGCGCGCCCGATCGTCTGGGCCGCAAGGGCCCCGGGAGGTTTTCCATGAGCGACAAGTACGCGGGGCTCGCCCCCGACCACGGCGAGAAGGACGAGCCGACCTTCAGGAGCGGCTTCGTGGCGCTGGTGGGCCGGCCCAACGCCGGCAAGTCGACGCTGCTCAACGCCTGCATGGGCGAGAAGGTGGCCATTACGAGCCCGGTGGCGCAGACCACCCGCCGGCGCATGAGGGCCGTCATCAACACAGACCGCTCCCAGCTGGTGATCATCGACACGCCGGGCCTGCACAAGCCCAAGGACGCGCTGGGCAGCGAGCTCAACCGCGCCGCGCTCGGCGAGCTTGCCGACGCCGACGCGGTGGCGCTTCTCGTGGACGCCACCAAGCCGGTGGGGCGTGGAGATGAGTGGGTCGCGCGCCACGTGGAGAAGGCCGAGGCCGACTACAAGCTCCTCGTGCTCACCAAGGCGGACATCGCCGGGCCCGAGCAGGTTGCCGCCCAGCTCGAGGCGGCGCGCGCCCTCGCGACCTTTGACGACGAGCTCGTGGTCTCGGCCACCGAGGGCTTCAACGTGGACACCTTCGTGGAGCTGGTCTCCGCCCACCTGCCGGAGGGCCCCAAGTGGTTCCCGGACGGCATGGACGTGGACGCCACGCCCGAGGACCTGGTCGCTGAGTTCGTGCGCGAGAAGCTCTTCCTGCACCTTCGCCAGGAGCTGCCGCACTCGGTGGGCGTGCTCTGCGAGGGCATCGAGGTGGCGGACGACGGGCACGCCTCCATCGACGCCACGATCCTCGTGGAGCGCGAGGGGCAGAAGGCCATCGTGCTCGGCCGTGGCGGGCAGATGATCAAGCGCGTGGGCATCGAGGCGCGCCGTGACATCGAGCGCCTGCTCGGCCGCAAGGTCTACCTCGAGCTCACGGTGCGAGTGGCCCCGCAGTGGAGGCGCGACGAGCGCGAGATCCGCCGGCTCGGCTACGGGGTCGAGGAGGACTAGCGTGGCCGGCCGGCGCACCTACCGAACCCGCGCCGTCGTGCTCGACCGCACCAAGCTCGGCGAGACGGACCTCATCCTGTCGCTTCTCGCCGCCGACGGCTCCGAGCGCCGCGCGGTGGCCAAGGGCGCCCGCAAGCCGGGCGGCCGGCTCGCGGGGCGCGTCGAGCTCTTCTGCGAGACGGACTTCCTGCTGGCCGCGGGCCGCTCGCTCGACGTGGTGAGCGAGGCCTCGCTCGTCGAGCCCCACGCGAGGCTGCGCGGGGACTACGAGCGCGTGGCCGCGGCGAGCGCCGTGGCCGAGGTGGCCCGCCTCACCTGTTACGAGGACGCACCGGACGGATTCCTCTTTCCCATCTGCTCCCGGGCTCTCACGGCCTGCGAGCAGGCCTCCGACCAGGCGCATCTCGACCTTGTGGCGGCGGCCTATGCCTGGAAGGTCCTCGCGCACGGCGGCTGGCGGCCCGAGCTGGGAGGCTGCTGCGCCTGCGGGGACGCCGACGTGACGTACTTCTCGGCCTTGGCGGGAGGGGCGCTCTGCGCGAGCTGCGCCCGCGAGGTCGCAGGCGCGCAGGAGCTCTCCGCGGGGGAGATGGCCTGGCTGCGCGCGCTCCTGGGGTGCACCTTCGACGAGCTTCTCGCCGCGGAGGTCGACGCCCAGACCGCCGCGCTCCTGCTCGCGCTCGCGCACTCCTGGGCCGCCACCCACCTCGACGCCCGCCTGCGCGCGATGGAGTTCCTCGCCGGCGCGTGACGGCCGGCCCGCGGTGCCCGGCGACGTGTGGCGCGCTGCCCGCGGCGGCTTGCCTGCGCGGCGTTGTGCGCGGTGCCCTGCGGCGCCCGAGGCGCGTTGCCTGAGGCGCGTTGCCTGAGGCGCCCGCGGCGCGTTGCCTCTCTCCTTACGAGGTTGTGCATGCAAGTAATGCAACCACATAACGCGCAACCTACTCAAAGCCGTCAACTTGGCGAGAAGAACCGTGCTTGTGCATGGTTTGGTTGAACCCCTTGCATACGTAACCTCGCGTGGCGCAGCCCCGAGTGGCTTAGCCCCGAGCGGTGCAGCCCCGAGTGGTGCGGCCCTGAACGGCGTGGCCTCAAGCAGAAGAGGGCCCCGTATTGAGCGCCTGCCTGAGGTCCTTCTCACCTGCGTGTCCCCAGTTGGGGCATAATGGGCTGCCGGGAGAACCGTCGTGAAGGGGAGGGCCCCATGCCAGCAAGGCCCGTCATAGGTGTCGTGCCGCTCGTCGACCATAGGCTCGAGAGCCTGTGGATGCTGCCCGGCTACTTCGACGGGGTCGCCGAGGCCGGGGGCGTCCCCCTCATGCTGCCGCTGACCTCGGACGCCGACGTGCTCTCCCGCGCCCTGGACGTCGTCGACGGCGTGGTGGTGACAGGCGGCCAGGACGTGGACCCGGCCCTCTACGGCGAGAAGGACACGGCCGCTGCGGCCCTCTGCGGCGAGCTCTGCCGCGAGCGCGACGCGATGGAGGCGCTGCTCGTGCCCGCCCTCGTGGAGCGCGACGTCCCCACGCTCGGCATCTGCCGCGGCATCCAGGCGATCAACGCCGTGCTCGGCGGGACGCTCTGGCAGGACCTGCCTCGCCAGCGCCCCTCGTCCGTGGAGCACCATGGAAGGCCGCCCTACGACCAGCCGGTCCACACGGTCGAGGTGCTCGCGGGCACGCCGCTTGCCGCCTGCGTGGGCCCCGGCGAGCTCGCCGTGAACAGCTACCACCACCAGGCGCTGCGCGACGTGGCGCCGAGCCTCTCCGTCATGGCCCAGGCGCCTGACGGCGTGGTCGAGGCCGTGTGGAGGCCCGCCTCGCGCTTCCTCTGGGCGGTGCAGTGGCACCCGGAGTTCGCCCACAAGGTTGACGAGCCGAGCCGAAGGATCTTCTCGGCGCTCGTGGACGCGGCGCGGGCGTAACGGGCACAGGCGTAACGGCGCGGCCGCAGCCTGCCGGGGGAGCGCCCTCCTCCGCCGGTGTGGCAAGCGGGCCGTCGCGGTGCGGGACGGCAAGCGTGCCGTCGCGGCCCGGGCGCAGCTCGTCGTCGGTCGCGCAGGACTCGTGGATTTTCCGCCGAGAGGGACCTTGTCGCCGCCTTGTGCTAAACTACCGCAGGTCAGTACCCCGTACCTGGAGGTCCGCCGCTGCCAGACGGCCATCCCAGTTCGGGGCGAATCTATGTGAAGGGAGTTTTAGCATGGCAGTCACCAAGGAGCGCAAGGCCGAGCTCGTGGCCAAGTACGGCAAGGATGAGAAGGACTCCGGCTCCGCCGACGTCCAGGTCGCCCTGCTCACCGAGCGCATCAAGGGCCTCACCGAGCACATGAAGACGCACCCCAAGGACTTCCACACCCGCCGCGGCCTTCTGATGCTGGTCGGCAAGCGTCGTCGCCTGCTGTCCTACATCAAGGCGCGCGACATCGAGCAGTACCGTGCGCTCATCAAGAGCCTCGGCATCCGCGACAACATCCAGTAAGTGGGTACTTCGGAGGGCGCCTGCGGGCGCCCTTCTCTGTGCGCCCGAGACAAGCGGAGGCGCACCGCGGGCATCCGGCCCGCACGGCGGCCAGGCACGGCCGCCCAGACGGCCCGCCTGCAACGGGGCAGGCGGAGATAAGGGAAAAGAAATGGCAAAGGTTACACACGAGTTCGACCTCTATGGCAAGCACTACGCCCTCGAGACCGGCGAGCTCGCCAAGCAGGCCACCGGCGCCTGCCTGGTCAAGTCCGGCGACTCCACGGTCCTGCTCACCGCGGTGGTCTCCAAGGAGCGCAAGGACTACGACTTCTTCCCGCTGACGGTCGACTTCATCGAGAAGATGTACGCCGTCGGCCGCATCCCGGGCGGCTACCTCAAGCGCGAGGCGCGCCCGTCCGAGAAGGCCACCCTCACGGCCCGCATGATCGACCGCCCGCTGCGCCCGAGCTTCCCGGCCGGCTTCCGCAACGAGGTCCAGGTTGTGGCGACCACCCTCGTGGCTGATCAGATCAACCCCGTCGACACCATCTGCGTGATGGCCGCCTCCGCCGCCCTCACCGTGGGCGGCGTGCCCTTCGAGGGCCCGCTCGCGTGCGTGCGCATCGGCCGCGACCGCGACACCCACGAGTTCATCGTCAACCCCACCTACGAGGAGCGCGACAACTCCGACCTCGACCTCGAGCTCGGCGGCTCGGCTGACTTCATCTCCATGCTCGAGGCGGGCGCCGAGGAGATCTCCGAGGAGGACATGCTCGCCGCCATGGCCTTCGGCCAGGAGGCCATCGCCGCGTTCTGCGCCGAGCAGGAGAAGTTCTTCGCCAAGGTCGCCGAGGTCAACGGCCCCATCCAGCAGCGCGAGTACATCCTCGACGAGCCTGTGCCCGAGGTCCACGACCGCATCTTCGCCCACTACGACGAGATGTCCGCGGCCCTCAAGGACGCCGACAAGCAGTCCCGCATCGGCAAGGTCGAGGCGCTCAAGGAGGCCATCAGGGCCGAGTTCACCGAGGAGGAGCAGCTCCAGTGGAGCCGCGCCATCCCCGTGGAGCTCAAGGCCCTCGAGAAGCACGCGATGCGCCTCATGGTCGTCGAGACCGGCGAGCGCGTCGACGGCCGCACTCCCACCGAGGTGCGCCCGCTCATGGTCAAGGGCGACTACCTGCCCCGCGTCCACGGCTCGGGCCTCTTCCAGCGCGGCCAGACCCAGGTGCTCTCCGTCTGCACCCTCGGCATGCTCAACGAGTGGCAGCGCCTTGACACCATCGAGCCCGTCGACGGCAAGCGCTACATCCACCACTACAACTTCCCGCCGTACTGCACCGGCGAGACGGGCCGCATGGGCAGCCCCAAGCGCCGCGAGATCGGCCACGGCAACCTCGCCGAGCGCGCGCTGCTCCCGGTGATCCCGTCCGAGGACGAGTTCCCCTACACGATTCGCGTGGTCTCCGAGGTCATGGAGTCCAACGGCTCCTCCTCGATGGCCTCCACCTGCGGCTCCACGCTCGCCCTCATGGACGCCGGCGTGCCGCTCAAGCGCCCGGTCTCCGGCGTGGCCATGGGCCTCATCCAGGAGGAGGGCAAGACCGTCGTCCTGACCGACATCCAGGGCCTCGAGGACTTCCTCGGAGACATGGACTTCAAGGTCACCGGCACCACCAAGGGCATCACGGCCATGCAGATGGACAACAAGGCCACCGGCCTCACGCCCGAGATCCTGCGTTCCGCGCTCATGCAGGCGCACGAGGGCCGCATGTTCATCCTCGATGCCATGCTCGACGCCGTGCCGGGCGTGCGCGAGAAGACCAAGGAGAGCGCGCCGCAGATCATCAGCCTCACCATCCCCACGGACAAGATCCGTGACGTCATCGGCTCCGGCGGCAAGGTCATCCGCGGCATCCAGGAGGACACTGGCGCCACCATTGACATCCAGGAGGACGGCACCGTCTTCATCGCCGGCGTCGGCGGCGCGGGCGACGCCGCGGCCGAGCGCATCAAGGCCATCGTCAAGGTCCCCGAGGTGGGGGAGGAGTACACCGGCCGAGTCGTGGGCATCCAGCCCTTCGGCGCCTTCGTCGAGCTTCTGCCCGGCAAGGACGGCCTGCTTCACATCTCACGCGTCGCGCAGGGTCGCGTTGACAAGGTCGAGGACGTCCTCAACATCGGCGACGAGGTCAAGGTCCGCGTCCTCGAGGTCGACGAGAAGGGCAAGATCAGCCTTGACCGCCTCGACAAGCCCGAGGCCCCGGCCGGCTCCTCGCGCGGTCGCTCCCACGAGGGCGGCGAGAAGGACCGCCCGCGCCGCGAGCACCGTGGCCCGCGTCGTCACCCCGGCGACAAGGGTGCCAGCGAGGGCGGCGACAAGCCCCGTCCGCGCCGTCACCACGGAGCCTAGCCCCGGACGGCGCCTGACGTACGGCATCTGACGTTCCTGAGCTGATTCGGCCCGGACGTTCCCCAGAGAGAGGCTCCCCTCGGAGCTCACGGGACGTCCGGGCCGTTCCATATACGTCCGCCGGTGCGCTTGCCAGTCCGCTGGCTGGGCTTGTGGGATTGCGGAAGTGCCGGGGGTGCTTATAGGGCGGGGAGGGCCATCAGCACGGTGCCGAGCACGCTGAGAGTCAGCCCGGCAACGTCGCGGCGAGAGGCCCGCTCGCCGAGCAGGGCACGGGATAGGACGGCCGTCACCACTATGCTCAGCCGGTCCACCGGCGCCACGACGCTCGCCGGCCCCTCCTGGAGGGCCCGCCAGTAGCAGAGCCATGCGGCCCCCGTCGCCACGCCGGAGAGCGCTATCCAGCCGAGCTCGTCGCGCGGAACGGAGCGGACCTGGGGGCCCTTGCCCTCCACGGCCACCATCGCCCATGCCATCACGAGCACCACGCACGTGCGGACGGCGGTGCCGAGGTTGGAGTCGACGCCCTCGATGCCCACCTTGCCGAGGATCGCCGTGAGGCTCGCGAAGACGGCCGAGCCAACCGCCCAGGGGAGCCACGCGTGAGACGGGCCCCCTTTGCCGCTCGCCGCCCCGCTCTTCTCGCCGCCTTGCGGGCGCGCCATGACGAGGGCCCCGGCCAGGATGAGGGCGCAGGCCACGGCGCTCCTCCACGTGACGCCTTCACCGAGCACCACGAGGGCCAGGAGCACCGTGAGCGCGGTGCTCGACTTGTCCACCGGCGCCACTCGCATGACGTCGCCGAGGGAGAGGGCGCGGAAGTAGCAGAGCCACGAGGCGCCGGTGGCGAGCCCCGAGAGGGTGAGAAACGCCCAGGTGGAAGGCGTGATCTGTCCAATGCCGCCCGTCGAGCTCCCCACAAGGGCCACCGCCCACGCAAAGACGAGCACAACCGCCGTGCGAATGGCCGTGGCCACGGTCGAGTCCGTGGTACGGATCCCCCGCTTGCCGAGGACCGCCGTGAGGCCCGAGAAGAGCGCCGAGCCGAGCGCAAAGAGAAGCCACATTCCCCATCACCCCACGGCTCATGCTACCCCTCTCGTGCGCGGACGTGCCCGGTCCGTGGCGGCCGCGCTGTCCCGCGTGGCCGCGCTGTCCTGTGCGGTTGCACTGTCCCGCGTGGCCGCGCTGTCCTGTGCGGTTGCACTGTCCCGCGTGGCCGCGTGGTTTCCCTCCCGGCCTCCGTCAGGCGTAGGTGCGCCTTGCCGCCGGGCCACCTGCTCGGCGCGCAGCCGGGCTCAGAGCGGGGCTTGGGGGCGTGCGGCGCTTTGGGAACGCCGACCGATGCGCCCTCTCAGCGTGTGGCGCTTACAGAATGCCGGTTGATGCGTGCACCCAGCGCGTAGCGCTTACAGAATGCCGGCTGATTCCTACGCTCAGAATGCCTTTGCTTACGAAACGGCACTCGATGCCCTTTTGGACACAGTGGGGCTTACGAAATCAGGACCATTGCAGGCGAGAAGGACGCTCGCAGTGCATCGGCCTCAATTACGTAAGCGCGCACGGCGCCGTCTGACGCACCGGCCGCGAAACCGTAAGCGCACGGCGCGCGTCCTCGACGCCAGCCTCATGAGCGTAAGCGTGCCGTGGACTCGCGCACACACGGCCACCGTTCCGTAAGCGCGCGTCGACCCTACGGCCGGGGCTCTCGTGGCGAGCTCGCCGTATCTCTCGCCCCTCTCGTGCCGTCGGCGCAGCTCGCCTGCGCCCGACCCGCACAGATGAAACTCTCGTGGGCCTCTGCGGGCGCCTGTCCTTCTCGTCTACAATATACAGTCCGAATGCGCAAAGGCTACGGCCGGACGTGTCAGCGACGCCCGGCCGTCTTATATGAAACGACAAGCTCCACGAAAGGAACCGCTTAGGAATGCCCAAGAAAGACATAGCACTCAAGATCATCCCCCTCGGTGGCCTGGACGGCATCGGCAAGAACATGACGGCCTTCGAGTACGGCGGGGACATGATCCTCGTCGACGCGGGCCTGATGTTCCCGGATGAGGGGCAGCCTGGCATCGACCTCATCCTGCCCGACTACACCTACGTCCTGGAGAACGAGGAGAAGCTCCGCGGCATCATCATCACCCACGGCCACGAGGACCACACCGGCGCCCTGCCGTACCTGCTGCAGGACCTCACGCGCAAGGTGCCCATCTACTCGAGCAAGCTCACCCTCGGCATCATCCAGGGCAAGTTTGACGAGCACAACATCAGAAACCCCAAGACCCGCGAGGTCAACGACGGCTCCACGATCACGCTCGGCGCCTTCAACGTCACGTTCTTCTCGATGACGCACTCCATCCCGGCCGCCTTCGGCGTGTTCATCTCCACGCCGGCCGGCACCGTCATGCACACCGGCGACTTCAAGTTCGACCAGACGCCTATCGACGGACGCCGCCCCAACTTCCACGCCATCAACAAGTTCGGCTCCCAGGGCGTCGACCTGCTGCTCTCCGACTCGACCAACGCCACGCGCCCCGGCTTCACCCTCTCCGAGGCCGCCGTCGGCCGTGACCTGCGCCACGTCATCAAGAACGCGCGCGGCCGCGTCTTCGTCGCGTCCTTCTCGAGCCACATCCACCGCCTGCAGCAGATCTGTGACGCGTCGGTGGCGTGCGGGCGCAAGGTCGTGGTGACGGGCCGCTCGATGGTGACCAACACCAAGGTCGCCCGCGAGCTCGGCTACCTGAACATCGACGACGAGAACATCATCGACGCCTACGACGTCGACCGAATTCCCGACGAGAAGATCGTCGTGCTGTGCACCGGAAGCCAGGGCGAGCCTCTCTCGGCGCTTGCCCGCATGGCCAACGGCGAGCACAAGTCGCTCTCCATCCACGAGAGCGACACGGTGATCATCTCCGCCAACCCCATCCCCGGCAACGAGAAGAGCGTCCAGGGGATCATCAACTCGCTCTCCAAGATCGGGTGCGAGATCTACGACAAGAGCAAGGGGCTCGTCCACGTCTCCGGCCACGCGAGCCAGGAGGAGCTCAAGCTCATGCTCGCCATGGCCAAGCCGCGCTACTTCATGCCCGTCCACGGCGAGGCGCAGCACCTGCGCGCCCACGCCGAGCTCGCGAAGCAGATGGGCGTGCCGGAGAACCGCATCTTCGTGCTGGACAATGGCGACTCGCTCGAGATGGTGCGCCACAAGGTCCGTCGCGGCCGTGCCGCGGAGTCCGGCGTTGTCTACGTGGACGGCGGCACCGTGACCGAGGCGAACCCGATGGTCCTGCGCGACCGCCAGAAGCTCGGGTCCGACGGCGTGGTCACCTGCACCGTCGTGGTCTCCAAGCGCAGCCGTCGCGTGGAGGCCGTCGAGGTCTCCGGCCGTGGCGTCTCCTCCTCGACCGACGAGCTGCTGCTCTCCGACGCCGCTGACGCGGTGCGCGCGCAGGTGGGCAAGCTCGCCTCCGGTGACGGTGCCAGCATCGACGCGCTCAGGCGGGGCGTCCGCAACTCCCTCTCCAACCTGCTCTGGAACAAGACGCACACGCGGCCGATGATCATCCCGGTGGTGATGGAGGTCTAGATGCCGGCCAAACGCACCTCAAACGCAGCAAAACGGTCAAAGTCCAAGCCCCGCGCCGCCGTGCGCGGGCGTCAGGCGGCCTCGGCGAGCCTCGTCGGCACGGCGCAGGGGGACATCCTCGGCGTGGTGGTGGCGGTGCTAGCCGTGGCCCTTCTCGCCGCGCTCGTGTTTCCTACGCAGGCCGTGGTGACGAGCGCCGTCCACGACTTCCTGGCGCTCTCCTTCGGCGCGGCCGCCCCGCTCGTTCCGGTGGCCCTGTTCGCCTTCGCCATGACCTTCTTCCTCGGCGGGGACGAGCCCGTCTCCGGGCGTGTGGCCCTGGGGCTCACGCTCATCGTGCTGGCCGTGCTTGCGCTGGTCTCGCTCAACCTGCCGACGGCCGCGGCCGACCCTGCGTCGGTCTTCGGCGTCGCGGTGGCAGAGCGCGCCGGCGGATACGTGGGCGGTGCCATCGCCTACGCGCTGCTCGAGCTCGTGGGCCCGGTCGTGGGCAACGTCGTCCTCGTCGGCGTGATTGCGGCGGGCGTCGTCGTCTGCGGCTTCTCCGTCTCCGGTGCGGTGGCGAGCGCCCGCGAGCGCATCGCGGAGGCGGCCCAGACCCGCGAGGAGCGCGTTCGCGAGCGCCGCGAGCAGCGCATCATCGACGCCGTGGCGGACGACGACCCCGAGCCCGCCGCGCAGGGGTCCCTCTTTGACGAGGGCGGTGTCTCGGGGACCACCTTCATCGGCAACCGTAAGACCTCCGTCCTGCGTCGCGCGGGAAGGGCCCGCTCGGCGTCTGCCGAGGGCGGGGGAGAGGCCCCCACCACGCTCATCGAGGTCCCGGAGCAGCCTGCCAAGACCACGCTGCTCGACCGGGCCCCCAAGGCGGGCAAGTCGGCGAGGGCCGCGGCCTCCGCCGTCCCGGCCTTTCTCGGAGGCCCCGGCGAGAAGGGCGCGGGCGCCGACAAGGCCCCCAAGCGCCGCTCGCCCAAGGGGGAGGCGCGCGCCTCCGTCGCCCCGGCCACCATTCGCCGTCCCGGCGACGACGACGAGACCTACGAGCTGCCGCCCCTCTCGATTCTCCGGGAGAACCCCGACGCCTCGGGCTCCTATGCCAACGAGGGCGAGCTCGCGTCCACGGCCGCTAAGCTCCAGGCCACTCTCGAGGAGTTCGGACTCACCTCGCGGGTGGAGGGCTGGATCGCCGGCCCGTCGGTGACCACGTTCAAGATCTCCATGGGCGAGGGCGAGCGCGTCAACAAGATCGTCAACCTCGAGGACGACATCGCGCTTTCGCTTGCCGCAAAGTCGGTGCGCATCTTCGCGCCCATCCCGGGGACGTCGCTGGTGGGCATCGAGATTCCCAACGAGAAGCCCCAGCCGGTCTTCCTCTCCGACGTGCTGCCCTTCGCCACGGGTGGGCCGCTCGACTGCGCCTTCGGGCGCGACTCCGAGGGCAACCCCATCGTGGTCGACCTGGCCGGCCTGCCGCACCTCCTCGTGGCGGGCACCACCGGCTCGGGCAAGTCCGTGCTGCTCAACGCAATCATCATGTCCATGCTCATGCGCGCCACGCCCGAGCAGGTGCGCCTGATCATGGTTGACCCCAAGCGCGTGGAGTTCACGGGCTACGCGGGCCTGCCACACCTTTACGTCCCCGTGGTCACCGAGCCGCGCCAGGCGGCCTCGGCCCTGCAGTGGGGCGTGACGGAGATGGAGCGTCGCCTCAAGGTCTTCGAGCACTACAAGGTGCGAGACATCAAGACCTTCAACGGCAACGTCGACGGCGACAAGTACGCAGACATGGAGAACCCGCCCAAGCACATGCCGTACTTCGTCATCGTGATCGACGAGCTCGCCGACCTCATGATGGTGGCCGGCAAGGACGTCGAGTCCTCCATCGTCCGCATCGCGCAGCTCGGCCGTGCCGCCGGCATCCACCTCATCGTGGCAACGCAGCGCCCCTCGGCCGACGTCGTCACCGGCCTCATCCGCGCCAACATCGACAACCGTGTGGCGCTCTCGGTGGACAACTCCATCAACTCGCGCATCATCCTCGACCAGAAGGGCGCCGAGCAGCTGCTGGGCAGGGGAGACATGCTCGTCAAGCTCCGCGGCAAGAAGCCGCGCCGCGCACAGGGCTGTTGGGTCTCCGACGAGGAGATCGAGCAGACGGTGAAGTTCATCTGCGGCCAGGTGGCGGCCGACTACCACGAGGACATCCTTACGGCCGTCGTGCCCACCGCCCCCGGGGCCGCCGACCCGACGGCCCCCAAGGAAGATGACCCGCTCGTCTGGGAGGCTGCGCGCATCGTGGTAGACTCCCAGCTCGGGTCCACCTCCGGCCTGCAGCGGGCCCTCTCGGTGGGCTACGCCCGCGCCGGTCGCATCATGGACATGCTCGAGGCAAAGGGCGTCGTCGGCCCGGCCAACGGTTCCAAGCCCCGTGAGGTGCTCCTGGACAAGGAGGCCCTCGAGGGGCTCCAGGCGGCCGAGGCCGCCTACAGGGAGGTGCAGTGACATGGCTCGCCCGCGGTTCAGCGAGGCGCTCGTGACCCGTCGTCACGAGCTCGGCCTCTCGGTCTCTCAGGCCTCGCGCATCCTCAGGCTGCGCGAGGACGTGCTCATAGCCTTTGAGGAGGGTGACTACGACCACATGCCCCAGAGCGGCTACGCCCAGGGGATGCTCTCCAGCTATGCTCGCTACCTCGGACTCAATGCCCGTGAGATCGTCGACCTCTTCCAAGAGGACCTCTACCAGCACCGTCACGGCACATCCTCCCACGAGCTGAGGCGCCGTACCCGCCAGACGCAGTCGGGGCACGGCATGTCCGGCTACGACGTGGTAAACGAGGCCGGCTCGCGTCCGAAGGCCTACGTGGAGTATCGCCCGCTGCTTCCCACGTCAGGCGGGCCTGCCGGAGACATGGGCGTCTTTGCCACCACCGCCCCCGCCCGCCCGCGCGCCTCGGTGCCGCTGGCCGGCGTGGGCCCCGGGGCTCCCGGCACCCGCGGCGCCTACGGGTCTGCCTACCCCTCGTCGTCCTATGACGGCGCCGCGCACGACCGTGCCGCCGGCCACCCGTACAACACCGCCGCCCCCTCCGGACACGCCCCCGCGAGCACGGCTCGCCGGCGCTCCGCCAACCGACGTCGGCGCCCCGACGACCAGGCGAGCCGTCTGCTCTACGAGGGCCAGCAGCGCTCCTACGCGGGGGAGCGCGACGGCGGGCGCAGCCGTGCGCATACCGGGCGGCTCTATCGTCGCGACGACGTGAGCACCCGTCGCGTGGGGTCGGGCGAGTACACCGACGACCTGCGCTACGACGACCGTGCCAACCCCTATGCGCCGGCCTCGACGCTCTCCGGGCGCCGCTCCTCTCGCAACATCGCGAGCGTGGAGCGCCCCAACGTCCAGCGGCGCGCGGCCCGCAGCCGCTCTGGGGCCCCCTCAGGTCGGGGCCGCAGGCCTAGGCGCCCGGGCCTTGCCGGAGTCCTCGACTCGTTCTTCGCCGACCCCCGTCGGCCCCTCCTCGCCCTCATCCTGCTCCTCGCCGTGGTGCTGACGGCCATCCTGCTGTTCTCGGTGAGCTCGTGCGTGAACCGTGACGTCCAGGGACCACAGTCCGGCCAGACGGTGCAGGTAAACGCCACCGGGTCCTCCAGCGAAGACACGTCCGACTCCTCGGACGAGGGGACGGGCGACACCTCGAAGGCGGACTCCGGCACCAGCTCTGACACGGGCTCCGACGCGGCCGCCTCTGCGGGCGACGAGACCGACGCGTCCACTGACCAACAGTCCGGCGACGCGGCCTCCGACGAGCCGGAGGAGACCGTCGTGAAGGTCTCGGTGGCGAGCGGGGAGGTCTCCTGGGTGGAGATCGTCTGCGACGGGGTCTCCGAGGTCGCCCAGAACGTGACCGGCCCGTGGAGCGAGTCCTACACGGTGCACGATACCCTCACGGTGCAGGCGGACAACTTCTCCGCCATCACGGTGACGGAGAACGGCGAGAAGCGCGAGTTCTCCTCACGCGTGGGCGGTCTCGGCTCCCTCACCATCGAGGGGACGCCCCTTCCCGAGGACGCCGCGGCCGACGGGGCCACCGCCAGCGGTTCTTCCACCGGCACCACGGGGAACACCGGGCAGTAGCAAGCTGACAGACGCGGCGCCGCTGGGCGCCGCCCGCAACGGAGGCGCCGCGGGGCGCCGGGGAAAGGAGGCGGCATGGCCAAGGAATCAAGCTTCGACGTCGTGTCCGTGGTGGACATGCAGGAGGTCGACAACGCATACCAGCAAGCCGCGCGAGAGCTCACACAGCGCTACGACCTCAAGGGCACGGGCGCCACGCTCGAGCTCTCAAAGAAGGAAGGCTCCTTCAAGATCGAGGCCCCCTCGGAGTTCGTGGCCAGCCAGGTGCGTGACGTGCTCGCCACCAAGCTCACGCGCCGGGGGATCGACCTCACGGCCGTGCGCTGGGCCGAGCCGCAGGGCGCCTCGGGCATGACGGTGCGCCAGACGGGCACGGTGGTCCAGGGCATCGACGCCGACACTGCCAAGAGGATCGCCAAGGACGTCCGCGACCTCAAGGTGAAGGCGAAGGCAACCATCGAAGGAGACAAGCTCCGCGTGAGCTCCGCCTCCAAGGACGTCCTCCAGTCCGTGATCGCGTCGCTCAAGGAGCGTGACTATGGCCAGCCCCTGCAGTTCGTCAACTACCGCTAGTACCGAGACCCCGAGCGTCCTCTTTGTGACGCTCGGCTGTGCCAAGAACGAGGTGGACACCGACCGCATGCGCGCGCTGCTGCTCGCGGACGGCTTCGCCGAGGCCGCGGACGCCGCCGAGGCGGACGTGGCGATCGTCAACACGTGCTCGTTTCTCGCCAGCGCTACCGAGGAGTCGGTGGAGGCCACCCTCGAGCTTGCCGAGCAGGCGGCCGGCGGCGTCCGTGCCTGCCCGATCGTGATGTGCGGCTGCGTGCCCTCGCGCTATGGCGACGCGCTTGCGACCGAGCTCCCCGAGGTGGCCGCCTTCGTGCGTGCCGAGGACGAGGACGGCATCGCGGGCGTGGTGCGTGACGTGCTCGGCATGCCGTCCGCGGCCGCGCAGGCGTCGCCTGCGGGCACCCTTCGCACCATAGAGGGGGCGAGCGCCTTCGTGAAGATCTCGGAGGGCTGCGACCGCTTCTGCACCTTCTGCGCAATCCCCTACATCCGCGGGCGTTACCACTCTCGCCCGGCCGACGAGGTGGTCTCGGAGGTCAAGGCCCTCATGGCCGGGGGCGTGCGCGAGGTGGTGCTCATCGGCCAGGACACCGGCATCTGGGGCAGCGACCTCGGCGACGGGCAGACGCTCGCGTCCCTCCTGCGCCTCGTGGCTGAGGCCGTGAGGCCCTACCACGGCTGGGTGCGCGTGCTCTACCTGCAGCCCGAGGGCATGACGGACGAGCTTATCGCGACCATTCGAGACGTGGACGAGGTCCTGCCCTACATCGACATCCCCATCCAGCACTGCTCCGAGCGCGTGCTCAAGGCCATGGGACGCTCCGGTTCCCCTGACGAGTTCCGCGCGCTCTTCTCTCGCCTGCGCACCGAGATTCCCGGCATGGTCCTGCGCAGCACCGGCATGGCGGGCTTCCCCGGCGAGACGGACGAGGAGGCCGACGAGCTCTACGACTTCATCGCCGAGCAGGAGTTCGACTACTGCTCCGTCTTCGCCTACTCCCGCGAGGAGGGCACCCGAGCCGCGGCGATGGAGGGCCAGGTGGACGAGGACGTGAAGCTCGAGCGTACCCAGCGCCTCGTGGACCTTACCGAGCAGCTCGGCTTCGCGGCCACGGCCTCGCACGTCGGGGAGCGCGTGCGCGTGATCATCGACGGCGTTGAGGAGGGCGAGGACGGTCCCGAGCTCATCGGTCACGCCTGGTTCCAGGCGCCCGACAGCGACGGTGCGGTCCACATCGCCGCGGGCGAGGCCGCCGTGGGCGACATCGTGACCGTGGACCTCGTTGACTCGTTCTGCTACGAGATGGTCGGTGAGATCGTGGAAGAGGGAGAGGGCGATCGACATGAGCGAGGCTAAGGGCGGCTGCGGAGAGACTCGCGTCGCGGCAAGCATCTGGACGCCCGCCAACGTCGTGACGTGCGTGAGGATCGCGTTCATCCCCCTCTTCATGGTCGTCGCGACTCTCGCCGCGCCCGCATCGGGCGTGCTCGCCGACGCCGACCCCCTGCTCGCGGGACTCGCCTTCGTGCTCTACGCCGCACTCTCGGCAACGGACAAGGTGGACGGCCACCTCGCCCGCTCTCGCGGCGAGATCACCGACTTCGGCAAGTTCCTCGACCCAATCGCCGACAAGCTCCTCGTCTTCTCGGCGCTGCTCCTGCTCCTGCAGGAGAACCACGTGAGCGTCTGGGCCGTCTTCGTCATCCTGCTGCGAGAGTTCCTCGTGAGCGCGCTGCGCATGGTGGCGAGCGCCAACGGCGAGGTCATCGCAGCCGACGCGCTCGGAAAGGCAAAGACCGCCGTGACCATGGTGTCGCTGTGCGGCTACTACCTCTCGTTCTTCCTGGCGGCTGCGGGGCTGCTTGAGCTCGGCGAGCTCATCTCGCTCGTGTCGTGGGCGCTCATGGTGGCCGCGGTGGTCCTCACCGTGGTCTCCGGCGCCCAGTACTTCTGGAACGCCCGGCACGTCGTGTTCCGGGCCTAGGGGGAGGCGGTCTTCCATGGGCGTGGGCCCCGATGACGTCACGCGTGGTACCTCTGGCGAGCAGGACGGCGAGAGGGTCATCCTTCCCGTCGACCCCGGGCTCTACGAAGCGTGTGCCGCCCTCGTCCGTTTGGCGAGCGCGGCGGGCGTGACGCTTGGCACCGCTGAGTCGTGCACCGGCGGGCTCGTGGCGGGGTGCCTCACCGCCGTCCCCGGGTCCTCCGCCGTGGTGCGTGGGGGCGTGGTCAGCTATGCCATCCCCGTCAAGCAGGCAGTTCTCGGCGTCACCGACGAGGTGGTCGAGACCCCGGGCGTGGGCGTCGTCTCGGGCGCGTGCGCCGAGCAGATGGCTGAGGGGGCCCGCCGCGTCCTCGGCAGCGACGTGGCGGTCTCCGTCACGGGGATAGCGGGGCCGGGCGGTGAGGAGCCGGGCAAGCCGGTGGGGACCGTCTGGCTGGGCCTCTCCACGCCGCGCGGCACCCATTCCGAGTGCCACCTGTTCTCGGGAGATCGCGCTTCGGTGCGCCTCGAAGCGGTGCGCCGAGCAGTGGAGCTGCTCCATGAAGGTGTTGTGGATGCGTCGGGCCCCGCTGACGTGGGGCCTGGTCGGGATGAGGCCGAATCGGGCCGCTGACGTGGGGAGGGCGTGCCTGCCGAGGCTATGTGAGCGCGCTTCGCGCGCCTCCCGTAAGTCCCTCGCAAGCCCACCGGAAGTCCCGGCTGCTACGCTCTCTACGACTGCCTTGACGTAGAACGGTTGTTCGTCTACCATGTCGGCGATAGATTTGGAGCAGAGGGAGTAAGCATGGCCAAGAGCAAGGGCATCACCAAGGAGATTCATCCCCGCACTACGGGCGAGGAGCGTGACAAGGTCCTTGAGGAGACCACCAAGGAGATAGAGAAGAAGTTCGGCAAGGGCGCCATCATGAAGTTTGGTGACGACGGCCCGAGCATGGAGGTGGAGGCCATCCCCACCGGGTCCATCGCCTTGGATGCCGCGCTCGGCATCGGCGGCGTCCCGCGCGGTCGCATAGTTGAGATCTACGGCCCGGAGTCCTCGGGCAAGACCACGCTCTCCCTTGAGATTCTTGCCGAGGCCCAGGCCATGGGCGGCGTCGTCGCGTTCATCGACGCCGAGCACGCCTTGGACCCGGGCTATGCCGCACGCATCGGGGTGGACATCGACGAGGTGCTCATCTCCCAGCCGGACACCGGCGAGCAGGCGCTTGAGATCTGCGACATGCTCGTACGCTCTGGCGCCATCGACGTGGTCGTCGTTGACTCGGTGGCGGCACTCACCCCCCGCGCAGAGATCGAGGGGGAGATAGGGGACTCCACGGTCGGCCTTCAGGCCCGCCTCATGAGCCAGGCGCTGAGAAAGCTCGCCGGCTCGCTCTCCAAGTCAAACACCACCTGCATCTTCATCAACCAGCTTCGCGAGAAGATCGGCATCATGTTCGGCAACCCGGAGACCACGCCGGGCGGCCGTGCCCTCAAGTTCTTCGCCTCGGTGCGCATGGACATCCGCCGCATCGACACCATCAAGGTCAACGGCGAGGCCGTGGGCAGCCGCGTGCGCGTCAAGGTGGTCAAGAACAAGGTTGCTCCCCCCTTCAAGCAGGCCGAGTTCGACATCATGTACGGGCAGGGCATCTCCAAGGAGGGCTCGATCCTCGACATGGCGGTGGACTATGACGTGGTGAACAAGTCTGGCTCCTGGTTCACCTACGAGTCCGAGCGGCTCGGCCAGGGCCGCGAGGCCGCCAAGGAGTTCCTCGCCTCCAACCCTGACCTGCGTGACGAGATTGACCACAAGGTTCGCGTCGCGTGTGGGCTCGAGCTCGGGGACGAGCGCGTCGGCGAGGTCGTCGACGGCTCCGTCGAGGGCTCCGAGCTGTGAGCGACGCCCAGCTCGACTGGGGGGTCGACCTTCCCGCCCGCGGGGAGCGCTCCCTCTCCGGTCGCCCCCCACGTGCCACGCTGCGCGTGAGCACGCCGGAGCACGGTGAAGAGCGGCGCCAGCTTCCCGTTGCCGTGGGACGTCGCCTCGCGCGCGTGCGCGAGGGCGATGGCGCCCAGCCGGCCTCGCGCGCCGAGCTCCTCTACCTTGTCGGGGAGCTCGCGCGCTCATGTGGACACGAGCGCGTTGAGGCACTCGTCGGACGACGGGACTTCTCCGCGCACGAGCTCGCCGGGCGCCTTTCGCGGGAGGGATACCCCGGCTCGGTGGTCGATGAGCTCGTGGAGCGGGCGAGCTCCTGCGGGCTGGTGGACGACGGGCGCTACGCCGCCGCCTTCGTGCGCTCCAAGGTGGCGGCGGGCTGGGGCCGCGCCAAGATAGCCCGTGAGCTCGCTCGCCGGGGGATCGAGGCTGAGGAGGTCGTGGGCTGGCCCGAAGAGTTCTTCGATGAGGACGAGGAGCGCTCACGCGCCCTTGGCCTTGCGTCCCGCCGCCGGCTCACGGGAAAGAACGACTTTGAGCGCACGGTGCGCTTCCTCTGCGGCCGCGGCTTTGCCTACGGCCTTGCCGCCGAGGTAGCCCGAGAGGTCGTAGGCGGGAGAAACTAGACCGTCTACCATGGGCGCGTTTGACACGACACTTACCTTAACGTTACGATTGTCAAGCTATTGGAGCGCATTTCTCGCTGGCCTGCCAGCTGATGTCCATATTTGATTGTCATGTCACGTTAGCTGTCGAACACGTACCACTCTCGGCATAGGCGCCACGACTGCATCTCCGATGGCGGGTTCCATGGCGCATGGCGCCATGGTCTCCAGAACCACGCAACAGGAACGCATCATATCTGAGGAGCAGCCATGGAGTTAGTTATCGTCGGGGCGGTCTGCCTGGTTGTCGGTGCAGCCGTCGTTTACTTCGTCCTAGCAGGCCAGAGCGGCTCGAGGCTCAAGGAGGCCCAGTCCCACCTTGATTCCGCCAAGACCGAGGCCGAGCGCATCGCCTCTGAGGCGGCTCGCCAGGCGGAGAGCACCAAGAAGGAGGCCGTCCTCGAGGCGAAGGAGGAGATCCTCCAGCTCAAGCAGAACTCCGAGGCCGAGGAGAAGAAGCGCAAGCAGGAGCTCCAGAACATGGAGAACCGCATCATGCAGCGCGAGGAGTCCCTCGACCACCGTAACGACGCGCTCGACCGTCGCGAGCACCAGCTCTCGAGCCTACAGGGGCAGCTTGACCGCCGCAAGAGCGACCTCGACGAGATGGAGGCGCGCCAGCAGAGCGAGCTCGAGCGCATCGCCGGCCTTTCCAGCGACGAGGCCCACGACGAGCTTCTCGCCCGCGTCCGCGCCGAGTCCGTGCGCGAGGAGGCCCAGATCCTGCGCGAGGCGGAGCAGTCCGTCCGCGCGCAGGCTGACAAGACCGCGCGCGAGATCATCTCCACGGCCATTCAGCGCTGCGCCGCAGACCAGGCGGGCGAGATCACGGTGACTTCGGTCCACATCCCCTCCGACGACCTCAAGGGCCGTATCATCGGCCGAGAGGGCCGCAACATCCGCACCTTCGAGCAGGTCTCGGGCGTCTCGCTCGTGATTGACGACACCCCTGAGACCGTTGTGCTCTCGAGCTTCGACCCGGTGCGCCGCGAGACCGCCCGCGTCGCCCTGGAGAACCTCATCGCCGACGGCCGCATCCACCCGGCGCGCATCGAGGAGCTCTACAAGAAGGCCGAGGCGCTCGTGGCCGAGCGCGTGCGCGAGGCCGGCGAGCAGGCCGCCTTCGACGCCGGCATCCACGACCTGCACCCCGAGCTCGTGAAGACCCTCGGCGCCCTGCGCTACCGCACCTCCTTCGGCCAGAACGTGCTCTCGCACTCCGTCCAGGTCTCCGCCCTCTGCGGCATCATGGCCTCCGAGCTCGGGCTTGACGAGGCTCCTGCCAAGCGCGCGGGCCTCCTCCACGACCTAGGGAAGGCCATCGACCACGAGGTTGAGGGCCCGCACGCCGTAATCGGGGCCGACCTTGCCCGCCGCTACGGCGAGCGCCCCGAGATCGTCCACGCCATCGAGGCCCACCACGCCGACGTCGATCCCGACACCGTGCTCGACGTCCTCGTCCAGGCTGCCGACGCCATCTCTGCGGCCCGCCCCGGCGCGCGTCGCGAGTCTGCGGAGAACTACATCAAGCGACTCGAGAAGCTCGAGAAGATCTCCAACGCGCACGACGGCGTCGAGCGCACCTACGCAATGCAGGCCGGTCGCGAGCTTCACGTGATGGTCGAGCCCGAGAAGATCTCCGACGCACAGGCCACCGTCCTCGCCCATGACATCGCCAAGCAGATCGAGGACGAGATGGAGTACCCCGGCCAGGTGCGCGTTGTGGTGATTCGCGAGTCGCGCGCCGTCGACGTGGCCAAGTAGCGGAGGGCCCATGCTAGCGGGCAACGACCTCGTCAGCTTTGTCTCCACCATGGGCGGGGAGCGCGCCCTGCGCGTCGAGGAGAACCTTGGCGAGGGCTACGTTCGCCTGCGGGTGGCGGAGGCCGAGCGCCGCCAGGCCAAGCATGACGTCCGCTGCGTCGAGGACGCCGTCATCGAGATGCTGCGCAACGCCCGCGATGCCGGGGCACGCCACATCTACGTTGCCACGAGCCGCGAGGGCGACCTGAGGACCACGACGATGCTTGATGACGGCTCGGGCATCCCGTCCGACATGCAGGAGCGCATCTTCGAGGCGCGCGTCACCTCCAAGCTCGACAGCGTCCACATGGACCGATGGGGCGTCCACGGTCGTGGCATGGCGCTCTTCTCGGTGAGGGAGAACGCGGTGAGCGCCGAGGTGGCCTCGTCGGCTCCCGGCAAGGGCTCCTCCATCCGGGTGGTCACCGACGCCCGCTCGCTCTCGGAGCGCGCTGACCAGTCGAGCTGGCCGACCGTCGAGGTGGGGGAGGACGGAACGCTCACCTGCGCGCGGGGCCCGCACAACATCGTTCGGACCTGCTGCGAGTTCGCCCTTGAGGAACGTTCCTCCTGCGAGGTCTACCTCGGCTCGCCCGCCGAGGTGGTGGCAACCGCCCGCGCCCGGGCCGCCCAGTCTGTCGACGGTTCCGACCTCCTGTTCATAGACTCCCTTGAGGACCTTCCCGTGCTCGAGCGCCTGCGCGCTGCCGCGGACGCCTCCGAGCTGCGCGAACAGGCGTCCGCGCTCGGCCTGGAGATGTCTGAGCGCACTGCGCACCGCATCGTCTCCGGGCAGATCAAGCCGCTGCGCAGCGTGGTGGCGCGCCTTACGCACAAGGGGGCGCAGCATGCCGCCGCCCCGCGCGAGGTTGATCTCGCGCGTGACAGGCGCGGGCTTCGACTCTCTGCCGACGACCTCGACGAGTTTTCGCGCGCGATGGAGCGCGACTTCTCGCTTCTCGCTGACCGCTACTACCTCTCGCTCTCCGCTGACCCCAAGGTGCGCGTGGGGCGTGGCAAGATAACGGTCACCTTCGACCTTGAGGAGCGCGACTAGCGCGCCCCCCAGCGCCGAGGCGCTTCTCAAAACCATGCTTTGCCAGTAGAATGCATCCGGAGCTCACGAACCACACACGCAGCAGCTCACGCAACGTGCAGCAGGAGAAATGACATGGACTATCTGAAGGTGTCGAGCAAGTCCTCGCCGGCCTCGGTTGCCGGCGCCATCGCCGGACTCGTCAAGGATGGGGTACCCGTCAACATCCAGTGCGTAGGCGCCGGGGCGGTCAACCAGGCCATCAAGGCCATCGCCATTGCCCGCGGGTTCCTCATCCCTACCGGTGTCGACATCTCCTGCGCGCCAACGTTCTCCGACATCGAGATTTCCGGCGAGAGCCGCACGGCTATCCGCATCGCCGTCTACGTCCACCGCATCCCAGCCCCGACCACCGCGTCCGGCGACGATACCACTACCCCAAGGCAGGCCTGAAGATGACCCACCCCTCCATTCTGGTCGGCAAGACCTACTGCGTCCGCACCTTTGGGTGCCAGATGAACCTTCACGACTCCGAGCGCGTCGCCGGCCTCCTTGACGAGTGCGGCTGCATCTGCGTGGCCGAGCCCGAAGACGCCGACATCGTGGTCTTCATGACCTGCTGTGTTCGCGAGAACGCCGACCAGCGCCTCTATGGGCAGGCCTCGGCCATGGTGTCGGCCCCCACGCCGCCCTCCGGCAGGCGGGTGGTGGCCATCGGCGGCTGCATCGCGCAGCGTGACGGCGAAAAGATCCGCGAGCACATTGCCTGCGCCGATGTCGTCTTCGGGACGAGCGCCCTCGCGAGCCTGCCGGACCTCCTCGCACAGGCGTTTTCCGGAGACGGGCGCGCGGTCGAGGTCGACACCGTGGAGGATGGGCGCCCCTTCTCGACCGACCTCCCGAGCCATCGCGCGAGCGCCTTCCACGCCTGGGTCCCCATCATGACCGGGTGCAACAACTTCTGCACCTACTGCATCGTCCCCTACGTGCGCGGCCGCGAGAAGAGCCGGACGCTCGAGAGCGTCGTCGCAGAGGTTGAGAAGCTCGTCGCCGATGGTGTGCGCGAGGTAACGCTGCTCGGCCAGAATGTCAACTCCTACGGCCGCAACATCTATGGGGAGCCCCGCTTTGCCGAGCTGCTGCGAGCTGTCTCGGCCACGGGCGTGGAGCGCATCCGCTTTACCTCCTCGAACCCCAAGGACCTCTCCGACGACACCATCGCCGCGATGGCGGAGCTGCCCAACGTGATGCCCCACCTGCACCTCGCGGTCCAGAGCGGTTCCACGCGGGTTCTCAAGGCAATGAACCGTAGCTACACGCGCGAGGGCTACCTTGACCTCGTTGGGCGACTGCATGCCGCGATGCCAGGCCTCGCCCTCTCCACGGACATAATCGTCGGCTTCCCCGGCGAGACCGAGGAGGACTTCGAGGACACGCTCTCGCTCGTCCGCGAGGCTGCCTTCTCCTCCGCCTACACCTTCATCTACTCGCCCCGTCCGGGGACCCCGGCCGCCAAGATGGCCAACGACACCCCGCACGAGGTTATCCAGGAGCGCTTCGACCGACTTGCCGAGCAGGTGGCGGCACAGGCCCATGACGCCAACCAGGCTGACCTGGGGACGCTTGCGAGCGTGCTCGTGGAGGGCAGCTCCAAGCGCGACGGCGACGTCATGGTGGGGCACAGTGAGAAGAACCAGACGGTCCACTTCGCCCTGCCGGACGGGAGGAGCGTCGAGGAGCTCGTTGGCAAGATCTGTGACGTGCGGGTTGATGAGGCTCGGACGTGGTACTTGCGCGGCAGCCTGGAGGGCGAGCCGCGATGAGCGCCCCCGGCCCCGTCGTCTGCGTCGTCGGCCCCACCGCCTCGGGCAAGAGCGCCCTGGCAGAGCTCGTGGCCGAGCGTCTCGGCAGCGCCGTGGTCTCGATGGACGCGATGCAGGTCTACCGGGGCATGGACGTCGGTACTGCAAAGACGCCCGTCGCCGAGCGCCGCGTCCCCCTCCTCATGGTGGACGTGGCCGACGTGGGCGAGGACTACTCCGTCCAGAGATTCCAAGGCGAGGCTCGTGCATGCGTCGACGCCCTGCTCGGCAGTCGGCGCACCCCGGTGCTCTGCGGCGGGACGGGGCTCTACCTCAACGCCGTGATCGACGAGATGGAGTTTCCCGCTGGAGAGCGCGGAGGAGGCCGCCGAGATGCCTATGAGGCGCTTGCGCGCGCCCGCGGCGCTGAGGCGCTGCACGCCCTGCTCGCCGAGCGCGACCCAAGGAGCGCCGACCTCATTCACCCCAACAACGTCCGACGCGTGGTCCGCGCCCTTGAGATGCTTGACGAGGGGGTTTCCTACGCAGCCCATCACGAGGGCCTGCACAAGCGCGCGGCGCACTACGACGCGCGGGTCTGGGGGCTCACCATGTCGCGTGACCGGCTCTACGAGCGCATCGATGCCCGGGTTGACTCGATGGTCGCCGCGGGGCTCTTCGACGAGGTGAGGCACCTCACGGACGAGGGGCTCGCCGTGGACGTCACGGCCGGGCAGGCGATCGGCTACAAGGAGGTGCTGGACGCGCTTGCCGGGCGCTGCTCCGAGCAGGAGGCTGTCGAGCTCATCAAACGTAGGACACGCCGCTACGCCAAGCGTCAGCTCTCCTGGTTTCGTCACGATGCCAGGGTGCGCTGGATTGACCTCGACGAGACGGGTCTCGAGGATGCCGCGGACCTCGTCTGCTCTGACCTGGGGAGGCGGCCTGCCAATGGGACGATTTAGGCCACAGTCCACGGCGCCGGTGCCGGAGCGTGCCATCTTGGTGGGGGTCGACCTCGGACACTCCGAGTGGGGGGTGGAGGAGTCCCTCGCGGAGCTAGCGCGCCTGGCCGAGACGGACGGCGCCGAGGTGGTCCTCACCATGACTCAGCGCCTGGAGGCGCCCGTCCCCAAGACGTTCATTGGCAAGGGCAAGGTGGAGGAGCTCTGCTCCTACGTGCGCAACCTCAGCGCCGACGTGGTCATCTTCGACGATGAGCTCACGCCCTCACAGCAGGCCAACCTTGAGAGAATCATTGGCGAGCCCGTCAAGATCATTGATCGCACGGCGCTCATCCTGGACATCTTCGGCGTGCACGCAAAGACGCATGAGGGGCGACTCCAGGTGCAGCTCGCTCAGCTGCAGTACGTGCTCCCACGCCTGCGTGGAATGTGGAGCCATCTGGTGGGCGAGCAGACGCGCGGCGGCATCGGAAGCCGCTTCGGGCAGGGCGAGAGCCAGCTCGAGGTCGACCGCAGACTCGTGCGCGCCCGCATCTCGACCCTGAGGCGCGAGCTTGAGCGCCTGGAGCGCAGACGTGGTGTGCAGAGCAAGGCCCGATGGGACTCGGGGGTCTTTCGCGTGGCGCTTGTCGGCTACACCAACGCCGGCAAGTCCACCCTCCTCAACCGTCTGACCGGGGCTGACGTCTACGTGCGTGACGAGCTCTTTGCGACGCTCGACCCCACCACGCGTGCCCTGGAGCTCGAAGAGGGCAGAAAGATCACCATCACCGACACCGTCGGCTTCATCCAGAAGCTGCCGACCATGCTCGTGGAGTCCTTCAAGTCCACCCTTGCCGAGGTGCGTGCCGCAGACCTTATTCTGCTGGTGGTGGACGCCTCCGACCCGCATCGAGAGCTGGAGATCGAGGCGGTTCGCTCGGTTCTATCCGACATTGCCGCTGCGGAGATTCGCTGCGTGACCGTGCTCAACAAGAGCGACCTGCTCGACGAGGAGGCTCTGCGGGCGGCCACGCTCGCCCATCCGGACGCACAGGTGATTTCGGCGCGCGAGGGCACGGGCGTTCGGGGGCTGCTCTATCGCATCGCCTGCGAGGCGTCGAGCGGCAGCGTTACCACGACGGTCCTCGTGCCCTACGAGAAGGGCCTGCTCATGAAGATGGTCCACGAACGCTGTCAGGTGATGCGCGAGAGCTACGTCCAGGACGGCCTGCTTGCCACGGTAAAGGCTGACGAGCGCATGGCACGCACGCTCAAGCCCTACGAGGTGCTGGAAGGCGCCTCAGCCGAGGGCCCCGGCGACGAGTAGGGCGATCACGAGAAGGACGGGCTGGTGGACAACGTAGACCAGAAGGGCCCGCTGTCCGACAAGCGACAGCAGCCTCACACGCGCCTCACGCGCCCAGGCCGGATAGCCGCGTCGTGCCCATCTCCAGCCGAGGGCGGCGCCGGCCAGATACATGCAGAGGTAGGGGAGCAGCGGATAGTAGTCCCCTGATGCAAAGCCAGCTCCGGGCAGCCCTAGCCAGGCGAGCCAGGGCGTCTGGTAGAGCGCGCTCGGGAGCTCCAGCACGAAGGGCCCCAGGCCAATTGTGCCGTGCGGCAGACCTTGGAGGGAGAGGAACAAAATGGCCAGCACGGCTGCAGCCACTCGACCCCGGAGCAAAGCGTCGAGGCGTGCGAGCGTCCACGCAACAAGCGTGCACGCTGCCATGCAGTAGATGATTCCGAACGATATGGGCGTGTCAACGTCCGCGATGCTCGTGACAGCCCAGATACCAAGGGCAGCCCCAGAATATATGAGGCCGCGCCTCAGGTTGCTGCGCGAGAGCGGGCACATGCAGCCAGCCACGAAGAGGAACGTCCAGGATATGCTTGCGCGCCAGACGTCCTGGAGTGGGGGAGCGAACCAGGGCAGGGGAAGGCCCGCGATGAAGCGCAAGTCATAGCAGAAGTGGAAGAGCACCATCGATATGACTGAGAACCCGCGGACCACGTCAAAGACGCCAATGCGCCCGGCCGTCCGTGCCTCTGCGCCCTCGCCATCCCGGCGCGTGCGAACTCCTGAGGCTTGAAGAACCTGACCCATGCGTCTACGAGACGGAGCGGATGAGTGCGGTGACCCTTCCAAGGATGGTGGGGTTGTCCGCGTAGATGGGCTCCATGGTGTCGTTTTCCGGCTGCAGGCGGATGCGCCCCTGCTCGCGATAGAAGGTCTTGACCGTCGCGGAGTCGTCGATGAGGGCCACGACAATCTCGCCGTCGTGGGCATCCTGCTGCTCCTTTACGACGATGTAGTCACCGTCGAAAATCCCCGCGTTGATCATCGACTCTCCACGAACGCGAAGGATGAAGGAGCTCGAGTCCCCGACGATTGAGGTCGGGAGGGTGAGCGTGTCCTCGATGTTCTGCTCCGCGAGAATGGGCGTCCCCGCAGCCACGCGCCCGACAAGGGGAAGCGAGATGACGTTGCGATCCACATCTTGCGAGACGCTCGCAATTCCCTCGTCCGCGGGGCTTGGCGTCTGCTTTCCCATGACCTCGATGGTGCGTGGCTTCTTGGAGTCACGCTTGATGAGACCCTGCTCCTCAAGCACCTTGAGGTGCATGTGGACGGTGGAAGGGGAGGCAAGGCCAACGGCTGCCCCAATCTCGCGCACCGAGGGTGGGTAGCCGTGCTCGGTTGAGTAGGCGCGGATGAAGTCGTAGATAGCAATCTGACGCTTGCCGAGCTTTCCTCTTGCCATGGTGCCTCCTTCTTCCTGTGCCCCACATGATACGACACTTCCCAATATTCTGCAAACATCTGTTCGTTTTCGCTTGACACGAACAAACGTGCCATCATAATAAGGTACAGATGTTCTGCCTGAGGCGTGAATTTATGTCCGGTCGTCACGATATAAACGTCCCAACACAGACGAACGAAAGGGGACAGCGATGGACAACTTCAACACAAGGGCCTGCTCGCCCGCCTTCGATGGCACCGCCGCCCTTGCTGCTCGCGCGGGCCGGCCCCGTCTCGTGCTCATTGAAGGTGGCGGCAGCGACGAGGGGGCCGTCACGCCCGTACCAAGCCCCCAGGCCCTCTCACGGAGACAGTCCATCTTGCTCGTGACCTCCGGAATCGCCCTTGTCATCGCAATCGCCCTTGCCTCCCTGGTCGCTGACGTCCTTCGTGACCGCGCAGTCGCCGACGCGCTCTCGGCCGCGCCCACCGAGACGGTCCTCGTCCAAGAAGGGGACTCTCTCTGGAGCATCGCGGAGGGGCGCGGCCCGGCGGGAGTCGGTACCGCAGAGCTCGTCTCCTGGATCGAGGCGGAAAACGGGCTCGGGGGCGGTTTGCTCACGCCTGGGCAGAGCCTCGTGGTTCCTGGCACGGTTGGCTAAACGGCCGCGGCTCTTTCCAGTTGGTTTCATGATGCCTTTAACTGGCGAGATTTGAACGTTTTGTGATACCTTCTTTGTTGCATTCCAACGAGGAGGTTAGATGCGCTGTCCCAAATGTGGCTGCGAGGAGTCGAAGGTTGTCGACTCGAGGCCCTCAGAGAGCAACGACGCTATCCGTCGCCGTCGTGAGTGCACGAGCTGTGGCTTCCGCTTCACCACCTATGAGCGCTGTGAGGAGGTCCCCCTCGTTGTCATCAAGCGCGACGGACACAAGGAGCCCTTCGACCGGCAGAAGCTCATGCGCGGACTTGTCACGGCCACGGTGAAGCGTGACGTTCCTATGTCGGCCCTGTCGGGCCTGATTGACGACATCGAGTCGTCGTTGCGCGACGGTGGCCGTACCGAGGTCTCCTCGGTCGATTTGGGCAGCATGGTGCTCAAGCGCCTCGTCTCAGTTGACAAGGTCGCCTACGTGCGCTTTGCCTCCGTCTACCGTGACTTCAAGGACGTGGACGAGTTTAGCGAGGAGCTGAGGAGTCTGAATGACTGAAGATAGAGTTGACCTCCCTATCAAGCGCCTTGACCCCTCCGTAGAGCTCCCCACCTACGCTTACGTCGGCGACGCAGGACTTGACCTGCGCGCAAACGAGGACGTGACGCTTGCGCCGCATGAGCGTCGCCTGATTTCAACCGGTCTTGCCGTGGCCATACCGGAGGGGTTCGCCGGGTTCGTGCAGCCCCGGAGCGGGCTGGCTCTCAAACAGGGCCTGTCCATGGCCAACACGCCCGGGCTCGTTGACTCCCACTACCGTGGGGAGCTTAAGGTCTGCGCCGTGAACTTAGACGATGAGCACCCCATCAGCATCGAGCGCGGCGAGCGAATCGCCCAGCTCGTCATCCAGCGCGTTCCCACGGTCAGGCTCGTCGAGGTCGACGAGCTTGACGAGACGGACCGGGGCGCTGGAGGGTTTGGCTCCAGCGGCGTCTGAGCCCACGCTCTCACGCTGTTTGAGTGGGGCCCCGCGGGGTCCCCGTATTTGTATGCCGCAAGCGGAGAAGAGGTACCAAAAGCATGAACAAGTTCTTCCACCTTGCCGAGAGGGGGACGTCTGCGGGCACTGAGCTGCGCGCCGGTCTCACGACGTTCCTGGCGATGGCCTACATCATCATCGTCAACCCCTCCATCCTGAGCGTTGCGATGCCGGACGTGTCCTACGGCGCCATCGTGACGGGTACCTGCGTGGGTGCCGCCATCATGACCATCCTGATGGGCCTCATCGCTAACAGGCCGCTGGCCTGTGCCTCGGGACTCGGCGTCAACTCGATGATCGCCGTCGCCGCCACCGGTGTCTGCGGCGGTGACTGGCACGCCGCCATGGGCGTCATCTTCGTCGAGGGCGTCGCGATTCTCATCCTGGTCCTCTGCGGTCTGCGCGAGGCCATCATGGACGCGATCCCCGTCTCCCTGCGTCACGCCATCTCGGTTGGCCTCGGCCTCTTCATCGCCATGATCGGCCTCTCCAACGCCGGCATCATCGTCAACGACGCGGGCACCCTACTCGCCCTCGGCGACGTGACCAACGCCACCTTCATCGTCGGCATCATCTCCATCATCGTCACCGTGGTTCTCGAGGCCTTCCACGTGAAGGGCTCCATCCTGCTCGGCATCGTGATCGCCGTCATCTGCGGTATCCCGCTCGGCGTCACCCAGGCCCCCACGGGCATCGTCTCCACCCTGGACTTCGCCACCTTCGGCGCCCCCTTCCAGACCGACGCCAACGGCGTCATGGGCGTCGCCAAGGTCGTCACGAACCCCACGCTGCTCGTGCTCGCCTTCTCCCTCATGATGTCCGACTTCTTTGACACCATGGGCACCGCGATGGCCGTTGCCAAGCAGGGTGACTTCCTGACCGAGGACGGCAACGTCGAGGACATCCGCGAGATCCTCATCGTCGACTCCGCTGCCGCTGCGGTCGGTGGCTTCGTCGGCGCCTCCTCGATCACTACCTTCGTCGAGTCCACCTCTGGCGCTGCCGACGGCGGCCGCTCTGGCCTGACCTCCGTTACCACGGGCGTGCTCTTCCTGCTCGCTGCGTTCTTCTCGCCGCTCATTGCGTGCGTGAGCTCTGCCGCCACCTGCGGTGCCCTCGTCTACGTGGGCTACCTCATGATTGGCGACGTCACCGGCATCGACTGGTCCGACCTGCTCGAGGGCTTCCCTGCGTTCATGATCGTCGCGGGCATCTGCATGACCTACTCGATTTCCGCCGGCATCGGCCTCGGCTTCATCTCCTATGTGGTCACCGCCGTCGTGACCGGCCAGCTCAAGAAGGTCCGTCCGCTCATGTGGGTTGCGGCGATCGCCTTCCTGATCTACTTCTTGGTGGCCTAGCGCTGCCCTCCGGGCCCGGGCGCTTGCGCCCGGGCCTTTTTTTCAACGGCTTTCGTCGGAGGAGAGAAGGGAGCTCCCATGAGTGCACACGAGCGCGAGCTTATCGGCGTTGACGACCGCGTCTCGGTCGGCCGCGCCATTCCGCTCGGCATCCAGCACATGATGAGCATGTTCGGCTCCACGGTGCTCGTCCCCGTCCTCACGGGGCTCGACCCCAACGTTGCCATCATGTGCTCGGGCATCGGCACCATCTGCTATCTGCTCGTCACCGGGAACAAGATTCCAAGCTACCTCGGCAGCTCGTTCGCCTTCATCAGCCCGATCATCGCGGTAGGCGCCACGCGTGGCCTTGACGCGGCCATGTCCGGCGTCATCGTCGCGGGCCTGGTGTTTCTCGCCGTGGCTGGCATCATCAAGCTCGTCGGCACCGGCTGGCTCGATCGCCTCCTGCCTCCGGTGCTCGTGGCCTCGGTCATGGTCGTGATCGGCGTCGGCCTCTCGGCCACGGCCGCCGAGATGGCCTTTACGACTACGGCGGCTGACGGTTCAACGACCTTCTTCGGCGTCGGCACCGCAGTCGCCGCCGTCACGCTTGTGGCTGCGGTGGTCTTCTCCAGCATGGGCGGCATCATCGGGACAGTCCCGGTGCTGCTCGCCATCATCGTCGGCTACGTGCTCTCGCTCGCCCTCGGCCTCGTTGACTTTGCCCCGGCGGCCGAAGCGGCGTGGGTGGGCCTTCCGCATGTCTCGATGCCCACCTTCGACCCTGGCGCCATCGCACTGGTGGCCCCCGTTGCCGTGGTCGTGGTCATCGAGCACATCGGCCACCTGCTCGCCGTCGGCGAGATCGTGGGCAAGGACTATCGCCCCATGCTCCCGCGCTCGCTTGCCGGCGACGGCATCTCCACCTGCATCTCCGGCTTCCTCGGCGGCCCCCCTACCACGACCTACGCTGAGAACATCGGGGTCATGAGCGTCACGCGCGTCTACGCCACGCAGATTTTCTGGTACGCAGCCGGCTTTGCCCTTGTGGTGGGCGGGTTCTGCCCCAAGCTTGCGGCGCTCATCCAGTCGATACCAAGCCCGGTCATGGGCGGCGTGAGCCTCCTTCTCTTCGGCCTCATCGCCTCCAACGGCCTGCGCATGCTCGTCTCCAACCGCGTTGACTTCGACGTCAACCGCAACCTGATGATCGCATCGGTCGTCATCATCCTCGGCGTCGGCATGGAGACCTCCGGGATATCCATCCCCATCGGTGACTACACGCTGCCCGGCATGGCCACCTCCACGCTCGTCGGCATCGTTTTGAACCTCATTCTGCCACGCTCGCCCGAGGGGTCCACGCCGACGGCGGGTGACGAGGGCGTCTCAGGCGCAAGCGAGGGCTAGTACGTCTCTCGCGCAGGAGCTGGGGGCCTCGCACGACGAGCCGGGCGCCAAAATGTGAGCGTCCGGCTCTCATTTTGGCGTTAGGGCGGGGGAGAGAGGGGTATCCCCCTTATAAGGCGACTAAGAGGAAGGGAGACGGACATGTCTCAGGCTGTTGCTGTCAAGAAGGACCTGGTCATCGTCGGCGGGGGGCCGGCCGGGCTCTCAGCTGCGATCTACGCCCAGCGCTCGCTGCTCGACGCCGTGACGCTTGAGCGTGAGGCGCTCGGCGGCCAGGTCATCCTCACGAACGAGATAGACAACTACCCTGGCGTGCCCAACGCAGACGGCTTCTCTCTCGTGGACGCCATGCAGCGCCAGGCGACCGAGCTCGGCGCGGAGGTCGCAATGGACCCCGTCGAGGCAATAGATCGCGACGAGTCGACGGGGCGGCTCTTGGTACGCACCGCCACCACGTCCTATGACGCCGCCGCGGTCATCGTGGCGGCAGGCGCGCAGCCGCGTCGCGCCGGCTTCAAGGGCGAGGAGCGCTTTGCCGGTCATGGCGTCTCGTACTGCGCCACGTGCGACGGCATGTTCTATAGGGGCAAACAGGTGTTTGTAATCGGGGGAGGGAACTCTGCCGCCGAGGAGGCGCTGTTCCTCACGCGCTTCGCGAGCAAGGTGACGCTGCTTGTCCGCAAGGACCATCTCCGGGCGCAGTCTGCACTTGTCCAAGAGCTCGATGAGAACGACAAGGTCGAGGTGCGCCTGCTCACAAGCCTTGTGGCGGTTGACGGCGGCGAGCTTCCCTCGAGGCTCACGCTGCGCGACAACGCCACCGGAAATACCTACGAGGAGACCTACGACGAAGGCTCCTTTGGAGTCTTCGTCTTTGTGGGCCGCGTGCCCGAGACCGGGCTCGTCGACGGGCTCGTGGACCTTGATGAGGCCGGCTACGTGGTGACCGACGAGCGGATGGCCACAAGCACGCCGGGGCTCTTCGTGGCGGGTGACGTACGCGAGAAACCGCTTCGTCAGATCGTGACTGCCGCGGCCGATGGTGCGGTGGCGGCGACGAGTGCGGCGGCATATCTCGGCCGACCGGTTGAGGGCTAGCGTGCTCCCTGATGGTAACCGGCTTTCAGCCTGGGTATTTCCCTCGCTCAGCTCCCCTGCAAATCCGTGATAATATATCTTATGTAAAGTAGAGCCATTCTCATCTACAAAAGGGCCAGTGAAGGCCCAAGACACAAACGGGGGCCGCTCTAGCCTTGACGGAGCGGCCCCTCCTTTTTCGCGCACGTGGCATGACGGATGCAGAGGCCCTTCGCCTCAGGTCCGTCGTCCCAATTACTCAGGCAAGGCTGCCCGTCACGTGCGCGCTCGCGGCTCGCCCATGAGGCGCAGCTTGAGCCTCGCGTCGGCCGCGGCGTCTGCGTCAACGATGAAGAGCAGCTCGTCAAGGGCGTCGAGTTGCGTCTCCCCCGTCGGCGCAAGCTCGGTGCCGGCGCGCTCGATCGTGAGCAGACGCGCGCCGTCCGGCCAGGGCACCTCACGCACGAGCATTCCCTCGAGGTGGCTTCCCGCGCCGACCCGCACGGTCCCGAGCTCTTTCCCACGGCCGCGCTCGGCCTTCGCGGCATCGTTGCCCTCCCGTCCGAGCAGGCCTGCAAGAAGGTGCTCGTAGAAGGCGTCCGTGCGCGTGAGGCTTGAGGTGACGTAGGCCACGATGGAGACGATGGAGACGGAGAGCAGCGCGTCAAGCGACCCGGTGAGCTCGAAGACGAGAACCACCGCGGTCACTGGCGCACGCACCACGCCCGAGAAGAGCCCGGCCACACCAAGCGCTACGAAGTTGGCGAAGTAGGCGGGCGCAAGCCCGGACACGTGCGCAAAGGCCCCTCCTACGAGTCCGCCCATGACCACGAGCGGAAACAGGGTGCCGCCCGGGGCGCCTGAGCCAAAGCACACCGCGGTGAAGACGTACTTTCCCGCAAGCAGCACGAGCACGCCGCCGAGGGCGGGTGCGGACGGGGCGAGAAGGGCCTTGAGGATGGCGTCGCCGCCGCACATGAGCTGCGGCCACGCAAAGGCCGCGACGCCGGCAAGCAGGAACGGGAGCGCGAGACGAGCCTCGGGCACGTGACCGCGCACGCGGGAGAAGAGGTCCTGCGCCATGAACATGCCGCGGTTGTGGAGCGCCCCAAGCACGCCACAGGCAAGTCCCAGCGCGATCACGAACGGGTAGTCAGGGTGCGGGAGGTCGGCGGAGAAGGCGAGCGCCATCACGGGCTGAATGCCGAGGGCCTCGGACACGACGA
This sequence comes from uncultured Atopobiaceae bacterium, assembly GCA_944321515.1. Lineage (GTDB taxonomy): Bacteria > Actinomycetota > Coriobacteriia > Coriobacteriales > Atopobiaceae > Thermophilibacter. Next base: position 14,720 of record CALULO010000004.1, on the reverse strand, counting down.
GGTCAGAGACGACGGCGGAGCACATGACGGAGATGATGAGGGGCGCGGTGAACTCGCGGTGAATCTCCTCGAGGGCAAAGAGGACGCCGGTGAAGGGAGCGTGGAACGCCGCAGACATGCCCGCGGCGGCACCGCAGGTGACAAGCAGCCGCTCCTCTCCCCTTCTGCGCCCGAGGGCACACGAGACCGCCTTGCCGGACATGCCGCCGAGCTGCACTGAGGGGCCCTCGCGGCCCAGCGAGAGGCCTGCGAGCGCGCCAAGCGTCCCCTCGGCGAACTTCGCGGGCAGCACGCGGGCCCACGGGGCGTCGTAGCGGCCCGCCACCTCTGCGTCAACCTGTGGGATGCCGGAGCCGGACGTAGCGGGCTCCCAGCGTACGAGCCTCCCAACGACAGCGAGAAGAACTGCGAGCACAATAAACCAGCCGGCCACGGCAAGAGGGTGTCCCGATGCCGCGGCCGTTATGGACCTCAGCAGACCCTCTGCACCAGAGAGCGCCAGACGGTAGAGGGTGACCACGGCCCCGGCGGCTAGCCCAACAAGCGCACCCTCGCCTACAAGGGCCACCTGGAAGCGCCGCGAGAGGCGTCGCGCCACCTGGCCCTGGCTCTTCTCGACAGAGCCCTGCTCTGAGTCACCCACTGCGGCGCTCGCCCGCTAGTAGTAGGATCCGCCGCCGATGAAGCTGTAGACCGGCGCCTCGACCACGCCGATGGCGGGGTTGGCCGCGTGGACCATCCTGCCGTTGCCCACGTAGATGCCAACATGCCCGGAGTTGGGGAACACGAGGTCGCCCACCTGGAGCTGGCTCATGTCCGTCACCCAGTCGCCGCTCGCCTTCAGCGAGGAGATCATGGCGGTGGTGGTTCGCCCACGGGCGTAGCCGTAGGAGTAGCAGACGAGGCCCGAGCAGTCAAAGGCGTTGGGGCCCGTGGCTCCATAGACGTAGGGCTTGCCAATCTGCGCGTAGGCGGTGGCCAGTCCCTGGCCGGACCCTACGCTGCTGCCGGAGGAGGGGCTGCCGCCCGATCCGCCGGTCGTGCTGCCGCCCGTGCTCGCGTTGCCGCCAGAGGGCTCCTGTGCGGGCTCCTCCTGCTGGGTGGAGTCGGCTGCTGGGGAGCCGCCGTTCGTGCTTCCGGCCTGTGCGCCAGAGTCAGAGCTGGCCTGTTCGGTCGCGGCCTGCTGCTCGCGGCTGGTCTCCACGGCGCTGACGGCGGTGGAGATGTTGGAGTTGGCCTCCTGCTCGGCGGCGAGCTGCTCGCGCACCTGCTCATCGAGGGAGTCATAGTAGCTCGTGGCCTCGGCAACGCGTGCCTGGTAATCGCTCACCTGGGCCTCGAGGTCGCTCACCTGCTGCTGCTGGGTGTTCTGGCGCTCCTCGAGCTCGGCCATCTCCTGCTCCAGCTGGCTGGCGAGGCTCTGAACCTCCTGAATGTTGGCGGCCTGCTGCTCGGAGACCTTGTCGAGGTAGTAGATGCGGCTCACGAGCTCCTCGGCGCTCGTGGAACCGAGGATGAACTCGAGCAGGCCCTCGGAGCCGGACTTGTACGAGCTGCTCATGTTCGCACCGAGCTCGGAGCGCTTCTGCTCAAGCTGCTGGGAGGTCTGCTCGATCTGCGCCTGCTTGTCGGCAATCTCGACGTCGGTGCCCTCCAGGGTGGTGGTGGCTGCCGCGAGCTGCTCCTGGTAGCCGGCGAGCTCCGCCCCAAGCGCGTCAAGCTGGGCGGCGGCCTGGTCGAGGTCTGACTGCGGGTCGGCCATGGCCACCCCGGACGGAGCAAGTGAAATGACGGCGGGGCCGGCTGCAAGAAGCGCCACGAGCCCTGCGGAAACGACTCTGTGTCTTAGCGTCATGTGGACGTGTCCTTTCGAAAGCCTGTGGTTAATTCTAAGCGGCGTCTCTCGGCTCCTGGGGACGTTCATACGAAGGCCATGATACCAAGCCGGACAGAAAGGGGCACGCGCCATCTGTCGCGTGCCCCGCCTGCGCGTCGGACCGGCTTCGGCCACGGGCGGACTAGTCCACCTTGACGAGGGTGAAGACCTCCTGCGGGCACTCCTTGGCTATCGTCTCGCGCGGGTTCAGGAAGGTGAGCTCGAGAATGAAGGCAAAGCCGACCACCTCGGCCCCGGACTGCTCCACGAGCCGAGCCGTGGCGACGGCGGTGCCGCCGGTGGCTACGAGGTCGTCAACGATGAGCACGCGGTCCTCCGGCGTCAGGGCGTCTCGGTGAATCTGCAGCTCGTCGGTACCGTACTCAAGCGAGTAGGTCTCGGAGTAGACCTCGCGCGGGAGCTTGCCGGGCTTGCGAGCGGGCACAAAGCCGCAGCCAAGGCGGTAGGCCACCGGGACGCCCACGAGGAACCCGCGCGCCTCGGCGCCGACGACCTTGGTGATGCCGGCGCCCTCGAAGTGCGCAGAGAGCTCTTCGACCACGGCGCGCAGGGCGTCCGCGTCGTCGAAGAGGGGCGTGATGTCCTTGAACACCACGCCGGGCTCGGGGTAGTCGGGGATGTCGACAATGCGGCTCTCGAAGTCAAAGCTGGACACGCTGCTCACTCACTTTCTGCGCGGGGCCTATGCGCCGCGCTTGTCGTCGTTTCCATTGTTGCCGAAGGGCTCCTTCACGCGCCGTGCGATGAGCTCGTCACGCACGGCGTTGGTGAGGCTGAGCATCCGGGAGAACGCCTGGTCGAAGCGCTGGCGCGCAGCCTCGGTATCCTCGATCTCGACGCCGCCCCCCTTGCGGGCAAAGACCACGAGGGCCTGTTCGAACATCGAGGACTCTCGGTTGGCGGCTATGACGTACTGGCGCAGGTTCTTGGGGCCGATGCCAAAGTGGCGCAGCTCGTCACAGACGCGGATGAGCGGAAAGTCGTGCCCGTCGACGAGGTCGCGTCCGTGCGGCGAGCGCGTGAGCGAGATGACGCCCGCCTCGGAGAGCTGACGGACGAAGCTCACCGAGGCCCCCAGGAGCTCGGGCATGCGGTCGATTGGGTGGAGCTTGCCGGCGGTCTCCTCGTCGTCGGAGGCGAGCGTGAGGGCGTCTGCGCCGAGGCCTGCGCCGACTGCCTCGAGCGGCGTCTGGCCGGAGTCGGCGCGCTCGAGCTCCTCCTTGATGACCGAGAGCGGCAGGAAGCGGGTCTTCTGCAGGTAGAGGATCGTCTCGAGGCGGCGAACGTCCCTCTGCGAGTAGAGGCGGTAGCCGCTCGGCGTGCGCGAGGGGTTGAGCAGCCCCTCGTCCTGGAGGTAGCGCACCTTGGAAATCGAGAGGTCCGGGTACTGCTGCTGCAGCTTCTTGACGACCTTGCCGATGGTCAGGTATCCGGCATCGGCCATGAGCCTACGCCTCGGTGTCTATCCGACGCGGCCGCTGGTTGGTGTGGAAGACCATGCGGAAGGTGCCGATCTGGATGGTGGACCCGTCCTTGAGGCTCGCGCGCGAGGTGATGGCACCGTCGACCCAGGTGCCGTTGAGCGAGCCAAGGTCCTCGATTGTGGCCATGCCGGCGGACACGCCCGCGAGGTCCATGCGGGCGTGGTGGCGCGAGACGGTCATGTCGTTCAGGAAGACGCTGTTCTTGGGGTCGCGGCCGAGCGTGATCTCTCGGGAGTCAAGCTCGAAGGTCTCCCCTATCTGCGGCCCCTTCACAATGGTAAGCGTGGGGTGCGCGGGCCGCGCGGAGCCCATGAGGTCGGGCACCGTGGAGTCTGCGGCGGGCATCCGGAAGATCTCTGTGGCCCCGGAGCCGGTGTTGGGATTGGGCATGTCTCTCCCCTCGTCATTGAGTCACTCACTAGATAATAGCGCGCCTCAGCGGCACGCGACGCAGTCCATCTCGATGAGCGCGCCGAGCGGCAGCTCCGAGACGCCAACCACCGCGCGGGCGGGAGCCGGCGTGGTGAAGCGGCGCGCATAGACCTCGTTCATGGCGTCCATGTCCGCGAGGCTCGCGAGGTAGACCGTGGTCTGGGCCACGTCGGCGAGCGTGCAGCCCACCTCGGAGAGAATTGACTCGATGATGTCTATGACGCGCTCGGTCTGCTCGGCTATCCCGCCCTCCACCAGGGCGTGGCTGTCCCGCGGGGAGATCGGGAGCTGACCGGACGCAAAGACAAGCCGCCCGGCCGTGGTCCCCTGCGAGTAGGGGCCGAAGGCGTCCGGCACGTCTTTCGCGTTGATAGAGTACTTCATCGTTGCTCCCTTCCCGGGCTCTCTCGCCTGGTGGGCGAGAAGGGTGACGAGCCCTGCGCTAACCGCGTCCCGCAAGCCCGCGCGCGCCCACATAGCCCTCGCCGGCGCGCAGCAGCCCCCAGCCAGCGAGCTCTTCCGACGTGGCGCGGGCGGGGCCCTCGCCCAAGAGCAGGCTCCCCCACGGCAGCCCCTCGGTAAGCGCCCGGACGGCCTCGGAGCCCACGGGGCTCACCTCCCTGAACGAGAGGAGACTGCGCCAGAGAATCCTTGCGCTTGTCGGCGGAACGAGCACGAGGAAGGCAGGTGCCGTCGCGCCGACGCGCGGGAGGCGCGCCACCACGGCGGGGATGGCATCAAGATGCAGCGAGGAGACCCTGCCTGGGACCGGCAAGTCGGCGGGCGAGCCTACGTAGTCGGCGAGCACCGTTTCCGCGGCCGCCCCTGCGAGTAGCAGGGGCACGAGCATGTCGCCCGCGTCTTCCACCTCGACCCCGGCGAGGGGCGCTCCGTCGCCCTGGCTCACGCTTGCAAGAAAGCGCGCCCAGCCCTCGAGCGCGGCGCCACGCGCGGTGGGGTCGAGGAGGACGAGCTCGGTGTCTCCCGTGCGCAGCGCAAGGGGTACCGAGCAGACGGAGCCGTCGCCGGTAAGCACCGCCTCGAACGACGCGTCCCCCACGGCAAGATTGCGCCCGGCAAGCATCGCGCGCCCAAACGCCTCGGCGGACGTGCCGCTTACAAGCAGGTAGGCGCATCCCGTGAGGTCGGCGAGCAGAGCCCCCTCCAGTCCCTCCCCAGGCGTCACCTCGTTTGCGTAGGAGGTCACGTGGGGCGTCTCGACCTCATCATCCTCGCTGAACCGCGCACCGAGAAGCACGTGCTCGTTGTGGAGCACACCCCTGCGCGGCGCGTTCATCGAGCGCCCTCCGCCCGGCCCGCGCGACTTTCGCGCACGATTCGAACGCCGCGGTACGTGTAGACGACCGCGGTCGCAAAGGAGCAGATGACGCCTGCGTAGACGAAGAGGATGCCAAGGGCGCTCGGCACCGCGTTGAGCCCCGGCAGCCAGGTCGCGTCCGTCAGGCCCAGGCCCGGCATCTCGGGCAGGCCGAGGAGAAGGTCACAGAAGCCGAACATGAGCAGGGCCGTGGCCGCCTTGCCCACGTAGGCGACGTCGATGGGGCGGCGACGGAAGCGCTGCAAGATCATGCCGCCGAGGGCGAGGTAGACGTCACGGCCTATGACGAAGACGGGCACCCAGACCGGCAGCTCACCCACGATGAGCAGGCCGAGAACTCCCGTGAACAGCAGGACGCGGTCCATAATCGGGTCCATGATCTTGCCGAGCCAGCTCACGGTCTGCGTGCGGCGGGCTATCTGCCCGTCGAGAAAGTCGGTGGTGGCTGCCACGACGTAGCAGGCAAGGGCCTCGTAGCGGTGCTCGCCGCCCGCAAAGAGCACGAGGAAGATGATCGTGAGGGCTAGACGACAGAACGTGATGACGTTGGCCACGGTGAGAATCTGCGTGGACGGATTGCCGGACGTCCCCACGGGGACGTCCGAGCGTCCAGAGGCCTGGCGCTCTGCGGCGTCGGCGTCTGCGATGCTCTTGATGAGTGTCTTGGTGCGCTCGCTTCTCTCTGACACGTTATGGGTCCTCCGGACGGATACGGCTGCCATCCAAGTTACCCATACTATCGCAATTCGAAACCAAGCCTTGGATGCCTCCGCACAACGCGCAGGGATGTTAACGCAAGATGCATCCCGCCCGGCAACGGGTGCGCGAGCGGCGAAGGCCTCGGCAAGCCGCGGCATACGAGACCGCCCGGCGGACGGAACCAGCCGGGCGGCCTGTGGCTCTTCTCGCCGCCTCCTAGGGGGCAGGCGTTATGACGCGTACCCGTCGGATGTCGGGGAGGGCCGTCAGGGCGCTGCTCACCTCGGGTGACACCGCTCCGGTGACCTCGATGAGGGTGTAGGCGTTGGCGCCTCGGCTTACGTTGCTCATGTTCTCAATGTTGAGGCCGGAGTCGGCCACAACCTGCGAGACGCGCCCGATGACGCCCTGGACGTTCTCGTGGAAGAGTGCCAGGCGAGAGCCCTCAACAAGCGGGCCCAGGTCGACGCGCCCGTAGTTGACCGAGTTGGCGATGTTGCCGTTCTCTAGGTAGTCGCGCAGCTGACCGACGGCCATGATCGCGCAGTTGTCCTCGGCCTCGCCGGTGGAGGCGCCGAGGTGCGGCAGGACGATGGCGTTTCTCATGTTGGCGCTCGCCGGGTTGGCGAAGTCGGTCACGTAGCGCGCGATCTTGCCGTCGTCGAGCGCCTCGGCAAGGGCCTGCTCGTCCACCAAGACGTCTCGGGCGCAATTGAGCAGCACCGCCCCGTGACGCATCTGGGAGATGGCCTCGGCCGAGATCATCCCACGTGTGGAGTCGGTGGCGGGTACGTGCAGCGTCACGAAGTCGCAGGAGGTGAGAAGCTGGTTGAGGTCAGTCACGTGCTCGATGCGACGGTCAAGACCCCAGGCGGCGTTGATGGAGAGGTAAGGGTCGTAGCCCATGACCTCGGCCCCCAGCGCGATGAGGGCGTCCGCCACCTTGGCACCGATGGCGCCGAGGCCGATCACGCCCACGCGCCGCCCGGCCAGCTCGAACCCTCCGAAGCGCTTCTTGGCCTTCTCGGCCTTCTTTGCGATCTCGGGGTCATCGCTGTTGGCGTGGACCCACTCGGCGCCGCCGATGACGTCACGGCAGGCGAGCAGCATGCCGCAGATGACGAGCTCCTTGACCGCGTTGGCGTTCGCGCCCGGCGTGTTGAAGACCACGACGCCACGCTCGGCGCACCGCTGGACGGGGATGTTGTTGACGCCGGCGCCGGCGCGCGCCACGGCGAGAAGCCCCTCGGGCAGCTCGATCTCGTGGAGGTTTGCGCTGCGCACGAGCCATGCGTCGGCGTCGGCGGCGTCATCGGTGAAGGCGTAGCCCGCCGCTGCGAGCCGGTCGGTGCCGACGGTGGAGATGTTGTTCATGCAGTGGATGCGGTGCATGGCGCCTCCCTAGCGCGCCGCGTGGCGCGCCTCGAAGTCCTTCATGAAGCTTACGAGTGCCTCGACGCCCTCGATGGGCATCGCGTTGTAGATCGAGGCGCGCATGCCGCCGACCGTGCGGTGACCCTTGAGGTTGACGAGCCCGGCGGCGGCTGCCGCAGAGACGAACTCGGCGTCGAGGTCCTTGTCGCCGGTGACGAAGGGGACGTTCATGTAGGAGCGGTCGCGTGGCTCCACGGTGGACGAGAAAAGGTCGGAGGAGTCGAGGAAGTCGTAGAGCAGGCGGGCCTTCTCAGCGTTCCTCTCCCCCATTGCTGTGAGGCCGCCCATCCGCTCGAGCCACTCGAAGACGAGCCCGCAGACGTAGATGCCCCAGCAGTTGGGGGTGTTGTAGAGCGAGCCGGCGTCGGCCTGGGTCTTGAGCCTAAGCATCGTGGGCACTCCGGGCAGGTCCTCCGGGATGAGGTCCTCGCGGACGATCACGGTCTGCACGCCCGCTGGGCCGACGTTCTTCTGCACGCCTGCGTGGATGAGCCCGTAGCGGGAGACGTCGACCGGGCCGGACAGGAACATCGAGGACTGGTCGGAGACGAGCACGTGCCCCTTGGTGTTGGGCAGCTCCCAGAAGCGAGTGCCGTAGATGGTGTTGTTCTCGCAGATGTAGAGGTAGCTCGCGTCCTCGCGGATGGGCAGGTCGGAGCAGTCCGGAATGTAGGAGAAGTTCTTGTCCGCTGAGGAGGCCACGGCCTTGGCGTCGCCGAGGATCTGCGCCTCCTGGAAGGCCTTCTTGGCCCAGTTGCCGGTGATCACGTAGTCGGCCTTGCCGTTTGTCGCGAGGTTCATGAAGACGGTGGCAAACAGCAGCGAGTCACCGCCCTGCGTGAAGATCACCTTGTAGTTCTCCGGAATTCCCATGAGGGAGCGAAGGCGCGCCTCCGCCCCCTCGACGATGGCGCGAAACTCGGACGATCGGTGGCTCATCTCCATGACGCTCATGCCGCAGCCGGCATAATCGAGCATCTCGTCCGCGCACTTGCCGAGGACCTCCTCGGGAAGCACGGCGGGCCCGGCGGAGAAGTTAAAGACTCGTGCCATATCGCCCTCCTGCTTTAGTTGGATGCAGTGGAGCACATGATAGACCGTGTCCCGCGCTGCCGACGGGACCGAAACGCAGGGGACACATGACGCGGCCCCCGCACGAGCGAGGGCCGCACGTGCGGGGGCCGGCTGCGGGAGCGAGCCCCTGGCCCTAGCGTGCCTTCGGCCTGACTGCGCCTCGCTCGCAGCGGTTGCCCCATGAGTCGATGAGCTCGTCGTCCTTGTAGACACAGACGACCTCGCAGTGGTTGGCGCAGCGTCCGCAGACCACCTCGCGCGTGCGGAACTCGAAGTCGTCGACGTCCCAGGAGAAGGTCCGTCGCTCGGCGGCCGGCGTGTCGGCGGCGAGAAGCGCCGCGCCAAAGGCGCCCATGAGGTGGCCGTCGGGGTCAACGAGGACCTCCATGCCGAGCTCGTCCTCGAAGGCGCGCACCACGCCCGAGTTCTTGGAGACGCCGCCCTGGAAGACCACGGGCGCCTGGATCTTCTTGCCCTTGCCGACGTTGTTGAGGTAGTTGGTGGCCACCGCACGGCACAGCCCCGCGATGACGTCGTTCTTCTCGTAGCCCACCTGAAGCTTGTGGACGAGGTCGCTCTCGGCAAAGACGGTGCAGCGCGCGGCGATGTTCGCCGGGTGCTTTGAGGTGGCCGCTATGTCGCCGAACTGCTCCACCTCCACCCCGAGACGGTGCGCCTGGCTTGACAGGAACGACCCCGTGCCGGCCGCGCAGAGCGTGTTCATGGCGTAGTCCACCGCGACGCCGTTCTCGACGAGGATGATCTTAGAGTCCTGCCCGCCGATCTCCAGGATCGTGCGGACATCTGGGTGCAGGAAGGTGGTGCCCACGGCGTGGGCGGTGATCTCGTTCTTGATCACCTGTGCGCCGAGCATCGCGCCCACCAGGCGACGGGCGGAGCCGGTGGTACCCACCGAGACCACCTCGTAGCGGTCTCGGTCCAGCTGGGAGGCGAGCTCGTCGACCACGCGCCGCGCGGCGTTGGTCGGGGCGCCCTCGGTCCAGAGGTAGGAGCGGGCGAGGATCTTGCCCCCCTCGTCAATGACTACGCCCTTCGTGGAGATCGAGCCGGTGTCGACGCCGAGAAAGGCGCGCTTTCTGCTGGGTGTGCCTGCGGTCATAGGGTCCTCCCCTTCCTCATGGAGATCATGTCGTAGAACGCCTCGAGGCGGGTGTCGAGGCCGGTGTCGGAGGTCTGCGAGTCGAAGCTCAGGAAGAGCGTCGGCACGTGGAAGTCCCGGCTCAGCCGCTGCAGTACGGGCATGCAGTCGATCTCCGGCGTGCAGCCGGAGGACTTGGAGTGGACCACGCCGTCAAAGCCCTCCTCCATGTAGCGCTTCGCCGAGGCGATGGTGAGGCTTGAGGTGGGGCCCATCTCGTAGCTCACGTAGTCGGCTATGGAGCGGCGCGTGTTCTCCTCGCTGTAGTGCAGGATGCGGTTGGTGAGGTTGACCGCGCGGTGGAGCTCCACGTGCATGGAGAGGAGCTTCTTCTCAAGCTCCAAGTTGCTTATGGGGTCGATGGCCGTGTAGAACTCCCCGGTGAGGCCCACGCGCACGGGGTGGGCGGGCTTGTTGACGGGGAGGCCCCTCAGCACGTCCATGCCGTGGCGGTACGCCTGGTTGATCTCCGAGCGGCCGGTGGCGCAGCGCATGTCGTCGAAGAAGGCCTCCCGGGCGCGCTCGAAGGAGCCGGGCTCCACCTCGAAGCCGGCGTTGGCGAGGTAGTAGTCGTTGTAGGCGTCCAGGAGCTCGACCATGCGTAGGAGGGCCACCATGTTGGCGACGCCCTTTGGCACGGACAGGCTTGGGTTCACGACTCTCTTGCAGTAGCTGACGTAGTCCTTGAAGGGGTGGTCGGCCACCATGGAGAAGTTGAGCATCTCGAAGTCGTCGTAGCCCATGTCGCGCAGGATCATCTCCTGGAGCTCGCCGTAGTAGGTGAGCCGGCAGAAGCCGGTGAACTGCACGAGGACGTTGGCCCCGGCCTCGAGGGCCTCGACGTAGCCGCCGAGGATGTGCTTGAACGGGGCGCACACGTAGTCGGTGCTGTGCTCTGAGCCGATCTCGAGCGTGCGGCGCGTTGGCCTTGGGAGGCGCACGTAGTCGGCGTCAAGCACGTGCTCGACGAAGAACTGGAACGCCACGTCATAGTAGGCGTAGTGGAAAAACGCGACCTTCTTGCGGGAGTGGCGGTCACGCCTGCGACGCTTTCTTGGCAGCAGCGTCGGGCGCGCGCCTCCCGCGCTCACCGTAACGCTGGCACGCGGGGCGTCTGACTGTCGGACCTCGCGAATCTCACCCATTGAGGTAGCCTCCCTTGCGCTGGTACGAGAGGATGTCGACGAAGCTCTCCACGCGCGTCTCCACGCCGGCCGTGCCGCTCTGCGCGTCCACAGTGAGCGTGAGCAGCGGCCGACCGTGCACGCAGCGCGATATGGCGTCGTCTGTCATGGAGTCCGGCCCGCACGGGAAGGCGCTGATGAGCACGACGCCGTCAACCTCGTCGTGAAGGGAGAGGATGGCACCGACGAGCTCGCGGTTGACCACCCACGGCAGGGACGGCGAGAAGTCCTGCGAGCGTCGGTAGGCGCGCTCGTGGTCGAACTCGTCGGCAAAGAGCACCGTTGCGCCATTTGCTCGCAGCGCGTCGGTTACGATGCCCCCCACGTATGGGTCGTGGGCCACGTAGGGGTGGGCCGCCACGAGGATGGAAAGCGGCCGCGCCTCCTCGGGGAGACGAGACGCCGAGCGCGTGAGGTCCGCCTGGGCGCGGGCGAGCTGGCCATCGTGGTCCTCCTGCGCCCGACGGGCTCTTTTCCAGGCGGCGACGCCCTCCTTTCGCGACGCCCCGAGCGTCGCGGCCAGGCGGACGTAGGACTCTCGCTCCTCCTTCTCGGCGCCGCCCTCCCAGAGGAGCTCGGAGAGCACGGTCACCGGGCGTTCGGCGAGTGCGAAGGCGTTGGTCACGAGGTCCGGCAGGGCCTGGAACTTGGTGCAGTAGGCGCGAAATGCCCCGGGCTTGGCGAAGCTCGGGCAGAACACGGCGTCCACGTGCGAGGCGAGCTCGTCGACGTGACCGAGATAGAGCTTTGAGGCGAGGCAGCACTCGTCAACCGAAAGAGCCTCCCCGCGCTCGAAGATCGAGCGGTCGGTGGGCCTGCTCACCTGGACCTCTCGACCGAGCGCCTCAAAGAAGGCGCGCCACTTGGTGCCGAGCCGGTAGTACATGAGGGCGCGCGGTAGACCTATGACGCGCACGTCCGCGAGGTGCTCCCCCCGTGGCGGACGGGCCGTGCGCTTCCTGTCTGAGGGCATCGGACCTCCTTTTTTGAATCATGTTAAAAAACCTTACCATGATAGCGCTTGCGGGCGCGCGTGCCGTAGAGAAGTGCCCTCGCCAGAGGGGCCCTCTCGCAACGGGGGGGCACGCGCGGGGCGGGCTTCGGCCCGACGCGCCCTGCGCCCAGCCAAGGCGCGCTCTCGGGCCCGCCCGGGCGGCGGGGTCGCCTCTAAGTTGTCCCCACTCATTCAAATTCTGCATGGGATGATATGCGCTATAGGTCTTTTACATAGAGACCCCTCATCCCTAGGATGGGCCCTAGTGAGAGGAGGGCCGCTTTGGGAGAACTGACGCGTGACATAGAGCGGTGCCTGTGCGAGTGCGCCTGCGACGCAGAGCACGCCAGGTTGGCGCGGTGCTCGTGCGAGGAGGGGCGCGTGCGCGAGACCAAGCGCGCCCTCCTGGACGAGCGTCAGAGGCTGGTGGAGGCGATGCGCGCCACGCAGCGCGGCATTGACTCCATCGACCACCTGCTGCACCGAGTGTCGACCGAGATGTAGGGGGCTAAGCCCCATCGGAGAAAGGAACGGGCCATGCCCATCATCATCGAGAACGAGACGCACGACGAGGAGCGCGCGTTCTACGGCGTCCACGACGTCGTCGTGCGAGGCTGCCGCTTCGACGGCCCGGCTGACGGCGAGAGCGCCTTCAAGGAGTGCTCCGACGTGGTCGTAGAACGCGCCTTCCTCAACCTGCGCTATCCCTTCTGGCACGACCACGGCCTCACCATCTCAGGGTCCGAGATGACCGAGCTGTGCCGGGCAGCCCTCTGGTACTCCGACCACGTGGAGATAGGCGACACGGCCCTCCATGGCATCAAGGCCCTCCGCGAGTGCTCCGACGCCAGTCTCACGCGCTGCGACATAGTCTCCCCGGAGTTCGGCTGGTCAACGTGCGGCTGCGAGATGACCGACTGCTCCGTCCAGAGCGAGTACTTCATGATGCGGTCCAGCGGCCTACGCTTCCGCGATGTTCGCTTCCAGGGCAAGTACTCGTTCCAGTACGTGGAGGACGCCGTCATCGAGCACTGCGAGCTCGACACCAAGGACGCCTTCTGGCATGCCCGCAACGTCGTGGTGCGCGACTCGGTGGTCAAGGGTGAGTATCTGGGCTGGTACAGCCAAAACGTCACCTTCGAGCGGTGCACGATCATAGGCACCCAGCCGCTGTGCTACTGCCGTGACCTGCGCCTCGTTGGCTGCAAGATGATCGACTGCGACCTCGCCTTCGAGCGCAGTCACGTTCAGGCCGAGGTGACCACGCCCATCGTGAGCGTAAAGAACCCGCTTGCGGGGAGCTTCGTCACGGCGCCGGCGGTCGGCGAGGTCATACGCGACATTGAGGGCGCCGACGGCGTCGTCGAGACTGGCGGGGACTGGGCCGGTGCGTGCGCGTAGGGCGTGCGAGCTGGGAGCGCATATCGCCGGTGCGCTTTGCATCATCCTGCTCTGCGCATCGTGCGCGCGTGCCGGCGGCGCACGGACCGACGGGCCTGCTGAGGGCGAGTGCGGCACGGTTAGCGAGTCCAGGGAGGATGGGACCAGCATGAGCGGGAACGAAATTGAGGCGAGGGAGGTCGAGGTCCAGGTGGGAGGAAGGACCTTCGCCGCGGCGCTCGAGGACAACTCGGCTGCGGAGGCGCTCGCCGAGAGGCTGGCGGAGGGGCCGCTCATCGTCTTGCTGAGTGACTATGGCGGCTTCGAGAAGGTCGGGGCCCTTGGCTTCGCACTGCCGTCTGACGACGTGCGGACGACTGCGCGACCGGGGGACATCGTTCTGTATCAGGGTGACCAGCTTGTCGCGTTCTATGGGTCAAACACGTGGCCCTACACCCGCCTTGCAAGCGTGAAAGACCTGGACGGGTGGGCCGAGGCGCTCGGCGCTGGCGGGGTGGAGCTAACTCTCTCCCTGGCATGACCACGGGGCGAGCGCCCGCCGCCGCCCCGCCTCCCGGCGGCGACGGGCGTGAGGGCTACAGCTGCGAGGTGAGCCCGCCGTCAACGTAGATGGTCTGTCCGGTGCAGTAGGTGTTCTCCTCGCTCGCAAAGACGAGCATCTGAGGAACGAGCTCGACGGGGTCGGCGAAGCGCTTGAGCACGGTTCGGTTCTTGAGGACGAGCGAGCCCTCCGCCTCAAGGGCGTCGTGGGTCATCTCGGTGTCGAAGACGCCGGGGGCGATGGCGTTCACGAGGACGCCGTACGGCGCCAGCTCGGCGGCGAGGGCGCGGGTGACCTGGAGCACGGCTCCCTTTGCGGCGAAGTAGCCGATCTGCAGGGTCCCGGCTTGTATTGCGCCGACCGAGGCGATGTTCACGACGCGCCCGTAGCCCTGCTCGCGGAAGAGGGGCGCCACCTCGCGCGTCATGAGGAACACGCTCGAGAGGTCGGTCGCGATCACCTTGTTCCACTGCTCCGTCGTGTGCTCCTCGAGGGGTGCGTACTCGCAGACGCCGGCGTTGTTCACAAGGATGTCGACGCGCCCGAACTCGTCCTTGACGCGTGCGACCGCGGCCTTGATGGAGTCCTCGCTCGAGACGTCGCACGACACTGGCAGGCAGCGCATTCCGAAGGCGCGGCACTCCTCGGCGACCTTCTCGAGGCGGTCGGCCCGGCGGGCGAGGATGGCGACGTCCGCGCCCTGCTCGGCGAGAGCGTGGGCGAAGGCGACCCCAAGGCCGGAGGACGCGCCGGTGACGAGCGCCACGCGTCCGTGGAAGTCAAGGTTGAGCATATGAGTCCCCTTTCAGACTGTGGTGTGGACCGGTTCATACTACGATTCGCCCTGCCGTGCGGCGCCGTCCTTTCGGCGAGCGAATCTCTGGGCGGATGCCGAGCCAGCCGCCTTCGGTAGACGTTGCTAACGGGCTCGCAGAGAGGGGGGCGGTCGGACGGGGGAACGTGATACAAAAAAGGCCAGGACCGAAGTCCTGGCCTTGTCTTTTCTGGTCGGGTGGACTGGATTCGAACCAGCGACCCCTTGACCCCCAGTCAAGTGCGCTACCAAACTGCGCCACCACCCG
>CALULO010000003.1 GCA_944321515.1 uncultured Atopobiaceae bacterium | reverse complement strand
GCATGGTCGACATCCTGCAGGACCTCGTGGCCATCTACGCCCAGCCCCAGGCCTAAGTGGGACGAGGGGGACGGAGGCTTCTGTCACGCCTCCGTCCCCCTCGTTCCGCGGGCTCTGCGGGCCTATGGTGGACGGGACACCCAACGTGGTGGCGGCTCGGGGGCCTCGCCTGCGACGCGCGTGGGACGAAAGCCTCCGTCCCCATTGTCCCACGGGACAGCCAACCCTAGGAGACGCCTATGTTCACCCTTCCCGCGTATCATGAGCCCGACTTCGGCTCCTCTCCGCTCTCCGGTGCCCAGGACGCCCTTCTCGCCTCCGTGGAGGTGGACGGGGTTGCCCCCGAAGGCTTCCACAGCACCTCGATGTACCCGGAGTACGTGCGGGTGGGAGGCCGGTGGCTCCTCGCCCGGCACAGCCGCATGGACGCGAGCATAGTCGTGGGACGTGACGCGTCGGGCGCCCCCGAGCTCCGCGTTGTGGAGAACCGAAACCTCCGTCGCGGGGACCTCGTCGTGCTTGGCCGCAGCGAGGACGGCAGCGAGGGCGTGTTCGTCCACCCTGACGGCTTCGCTTCCCCGTCGCAGGGCGACGAGGGCGCCGACGCGTTCTCCTTCCGCCAGGGGCGCAGCCGGGAGACCGCCTTTGCGAGCGACTACGACCGCCTCTACGAGCTGCTGCGCCACGAGCGCGAGCACGGTTCGGTGGTGTGGGTCATGGGCCCCGCCTTCGCCTTCGACGCGGACGCCCGTCACGCCATGCAGCTCATGGTTGAGGGCGGCTACGTCGACGGCGTCATGGCCGGCAACGCCCTCGCCACGCACGACCTCGAGGCGGCGACGCTCCACACCGCGCTTGGGCAGGACATCTACACGCAGCGCTCGCAGCGCAACGGTCACTACAACCACCTTGACGTCATCAACCGCGTCCGCAGGGCGGGCGGCGTGGAGGCGTTCGTGCGGCAGGAGGGCATAGAGGACGGCATCGTCGCGAGCTGCGTGCGCCGCGGCGTCCCGATGGTCCTCGCCGGCTCCATCCGCGACGACGGGCCGCTCCCCGACGTCATCGGGGACGCGTACGAGGCGCAGGGGGCGATGCGCGGGATGCTCGAGGGTGCCACGACGGTGATCTGCCTCGCCACCATGCTCCACACGATCGCGGCGGGCAACATGACGCCCTCCTACACGGTCACGCCCGACGGCGCGGTGCGGCCCGTCTACTTCTACGCCGTGGACGTCTCGGAGTTCGTCGTGAACAAGCTCCTCGACCGCGGGAGCCTGTCCGCCACGCCCATCATCGCCAACGTCCAGGACTTCATCACGATCCTCGCCCGCGGGCTCGGCCTCATGTGACGACGGGACGAGGGGGACGGAGGCTTCTGTCCCACCCGGAAAGGTGGGACAGAAGCCTCCGTCCCCCTCGTCCCACTCAGGAGAGCTTGTCGGCGAACTCGAGGTAGGAGATGCGCGAGAGGTCGTCGTAGGCGGTCGGCAGCTCGTCGTCGGAGGCCGGGTCGAGCCAAGCGCCCGAGGCGTCCCGGACGCCCACCAGGCTGATGCTCGGCATGTCCAGCCGGGACACGAGGAGGGCTTTCTGGTAGTCGGTGAGCGGCATCCCGATGGCGTTCGCGGTGAGGGCGGCGAGGTAGGCGGGGCTCGTCTCTATGACCTGGGAGTCCTGTGCGCTGCCGGCGAGGTCGTAGTTGGCCCACACGAGGTAGGTCGTCTCGTAGGTGCGGAGGTTGTGCTCGAACTCGTCCTCGTCGGGGTAGAGAGCGTCGTTGACGATCGAGGAGAGCGCGGGCTGGTGGTCGCCGAAGAAGACGAGCACGACGGGGCGGTCGAGCTTCTTGAGCTCGGCCATGAACTCGGCGAGCGCCCGGTCCGACTCGGAGATGCAGCCGAGGTACTCCGAGAGCCTCCCGTTGTCGTAGTCGCTCACGCCGTCGACCGCGTACTGGCTCACGTCGCCGATGTTGCCCTGGTCGTATCCCGAGTGGTTCTGCATGGTCACGTCGAAGATGAACTGCGGCGAGTCGTCCTGCTCGAGGAGCTCGAGGACCTTGTCGTAGGTCTCGGCGTCCGAGACGCCGCTGTGGAAGTAGTCGGCGTTGTCGAAGGCGTCGAACGAGAGGAACCTGTCGAAGCCGAGCGCCTCGTAGGCGCGGTCCCGGTTCCAGTTGGAGGCGAAGTTCGGGTGGATCGCGGTGGTCGAGTAGCCGAGCTCGGAGAACTGCTTGGCGAGGCTCGGCGCGCCGGAGAGGTCGTAGAGCGAGTAGGGGTACTTGCCGTCGCCCACGTAGTCGAGGGGTATCCCGGTCAGGAACTCGAACTCGGAGTTGCAGGTGCCCCCTCCTAGGACCGAGACGTCGAGGGGCCCCCTCATGACGGCGTCGCCCACCGAGTCGTAGAACGGGATGCCCTCGTAGCCCCACGAGGCCCCGTCGAGCACGGACAGGTCGGCGAAGGTCTCGTTCATCACGCAGATGACGGTGGGGCGCTCGCCCGCGAACTGGGCCTCCGCCGCGGCGCGCGAGCCCTCAGCCCCGAGCGTCTGGTCGTACGTCTCGGCGTAGCTCGCCTCAAGGTCGGCCGCCTCGGCGGTGCTGTAGCCCTCGGGGACGTCGATGGGGAGGTCCTGGGCCACGGCGATGAAGGTCGGGAGGAAGCCCTGGCGCTCGTAGTAGTCGAGCGCGTACCAGTACTTCATCTCGACGCCCAGGTCGTCGAAGTAGCTCGGCACGGTGACCCCCGCCCACAGCACGACGAACGCGAGGGCCGCGCACGCGAGGTTCGCCACGGTGCCTCGGACGCGGCCGGTGGACCCCTCGGGGCTGACCGGCGCCACGAGGGCGCAGAGCGCCACGGCGACCATGAGGCACGAGAGCCCAAACAGGACGTCGCCGTTGACCTGGTAGACGTAGGCGCCGCTCACTGCCGCGGCGGTGCCGAGCGCAAAGAGGTCGTTGGGGAGGATGGCGGCGGCCTTGAAGCTGCTCATGAAGTACTGGGCGACGCCCGTGGACAGGCAGAGCGCCACGCCAAGCGCCACCCCCGCGCCCCTCCGCTGGAAGAGGAAGTACAGCAGGGTGAGGCCGACGAGGACAAGGAGCCCCTCGACGAGGGCGAAGCGGGGCAGGGCGGTGAGCGTCGCCGGGTTGTAGGGGACCTCGATCGCGAGGACCCCGAAGGCCGAGCAGGCGAGAAGAACGACGACGGCAAGCACGGCGCGCGGCACGCGGCGCGAGACGCCGAGCCGTGCCGCCAGCGCGTCGAGGGCCTTGAGCGCCTGGTCGCGAAGGAGGGCCGCCGTACCCGCGACCAGGGCAGAGACGCAGAGCGGGGCGATCCCGTCGGAGTCCCCGACGTAGAGGCCCCGTGCGCACACGGCCGCGACGGCGGCGAGCGCGACCACGGGGACGGTGAGCCAGACGAGCGAGGCCACGCTCGGGCGTGTCCCGGACGCCCTCCCGCGGAGGGCCGCGCTGACGCCCGCGGCGACGATGACCAGGGCCGTGACGATGGGTGCAAGGGCGAGGGGCATGTCGGTCCTTCCCTGACGATTCCCTAACGAACCCTTAATACTACGTTATTAGGCCATCGGCCCGCACGCCCCCGGACCCCCTCTGATAACATCGGCGCAATGGTGAAAGCCGCCCGCCTCAGCACTCGCCCGAACGAGTCGAGGCAGGGGCGGCATGAGGGCCGAGGCGGGCGGCCCCGCCCCGCGGGCGCGGCCCCGGCCGGCGCCGAGGATGGAGGGACGATGGGGGACGAGGAGAGGCTGGCGGCCTACGATGCGTTTGCCGCCGACGTGCGCTCGGAGCTGGCGGCAACGATCGAGCGGATGAGCGCGCTCGCCGCCGAGGGCAAGGTCAAGACGGCCACCTACCGCCAGCTCTTCGCCGCGCGCGTGACGCTGCGCGAGATCGACGCCCGTCTCGCCGAGCACGGACTGTAGGGTTCCCGCATCTTGCGCCCCGTGCCCCTCGATCCGCCCGGCGCTGCCGCACGGGGCGGGCGCGCTACTCCGTGGGGGCGAACTGGGCCTCGTAGATTGCCTTGTAGCGCCCGCCGGCGGCGAGGAGCTCCTCGTGGGTGCCGCGCTCGGCGATGCGGCCGTCCGCCATCACGCAGATGAGGTCGGCGTCGCGCACGGTGGAGAGGCGGTGCGCCACCACGAAGCTCGTGCGACCCTCCATGAGGCGTGCGAAGGCGCGCTGGACCAGGAGCTCCGTGCGCGTGTCGATGTTCGAGGTAGCCTCGTCCAGGATGAGCATGGCCGGCCGCGCGAGCATGACGCGCGCGATGCAGAGGAGCTGGCGCTGCCCCGCGGAGAGCGACTCGCTGCCGTCGAGCACGGTGTCGTAGCCCTCGGGCAGGCGCTCCACGAAGTCGTCCGCGTAGGCCTCGCGGCAGGCGGCGCGCACCTCCTCCAGCGTGGCCCCGGGCCGTCCCATCGCCACGTTCTCGAAGACCGACGCACGCCGCACCCACGTGTCCTGGAGCACCATGCCCCAGCCCGCGCGCAGGCTCGCCCTGGTCCACTCCCGCACGTCGCGCCCGTCCACGGTCGCCGAGCCACCGTCTACGTCATAGAAGCGCATGAGCAGGTTGATGAGGGTAGTCTTGCCGCAGCCCGTCTCGCCGACAAGGGCGATCCGCTGGCCGGGGCGCACGGAGAGGTCCACGCCGGATAGGATGGGCCGGCCGGGCACGTAGCCAAAGGCCACGTGGTTCAGGCGCACCTCGCCGCGCGGGGCGGCGAGCACGGCGGCGTCGGGGGCGTCGGGCTCCTCTGCGGGCTCGTCGATGAGCTCGAAGAGCCGGCGGGCGCACGCCACGGAGTTCTGCAGCTCGGTGGCCACGCCCGAGATGTCGTTGAAGGGCTTGGCGTACTGGTCCGCGTACCCCAGGAAGGCTGAGAGCCCGCCCACCGTGATGCCGCCGGACATGGCCACGAAGGCCCCAAAGATCCCGATGGCGGCATACACCAGCGCGTTGGCAAAGCGCGTGGTGGGGTTCACCAGCGACGAGAAGAACACGGCCTTGAAGCTCTCCTGCCCGAGTCTCGCGTCTGTCGCGGCGAAGCGCTCGTGGACCTCCCGCTGGGTCTGGAAGGTCTCGACGGCCGAGATGCCGCCGATCATCTCCTCCGCGTATGCGGTGAGCTCGCCGCGCAGGCGGGTCTGGCCGGAGAAGTGCCGCGCGCTGTGCGTGGCGATGAAGCGCGCCGTGAACACGGAGATGGGGGTGAGCAGCGCCACCACCGCCGCGATGGCGAGGTTGAGCACGAACATGAACGCGAGCGTCACCACGATGGTGAGGATGCCGGTGGGCAGCTGCTGGAAAGCCATGAGCAGGCCGTTGGAGAGCTGGTCGGCGTCAGTGACGATGCGGCTGGCGAGGTCGCCGTGGCCGTGGGAGTCGAGGTAGGAGAGGGGGAGCTCCTGGATGCGGTCGAAGGCGGCCCGGCGCAGCTCGAGCGCGGCCCCGAAGGCGAGGCGGTTGGTGAGCGCCGTGAGCGCCCACTGCGCCATCGCCGTGCCCGTAAGGGCCACCGCTATGGCCGAGAGCGCGCGTCGCAGCCCGGCGAAGTCCACCTGCCCCGGCCCCACGACGCAGTCCACGGCCTGGCCGGAGAGCACCGGCAGGGAGAGCGTGCCTACCACCACGGCGACCGCGAGCGCCGCCGAGGCCGCCACGCTCGCCCTCCTGTGCGAGAAGAGGCCGACCATGCGGCGGACGGTTCCGTCGCCGCCGCGCGACGCGCGGACGGCCCGCGCGCTCTTTTTGCCGATCATCGGGCCACCTCCTCGGGGGTCAGCTGGGACTCGCAGATCTCGCGGTAGACCGGGCAGCTGGCGAGAAGCTCCTCGTGGGTGCCCAGGCCCACCTGCCGTCCGCCGTCGAGCACGAGGATCTGGTCGGCCTGTCGCACCGCGGTCACGCGCTGCGAGATGGTGACGACGGCGGTCCCCGCGCAGTCCCGCGCGACGGCGCGGCGCAGCGCGGCGTCGGTGGCGTAGTCGAGGGCGGAGGACGCGTCGTCGAGCACGAGGACGCCGGGGCGGCGCGCGAGCGTCCGGGCGATGGCCAGGCGCTGGCGCTGGCCGCCCGAGAAGTTGCGGCCGAACTGCTCCACCGGGGCCTCGAGGCCGCCGTCCTTCCCGGCGACGACGCCCGCGGCCTGCGCGGTGGCGAGGGCCGCCTCGAGGTCCTTCTCGCCGGCATCGGAGCGGCCCCAGCGCAGGTTGGAGGCGACGGTTCCGGAGAAGAGCTGCGCGCCCTGCTCCACGAGGGAGACGACGCGACGCAGCGAGGGGCGCGTGAGCTCGCGGACGTCGGTGCCGCCCACGCGGACCGCTCCGTCGCTCACGTCGTAGAAGCGCAGGGCGAGGCTCGCGAGCGTGGACTTGCCCGAGCCGGTGCCCCCGATCACGCCGAGGGTCCCGCCCACGGGCAGCTCGAAGCTCACGTGGGAGAGCGCGGGCCCCGCGCCGCCCGCGTAGGTGAAGCTCACGTCGTCGAAGGAGAGCGCGGGCTCGCCCGGCACGAGCGCGGCCTCGCGGGTGCCGTCGGCCATGGAGGGGACGGTCTCGAAGACCTCGTTCAGACGGTGGGCGCAGGCCGAGGCCTTGGAGAGCAGCACGATGAGGTTGGTGAGCTTGAGGAGCTCCACGAGGGCCTGGCTCACGTAGCTCACGAGGGCGACGAGCTGGCCCTGCGTGAGGTGCCCGACGTCAACCTGGACGCCGCCGAGCCAGAGGAGCGCTATGAGGCCGCAGTTGATGGCCACGTAGGTGAGCGGGTTCACCAGGGCGGAGACGTCCCCGGTGGAGACCTGGCGGTCGCGCACGGTGCCGGCCGCCTCGGCAAAGGAGGCGCGCTCGTCGGGCTCGCGGCGGAAGGCGCGCAGCACGCGGACGCCCTCGAGGTTCTCGGCGACGCGCAGGAGCACCTCGTCCAGGCCGCGCTGGATCTGGCGGTAGCGGGAGGTGGTGACGCGCATGAAGCCCATGACCAGGGCAAAGGAGACGAGCACGGCAGCAAGCAGCGCCGCGCCCTCCACGCCGTCCACCACCCAGGCGGCGACCACGGTGCCAAGCGTCACGAACGGCGAGCGCAGGATCAGGCGGAAGAACATGTTGAGGCCGTCCTGGACCTGCTGCGAGTCGTTGGTGAGGCGGGTGGTGAGGCTGGCGCGACCGATGCGCTCCACGTCGGCGCGGGAGAGGCTGAGCACGTGGGCGAAGAGGTCGTCGCGCAGGGCGGTGCCGAACGCCGCGGCGAGCTTGGAGCAGAAGAACTGGGCCGTGACCGAGATGCCCCACGCAAAGACGCCCATGCCCACGAGCAGGGCTCCGTGGGCGAGCACGTAGCCGGAGTCGCGGGCGGGGATGCCGACGTCGATGACCTGCGCCATCGCGAGCGGGACGAGGAGCTGCAGCAGCGCCTCGAGCATCTTGAACAGGGGGGCGAGCACGCACTCGACGTAGTGCCCGGCAAGGTATCTCCTGAGCTTGAACATACGACCTCCGGTGGGAGTTCCAACCCTACGATTCTAGCGCCAGAGGAAGAGGAGCGCCCCCTCGCCATGGGGGATTGGCGAGGGGGCGAGGGGGACGCGTGGGGCTTGGGGCGCCGACGCGGGGCCGGTCCGTGCGAGGGCCCGAGCGCCGGCCTCGTCGCGGGGTCGGCCCAGGCGAGAAGAACGCCCTCGCGCTACTCGCCGAGAAGGACCTTGCTCGGCGTGATGGGGAGGTCGCGCACGTAGCGGCCGGTGGCGTGGGCCACGGCGCTCATGACGGCGGGGGAGGGCGTGTTGATGACCACCTCGCCGATGGACTTGGCTCCGAAGGGCCCGGTGGGCTCGTAGCTTGGCATGAACTCCACGCGCGGTTCGGGCACGTCGAGGCGCGTCGGCAGCTTGTAGGTCATGAAGCTGCCGGTGCGAAGGCGGCCGTGGTCGTCGCGCGAGACGGCCTCGGTGAGCGCCATGCCGACGCCCTGCGCGATGCCTCCCTCGGCCTGGACGCGGGCGAGCGTGGGGTTCACCACGGTTCCGCAGTCCACCACGGCGGCGTAGTCGGTCACGCGGACCTGGCCGGTCGCCTTGTCCACCTCGACCTCGGCGATGCCGGCCATGAAGGGTGGCGGCGAGCTCGGCTGGGAGTTGGAGCCGTGGCCCTCCAGCATGCCGGGCATGAGGCCGAAGCCGAGCATCTCGTTGGCGAGGTCCGCCACGCTGATCTGGTGCTCGGGGGCCTCGGGGCTGCCGGACCCCACGAAGCTCACGAGCTCCCCGTCAAAGTCCACGTCCTTCTCGCCCACGCCCCACATGCGCGCGGCCTGGGCACGAATCTGGGCCTTGAGGTCCTCGGCGGCGCGCATGACGGCCCCGCCGGTGGTGTAGGTGCCCGAGGAGGCGTAGGCGCCGGTGTCGAAGGGGGAGGTGTCGGTGTCCACACCCTTGGTGACGACGCGGTCCACGTCGCAGCCGAGCGTCTCGGCGGCGATCTGGGCCAGGATGGTGTCTGCCCCGGTGCCCACGTCGGTGGCACCGATGGAGAGCACGTAGAAGCCGTCGTCCTCCAGGCGGATGTCCACGTTGGCGATGTCCACGTTGGAGATGCCGGACCCCTGCATCGTGAGCGCCACACCGAGCCCGCGCACTCGGTCGCCGAGGTCCTCGCGGAGCGGCCGGCCCTGCCAGCCCGTCATCTCCATCGCGCGGCGCAGGCAGTCGTCGGCGCGGCAGGAGTGCAGGGGCTCGTCGTTCAGCTGCCAGAGGGTCTCGCCGGGGCCGACGAGGTTCTTGAGGCGCAGCTCGCAGGGGTCCATGCCCAGCTCGTCCGCCATCTCGTTGACGGCGGACTCTACGGCGAAGCAGCCCTGCGTGGCGCCGTAGCCTCGGTAGGCACCTCCCGGCGTGGTGTTGGTGTAGACGACCTCGTAGCTGAAGCGGCTCGCCTCCACGTGGTTGTAGATGGGCAGCGCCTTCCCGCCCGCGAGCGTCACCGTGGTGGTGCCGTGGTAGCCGTATGCCCCGGCGTTCGAGAGCGCGTGCAGGTCGATGGCCGTGAGCGTGCCGTCACGCCGGGCCCCCACGCGCACGGTGAGCACCATCTCATGGCGGGTGTTTGAGCAGCACATGGTCTCCTCGCGCGTGTATGTGCACACGCAGGGGCGTCCCGTGCGCAGCGCCGCGAGGGCGGCGAAGGCCTCGTTGCAGCCGCTCTGCTTGGCGCCGAAGCCGCCGCCCACGCGCGGCTTGATGACGCGCACCTGGCGCTTGGGGATGCCGAGGGCGTTTGCCACCTGGCGGCGGATGTGGAAGGGCACCTGCGTGGAGCTCACCACGGTGAGGCGGCCGAAGGCGTCGGTGTAGGCGAAGGAGCGGAAGGTCTCCATCATCGCCTGCTGAGTGGCCTGCGTGCGGTAGGTGCGCTCGATCACCACGTCCGAGTCGGCGAAGGCTGCGTCGAGGTCGCCGTGGACGCGCTCGCCGGCTGCCACGAGGTTGCGGCGCGGGTCCCCGGACTTGTCCCCGCCGGGCGCCCAGTCGTCCTCGTCGTGAACTATGACGTCGGCGTCGAGCGCCTCGGCGACGTCGAGCACGGCGGGGAGCTGCTCGTAGGTGACCTTCACAAGCTTGACCGCCGCGGCCGCGGTGGCCTCGTCCTCGGCCACGACGATGGCCACCTCGTCGCCCACGTAGCGCACGTGGCGGTCAAGCAGCACGGTGTCGGCCGGGCTCGGCTCGGGGAAGGACTGTCCGGCCAGCGTGAAGCGGTGGTGCGGGACGTCGTCGGGCCCCCACACGGCCACCACGCCCGGCAGTGCGAGCGCCCTGCTCTTGTCGATGTCTGTGACCAGGGCGTTCGCGTGGCGCGAGCGCACCAGCTTGACTACGAGCGCGCCCTCGGGGGCGAGGTCGGCCGTGTAGACGGGGCGGCCGGCGAGAAGCGCCTCCGCGTCCTTCTTCACTACGGGGCGGGCGATCTGTGCGTGCCTCTCGCCGCCCTGGGTGGTGGGGTCGTCCGGGACGGCGCGCGGGGGGAGCTCGCCGCCGTTCTGGTGCCGGGCGAGGAAGCGGCGGATGGCGCGCTGCTGGCTTGCGTAGCCGGAGCAGCGGCAGAGGTTGTTGGAGAGGTAGCGACGGATGGCGGCGTCGTCCGCGTCCGGGTGGGCGGCGTCCAGGGCCAGGACCGCCATCTCGAGGCCCGGGGCGCAGAAGCCGCACTGCTCCGCGCCCTCCTCGGCGAGGCACTGCGCCAGGAGCCTCCGGCGGTCGTCGTCAACGCCCTCCAGGGTGGTGACGACGTGGCCGTCCGCGCGGGCCATGAGGACCGAGCACGAGAGCACGGGCTCGCCGTCAAGCAGCACGGTGCACAGGCCGCAGTTCGAGGTCTCGCAGGCGCACTTGACGGACTTGAAGCCGTGCGCGCGGCAGAAGTCGAAGAGCGTCATGTCGGCGCGGACGTCCTCGGTGATCGACGCGCCGTTCAGGGTGAGGGAGATCTGCATGTCTAGGCCTCCTTGGCTTGGGCTGCGTCAAGCGCGCGACGGACGAGCTCGGGCGCGACGGCGCGACGCCACTCCTCGGAGCCGCGCAGGTCGGAGCCGAAGGCGAGGTCCGAGGTGGCGTCGAGGACCGCGTCAAGCTCAGACGGCGAGAAGCCCTCGCGCAGCGGCAGGCGCTCGCCGCCGGTGAGCGCCTGGGCCTTCTGCGGGCGTGCCCCCACGGCCACGTGCCACGAGCCGCGCCACAGCCCCGCCGCGGCGTTCAGGGCCGAGAAGTCCGTGGCCGCCGGGCGCACGGAGGCGAAGGCAGCCCGGTACGGGTGCTTGCGGACGATGACGTGGGTGAGCACGTCGCGCCCGGCGCCGCGCTCCACGAAGGGGATGAGCGGCATGCGGCCGGCCCCGACGAGCTCGACCTCGGTGTCCAGGGCGAGCAGCGCGCAGATCACGTCCGAGAACCCCATGCGCGAGTAGACAGAGCCGCCCACCGTGGCGAGGTTCCTGAACTGTGTGCCCACGATGCCGGAGACGGCCTCCCTGAGGACGCCCGCGGTGGCGCGCGTGAGGGCGTCGTGGCGCTCCAACTGGCCGAGGGTGACCATGGCGCCGATGACGAAGGCGTCGGGGGTTTCCTCGATGCGGTCGAGGCCGCAGCGGGAGAGGTCGATGCCCAGCGGCACGGTGCGGTCGGCAAGGCGCAGCCACATCATGCCGCCGACGACGGTAGCGAGGCGGTCGGAGCGTAGGAGCTCGTAGGCCTCCTCGGGGGTTTCGGGGCGGGCGTAGCTCTCGAAGCGCAGCACGCATCCTCCTTTGGTTGGTGGTGGATGGCCCTACGATACCGCAGGTCGCCGCGGTCGTGGGTGGGTTCGTTATCGTTTTGTGGGTATAACGGCGTCAGCCTGGACGCCGGACGCCCGCGCGCAGCCTGCACGTGCGACGCCTGCCCGGGGACGGCGAAACGTGACTATGGGTGAGTCAGAGGCGGCGGGCTCGCTGAAAGTCACGTTCTTCTCGCCAGAAGCGTGACTTTGAACGAGTCGCCACCCCGGAACTCGCTTGAAGTCACGTTTTGGGCCGGCAAAGCGTGACTTTGAACGAGTTGTAGATGGGAAACTCGCTAGAAGTCACGCTTTGAGCACGCAATTCGTGACTTTGAGCGAGTCGGCCCCCCGGAACTCGCTAGAAGTCACACTTCCGGCGAGAAAAGCGTGACTTTGAGCGAGTCGGGCCCGGCGGGCCCACCGGAAGTCACGTTCTTCTCGCCGGAAGGGCAATGCTTTTGCCAGAAGCGCGGTGTTCTGCCGGGGCATGACGTCTCGCGGGCCGGGCGGATGCGCTAAAGTAGCTGACGCTGTGTCATTTAACGGCGTCGGGAGGGGGCGAGATGGTCGAGGGCGAGATCGCGGGCGGCCTGGCGGTGAGGGCGCGCGGCGTCCGTCACAGCTACGTCCGCGGCCGCGAGGACCTGCGCGGCGTTGACCTCGACGTCGCCCCCGGCGAGCTCGTGGCGGTGATCGGCGAGAACGGCTCCGGCAAGACGACGCTCGCCCGGCACCTGAACGCGCTCCTTGCCCTGCAGGCCGGCTCGCTCACCGTCGCCGGCCTCGACACGGCGGACCCCGCCCGAGTCTGGGAGCTGCGCCGCGCGTGCGGGATGGTGTTCCAGAACCCCGAGAACCAGCTCGTGTCCTCGGTGGTGGGGGAGGACGTCGCCTTTGGGCCGCGCAACTTCGGCGCCGACGAGGGCCAGGCACGCGCCGCGGCCCGTCGCGCGCTGGGGGAGGTCGGGCTCGCGGGCTTCGAGCGGCGCGACGCCCACACGCTCTCCGGCGGTCAGCAGCAGCGCGTGGCCCTGGCGGCCGTGCTCGCCTGCGAGCCGGACGTGGTCGTGCTCGACGAGGCAACCTCGATGATCGACCCCCGGGGCCGCGACGAGCTCACCCGCGCGGTGGAGGCCTTCCGCTGCGAGCGCGGCGCCACCGTCATCTGGATCACGCACGACATGGAGCTCGCCGCCCGCGCGGACCGCGTGGTCGTCATGTGCGCGGGCGAGGTCGCGGCGTCGGGCGCCCCCGCGGACGTCCTCGTCGACGAGGCGCTCCTCTCGCGCGCGGGGCTCGAGGCGCCGCTGGCGGTGCGCACCTGGCGTGCGCTCGAGGACGCCGGCGTCGTTGCCCCGTCGGCTCCCGGGGCGTGCCCGGTCACCACGGAGGGACTGGTGAGGGCGCTGTGCGGCTGAGCCTTGAGGGGGTGAGCCTGGCCTTTGACGTCCCGGGGGGCGAGAAGGTCCGTGCGCTCGACGGCGTGACGCTGGATCTTGCCGGCGGCGTCACCGGGCTTATGGGTCAGACCGGCTCGGGCAAGACGACGCTGCTCGAGGTCATGGCCGGCATGGTCCGTCCGGACGAAGGGGCGCTCGCGGTGGACGGCGCCGACGCGCTCGGCGGCGCGGGCGCACGGAGGCTCTCAGCGGCGGTGGGGCTCGTCTTCCAGATCCCGGAGCGGCAGTTCTTTGAGACGACGGTGGAGCGCGAGGTGGGCTTTGGCCTGCGCGCCCGCGGGGTGGCCGAGGCCGAGGCCCGCGCACGGTCGGCCGAGGCCCTCGCCCTCATGGGGCTCTCCCTCGACGAGCTGGGCGGGAGGTCGCCGCTCGCCCTCTCCGGTGGGCAGCAGCGCCGCGTCGCCATCGCCTCGGTGCTTGCGCTGCGCCCCGAGCTCCTGCTGCTCGACGAGCCCACCGCCGGGCTGGACCCGCGCTCTCGCTCGGCGTGCGTGCGTGCCATCAGGGCCGCCACCGACGCGGGGGCCACGGTGGTCGTGGCGAGCCACGACGCGAACGTCCTCGCCGAGGCGGCCGACCGCGTGGTGGCTCTCGAGTGCGGGCGCGTCACGCTCGACGGCCCGGTGCGCGAGACGCTCGGGGACGCGGCGCTCATGCGGGACCGTGGCCTGGAGCCCGCCTGCGCCGCCCGGGCGGCCGCGGCTCTGCGCCGGGCCGGGCTCGACGTGGAGGGCGCGCCGCTCACGGCGGGCGAGCTTGCGGCGGCGATTGCACGGGCGCGCGAGGCGGGGGGCGCCTCATGAGGGCCCTCTCTGGGTACGTTTGGGCGGACTCGCCGCTGCACCGCGCGCCGGCGGCCGCCAAGCTTGCGGGGCTGCTCGTCTGCGTCGCGCTCGTGGTGGCGGCGCGCGGCTGGGCCCTGCTTGCCGTGTGCGCGGGGTGCGCGGCGCTGGCGGCGCTCTCTCGCGTGGGATGGCGGCGCGCCCTCCAGCCGGTCTGGGCCATGCGGTGGTTCCTCGTCGTCATCCTGGCGATGAACGCGCTCTTTGGGGGCGGCCCCGCGCTCGCGGGGGCCGGGACGCCCGCCGCCGCGGCCGCCCAGGGCGACGCCCTCTCCCTCGGCCCCGTCGTGCTCAACGCGTCCGGCGCGGCCCAGGGCGCCACCGTCGTCGTCCGCGTGGCAGCGGTGGCGGTGCTCGGCGCACTGCTCACGGCCACCACCCGTCCCCAGCAGCTCATCGACGGGGTCCGCGTCCTTCTCGCCCCGCTCGGCAGGGTCGGGCTCTCGGTGGAGCCGGTGGCGCTCGCGGTGGGCGTGACTGTGCAGTTTGTGCCCACGCTCCTGCGAGAGAGCCGCCAGATCATCTGGGCGCAGCGCATACGTTGCGGGGATGTCTCTTCTCGTGGTATTTTGCGACGCGCCGTCAGCTATGTTCGGCTGCTCGTCCCGATATTCGTGTCCGCGTTCCGGCGGGCGGACGAGCTTTCCGTTGCAATGGAGGCGCGCGGCTACCGGCTTGACGACGAGCCGCGCGCACGGAAGGGGAGGCACTCATGAGCCAGGTCAAGAGAATCGTCATCGCCGCGGTCTGCGCCGCCATCGGCATCGTGCTGCCGATGGCCTTCCACTCCATCCCCAACGCCGGCAGCGTCTGGCTCCCCATGCACATCCCCGTGATGATCTGCGGCCTGGTGGCCGGCCCCGCCGCCGGCGCGGCGACGGGTCTCCTGGCGCCCGTGCTCTCGAGCCTGCTCACCGGCATGCCCGCCATGCCCGTCCTGCCGCCGATGGCCTGCGAGCTCGTGGTCTACGGCCTGGTCTCCGGCGCACTCTCCCAGCGCGTCCGCACCGGCAGCACGAGCCGCGACCTCTACGTCTCCCTCGTGAGCGCTATGGTCGCCGGCCGCGTGGTGCGCGGCGTGCTCAGCGCGCTGATCTTCTCGGCCGGCTCCTACAGCCTCGAGGCCTGGCTCATGACGTCGTTCGCGACCTGCCTCACCGGCATCGTCCTGCAGCTCGTCGTCGTGGTGCCCATCGTCGTCTCGCTTGAGCGCGCGGGCCTGGTGCCCCCGCGCAACCCGGAGGAGTAGCGGGACAAAGGGGACGGAGGTTTTCGTCCCACGCCCTGGCGCGTCTGCCGGGCGCGGGAAGCGACCCCGCGCGGCGCGGCCTGCCCGGTGCGACCCCGCGCGGCGCGGCCCTCGCCGCACCGCCCAGCCGCCTCACCCGGTGGCCGACACGCCGCGGGAGTGAGGGGCGCGCCCCCCGCGCCACTCCGTATAATGGTGCGACCACAAGCAACGAAAGGATGCGTCATGACGCGAGCAGCGCTCATCTTCGGGGGTATCTCCACCGAGCACGACATCTCCTGCAAGTCCGCCGACAACGTTATCTCGGTACTGCGCGACCGCCTTGAGCTGGTGCTCGTTGGCATCACGCGAGATGGCGTCTGGAAGCTCGTGCCGGCGGGCACGAGCCCGCTTGACCCCTGGGAGGACGACGCCACCCTCCCGCGCGTGGCGACCGTCCCGGGCTCGGGGCTCATGGAGTTGCCCGACGGCCTGGCTCGTCCGCTCCCGGTGGACGTCGCGCTGCCGATCCTGCACGGCCAGGGCGGCGAGGACGGGACGGTCCAGGGCGCCCTCGAGGTCGCCGGCGTGCCGTACGTGGGCTGCGGCGTCATGGCGAGCGCCGTCTGCGTGGACAAGGACGCCGCGCACCGCCTGGCCGCCGCGGCCGGCGCGCGCTCCCCGCGCTGCGAGGTGCTCTGGCGCGGCGCCTCCGACGAGGCCCGCGCCGCCGCCGTCGAGGCCTGCGGCGGCTACCCCGTCTTCGTGAAGCCCGCGCGCGGCGGCTCCTCGATCGGCGTCTCCCGCGCCGCCGACGAGGCCGCGTACGCAAAGGCGCTCGAGGCCGCCTTTGCGCTGGACGAGAAGGTCGCCGTGGAGGAGGCCATCGTCGGCGTCGAGGTCGGCTGCGCCGTGGTGGGCGACGCCGCGCGCGGCATCTGGATGGGCGAGCCTGACGAGATCGTGGTCCCGGAGGGCGGCTTCTTCGCCATCCACCTCGAGAAGGACCCGTCCGCCAACACCGAGCTGCGCTGCCCCTCCGCGCTTCCCGCCGACGTGCTGGACCGCGTGCGCGAGACGGGCGTTCGCGTCTATGAGACGCTCTGCTGCGAGGGCCTGGCGCGCGTGGACCTCTTCGTCACGCCGGAGGGCGAGGTCGTCTTCAACGAGGTGAACACCATGCCCGGCCTCACCACCTACTCGCGCTTCCCGCAGATGATGCGCGTTGCCGGCCACGAGCTCGGCGACGTGCTCATGGGCATCGTGGAGGATCGCCTGGCCCGCGCCTAGCGGTCGGGCGGGGCCGCGCACCGAAGCGCCCGCGGCCGGCGCGCGCGAGGGGAGGCACATGTCGGAGAGACTCGTATTGCCCCGTCGCGAGGTTCTTCTCGCCGCTGGGGCGTCCTGGGCGTCGCTCGTCCTGTCCGGGTGCGCACCCGCCGGGGACGAGCCCGCCGGCCAGGGCCGCGACGAGGTCCGGGACCCGGCTAGCCAGGCCCCCGGCACGACGCAGGACCCGGCCGGCCAGGCTGACTCCCTTGAGGCGGAGGTCGCGGAAAGGCTTGCGGCCATGACGCTCGAGCAGAAGGTCTGGCAGCTCTTCGTGGTGCGCCCCGAGGCGGTGACGGGCGTGGGCGTGCAGACCGCGGCCGGCGAGACCACGCGCAGGGCGCTTGCCGAGCGGCCCGTGGGAGGCATCGTCTACTTTGCGGCAAACCTGCTCGACGCCGACCAGACGCGAGAGATGCTCGCCAACATGATGGCGTACGGCAGGGAGGCAAGCGGCCTCCCGCTCCTCCTGGCCGTCGACGAGGAGGGGGGCACCGTCTCGCGCGTGGGCGGCAACCCCGGCTTTGGCGTGGACAACGTGGGCAACATGTGCGAGGTGGGTGCCACCGGGGACGAGGGCTACGCGTACGACGTGGCCGCCCGGATCTCGGGCTATCTGGGAGAGCTGGGATTCAACCTGGACTTTGCCCCGGACGCGGACATCGCCAACAACCCAGACGGCGAGATGGGCCTGCGCGCCTTTGGTGCCACGGCGGACGCGGTGTCGCCGATGGTGGCCGCCCAGGTGCGTGGCTTCACGGACTCGGGCATGCTCTGCTGCGCGAAGCACTTCCCGGGCATCGGCGGCGCGCTCGGGGACTCCCACGACGCCCGCATCTACAGCGAGAAGAACGTCGACGAGCTGCGCGCCGAGGAGCTCCTCCCGTTCGAGGCGGCCATTGCCGAGGGCGTCCCCCTTGTGATGGTGGGCCATCTCAGCCTGCCCGGCGTGACCGGGGACGACGACCCGGCCTCCGTCTCCCCAGAGGTGGTGACGGGGCTCCTTCGCGAGGGGCTCGGCTTTGACGGCGTCGTCGTCACGGACTCAATGGGCATGGGGGCGGCAACCTCGAGCCTGCCCAACGACCGCCTGGCCGTGGAGGCCCTTCTCGCCGGCGTGGACATTGTGCTCATGCCGGCTGACCTCGCCGCCGCCTGGCAGGGCGTCATCGACGCCGTCGGCACGGGCGAGCTCACCGAGGGGCGCATCGACGAGTCCGTGTCCCGCATCCTGCGCCTCAAGCTCTCCCGCCTGGCGTAGCCGACGCCGCGGCATGCGGTATCGTGGGCTGCACGACAGCACGGCTGCACGGCTGCACGGCCGCATGGCTACACGACAGCACGGGAGGACGCGGAAGGAGGACACATGACCGAGAAGGACAAGCGTGACGCGGGGCTCTGGTATGACGCCAACTTCGACGAGGTTCTTCTCGCCGAGCGTGCAGTCGCCGACGAGGCCTGCCACCGGCTGAACGCGATGGAGCCCGGCGACCCTGCCCGCTACGACGTCCTGCGCGGGTTGCTCGGAGCCGTCGGCAGGGACGTGGTGATCCTGGAGCCCTTCTTCGTGGACTACGGCTACAACGTGCGGATCGGCGACGGGACCTTCATCAACCACGGCGCCTACCTCATGGACGGGGCGCCCATCACCATCGGCGACCACGTCTTCATAGGTCCCAACTTCGGCGCGTACGTGGCGCAGCACCCCCTTGTGGCCGAGGAGCGCAACCGCGGCCTGGAGCGCGCCCTGCCCATCACCGTGGGCGACGACGTGTGGATCGGCGGGGACGTCAAGGTGATGCCGGGCGTGACCATCGGCTCGGGGTCGGTCATCGGGGCGGGGAGCGTGGTCACGCGGGACGTCCCCTCCGGCGTGGTGGCGCTCGGCAGCCCCTGTCGCGTCATGCGGCCGATCACCGCCGCCGACCGCGTGACGCCGGGGCCTTAGCTGCGAGCGCGTCGTTAGGCCGGCATACGGTAAGGGCCGCACGGCAGGGAAGTGTTCCCGCTGCCGTGCGGCCCGTCCGCCGCAAGCCCGCTTGAAGTCCTAGCGGTCCACGCGCATCGCGCGCATGGCGTTCAGGATCGCGATCATGGCCACGCCCACGTCGCCGAAGACGGCGAGCCACATGTTGGCCACGCCCACGGCGGCGAGCACCAGGATGAGGATCTTCACGCCCAGGGCGAAGACGATGTTCTGCCAGACGATCCTCATGGTCTTGCGGGCCGCGCGCATGGCGCGGGCGATCTTGGAGGGGTGGTCGTCCATGAGGACCACGTCGGCGGCCTCGATGGCAGCGTCGGAGCCCATCGCGCCCATCGCGATGCCCACGTCGGCGCGCATGAGCACGGGCGCGTCGTTGATGCCGTCGCCCACGAAGGCGAGCCTGCGCCCCTCGGCCTCGTTCGCAAGCAGGCGCTCGACCTCGGAGACCTTGTCCTCGGGCAGGAGCTGCGCGTGCACCTCGTCGAGCCCGAGCCGCTTGCCCACCGCCTCGGCCACGTCGCGGCGGTCCCCGGAGAGCATGACGCACCTCCTCACGCCGGCGGCGTGGAGGTCGCGGATGGCGGCCTCGGCGTCCTCCTTGACCACGTCGGCAATGACGATGTGGCCGACGTACGCGCCGTCGACGGTGACGTGAAGGATCGTGCCGGTGAGGTCGCAGTCGTGCCAGCGCGTGCCGTACTCCTCCATGAGGCGGTCGTTGCCGACGAGCACCACGTGGTCGTCCACGTGCGCGGAGACGCCGTGGCCGGACTCCTCGCGCACGTCGGCGATGCGGGACTGGTCGATTGTGCCGGAGTAGGCGGCGCGCAGGGAGACGGCGATCGGGTGGTCGGAGAACGCCTCTGCGTAGGCGGCGTTGGAGAGCACGTAGTCTGGGTCAACGCCGGCCTCGGGGTGGACGGCTACCACGTTGAAGGTGCCGGAGGTGAGCGTGCCGGTCTTGTCAAAGACCACGGTGTCCACCTTGGAGAGCAGCTCGAGGTAGTTGGAGCCCTTCACGAGCACGCCGATCCTGGACGCGCCGCCGATGCCGCCGAAGAAGCTGAGCGGCACGCTGATCACGAGCGCGCACGGGCAGGAGACCACGAGGAAGGTGAGGCCGCGCATGACCCAGTCGGTCCAGGCGCCCATCCCCAGAAGCGGCGGGATCACGGCCAGGGCAAGCGCGGCGAAGACCACGACGGGCGTGTAGACGCGGGCGAAGCGCGTGATGAAGCTCTCGGTCTTGGCCTTCTTCTCGCTCGCGTTCTCCACGAGCTCGAGGATGCGGGAGACCGTGGACTCGCCGAAGGGCTTGGTGGTCCGGACGTGGAGCATGCCGGTCATGTTGATGCAGCCGGAGATGACGTCGGCGCCCGCCTCGACGTGGCGCGGGATGGACTCCCCGGTGAGCGCGGCGGTGTCAAGCTGGCTCGAGCCCTCGACGACCACGCCGTCTATGGGCACGCGCTCTCCCGGCTTGACCACGATGACGTCGCCCACGGCGACCTCGTCGGGGTCGACCTCCACGAGCTCGCCGTCACGCTCGACGTTGGCGTAGTCGGGCGCGATGTCCATCATCTCGGAGATGGACTTGCGGCTCTTGCCCACCGCGTAGCTCTGGAACAGCTCGCCGACCTGGTAGAACAGCATGACCGCGCATCCCTCGGCGGCCTGGGACTCGGTGTCGGGGAAGAGGATCGTCGCAAAGGCGCCGATGGTGGCGACGGTCATGAGGAACGCCTCGTCGAAGGCCTCGCCGCGACGGATGTTGCGCGCCGCCTTGGCCAGGACGTCGTGGCCGGAGATCAGGAACGGCACCAGGTAGAGGGCAAAGGCCACGTAGGCGGCGGCCCCGCCAAACGCCCGGGCGAGAAGCCCCGTCTTGTCTACGACCATGATGGCGGCGAAGATGGCGATAGCCGCGACGATGCGGTTGCGCCAGCGCCTCTGCTTCTTGTTCATGCTTCCTCTCCAAATGAACTTATGAACATACGTGCATATAATGGTCACGAGAAAGGCCGCGCGAGGCGGCCGGGTGCCTAGCGGACGATCTCGCAGTCGGGCTCGAGGTCGGCGGTGAGGGCGACGACGCGGTCGAGCACGTCATCGAAGACCTCGTCGGGCGCAGTGAGCGTGAGCTTCTGCGTGAGGAAGTTGACGCTGGCCTTCTCGACGCCCTCAAGCCTGGAGATGGCGTCCTGGAGCTTCTGCGCGCAGTTGGCGCAGTCGATCTCGTCGAGCTTGAATGACTTACGCATGGTGGGCTCCTTTCCGGGGGAGGTCCTCCTCGTCCCGTTCTTCTCGCCTGCTACTCGCAGATGTGACTCATGCCCTGGTTGAGCATCGTGTAGACGTGGTCGTCGGCGAGCGAGTAGAGCACGTTGCGCCCGTCGCGCTGGAAGCGCACCAGGCGCGCGGACTTGAGCGTGCGCAGCTGGTGGCTGACCGCGCTCTGGGTGGTTCCCGTCTCCTCGGCGATGTCCGCCACGCAGAGCTCTCGGCCCAGGAGGGCGAAGAGGATCTTGATGCGCGTGGTGTCGCTGAAGACCTTGAAGAGGTCGGCGAGGTCGTAGAGCAGCTCCTCGTCCGGCATCTCGGACGGGGCCTCGCCGACTGCGATCTCCTCTGCCATGCGGCTCCCTTCCCGGCGCTGTGCGTCGTCCCGACTCCCGTCTCATTCTGAACATCTGAACAAATGCTCACATGTTCTGGTTGACAATGATTATATGAGGGCACGCTCATATGTCAACAGGGAAATGGGGCTTTTTTTGCCGGCGGGCGAGAAGGACCACGGAGCAGCGACGCTCGAAGCACGGCGGGTGTCCGCGCCGCGGGCGCTGCGGGCGCCGCGAGCGTGACGGGCGCCGCAGGCACCGCGAGCGTGACGGGCGCTGCAGGCGCCGCAGGTATCGCGAGCGTGACGGGCGCTGCAGGCACCGCGAGCGTGACTTTGCGCGAGTTTGGGCGATGCGACTCGCTCTAAGTCACGTTTTTCGTAGGAGAAGTGTGACTTTACGCGAGTTGAGTAGCGCCAACTCGTTTTAAGTCACGCTTTTCGGCTATGAAACGTTACTTTGCGCGAGTTACGTCGCCACAACTCGCTCAAAGTCACGGATGGCGCACGAAAACGTGACTTTGAGCGAGCCATCTGACATGTGGCTCGTCCAAAGTCACCATTTTGCTGTCGAAGCGTTGCTTTGCGCGAGGAGCGCCAAACCCGTTCACGCGGGCCAGCTGCCCACGTCACCAAGACGCACGTCCTGCTTGTTCAGACTGCCTACGCGAACTCGATGAGGCCGGTCTCGGTGTCCATGGACCGCACGATGGCAAGCGACTCTACCTGGTAGCCGCGCTCGCGCAGCTGTGCGCCGCCGGGCTGGAAGCCCTTCTCGATGGCGATGCCGATGCCCTCGACCACGACGCCGGCCTCCTCGCAGATCTGGAGCAGGCCGTTCATGGCACAGCCCATGGCCATGAAGTCGTCGATCACCAGGACGTGCTCGCCGGGGGAGAGGAAACGCTTGGCCACGATGACCTGGTACTCGCGCCCCTTGGTGTAGCTGCGGATTTGCGTGCGGTACTGGTCACCGTCCATGTTCTTGGACTCGGTCTTGCGCGCGAACACCACGGGGACGTTGTCGAAGTGCGTGGCGGCCACGCATGCGATGCCGATGCCCGAGGACTCGATGGTCAAGATCTTGTCGACGCGCTTGCCCGCAAACAGGCGGGCCCACTCGGCGCCCATGCGGTCGTAGAGCGCCACGTCGCACTGGTGGTTGAGGAAGCTGTCGACCTTGAGGACGTTGCCCTCGCGAACGATTCCGTCCTGGCGAATGCGGTCCTCAAGTTCCTTCATGCGTGGCTCCCCTCGGGTGTTGGCTGGCAGGCTGAACGCGGCTCCCACCATTATGCACGCTCGGAGCCGTTTTGGCCCGCCTCGACTATGACAAAAGAGACGCGACGGAAGACGGAGGGTGGGACAAGGGGGACGGAGGCTTTCGTCACGCCCCTGTCCCTTGTCCCACCTGAGCCCCCACCGTGACAAAGGCCTCCGTCCCCCTTGCCTCCTTGTTGCGTTAAGGGGTCTGGCTTGACGTGCTCTCCGTTTCCGGTCGCCCCGATTGCCGAGAAAAACCGACCTTCTGCGGATTGCACCAATCTCTCTTCTGACTTACTGCAGTCTCCAAAGGCTACGACCTGCGAAAGCCCTTTAAAACAATATCAACTTCAAAAATATAATATATCAACTAAATTATCAATCACAATTCTGCCGGCGCTTTCGTGAAACAATCCCCTCACGCAAGGGGGGCATTATGAGCGCAAGGGTCGAGCAAGAAGTGCGGGCGCTGTTTAAGGACGAGGACGGCGAGGGGGCATGCGTGCCGGCGCCGTCACACCGCCTGCGCGTCGCCCTTCGGCGCAGGCTCGGCGAGGACGGTGAGATTGTCTCGCCGGAGCGTGGGCTCTACGCCCTTCGAGACGAGTGGGAGCGCCTCGGCCCGACGCAAAGAACCCTCTCGATCATGCGGGGTATGCAGCTGATGCATCCCGACTGGGTCTTCTGCGGGCCTTCGGCGGCCCTTGCGTTCGGGGCGAACGTCTCGTATGCGCAGCAGCGCCCCCTCCATGTCGTGGCCCCCGGCACCTCATGGCCGGCGCGAACCGAGCGCGTGCACTATCACCGCGTCGACCTCGGATCGTACGGCGGGGTGGAGGAGGAGCCGGTCAGGCGTTCTGGCGTCTTGGTGACGCCGCTTGCCCGCACTGCGCTCGACAGCCTCCGCTGGATGAGCTTCAGGGAGGGGATGGTCGTCGCCGACATGGTCGTGCGCGGGCGGCCGGGCAGGAGGGAGGCGCTCGAGGGGTACTTCCTCGCGCGAGAGGGGTCGTGCCGAGGCGTGACCGGCGCGCTGCGGACGCTGGCGTGCGCGGACGGCCGCGCGGAGAGCGGCGGGGAGTCAATAGGGCGCGCGGTGATGATCGAGCAAGGGTACATGCTTCCCGAGCTGCAGGTGCGGGTGCCCGACCCGCTTCGCCCGGGACGAGCCTTTCGGGTTGACTTCGCCTGGGTGCGCGCAGACGGGCGCGTCATCGTGGGGGAGTGCGACGGCGCGGGAAAGTTCGTCGATCCTGCGATGACGGCCGACAGGTCCCCGGAGGAGGTGCTTCTCGCCCAGCGGAGCCGCGAGGGGCTCATAACCTCGTATGACGTCTCGGTGCTGCGCTTCACCTACGAGGAGGCGGCCGGGGCGGACGAGCTCGTTAGGAAGCTTGAGCTGTATGGCGTGCCAAAGGCGGACTCGCCGCTCGCCCTTTCCGGGAGAATGCCCCTGCCGGACTGGGGCTCGCTACTTCGGCGCTGAGCGCCCGGCTTTCCCGCGGGACGCTCTTCTCGCCCCGGCCGCCCGTGCCCTAGCCGCCCGGACGCTACTTTGAGCGAGCTGACGTTCGTCGGCTCGTCCAATGTCACGTTTTGGCGGCGAAAAGCGTGACTTTTGGTGAGTTGAGGAGCGTCAACTCGCGCTAAGTCACGCTTGAGACTGACATTGCGTGACTTAGCGCGAGCTGGCGAAAAGGCAGCTGACGAAAAGGCGCTAACGAGAAGAGCGTCCGGCGAGAAGGGCAGCGCGACGGCGCTAGAACAGACGGCGCGTGTGGAAGGCGAGGCGGGGCAGGCGTCCCCGATAGGGGCTCACGAAGTCCTCGTCGCCGATCTGCTCGACCTCCTCGACCTCGGGGGAGACGCTCTCCACCACGCCGTTCGGGACGTCAGCCACCGGCATGTCGGTGATGTCGGGCACGCCCACCACGGTGGCGACGGGCTTCTCCTCGCCGGCGGCCTGCGCCTCGGCCCCGGCCTTCTCGCGGTAGCGGACCATCATGTCCCGCTGGAGCTCCACGACGCTCGGCGGCGCCCAGATGAGCGCGTTGGCGCCGGCGGCCACCGTGGCCGCCGCGGCCTCGTCGTTGCGGCCGCCGGTGGCGATGATCGGCAGCGCCGGGAAGGCGGCGCGCAGCTCGCGGATGACGTCGGCGGTGGCGCGCCCCGCGGCGACGTTGATGATGCGGGCGCCGGCCTGGATCTTCTCGGCGGCCTCGTTGTCAAAGCGCGTGATCGTGGCGACAACGGGGATGTCCACGGTGGAGACCACCTGCGCCACCATGTCTGGGGTGGCGGGCGAGTTGAGGACCACGCCCGCTGCCCCCTGCATCTCCGAGACGGCGGCGAGCTCGGCAGCGCGCCGGCCCGTGGTGGTGCCGCCGCCCACGCCCACGAAGAGCGGGGCCTCGGCTACCGTGAGCAGGGCCTGCGTAATCGCGGGCTGGGCGGTGAAGGGGTAGACGGCAAAGATGGCGTCCGCGTTGGAGTTGCGGATGGCAGCCACGTCCGTGGAGTAGAGCAGCGTCTTGATGCGCCGACCGAAGAGCGTGAAGCCGCTGCAGGACTCGTAGTTGTCCGGCACGCGCAGCGGCGCCTTTCGCAGGCGTCCCTCGATCGGCGTGGGGCCGTCGGCGGCGGGGACGAGCGTGTGCTCCGTGCCGCCGGAGGGGAAGATCGCGGTGTGGAAGGCGGGGTGGGAGGCCTCGCTCGTCTCGGTGCTCGGGTCGCTCATGTGGCCTCCTCGGGGTCGGCTGGTTTTGGACACTTTGTTGTTCCCCGTTCGGCCCGCTCGTATTCACATGGCGAGAAGAACGGTCTGGGAGAAAGGGCGGGCGGGGCGAGAAGGACGGGACCCCGCCGTAACGAACCACAGCCGCGGCCTGGGGGCCCGGGCCGCGGCCGACGTGATGCGCACCGTGTCGGCGGGCCGGCGCTGGCGCCGCCGCGCCCTTCTCGCCTAGGAGGCCTGCTCGGTCTCGAACTCGGCGGCGACGTCCTTGAGCAGCTCGCGGATGGGGAGGTGCTGGGGGCAGGCCGCCTCGCACTTGCCGCAGCCCACGCACTCGGAGGCCAGGCCGTGGCCGTGGCCGGTGTGGACCGACTTGTAGTAGAAGCCGGCCGAGTCCTCGTTGTAGGCGCGCTTGGCGTTGAGGCAGGAGAAGAGGTCGGGGATGTTGATCTTCCTGGGGCAGCCGTCCACGCAGTAGCGGCAGGCGGTGCAGCCGATGACGTTCTGGCCGCGCAGGGCCTCCGCCGCGCGCTCGACGGCCGCGAGCTCTGCCTCCGAGAGGGGGGTGAACGGGGAGAACGTGGCCACGTTGTCGCGCACCATGTCCATCGATCCCATGCCCGAGAGCACCATCTCCACGCCGGGCAGCCCCGCCGCAAAGCGCAGCGCGTAGCTGGCGGGCGAGCCCGGGCCCGCCGCGGCCAGGGCATCGACGGCCTCGGGCGGCAGGTTGACGAGGCGCCCGCCCTTGACGGGCTCCATCACGATGACGGGCTTGCCGTGGGCGCGGGCGGTCTCGAGGCAGAGCCTGCTCTGGATGACGCCGCTCTCGTAATCGAGGTAGTTGATTTGGAGCTGCACGAACTCGATGTCGGGGTTCTCGGTCAGGATCTGGTCAAGGAAGGCGGCCGAGCTGTGGAAGGAGAGGCCCACGTGGCGCACGAGCCCGGCGTCGCGGGCCTCGAAGGCCTGCTCGTAGGCGCGGCACTCGCGGTACTTGGGGTAGTTGCCCATGCCCTGCGAGTGCATGAGGTAGTAGTCGAAGTAGTCCACGCCGCAGGTGCGCAGCTGGTCCTCGATGAGCGGGCGAATCTCCTCGGCGCGCTCGAAGGAGCTGGGGGAGAGCTTGTCAGCCAGCACGAACTCGGAGCGGTCGTGGCGGGAGGTGAGCGCCGCGGCGAGCGCGGGCTCGGAGTTGCCGGAGAGGTAGGGGCGGGCGGTGTCGAAGTAGTTGAGGCCGCCGTCGAGGAAGGCGTCCACCATCTCGGTGAAAGCGGCGAGGTCGACGGTCTTGTCCTCGAGCTGCGGAAGGCGCATGCACCCGAAGCCAAACTTCCCGCGGGCGCGCTCGAACGGCGCGGGACGCTCTGCTGCGGCGGCTGCGACGGATACGTTGTCGGGCGTTGTGGTGTCCATAGGTCCCCTCTTCCTCGGACGGATTATGCCTGGACATTGTACGCCTGCGGCCGGACGCCGCCTGCGACGGCAGGCCGCCTCGCGGGATGGCCCCGCCGCCTTCCGCGCCACCCGCCCTCGCCCGCCTGAGCGCGCCGTCACCCTCGCCGCGCGACTGTCCGCCCGGCCGCACGGCGCGTCTAGTACAGCCAGAGGGCGTCGGAGAGCGAGTCCACGAGGTCCTGCTCGTCCACGACCCACTCGCCGCCGACGTAGTCCACGTAGGCGCTCAGGAGTACCGGCTCTACCGGCTCGGCCGCGGCAGTCACCTCGTCGAAGGCGGACCGGATGTGCTCGCGCTGTTCCGCGTTCGGCAGGGCGACGCTGTCCGCGCTGCCATAGTGGCCCCAGAGGTCGTTGTCGAGGAGGTAGTCGGAGACCTCGTCGTAGAAGTCCCAGACGATCTCGTTCGCGTCTGGCGCCGTGACGTAGGCGTAGGCCGTCCCCGAGCCCCCGTCGGCGTAGGCGGAGTCCATCTCGAAGCTTACCTGGCCGAGGTACCACGTTGCCCAGGCGTCGACGTCGATGCCCAGCTCGTCGGCCGTGTAGCCCAGAAGCGAGAGCAGCTTGTCGGAGAGGTGGTTCGCCACGAGCTCGTGCAGCATGCCGGACGACGGGTCGGCGAGAAGAACCTCCATCCGCGCGTCGAGCGCCTCCAGCACGGCCTCCCCCTCGGCGTCCCCGGCGTCCGTGAAGTAGGGTCTCGCGTCGGAGTCCGAGAAGGCGTCCGACCAGCCGCCCGCCGGCTCGTCGTCGGCGAAGACGCCCTCGACCGCGTCCACGACCCCGCCGACGGCGTCCGCCACGCAGCTCGCGACCGGTGCCGCAAAGCTGGCGACCAAGATGATCGCGACGAGCGCCCAGAGGAACCTCCTGCGTCGCGCGACCTGGGCCCGGAGGGCGGCGACCTGCTCGGGCGCAAGCCCAAGCTCAGGCGGCCTGCGACTGCGACGCGGGCGCC
Source organism: uncultured Atopobiaceae bacterium (assembly GCA_944321515.1). GTDB lineage: Bacteria > Actinomycetota > Coriobacteriia > Coriobacteriales > Atopobiaceae > Thermophilibacter. The sequence goes on along the minus strand of CALULO010000003.1, from coordinate 186,733 downwards.
GCCGTTGCCGCTCGTCGGTGGAGGGGGCGTCGTAGCGGGAGTCCTGGCGCCTGGGTGCCACGTAGCCCCCATCCCGCCCGTCGTCCGTAGGGCCGTCCGCCTCCCCGAGGCCCCCCGGCCCCGCCTCGGCCGCCAGGGCCTCCTCGCCGCCCGCCGGGTCAAGCTCGTCGGCGGACGGCTCGTCCCCGCTCGACCACGGGAGCTCGGGTTCGCCAGCGCTGAAGGGATCTACCTGCGGGTCTTCCATGTGGGAGAGGCGGTGCTTGGCCATGGCGGGCTCCCTCCTCGTGCTGATTTGTCTCCCCCAGTATATTGTCGTCCGGCCAGCGGGGTATGCTAGGAATACGTAAGCGGGCCGGCCGCCCCGCGCGCCGCGCCGTCCGTCCAAAGGAGCGCCCCATGCCGCAGCTCATCACGTTCGTCCTGATCGTGCTCGTCGTGTTCCTCTTCGTAGGCCTCGTGACCGGAAACCTGTTCTACGTCGTCAAGCAGCAGCACGCCGTGATCATCGAGCGGCTTGGCAAGTTCCACCAGATCGTGGGGGCGGGCTTCCACGCCAAGATCCCGTTCGTGGACCGCAAGGCGGCCACGGTCAGCCTGCGCACCATGAAGAACGGCTTCAACATCGACGTCAAGACGGAGGACAACGTTACCATCGGCCTCGAGATCTCCGCGCAGTACCACGTGAGCTACGAGCGTGGTGCCGCCCCGCAGGACTCCGGCGTCTACAAGAGCTACTACATGCTCCAGCAGCCCGTGGCCCAGATGCGCGACTTCATCACTGACGCCCTGCGCAGCTCCATCCCCGTCTACACCTTGGACGAGGTCTTCGCCAAGAAGGACGACATCGCCAAGGACGTCAACGCCACCGTCTCCGAGCAGATGGACGCCTACGGCTTCACGCTCGTCTCCACGCTCATCACCAAGATCGCGCTGCCGGCCGAGGTCGAGGACTCCATGAACCAGATCAACGCCGCCCAGCGCACCAAGGCCGCCGCGCAGGACCTCGCCGAGGCCGACCGCATCCGTCGCGTGACCGAGGCCCAGGCCGAGGCCGAGGCCATGGAGAAGGCCGGCGAGGGCATCGCCAACCAGCGCAAGGCCATCGCCGCGGGCATCCGCGAGTCGCTCGAGACCATCCAGGAGACCGGCGTCTCGGACGTGGAGGCCAACCAGCTCTTCATGTTCACGCAGTGGACCGAGATGATGAGCGACTTCGCCAAGACGGGCAAGGCCTCCACGGTGGTCCTGCCGAGCGACTTCACGCAGACGGCCTCCATGTTCGAGCAGATGCTCGCCGCGGGCCAGGCTGGCGAGGGTTCCAAGGTGCCGCCGGCCCCGGGCCCGGACGCGGCCAAGAGATAGCTGACGAGAAGGACGCTGGCCCGAGGGGCCCGCGCGGCGACGCCCCGGCGGCCCCCGGCTCGCCGGGGCGTCGCCGTGACGGCCCGGCGAGCCCTTCTCGCCGGCTAGAGCGCGTCGGCGCGGAGGGCCTCGACGAGGTTCATCGCGTGGGTCTTGTGCAGCGCGTAGGACACGCTCGCTGCGAGCGCGGCCACGACCACCGCAAACGCCAGCGCGATGTGGCCCCACGGCACCTCGAAGGCAAGCCCGGACACAGAGATGGCCATCGCCCGGTTGAGGAAGAGCTCCACCAGCAGGGAGAGCGCGGCGCCGATGAGGAGGCCGCGCACCGCGTAGTCTGCGCACTCCACGAGCATCATCAGGCGGAAGCTGCGGCCGCCCATCCCAGCCGAGCGCAGCGCGGCAAACTCGCGCGTGCGCAGCATCATCCCCGACGCGATGGTGTTGAAGACGTTGGCCACCGAGATGGCCGTCATGATCGCCGCGAAGCAGTAGAGGAAGACCTGGGCGGTGAAGGACCTCGCCCTCGCGTCCCGTGCGAGGGCTGCGATGTTGTCGCTCCTGAGCAGGCTCACGCCCCCCGTGTCGCCGACCGCGTCCTCCATGGCCCCGAGCACCTTGGCGTCGGCGGCGCCCTCGGCGAGCCTCGCGTCGTACTCCACCCAGAGGTTGCGGTAGCTGTCGAGAAGGGCCTGGAGCGCGTCGGGGGTCTCGCGCACGGCGCTCGCGGGCATGACGAGGGTGGGGAAGTTCACGCGCAGGGAGGAGGCGGACAGGGGGAAGCCGTCGCCGAGGTCGTCCGCCACGGCCACCACCGGCACGCTGGTCGATCTGGCCACGGCGTCCTCGACGGGCACGATGAGCTGGCTGTCTGTGTCCTCGGCCCCCGTGGGCGTGTAGTAGGCCGCGTAGCCGTCGACCGCGTCCGTGTGGTCGTAGGAGGCTACGGGGTCACCGTAGCCCTCGCGCGGGGAGAGGACGAGGAGCTCCGCCGTGCCGGCCGCGTCCGCAGGGCTGACCCTCCGGACGCCGTAGCGCTGGCCGTCGTTCACGTCCAGGGCCCCCACGAGGACCGCCTGGAGCTCGGAGGGGTCGGCGTCCGCGAGGCCGATCACGCCCGAGTCCGCAAGGGAGTACCAGGTGTCGTCGTCCACACACATGACGCTGGCGGTCGCGTAGCCGGACCCGTCCACCGGCGCGGTGGTCGAATCGCTCGCATCGGCGAGGGCGTCGCGGTCAAGCAGCCCCTTGGAGAGGCGCACCGTGGCCGTGCCCTCGCCCACGTAGGCGGCGGCGCTCACGCCGTCGATTCCGGAGATCCGGGCAAGGAGGTCGTCCGCGGCGCTGAGGGCGGGGGAGCCCCCGGCTGCCGCGGCGCCGCTCGACCCGCCGTCCGCGCCTGCCTGCCCCTCCTCGGCCGCGTCCGCGACGACGACCCGGAGGTCGTAGGGCCCCATCGAGTCCGTGGAGACGTCGAGGCCCGCGGAGAGCAGGTCGCCCACCACGCCAGCGGTCACGAGCAGCGTCACGGAGACGGCGAGCGAGAGCACGGCGACGCGCGACTTGCTCGCGGACACGGCGAGCGTGCGCCGGGCGAGAAACGCCGGCACTCCGCCGACGAGCGCCGCGAGGCCGCGCGGGCGCCTGCCGTCCGCGGAGAGGTCGTCCATGGCGTGGCGTCGTCGGGAGAAGACGCGTCGGAGCCGGCGGCTGGGGCGCACGTCCTGGGCCTGGCGGATGGCGTCGACGGCGGGCACGCGCCCGGCGCGCACAGCCGGGACCGCCGCGCTCACCAGGAGCGTCGCGCAGGCGAGCACGGCGGTCAAAAGCACGCACCACGGGCGCACCACGAGCGTCACGGCAGTCTCGGTTCCCACCATCGAGGCCCAGCCGTCGCCGGTGACGGTGAAGGCCACGGCAGCGCCGGCCACGCCCAGCAGCATCCCCAGGGGCACCCCGGCCACGCCGAGCACCGCCGCCTCCAGAAGGACGGTGCGCCTGAGCTGCCGCTTTGAGGCTCCGAGCGAGGACAGCAGCCCGAACTGGCGCGTGCGCTCCGAGACGGAGATGGCAAAGGAGTTGGAGATGAGGGACACGGCGGCGGCGACGATCGTCACCGCGAGGGTGGCGGCGAACATGCCCACGGTGTCAAGGGCGAAGCGGTCCCTGCCAAGGCCCTCGTAGGTGAGCAGGCCCTCGTTGACGTAGTAGCCGCTCTCGCCGCCGCCGGGCCGCACGGACTCCACGAGGGCGTCGAGGTCCGCGCGGCTCGTGCAGGTGGTCGAGAAGCGCGCGTTCATGAGGGGTTCGGTGGAGCCGCCCGTCTCGTCCGGACTCACGTAGGCGAGGTATCCCGGGACCGACCAGTCCGGGGAGACGACGCCGACCACGGTGTACGTCCTGGGGTCGCCCACGGCCTCGAGGGTCTCGGCGATGTCCCCGGGCTCCACCCTGGGCGTGCCGTCCGGGTTGGTGCCGGTGACGACGCTCTCATAGGTCTCGCTCGACCCGGTGGACACGGGGGACGTGCCGCTCGTGCTCGGGGAGTAGCGTCGCCCAAGCGTCAGCGTGAGCCTGCTTCCCACCTGGATCGGCCCGTCGGAGGCGATGCCCGCCTCCACGCCGGGAAGCTCGCTGGCGCCGGGGGTGGGCTCCTCGTCGAGCAGGCTGGTGGTAACGGCGATCTCCCCGGGCGCCTCGGGCAGCCGTCCCTCAACGACCTCGGGCTCGTTGATGACGTCGTAGGCGTCGTCGCCCATGGCCCGTGAGGTGTCGCCCTGTTCCTCGGGCAGTGCCACCACGGTGAGGAAGGTGCCGTTGCGCTCCGCGCCCTCCTCGGAGAAGGCGGCGGAGCCAAGGTCGCGCTGGGTTGCCAGGCGGTCGAGCCGGTCCCCGGCGGCCTCGCGCAGGCGCTGGAGCTCGGCTTCGTCGGTGTTGGGGAAGGCCACCTGCCAGACGCCGTCGCTCTTGCGACCTTGGTTGGCGAGGCCGTTCTGCAGGCTCGTCACGCTCACGAGCACCGCCATGAGCAGGCCCGTGGCAAGCGCGATGCCCGCTACGGTCACGGCCGACCGGACGCGGTTGGCCGCCAGCGAGCGCAGGGTGAAGCTTGCGAAGACGTTGCGCGGGAGGTGCCTGGCGCGCGTGGCGAGGTCCTTCTCGCCGGGTCGTGCGCCGCGGGTGCCGCTGCCTCTGGGTGTCATGCGGGTCACCTCGTCCGGGTGTCTGAGGCCACGCGGCCGTCCTCGAGGGCGACAACGCGGTCGGCCGAGAGGGCGACGTCCTCGTCGTGCGTAATCACGATGAGCGTTTGGCCGAGCTCGCGGTTTGACCTGCGCAGCAGACCCATGATCTCGGCGGAGTTCCTGGAGTCGAGGTTGCCCGTGGGCTCGTCGGCCAGCACCACCGCCGGGGCGTTCATGAGGGCGCGCCCAATGGCCACGCGCTGCTGCTGCCCGCCGGAGAGCTGGTTGGGGAGGTGGTGCTCGCGGCCCTCCAGGCCGAGGACCCGGAGCATGTCCGTGAGGCGCGCCTCGTTGACGGGCCTGCCGTCCATGAGCACGGGCAGGCACATGTTCTCCACCACGTCGAGCACCGGCACGAGGTTGTAGAACTGATACACCAGCCCCACCTCGCGGCGGCGGAAGACGGCGAGCTCCTCGTCCGAACGCCTGAAGACGTCCTCACCGTTCAGGCGCACGGTGCCCGAGGTGGGCCGGTCCACGCCGCCGATGAGGTGCAGAAGCGTCGACTTCCCGGAGCCCGAGCTGCCGATGATGGCCACGAACTCGCCGGCGGCGACGGTGAGGCTCACGTCCGAGAGCGCGGTGACGGCGGTGTCGCCGGACCCGTAGGTCTTGGTGAGGTGCTCGATCTGGAGGATGTCCACGTGACCTCCCTGAAAGGTGCCTTCAGTTCCGACTCCATGATGGCGAGGGGAGCCTGCCGCCCCGTGACGCGCCCGTGACGGTTCCGTCACACCACCGCCTTGAAGAAGACGAGGTCGAAGACGGCCCCGCCCCCCGGGGCGTTCCCAGCGCGCACCGAGCCCCCCTGTGCGGTGACGAGGCTCTGGGCGAGGGCGAGCCCGATCCCCACGCCGGTGGGCTCAACCTCCGAGCCGGCCCCGGGGCCGACGCCTTGCCCGCCATCTGCCCCGCCGCGGTAGAAGCGCTCGAAGACGTGAGGGAGGTCCTCGGGGGCGATGCCGGGCCCGGTGTCCGCCACGCGTATCCGGAAGGCAAGCGCGTCCTCGGTGACGGCAACGCGCACGGTGCCACCGGCCGGGGTGTGCTCCAGGCAGTTCTTGAGCACGTTCTCCAGCGCCTCGGCAGTCCACGAGAGGTCCCCCTCAAACCCGGCGTCGGGCGCCACCTCGCACGCCAGCGTCACGTCCGCCAGGTCGAAGGCAACCGCCAGGGGCTCGGCCGCCCGGGCGACGAGCTCGGCGCCGTCCACGTGGGCCCGCGCGAAGCTCACCACGCCTGCGTCGATGCGCGCGAGCTTGAGCAGGGAGGCGACGAGCCACTTGACGCGGTCCTCGAGGCGCTCCATCGTGCGCAGGCGGGCGAGCTGGCCCTCGTGGCCGGCCTCGCCGGCGAGCTCGCGGCGCACCAGCGCTGTCATGAGCGCTAGGGACGTGAGGGGGGTCTTGAGCTGGTGGGAGATGTCTGCCAGCGCGTCTGCCAGCGCGTTCTTCTCGCCCTCGAGGCCCTCGTTCGCCAGGCGCAGGCGGCTGGTCATCTTGTCGAGCTCCGACGCCAGGATCGCGAGCTCGCCCTCGCGCATGCGCTCGAAGCTCACGTCGCGCGCGCCGTGCAGGACGTCGTCAACCTGGGAGGCGAGCCTCGCGAGCGCGCGGTAGCGGGCCCAGGTCGCCACGAGCGCCACGACGGCGCAGGCCGCCGCCGTCAGCGCCACTGCCACGGCAGCGGCGGCGCCTAGGCACGCCCAGGCAGCGAGCGAGCCTGCCGCGCCGACGGCGAGAAGCGCCCAGACCAGGCGCATGACCTCGCGGTTGCGTAGGAACACGGCGCGCCCCCTAGCCCCGCGCCTTGTAGCCGAGGCCGCGGACCGTCACGATGAGCTCGGGCGAGGAGGGGTCGTCCTCCAGCTTGTCCCGCAGGCGCTTGATGTAGACGGAGAGCGTGTTCTCCTCCACGTAGGCGCCCGCGTCGTCCCAGAGGGCGTCGCGCATCATGTCGCGCGTGACCAGGCGCCCGGCGTTCTTGGCAAAGAGCAGCAGCAGACGGTACTCCAGCGCCGAGAGCGTGACCTCGCGACCGTCCTTCTCGACGTGGGCGCGGTCCGGGTCAATGGTGACGCGCCCCAGGCGCAACACGGCGCGCTCCGGTCGGGAGCGGCGGATGGCGGCCTGCACGCGCGCCACGAGCTCGCGCGGGCGGAAGGGCTTGGCCACGTAGTCGTCCGCGCCCATGGCGAGACCGGTCACGGTGTTGAGCTCGTCGTCGGCGGCGGTGAGAAAGATCACCGGAACCTCGGGAGTGGCGTGCTTTATGGCGTTGCAGACCGCAAAGCCGTTGCCCTCGGCCAGCGTCAGGTCCACAAGCGCGAGCGCGTAGTCGGCGTGCGGACGGCAGGCCAGCTCGACGGAGCCGGACTGGGTGGGGGAGGCGTCGACCTCGAAGCCCTCGTTGGCGAGCAGCTCGGAGAGCCCCTCCACGATGAGCGGATCGTCCTCGGCGAGCAGGATGCGCAGCATGGGTCTCCTCTCTTCGTCTCGAGTATATAGGGAGCGGCCCCCACCCCGGGTGACGCTTCCGTCACGGAGGCCCCGGGGGTGCGGAGCGGCCCCCAGCTAGGGCGGTGAGACGAGCTCGTGGGGGCGGGCGGGCCCGCGCCTGCCGTCTCGTGACATGTCGCGAGCGGGCTGATTTTCTCGGTGAGCGTGTTTCGTGCTCGTTATCAATTCAAAGATGTGAGGTTGCGGTGGAGAGGCGAGGCGCATGATATCCCGGCACCGTTTTCCATCAAGGGAGGATTCTTATGAACGGAATCGTCATCGTGCTCGTTGCGGCCGTGGTGCTGGTCGCCGGGTACGTGCTCTATGGCCGCTGGCTGGCCAAGAGCTGGGGCGTCGACCCCGATGCCATCACGCCCGCCAAGCGCCTCGAGGACGAGAAGAACTTCTCGCCGGCCTCATGCTTCACGGCCTTCTCGCACCAGTTCAGCTCCATCTGCGGCGCGGGCCCCGTCACGGGCACCATCACCGCTATGATGTTCGGCTGGCTGCCCGTGCTTCTGTGGGTGCTCGTCGGCGGCATCTTCTTCGGCGCCGTCCACGACTTCGGCGCCTTGTACGCCAGCGTGAAGAACAACGGCAAGTCCCTCGCCCAGCTCATCGAGAAGTACATCGGCCACACCGGCCGCAAGCTCTTCCTGATCTTCAGCTGGCTGTTCACGATCATCGTCATCGCCGCGTTCGTCGACATGGTCGCCAGCACCTTCCAGGCCACCTACCTCGCTGACGGCTCGGTCGACGTGGCGAAGTCCTACGCGGGCGGCGCTGCCGGCACGATCTCGATCCTCTTCACCTTTGTGGCCATTGCCTTCGGCTGGATCAACCGCCGCTTCGGCCTGTCCGGCTGGAAGGAGCTCCTGCTCGCCGTCGTGCTGTTCGTGCTCATGTTCGCCGTGGGCATGCAGATTCCCCTGTACCTGAGCAAGTACGGCTGGTTCGCCGTCATCGCGGTGTACCTGCTCTTCGCAGCCGCCATGCCGATCCAGACCCTCAAGCAGCCGCGCGACTACTTCACCTCGATCATGATGATCGTCATGATCGTGTGCGCCGTGATCGGCATCTTCGTGCTCGGCTCGCGCGGCGAGGCCACGATGACCGCGCCGATGGTCGCCGACATCTCCGCGCTCGCCGGCAAGGGCAGCTACATCTTCCCGCTGCTCTTCGTCTCGGTGGCCTGCGGCGCCCTGTCCGGCTTCCACAGCCTGGTGTCCACCAACACCTCGTCCAAGCAGGTCTCCAGCGAGAAGGACATGCTCCCCGTGGGCTACGGCGCCATGGTCCTGGAGTCCTTCGTTGGCGTGCTCGCCATCGTCGTGGCCGCCATCATGTTCTCTGACCTCAACACTGCCGGCACGGGTGCCCTCAACGTCAACGGCGCCGCCGCGACCCCGTTCCAGATCTTCTCGCAGGGCGTCGCCCGCGGCATGACCGCCTTCGGCGTCAACGGCACGCTCGCCACGGTGTTCATGACCATGTGCGTCTCCGCCCTCGCGCTGACCTCCGTCGACGCGGTGGCCCGCATCGGCCGCCTCTCGTTCCAGGAGTTCTTCGCCGTGGGTGACGACACCGTCGAGGCCCAGCCCGAGCAGGGCGCCGTGGCGCGCGTGTGCTCCAACACCTGGTTCGCCACCGTGGTGACCCTGGTGCTCGGCTTCGCCCTCGCCTTCGGCGGCTACAACAACATCTGGGCGCTGTTCGGCGCGTCCAACCAGCTGCTCGGCGGCATGACCATGATTGCCCTCGCCGTGTTCTGCAAGTGCACTGGCCGCAAGGGTTGGATGCTCTACGTGCCCGTGGCGTTCCTTCTGGTCTCCACGTTCACCTCGCTGGTGCAGTCGATCATCGCCTGCGTGAAGGCGCTCTCCGCCAGCGGCATGGCCGTCATCGCCACGTCGGGACTCCAGCTCGTGTTCGCGATCCTGATCGTGATTCTGGGCGTCTTCGTGGCCTACCACTGCCTGCGCGAGCTCTTCACCAAGAAGTCCGGCTCCCTGCCTGACGAGGAGCCCGAGTGGACTGAGCTCGGTCGCAAGAACTGGGGCGGCGAGGCTGTCGAGAAGTAGCCCCACCCCGCTTCGTCGGCGCGTTTTTCTGCACGCGCAACCTCGCTTTTCGTTCTCGCGAGGTTGCGCGTGCTTTTTTCTTAACCAATTCACGCGCAACCTCGTTTTTCTCGCCAGCTGGGCTCGGCTTCTTGAGGCTGCGCGTGTATTGGTTCAAAGAATTGCATGCACAATCACCCCGTGGTGAGAAAAACGAGGTTGCGCATGGGGGTTCAGTCGGCGTGGCTCCGTGGCGAGAAGAGCGAGACTGCGTATGGGGTTCAACCGGCGCGTTCGGCCGGCGTGCGCTCGGCCGCCACCTCCGCAAGGGCCCGCGGGTCCTGCCGAAGCAGCGCGCGGGCGAGGCGCTCGTCCGGGTAGGCCTGGGCGAGCAGCTTGTGGAAGCGCTCGTTGTGGCTTGGCTCGGCCAGGTGCGTGAGCTCATGGGCCACCACGTAGTCAAGGCAGGTGGGCGGGTAGGCGGCCAGGCGCACGTTTATGCGGATGCGGCCGGTCCTGGGCGTGCAGGAGCCCCAGCGCGTGGACATGGCGCGCAGCTGCCAGGCGCTGGCGTGCTGGCCGGTTGCGGCCTCCATATGTGCAATTACCTCCGGCAGGCGGGCAGCCAGCTCGGCGCGATGGAGCTCATCGGAGGAGGTGCCCTGCGACGGCGTCACGAGGCGGCCCCACAGCGGCACCCGGCCGTCCGGGGCTGCGGCGCGCGCCGCCCGCCGGCTGATGCGCGTGCGAAGCCAGGCCTCGTGGTCGTCCAGGAATCGCTGGGCCTCGGCGATCGGGCAGCGTGCTGGGATGGAGAGGTGGGCCGAGCCGTCTGGGCGCACCCTCAGGTTGAGCCGCCGCACGCTCTTGCGCTCGACCTCCACGGGCACCCCGTCTGGCCCGCCGGCCGTGAGCACCGTAGTGTGTCCTCCAGTGTTTGACATGGGGGCAGTGTAGCGTAAGGGCCGGCTTTGGGCGGCCGCCTTGCGAAAACCTTAGCCTTCGATAAGCCCGCCCGATGGCGCCTCTGCGCGGAGGGAGGCACGATGACGGCGTCCCACCCGCCCGTCGAAGGGAGTGCCCATGCCCGTTTCCTCGTCTGCCGCGCAGGAGCGCACGTGCGCCCTGCCGCTTGTCCCTCGCCTTGCGCTCGGCAACGTGAGCCGCTGCGTGCGAGACTACTCGGTCTACTTTGCCACGCTCGCGTTTTCGGCATGCCTTCTCTACGCGTTCAACGCGTCTGGCGACTACCTGCTTGCGCTTCCGCTCAACGTCGAGCAGGCGGAGGTCGTCGTCAGGTCGCAAGGCGTAACCGGGGCGTTCTCGGTCTTCGTGGTGCTGGTGTTTGCAGTGCTTGCGGCCTATGCGAGCCGCTTTATCGTGCGACGGCGCTCGAGGGAGTTTGGCCTCTATGGCGTCCTCGGCATGCGCGTCCCCACGCTCGCCGCGGTAGTTGCCGCGGAGGGCGCGTTCACGGGTGTGCTCGGGCTAGCGGCGGGATTGGTGATTGGGATGGCGCTTAGTCCCGCTTTCGGATTGGTCGCGGCCTTTGTCTTTGGGGTGCCGTGGCGCCTCGCGTGGTTCTTCTCGTCTGATGCGGCACTTGCAACCTGCGGTTGGTTTGCCGTCATAGAAGGCGGAGCCATTCTGCTCTGCGTGGTGGACGTGTGTCGGCGGCCGCTTCTGGAGCTCCTCGAGCACGACCGAGCCCCGGAGCGGCTCGCCCTCGCGGGGCAGTCAGTCACGAGGGCCCAGTGCGTGCTTGCCATCGCGCTTCTTGCTGTGGTCTGGGGGACGTGCGTGGTGCAGTCGGGCCTCTTTGTCCTGGCGATCCTGCCGATGGGATGGGCTGCCTACGTGGCCACCTCGCTTGTCTTTCGGGTTGTGGCGGCGCGCGTGCCGGCGATTGCCCGGCTTCGTCCGGGCTACTGGAAGGGGCTGCGCGCCTTTGCGTTGCGGCAGCTGGAGGCACGCGTCTCGTCTGGCTGCCAGGCGCTCTCGTGCACGTGCGTGCTGCTGGCGTGCGCCGTCTGCATGGCCTGTGCGGGGCTAGCGTTCTCCGTGGGCCAGCGCGTGGCGGGTGTCGCGGGCCCGGGCGCGCCCTCGGCGGCGAGCCTCGCCCCGATCGGTTACGTGGGCATCTTCTACGGCGAGACGTTTCTCGTTACAGCGGCAGCCGTGCTTGCGCTGCAGCAGCTCTCCCAGGCGATTGACGGCCGGCTTGCCTACGCAACGCTTATCGAGCTCGGGGCGGAGCCGCGTGAGGTCCTCGCTGCCATCCGAGCGCAGGTGGGGGCGTCTTTCGCCCTGCCGGCCGCGATGGCGGTGGCGCACGACCTCGCGGGGCTCACGCTGGTCCGCTCGCTCGCGTCGGGCGTGTCGGACGGCGTCTTTGCGGCCGTTGCCGGCCTCTCGATCGGCGGGACGCTCGCGATGCTCACCCTGTACTACCTGCTCTGCGTCCGGGAGTGCCGTCGCATCCTGTTGGGCTAGGCGGGCGGCGGTTCTGCCCGGCGGACTTTTGCTTAGGGGGCGTGTTGGCGTCGGTTCAGCCTGCGTTCGGGCCCCTCGTGAGGTGAAATGGCCTGTCCCGACGCGTTCGGGCCCTTCGTGAGGTGGCTTTTCCAGCTCCTGATGAGGCTTTTGGACCTATCGGAAATTGCTCAACAGGTGTTTTGCCGAGTCGCAGCCTATTGGAGGCTGTTTTCCCCACCTCACGAAGGGCCCGAACGCTCGTCCAAATACGATTTCACCTCACGAAGGGCCCGAACGCGCATGGCGTGCCCATAGATTGGGCTTAGGACCGCCCCCCGGCCAGCGCCTGGCGTAAACCGCCCTGGCCGGCGGCTGGCGTAAACCGCCCCCGGCCGGCGGCAGCTGGTTTTGAATCGAATTCGAATGTGGAAGTCTCTCGTGCCGTGCGATTGGGTACGCTATGTCTCATATGCAAATAACGTCTCGGAGGACCCATGCTCGAGCTCAATGGCATCTGCAAGCGTTACACCACCGCGTCCTTCACGCAGGTTGCGCTCGACCACGTATCCGTGGCCTTTCGCGACAGCGAGTTCGTTGCCGTGCTCGGTCCGTCGGGCTCCGGCAAGACCACCATGCTCAACATCGTGGGCGGCCTCGATCACTTTGACGAGGGAGACCTCGTGATCGATGGCATCTCCACCAAGAAGTACCGGGACCGAGACTGGGACACCTACCGCAACAACCGCATCGGCTTCGTCTTCCAGAGCTACAACCTCATCCCGCACCAGACGATTCTCGCCAATGTGGAGCTGGCGCTCACGCTCTCGGGCGTGGGCCGCGCCGAGCGCCGCCGCCGCGCGTTGGACGCCCTGGCGCGCGTGGGGCTCGCCGACCACGTCAACAAGAGGCCCAGCCAGCTCTCCGGCGGCCAGATGCAGCGCGTGGCCATCGCCCGCGCCCTCATCAACGACCCCGAGATCCTTCTTGCCGACGAACCCACCGGCGCACTGGACTCGGAGACTTCCGTGCAGGTCATGGACCTGCTCAAGGAGGTGGCGCAGGACAGGCTGGTGGTGATGGTCACCCACAACCCCGAGCTCGCGCGTCAGTACGCGACGCGCATCGTGGAGCTTCACGACGGCCACATCACCGCGGACTCCGACCCCTTCGACCCGGCGACCGCCCCGCGCCGCGAGGCCAAGCAGGCGCGCCGCACATCGATGAGCTTCCTCACGGCGCTCGGCCTCTCGTTCAACAACCTCATGACCAAGAAGGGCCGCACCGTCATGACGGCCTTCGCCGGCTCGATTGGCATCATTGGCATCGCCGCCATCCTGGCGCTCGCCAACGGCGTCAACGGCTACATCGCTCGCGTTGAGGAGGACACGCTCTCCAGCTACCCGCTCTCCATCACCAAGCAGAGCTACGACCTCTCCTCGATGCTTTCCGAGGACGGGGGCGCGGACTCCGCAGAGGCCGGCTCCCAGGGCGGCGGGAAGGACGCGGACGCCGGAGCCGCCTCCGGGGACGACGCCTCCTCCTCGATCCCCGAGTACACGATGCTGCAGGACATGTTCGCGTCGGTTGGCTCCAACGACCTCTCCGGCCTCAAGAGCTACCTCGAGTCAGGCGAGGCCGGCATAGAGGGTGACGTCAACGCCATCCAGTACGACTACGGCCTCACGCCGCTCGTCTACTCCGCCGACACCGCCGACGGCGCGGTCCAGCTCAGCCCCAACGCGCTCTCCACCACCATGACCGGCGGCGCGTCCGGCACCGTCACGGCCGGCATGAACGGCGGCGGGATGTCAGTCTTCAACGAGATGATCGATGACCAGGAGCTCCTCGACTCCCAGTACGACGTCGTGGCCGGACGCTGGGCGACCGCGCCGGACGAGTGCGTGCTCGTGCTCACCCAGAGCGGCGGCATCAGCGACTACACGCTCTATGGCATCGGCGTGCTCGACCCCAACGAGCTCACCCAGATGGTCTCCTCCACCATGAGCGGCACCGCCGGCGAGACGGACGTGACGGCCGACGACGTCGACTTCACCTACGACGACGCGCTCTCCCTCTCCTTCAAGGTCCTGAGTCCTGCCGACACCTATCGCAGAAACGACGAGACGGGCGGTTGGACGAGCATGGCCAACGACGCAGACTTCATGGCGCAGGCCGTCAACAACGGTCTTGACCTGCACGTGGTTGGCGTAGTGCGCCCCAATGAGAGCAACGACGCCAAGGCACTCACGGCCGGGATCGCCTACACCCACGGCCTCACCGAGGAGCTCATGGAGCGCGCCGCCAGCTCGGAGATCGTCCAGCAGCAGCTCGCGAACCCCGACACCGACGTCTTCACCGGCGAGACCTTCGCCGACCTCCAGGAGCAGGCGCGCCAGGGCGTGAGCCTCGAGGACCTCTTCTCGGTGGACGAGAATGCCCTGCGCTCGGCCTTCTCCTTCGACACGAGCGCCCTCGCCGCCGGCCTTGACCCGTCCAGCCTGGACCTCTCCGGCATCTCCGTGGACCTCTCGTCCGTTGCCGACCAGATTGACGTCGACGCGCTCGTGGCCGGCGTGCCTGCGCCGGACTTCTCGGCCATCCTCGACGAGACCATCGCCAACCCGCCGCTCACCACCGACGAGCTGCAGCAGGTGACGTCCCTCGGCGGCCAGCTCACGCAGGGCTTCGTGGCCTGGTGGGGCGCAAACGGCGGCGCCCTCGACCCTGAAGACCCGGCCTTCGTCCAGAACCTCGCGGCAAGCCTCGAGACCTACCTCGCCACCGACGACGCCCAGTCCTTCCTCGACCAGATCGAGGCGGTGGCCGGCCAGCCGGTGCGCGAGCGCGTGGAGAAGATCGTGCGCGACTACGTCTCCGGCAGCCTCGCGCCCTACCTGCAGAGCTTCCTGCAGAGCATGTCCTCCCAGGTGGGAAGCGCCATCTCCGCGCAGCTCCAGTCCGCGATGTCGTCCGTCCTCAGCCAGTATGCCGGGCAGGTGGCCCAGAGCCTCTCCAGCCTTCAGAGCTCCTTCCACGTCGACGCGGGCGCGCTGGCCTCGGCCGTCCATTTCAACATGGACGCCGAGGACCTCGCCTCGCTCATGGAGAGCTATGCCAACGCGAGCCAGCTCACCTACGAGAACAACCTCTCGACGCTCGGCTATGCCACCGAGGACGACCCGGCCGCCATCCAGATCTACCCGCGAGACTTCGAGGCCAAGGAGCGCGTCCTTGACGCCATCGACCGCTACAACGAGGAGCAGCGCGCCGCCGGCAACGAGGACGGCGTCATCACCTACACCGACTACATGGGCATCATCATGGGCAGCGTGACCGACATTGTGAACATGATCTCGCTGGTCCTGGTTGCCTTCGTGAGCATCTCGCTGGTGGTGAGCTCCATCATGATCGGGATCATCACCTACATCAGCGTGCTCGAGCGCAAGAAGGAGATCGGGATCCTGCGCGCCATCGGGGCGTCAAAGAGAAACGTCGCCAACGTGTTCAACGCCGAGACCTTCATTGAGGGCCTCATCTCCGGGCTCTTTGCCATTGCCGTGGTGCTGGCCGTCTCGGTCCCGGTGAACGCCTGGGTTCTGCACGACTTCGCCGTGGAAGGCATCATGACCCTGCCGTGGGAGTCTGCGGCCGTGCTCGTGCTCATCTCCGTGGCGCTCACGATGATCGCGGGCCTCCTGCCCGCGCGCAAGGCCTCGCACGAGGACCCGGTGGAGGCCCTGAGGAGCGAGTGACGTGAGCGCCTTCTCCCGTGGCATAGCCCGAGACGTCTCTACCTCGCTCGGGCGCTTCCTCGCAATCCTCGGGATTTGCGCGCTCGGCTGCGGCTTCTTCGCCGGCCTGCGCATGGCCGGCCCTGACATGCGCGCCTCAGTGGACGCCTACTATGACGAGACCCGCCTCTGGGACCTGCGCGTGGTCTCGACCCAGGGGCTCGGCGAGAAGGACCTCGAGAGGCTGTCTGCGGTGGAGGGGGTCTCTGCGGCCGTCGGCTCGACCTCGGTTGACGTAATGGCTCGGGTTGGCTCCGAGCAGGTGGCCACCCGCGTGGCGACGCTGCCGGCCGAGTACGTGGGGTCTGGGACGGACGGCGCGGGCGCCGACGAGCCGACAGCCAACCAGCTCATCCTGCGTTCCGGCACCTGGCCGACCGCGGCGGGGGAGTGTGTCGCGTCTGCGGACAACCCCGCCCTGCCCGTGGAGCCCGGTGACGTCATCGAGGTGCTCTACGAGGCCGGAGATGGCGACGTGCTTACGACAGAGGAGCTTACCGTCACGGGGACCGTAAGCTCCTCGGCCTACCCCTATACCGTGAGCTTCGGCTCCACGACGCTCGGCTCCGGGATGATTGACCAGTACCTGTACGTCCCCGCGGACACCTTTGTCGAGGGCACGCCCTACACCGAGGCCTACCTGCGCGTGGAGGGCGCGGACACCTATCAGAGCGGGGGAGACAGGTATCAGGAGGTCGTTGGCGCCGTTGACGAGGCCATCGAGTCTAGCTCGGACGAGCTTGCCGAGGCGCGTGTGGAGGACCTGCGCGCCGACGCCCAGTCCAAGGTGGACGAGGAGGCGGCGCGGCTCGCCGACGAGCGCGCTGCCGCGGAGTCCGAGCTCTCCGGGGCGCGGGAGGAGCTGGACGCGTCGGCGGCAAAGATTGCCGACGGCGTCTCCCGGCTTGCAGCCGGGGAGTCCGAGCTTTCCGACGCCCGCTCCGAGCTCGACTCCCAGCGCGAGAGGTCCGCATCCGAGCTGGCCGCCGCCCAGGCGGCGCTTGATGACGCGCAGGTGCAGATAGACGCCCAGGACGCGGCGCTTGACGACCAGGCCGCCCAGGCCGAGGCCGCTCGCTCCGCCTATGAGTCCGGGCTTCGGGAGCTCCTCGCCTCGCTTTCTGGGCAGGGCATCGCGGCCGAGGACCTCGCCTCTGCGCGCTCGGGCGTGGAGGGGGCCTCCGCACAGGTCACGCAGGCGCGCGACTCCTTGGCGCCGGCCTTGGAGCAGCTCGGCGCGCTAGAGGGCGCGGGCGCCCTCACGCCCGAGCAGCAGGCGCAGCTGGACGCCGCGCGCGCCCAGGACGCTCAGCTCGCCGCGCAGGCCGAGGCACTGGGGGCGGCGCTTGCGCAGATAGACCAGCTTGGGCAGGCGCGCGCCGCGGTAGACGCCTACGACTCCGGGCGCGCCCAGGTCGCCGCCGCCCAGGCGGAGGTGGACTCCGGTCGGGAGGGGCTTCTCGCCAGCCAGCGGGACGCACGGGCGCAGCTTGCCTCCGCACAGGAGCAGGTTGACTCCCTGGCGGCCCAGCTGGAGCAGTCTCGCGCGGAGATCGCCGCCGCGCAGGCGGCCTACGACGAGGGCGAGGCGGCCTGGAAGGCCTCCCGCGCGGAGGCGGACGAGCGGCTCGCCGAGGCGCAGGAGGCCCTTGACGCCGCGCAGGCCGAGGTCGACGCCCTCGAGCCGGGGCAGCTCTACGTGCTGGACCGCACCCAGAGCGAGGGCATCGCCACCTATCAGGCCGACTCAGAGCGCATGGACACCATCGCCACCGTGTTCCCGTTCATGTTCTTCCTCGTGGCTGCGCTCGTCTCGCTCACCACGATGACGCGCATGGTGGAGGACGAGCGCGTGCAGATAGGGACGTACAAGGCGCTCGGCTACGGGACCGCCCGCATTGCCGGCAAGTACCTCGCCTATGCCGGGGCCGCCGCCGTCACGGGCGCCGCGCTTGGGGTGGCGGTGCTCTCGCAGGTGCTTCCGTACATCGTCTCCTCGGCCTACGGCATCATCTACGCCGTGCCGCAGCTAGACTTCCCGCTACCTATCGACCCGGTGGTGGCGCTCACCTCCGGCGGGCTGGGCGTGGCGGTGACGTTGCTGGCCACCTGGGCGGCCGTGGTCTCCGCCCTGCGGGAGACGCCCGCCGCCCTGATGCAGCCGCGGGCGCCGCGCGCGGGGCGGCGCATCCTGCTTGAGCGCGTGAGGCCGCTCTGGCGCCGGCTCTCCTTCTCCTGGAAGGTCACCTGCCGAAATCTCTTCCGCTACAAGAAGCGCCTGCTCATGACTGTGGTCGGCATCTCGGGCTGCGCCGCGCTGCTGCTGGTGGGCCTGGGGCTGCATGACGCCATCTGGGACATTCTTGACAACCAGTTCGGCTCCATCGTCCATTACGACACCACGGTGAGCCTGGACGACGAGGCCTCGGCTGAGGACGCCGAGGCCGTCGAGGGCATGATCTCAGCGACGGAGGGGGCCGAGGTGCTTGTCCGGGCGCAGCTCGTGAACACACAGGTTGGATCTGTTGCCTCGGACGGCACGCTTTCGGTGCAGGTGGTGGTTCCTAAGGACCCTGACACGTTTGCCGCTGCGGTGAGCATGCGCGAGCGCGTCTCGCAGGAGCCCCTCTCGCTCTCGGGAGGCGGGCTCGTTCTTGGGGAGAAGACGGCAAACAAGCTTGGCGTCACCCCGGGCGACACGGTGACCCTCTACGGGCAGGACGCCGTGGGCACCGCCACGGGCGAGGGCTGTGAGCTCACCGTCACCGGCGTGACGGAAAACTACGTGGGCTCGGTGGCCTACCTCTCTCCCGAGGCGTGGGACGAGCTCTTCGCCGCTGGCGTGGTGGGCTCAGAGGCCCCGTCCTTCTCGACCATCTACGCGACCACGAGCCCGGACGCCGCCGCGCGAGGCTCCCTGACCGATGCGCTGCAAGGCGTCGGGCATGTCTCGACCGTGTCCTTCATGGACGAGACGGTGGCCATGTACCGGGAGATGCTCTCCGCGGTGGACCTCATCGTGGCGGTGCTTATCGTCTCCGCCGCCGCGCTGGCGTTCATCGTGCTCTACAACCTCACCAACATCAACATCGGCGAGCGCGTGCGTGAGATTGCCACGCTCAAGGTGCTCGGCTTCAGGCGCGCCGAGGTGGGCTCCTACATCTTCCGGGAGATCGCGCTCCTGGCGCTTATTGGCGACGCGCTCGGCATGGTGCTCGGCACGTGGCTGGAGGGCTTCGTTATCGTGACGGCCGAGGTCGACGTGGTGATGTTCGGCCGCGTCATTCACCCGGCGAGCTACGTGGGGGCGTTCGCGCTCACCCTGGTCTTCTCGGCGCTCGTGATGCTGGCGATGCGCCGACGGCTCGACGGGATCGACATGGTGGAGAGCCTCAAGTCCGTTGACTAGCGCGTGGCAGCGCGGCTGGTTGCGCGCCATATGCGAGGGATTCTCCGCCCCGCGCACTTCTCGCCGTCGGAGCGCTATCCTATTCGGGTTGCCGAAGGGAGTTCGCATGCTGCAGAGAGACTACGTGCTTGAAATAATCGGGCAGTTTGTGGAGGGCGTCTCGCGCGCGCTGCTGCGGGCCGCGGGCGGCGAGCGCGCCGGTCTCGTCGAGACCGAGCAGCAGATTGGCGAGCTGCTCGAGCTGGACCACGAGACCGCGCTCTCTCTGGCGCCCGACTCGCTCGTGACGATGATGGTGCTCTCTGGCATGGGCGACTCCGTGGCCGAGTACGTCTGCTACGCGCTCGACCGGCTTGCCCGCATCTATGAGCAGCAGGGTGACGAGGACACAGCCGGTCTGCGGCGCCTGCAGGCCAAGGCGGTTGGGGAGTCCTTCGGCTGCGACCCCGCCGTCGCGCCCGCCGAGCTCCGTGAGCTTGATGCGGAGCTCTTCCCGAAGGCGTAGCCCCGGCGCCCGCCGTCGCTAGGGGAGGACGCCCTCCCAGCCGTCGAGCCACAGGTCAGCAGCCTCGCGCAGCTCGCGCTCCGGCTGACGGGGGTCCTCGCAGCGCACGGCTACCGTGGACATGCCGGCGCGGGCGGCGGAGAGCGTCCCCGGCAGGATGTCCTCGAAGACCGCGCACTCATCCGGGGTCGCCCCCAGCCGACGGGCGGCCTCGAGGTATATGTCGGGGTGGTCCTTGCCCCGCGCCACCTCGCGGCCGCAGACAACCTCGTCGAACAGGCCGTAGACGTCGACGTGTCGCATTGCGCCAAGCACGTGCGGATCGTTGGTGGTCGCCAGCGCCAGCCGCACCCCCGAGCCCCTCAGCGCGCACAGGTACCCCTCGGCGCCCGGTCGGAGCCGCACGTCGTTCTCGTAGAGGGCCGCGCCCAGGCGGTTCCACTCGTCCACGATGTCGGACACCGCGTCGCGCAGGCGGTAGCGCTCCACGCACCACTGCGCGCCCGCGGCAAAGCCGAGCGTCGCCAGCGTGGCGGAGGCGCTCTCGTCAAACTCCAGCCCGCGCGAGGAGAAGAAGATCTCGTCCACGCGTCGCCAGATCTGCCACGTCTCCGCGAGGGTCCCGTCGAAGTCAAAGACTGCCGCCCGGAAGGAAGGCGGCCAGAGGCTCACCGTGCGCATGCCTGGACCGCCTCGGCCGTCATCGGTCCGGCTCCCCCTCGATGGAGCGCAGCACCCCGAAGCTCACGTCGTCCCTGAAGAGCGCACAGAGAGACCGCATGAGGTCCCGCGCCACGGGAAACACCTCGGCGTCAACGGCAGCGCGCGTCGCCTCGAGAAGGGTCTCGCCCACCTCTCGCGTCGGCGCGATCGGAATGCCGGCCCCGGCGAGCGCCCGCTCCACCTGCTCGTCGGTGAGGCTTCCGTCCGAGGCGTCGCCCACGTGGGCGATGAGCGCCACCACCGCGAGTCCCGCCACGAGCGTGGGTGCCGGGAGGTTGCGGCAGGCGCGCTGGTAGCAGGCCTGTGCGGCAAGCACGTGCCCGTCTCTCCACTGGAGCTGAGACATGCGCAGGTAGCCGAGGCCAATGGACTCGGGCTCGTGAGCGAGGGAGAGCATGCGGCAGAGCTCGTCGAAGGCCCCCTCCGCGTCGCCCGTCGCCTCGAGGCACTGGGCCAGGTGCAGGCTCGCCTGCGCGGACATCGGGGCAAGCCTGACGGCGCTCCGGGCGTGGCTCACGGCCTCCTCGGCACGCTCGCCGATAAGCGCGGCGGCTGAGGCGACGAGATGCGCCTCGAGGTGGGCGGGTCGCACAAGCCTGCAGCATTCGTTGGGGCCGGCGAGCAGCCGGTTGTAGAGCGCCCGCTCGCTGTAGGAGCCAAAGACGCGACGGGCTGCCGACTCGGACGCGTCGGCGGGTCCCACGCCGCCGCCGTTGACCACAGTCGCTTCGTGCTCGGCCTGCTCAAGTGCCTCCTCCGCCAGCCGACGGGCAGCCTCCACGTCATGCGCGGCGAGAAGATCGTGCGCGCGTCCGACGGAGCGGCTCAGGGGGTCGCCTCTCACGAGGGAGTCCTCTAGCGTCAGGGGGTCGTCCTCGAGCGTGCCGTCAATGAGCCCGCGCACGCAGCGAAGGGCCGCCTCGCGCACGTCCGCCGCGTCGGACTCTCCCGCCGCGGCCAGGATCTCCCGGACGTTCTGCTCCGTGGAGCTCGTGAGGCGTCGGCCAAGCTCCTCGGCTACGTGCTTGCGGCCGGCCGCTTCGTCCATCCCGAGGTCTCGCACGAGCTCGCAGCCAAGCGCGCGGGCCTCCGAGGGGAGGAGCCGCCGCCCGGAGAGCTCTGGCGGGTCGTAGCGGCGAGCGGGGCAGAAGAGCTCGTCCTCAAGGGAGAAGCCCTGACGCACCGGCTCGAGCTCGCGGCCGTTCGCATCCATTACGGCCCCGGATGCTCGCATGACCACGAACGGGTCGAACGCCCCCTCCACGTCAAGCTCGTCAATCAGACGGCGCGTGAGACGGGCGGAGTAGTAACAGGCGTGGTCGCGTGCGGTGTCCAGCACGCCCGCCACCCACACCTCGGAAAGCTGGGGCGCCGTCCGGAACGCGTATGAGGCAAGGAGTATCCCAAGCCGCAGGTTGTAGTCGGAGGCAGCACGGCGCCGCATCTCCGTAGTGGCTCCCACCACGCCAAGCCCGTCCACATAGACGCTCGACGGCCAGGCAGAGGGTGGCACCAGGTCGATCTCGACGGCCGCCGCCCCTGCGGCTACGTTCACGCGGAAGCGCGCCGTGAGCCGGAAGGGGAGCCGCAGGCACTCGATGCCGGCGGAGATGGCGCTGCGGACCGCCCACTCCCCGCGGGCCGGCGTCTCGAGACGCGCCGCCGCGCGGCTCGCCTGGGAGGCGATGGAGCGGCAGACTCGCTGCTCGCAGCGCACGATCTCCTCAAGAGAGCAGGCGTTTGCGTCAGGAAGGGAGTGCTCGGCGAGAAGGGCGCAGTTGAGCGCCGCCTCCGTGCGCAGGAGCGCGACCTTCTCGCCCCAGGAGATGGACCCTCCGGAAACACGCAGGTAAAAGAGGCCGGAGGTGTGCGGACGGACCACGGAGACGCGCGGCAGCGCGCGGGTCGCGTCGCGTCCGTCCCGGATTCCCGCCTCCGTGAGCCTCGTGGCGAGGTAGAGCTCGAAGTTGCTCGGTGCGAGGTCGTCCGCGGGCCCCTCCGAGCGCCGGCGCACGTCGGCGACAAGGGAACGGAGCTCGCCCTCCGGGTCCGGGGAGCCTATGAGCCTGCGCGAGAGCGCGTCCAGGTCAAGGTGCGAGGTGCCGGGCGCTGGGACGTCGCCCGGGTCCGGCACCGCGTCCGAGGGCGCGGGCATGGCATCGCCGCCGCCATCGACGTCAGGCTCCTCGTCGCCGCCCACAAGAGCCGCGAAGAGCCTGCCGAGCCGGCCGTGCGGCGCACCCTCCGGGGCGTTCGCGCCCCCTCTCGGGGCCATCTCTCCCTCGCGCTCGTTGTCCGCGTCTGCCATGACACCTCCCTCGCTTCTCCGCCTACGTCAGCTTGTGCCCGTCCGGGGCGTCTCCGAGACGCTAGTCGGCGCTCTTTGTGTGGGGCCGGGCGCCGTCAATCACGGACTCGCGGTGGTTGATGCGGCGAATGAAGAGGCCGCTGCTGAGCTTGGGCTCGAACCACGTGGACTTAGGCGGCATCACCAGGCCGGCGTCCGCCACGGTCATGAGGTCGTCGAGCGAGGTGGGGTAGAGCGTGAACGCCACGCCGCCCGTGCCCGCCGCGCGCTCCAGCTCGGCGGCGTCGGCGCTGCCGCCGACGAAGCTCACGCGTGGGTCGGTGCGCGGGTCGTCGATGCCAAGAACGCCGGCGAGCGCGCGCTCCTGCAGCACGGAGACGTCAAGACGACCCACCGGGTCGTCCGGTGCGGGCGCGTCTTTCGAGGTGGAGAGCTCCCGCCACGCGCCGAAGGCGTACATCCCGAAGGTGCCCCGCGTGGTGGGCATGACCGGCTCCGCCCGCCGCTCGCCCACGGTGAGCCCTGCGGCCTCGAGGGCGGCCACCAGGCTCTCTTCGTCAAGGCCGGCGGTGTCCGCCACCACTCGGTGATAGGGGAGCACCGTGAGCTGGCTTGCCGGGAAGAGCACGCACAGCAGGTAGTTGTATGCCTCGCTGCCGGAGCAGTGGTCCTTCTCGCTGGTGCGCATGTGCTGGCATACCCGGGCCGCCGCCGCGGCACGGTGGTGGCCGTCGGCGATGTAGGCGCGGTCCACGTGCTCGAGCATCAGCCGCAGGGACTCCACGGCGGCGGGACGGGCGATGCGCCACACGCTCTGGCGAACGCCCTGCTCGTCGGTGAAGTCGTAGATCGGGTCGGCGGTCTTGGCGGCCTGCACGAGCGCCTCGAGCACCGGGTTGTCCCGGTAGGCAAGGAGCACCGGGCCGGTCTGGCATCCCGTGGCCTCGATGTGGCGGACGCGGTCGGCCTCCTTGTCCGGGCGCGTGTGCTCGTGGCGCGCGATCACGCCGTTGGTGTAGTCGTCCACCGCGCACGCGGCCACAATGCCGGTCTGCTCGTGGTCGCGTGCGCGCAGGCGGTAGAGGTAGTAGCAGGGCGTCCCGTCGCGCAGGAGCGTCCCGTCGGCCACGCGCTCGGCCAGGAGGTCGTGCGCCTTGGTGTAGACCTCGTCGGCATAGGGGTCGTGCCCGGGCTCGAAGGCGGTCTCGGGTCGGTCGATGGCAAGAAACGAGCGCGGGTGCTCGGCAACGTAGGCGGCGGCCCCGGGGTCGTCGAAGACGTCGTAGGGCGGTGCGGCAAACTCGCAGGCGCGGTCGGGGCGCGGTCGGTAGCAGGTAATGGGTTCGGCGTGCATGGGACCCCCTTGATGTCGGTCAGCCACGGTGCAGCCATCATAGCGCGCCCGCGTTTCCGTGGCGTGTCGGCGGGGGCGATAAGGGCCTGGGGCCGGCTTGCGCGCCCGCCGTGCTACCCTGTGACGGGAAACTTTGACGGAAGGGGGCGCGATGGCGCTGACGGGCGAGGATGTCACGGGCCGCAAGCTCGTGCTTTTTGACTTTGACGGGACGCTGGCCAACACCGTGCCGGCCATCACCGAGACGGCGCGCACGGTGCTGCTGCGACACGGCCGCACGGACGCCGACCTCGGCGACCTGCGACGTCTGGTGGGGCCGCCGTTTCCGCAGGCCTACTCGATGGTCTACGGCTTCTCCGAGGACGAGGCCGCGCAGATCACCCGGGAGTACCGGGAGATCTACCACGGGCTGGGGCCTGCGGGCTGGCCGCTCTTCGACGGCATGCGCGAGCTGCTCTGCGACCTGCGCGCGGCTGGCAGGCGCCTTGCCGTAGCGAGCTCCAAACGCTCCCAGACGGTCGGCATCGCGCTCAAGGACAACGCCGTCGAGAAGCTCTTCGACGTGGCTCTCGGCAAGCCCTCGGACGAGGACATCCGGAAGGCCGACACCATCCGCCGCGTGCTGGCGGAGCTTGGCGCAAGCCCGGACGAAGCCGTCATGGTGGGGGACCGCCACCATGACGTCGAGGCGGCGCTGGCCTGCGGGATTCCGTGCGTGGGCGTGAGCTACGGCGGCACCGGGGACCTCGCGGAGTTCAGCGAGGCCGGGGCATGCGCCGTCGCGGACAGCGTCGACGAGCTGCGCCACCTGCTGCTGGGATAGGCGAGGGGCCGCCCCTGCGCCTAGGCCCGTCGCCCGGCCGTCGTCCTTCTCGCCCGCAGGGCCGTCTCGCCTGCCGACCGCTTGCCCCTCCTGCCGAGAATGACGTGCGTCGATGTGGGTAGAAGGGGGAGCATGGACGGGGGCGCGCGGTGCGCCCCGACGGAAGATGGGAGCAGACATGGCAGAGTTCGACCTGACAGACGGCCTTCGCAAACTCTTCCTCGCCAGCGTGGGGGCGGTGGCCATGGGCGCCGAGAAGTCCCAGGAGGTCGTCGAGGACCTCGTCAAGAAGGGCGAGCTGACCGTCGAGCAGGGCAAGACGCTCAACAAGGAGCTTACCCGCAAGGCCAAGGAGGTGCTCGACAGCACCTCGGACAGCGCCTTGCGCGCCCACCTTGCGTCGATGACGCCGGAGGAGCGTGCCGCCTATGCGGCCAAGGTTGCCGAGATGTCCGCGGACATCGACGCCGCCTCCGTCAAGGTGGACGTTGAGGAGGGCGCAGACGCCCCCGTCGCGGACGAGGGCAGCGCCGAGTAGGGAAGCCGCGTGACAGGGGACCACACTCAGAACGACTGTGCCCGGGATGGGCGGCCGGGTTCCGTGGCTGACGCCGCCTCCGTCGGCGCTGCGCCCATGGCTGGCGACGCGAACCCCCAGGGCCAGGACGCGGAGGAGGGCGGCTTTGCCGCGGCCCGCCGCAGCGCCCAGGAGCTCCTTGACGCCTGGTACGACAGCGTGAAGGACGACGCCTTGGACGACCGCCAGACCATCGGGCTCTTTGGCGGCCGCGACTCTGGAGAGTACGCGCTCAGCCGGGGCTCGCGCCTGGCGCGCATCGGCGAGATGGTCTCCATCGTGCGGCGCTACGACATCTTCCACGGTCTCACCCCGCAGAGCCTGCGCAAGATGCTTGAGGAGCTGGGCCCCACCTTCGTCAAGGCGGGGCAGATCCTCTCCATGCGCTCGGAGATCCTCCCGCAGAGCTTCACGCGCGAGCTCGGGCGCCTGCGCACGAGCGTGGAGCCCATGGACCGCGACACCGTGCTCTCTGCGCTGCGCGCGGAGTACGACCGGCCCATCGAGGAGATCTTCGACGCCATAGACGACAGGCCGCTGGGCTCGGCCTCGGTGGCGCAGGTCCACAAGGCCCGCCTGGTCACGGGCGAGCTGGTTGCCGTGAAGATACAGCGCCCGCACGTGCAGGAGATCATGGCCCAGGACATCTCCATCATGCGCAGCCTCGCGCGCTACGCGAGCCGCTTCATGGGAAGCGAGCAGTTCCTAGACTTGAGGTCTGTGGTGGACGAGCTCTGGCAGTCGTTCCGGGAGGAGACGGACTTCCTCGTGGAGGCGCGCAGCCTCGAGGAGTTCCGTCGCAACAACGCCGAGTGCGCCTTCGTGGACTGCCCCAAGCCCTACCCGTCGCTCTGCACTCGCCACGTGGTGGTCATGGACTACGTGGAGGGCATCCCCATCGACGACCGCCGCGCCCTCGTGCGGGCGGGCTATGACCTTGAGGAGATTGGCACCAAGCTCGTGGACAACTACACGAGCCAGATGCTCGACGACGGCTTCTTCCACGCCGACCCCCACCCCGGCAACCTTGTCATCCGCGACGGCAAGATCGTCTATCTCGACCTCGGCATCATGGGCCGGCTCTCCAGCCACGACCGCAGGGCGGTGCGGGACATGGTCTTCTCCGTGGCGCGCTGCGACTCGGCGGGGCTGGCCGACGGCCTCATGCGCTTCTCCGTCTCGGACACCTCCGGCGTCGACCAGGCGCACCTCCTGGCCGACCTCGACGCCATCGTGGCGGACTTCGGGCTCTCCGACCTCTCCGACCTCGACATCGGCTCCTTTATGAACGCGCTCATCTCCATGGCGCAGAAGGACGGCGTCGAGCTGCCCGGCACCGTGACCATGCTCGCACGCTCGCTGGTGACCCTTGAGGGCGTGGCGCACGACCTCCTGCCCGAGACCTCCATCGTCGAGATCATCCAGAGCCACGTCAGGGCCCATACGAGCGCCGAGGAGCTTGCCCGGCGAGAGGCGCACCGGCTCGCGGACGAGACGCTCGCGGCCACCCACAGCCTGCTCGGCGCCGCGGGGGAGGCCAAGCTCGCGATGCGCATGCTCACCCGCGGGCAGCTGCGCGTCAACCTGGACATGCCCGGCACGATGGACCCGCTCGAGGACCTTGCGCGCATAGCCAACCGCCTCACCATGAGCGTTATCGTGGCCGGCCTCTTCATCGGCTCGTCGGTGGTCTACTACGCCCGCATCCAGCCGGTCATCTTTGGGATTCCCATCATCGGGTTCCTGGGGTACCTCGCAGCCTTCGTGCTCGGCGTGCTGGTGGCTCTTGACATCCTGAGGGAGGGCCGCCGGCGTCACAGGAGGTAGGGGGTATGTGCCGAGCTTCGGCGCCCGCCCCTCCGGGCCGCTTGCGAATGTGCCCGTTTGATGTGGGGGCTCCCCTAGTTTTCTGCCCTGCGTTACGCCGACCCCTTTTGGGAAGGATTAAGGTATCCAACGGCCCCGCGACCGCTGAAGGTCATGGGGCTACAATCATATGGGGTGATTTTATGCTCAACCGATACGACTTCGACTTTGACTATGCAGACGACTTCGCCAGCCGTTGGAACGAGGGGTACGGGCGCTTCCGCACGTGGATGATCGTCGCGGGGGTGCTGCTGATGCTCGTGGGCATTGCCAGCGCGTTCGACCCGTTCAGCATCTATGCCCTCGTCCAGGGCCTGATCTCGGTGGCGCTCATCGCCGGGGGAGTGGGCGGGCTCGTCACCTACGCCCGTGCGCCCGAACTGCTGCGCAGCCCCGCCATGCTCGTGATGGGCGTGCTGAACGCGCTGCTCGGCGTCATGCTGCTGGCGCTGCCCGCCTACCTCACGGCTGGCACCGTGGTATTCCTGCTGGCCTTCCTGTTCATCATTGCCGGCGCGGAGCGGATCACGTCTGCCCGTAGGATGCGCTACTTCGGCCTGCCGAGCTCCGGGCTCAACACGGCGGCCGGCGTCCTCAACGTGGTTGCTGGCGTGGCGTTCCTGCTGCTTCCGCTGACCTCGAGCGCCGTGCTCGGCTACTTCATGTCCGCCTACCTCGTGGTCGGCGGGGTGACCCTGCTGGCACAGGCCGCCTCGATGCGTCGCATCGAGCGCAAGTAGCCGACAAGAACACGCGTGACGACGGGGGCGCCGGTGAGGCCGGCGCCCCCGTCCCCATGCTTCGGCCGAGGGTCGTGGCTCTAGATCCCACCGCCAGAGAAAAAGGGGCCCGCGCGCCTGACGCGTGCGGGCCCCTGGCCGTGCCATGGTGACGCTGGGCTACTCCAGCTCGAAGGCGCCGGTGTAGAGCTGGTAGTACGTGCCGCGCTTCTCGATGAGCTCCTCGTGGGTGCCACGCTCGATGATTCGGCCGTGGTCCAGCACGATGATCACGTCGGAGTTGCGGACGGTGCTCAGCCGGTGGGCGATCACGAACGTGGTGCGCCCCGTCATGAGCGCGTCCATGCCGCGCTGGACGATGGCCTCGGTGCGGGTGTCAATCGAGGACGTCGCCTCGTCGAGTACCATGACCGGCGGGTCGGCCACCGCCGCCCGTGCGATGGAGAGCAGCTGGCGCTGCCCCTGGGAGAGAGCCGCGCCGTTGTCCGTGAGCCACGTGTCGTAGCCCTCCGGGAGGCGGCGCACAAAGTCGTCGGCGCCGGCCAGGCGCGCCGCGGCGATGCACTCCTCGTCCGTGGCGTCGAGGCGCCCGTAGCGGATGTTGTCCATGACGGTCCCCGTAAAGAGATTGACGTCCTGGAGCACCATGCCGAGCGAGCGGCGCAGGTCCGGCTTCTTGATCTTGTTGATGTTGATGCCGTCGTAGCGGATCTTGCCGTCCTCGATGTCGTAGAAGCGGTTGAGCAGGTTGGTGATCGTGGTCTTGCCCGCGCCCGTTGCGCCCACGAAGGCAACCTTCTGGCCCGGCTTGGCATAGAGGGAGACGTCGTGCAGCACCGTGTGTCCGGGCACGTAGCCAAAGTCCACGTCGAAGAGGCGCACGTCGCCGACAAGTGGGGTGTAGGTCACCGAGCCGTCGCCGCTGTGCGGGTGGCGCCAGGCCCACTGGCCCGCCCACGCGCCGTCCCGGCGGTCGCACTCCACGACCGTGCCGTCGGCCTGCGTGCGGCACGCCACGAGCTCCACGTAGCCCTCGTCCTGCTCGACCTCCTCGTCAAGCAGCTCGAAGATGCGCTCGGCGCCGGCGAGGCCCATGACCACGGAGTTCACCTGGTTGGAAATCTGCCCGATCTGGTTGGAGAACTGCTTGGTCATGTTGAGGAACGGCACGGCCACGGCAATCGTGAGAGGCAGGCCCGAGACGGACGGGTTGGGGGTGCCAAGCACCAGGAAGACGCCGCTCGCAACCGCCACGATCACATAGAGCAGGTTGCCCATGTTCATGAGGATGGGCATGAGCGTGTTTGCGTAGGAGTTGGCCGAGCGCGCCGCCGCCTCGAGCTCGTCGTTGAGCTCGTCGAAGGCGGCCTCGGTCTGGCGCTCGTGGCAGAACACCTTGACGACCTTCTCGCCGTTCATGACCTCCTCGACGTGACCCTCGACGGTGGCCACGGCGCGCTGCGTGCGCAGGAAGTTCTTCGCGGAGCGAGTCCCCAGGGCCTTGGCGAGGAGCGCCATCACCGCGGCGCCGGCTACCACCACGCAGGTGAGCGGAAGGCTGTAGAACACCATGATGCAGGTCACCGAGACGAGCATGAGCATCGTCAGGAACAGCTGCGGGAGCGACTGCGCGATCATCTGGCGCAGGGCGTCCACGTCGTTGGTGTAGTAGCTCATGATGTCGCCGTGCTGGTGCGTGTCGAAGTAGCGGATCGGCAGGTCCTGCATGTGGTCGAACATGAGGCAGCGGAACTTCTTGAGGGCGCCCTGCGTGAGGATGGCCATGCACTGCTGCCAGACGGCGTTGCAGATCAGGCTCGCGAGGTAGAGAACGGCCAGGATGGCGGCGTTGGAAAAGATCTGCGGCTGCGCGGCCGCCCAGTCCCCGCTCTGCCAGAACTGCGACACCACGGTGAGCGCGCGCTCCATGAAGATGTTGGGCGTGGCCTGGACGATGCACTGCACCAGGATGCAGGCGGCCACGGCCGGCAGCATCACGGGGTAGAACTGGCGCAGCATCTTGAGGACGCGCAGCGCCGTTGTGCCCATTGAACGCGGGGCCCGCCCGCGCGCGCCGGTTGCCTTAGCGCTCATCGGCGCTCACCTCCATCTCTCCGAGGTCCTTCTCGTCGTGGCTCTGCTTGTTCTGCGAGAGGTAGACCTCGCGGTAGATTGCGTTGCGGCGCAGGAGCTCCTCGTGGGTGCCCACGTCGTTGATGCGGCCGGAGTCCATGACCACGATGCGGTCGGCGTCCTCCACGCTGGAGGTTCTCTGCGCGATGATGATCTTGGTCGTCTCGGGCAGGTAGGTCTTGAGGCCCTCGCGGATCAGGCGGTCGGTCTTGGTGTCCACCGCGGAGGTGGAGTCGTCCAGGATGAGGATCTTCGGCCTCTTGAGCAGGGCCCTTGCGATGCAGAGGCGCTGCTTCTGGCCACCGGAGACGTTGGTGCCCCCCTGCTCGATGTAGGTGTCGTACTTGTCCGGGAAGCCCTGGACGAACTCGTCGGCCTGCGCCAGGCGCGCGGCCTCGAGGACCTCCTCGTCGGTGGCGTGCTCGTTGCCCCAGCGCAGGTTCTCGGCGATGGTGCCGGAGAAGAGCACGTTCTTCTGGAGCACCATGGCCACGGAGTTGCGCAGGCTGTCGAGGTCGTACTCGCGCACGTCGCGCCCGCCCACGCGCACGGAGCCCTCCGTGACGTCGTAGAGGCGCGGGATGAGCTGCACCAGGCTCGACTTTGACGAGCCGGTGGAGCCGATCACGCCGATGACCTCGCCGCTCTTGATGTGCAGGTCTATGTCGCGCAGGGCCTCGTGGTCCTTGTCGCCCTTGTAGGAGAAGCCGACGTGGTCAAAGTCCACCGAGCCGTCCGCGATCTCAAAGACCGGCTCCGCCGGCTGCTCGATCGTGGTGGTGGCCTCGAGGACCTCGTAGATGCGGCGTGCGTTCTCCTCGGACATGACGACCATGGCGAAGATCATGGAGAGCATCATCAGGCTCATGAGCATCATGAAGCCGTAGGTGATGAGCGAGGAGAACTGGCCGACGTCAAGGAGGGAGCCGCGCGTGGAGATGATGGCGTAGGAGCCGGCGTAGATCACGAAGACGATGACCGTGTAGACGCAGAAGTTCATGATCGGGGCGTTCAGGGCCAGGATGCGCTCGGCGTGGGTGAAGTCAGACCGGACCTCCTCGGCGGCGCGCTCGTACTTCTGCTTCTCGTAGTCTTCGCGCACGTAGCTCTTGACGACGCGGATGCCGGAGAGGTTCTCCTCGGCGCGCTCGTTCAGGGCGTCGTACTTGCGGAAGATGCGCCGGAAGATCGGCGTGACCTTACGCACCACGGCGAAGAGGGCCAGCGCCAGCACCGGGATGATGACCACGAAGACCACGGCCAGCCAGCCTGCCATCATGTACGCGGCGCTGAAGGCGAGCACCAGCATGAAGGGGGAGCGGATGGCCGTGCGGATGAGCATCATGTAGGCCATTTGGACGTTGGTGACGTCGGTGGTGAGGCGCGTGACGAGCGAGCTCGACGAGAAGCGGTCGATCACGGCGAACGAGAAGGTCTGGATGTTGTAGAACATGTCCTTGCGCAGGTTCTTGGCAAAGCCGACTGACGCCTTCGCGCAGGTGAGGCCCGCCGCGGCGCCAAACGCCAGCGAGACTACCGCCATCAGGGCCAGGACTGCGCCGGTGGACATGATCTGCCCGAGGCCGGCGCCCGCGCGGATGGCGTCGATGAGCTCGGCGGTGCGCAGCGGAATCATGACCTCAAAGACCACCTCGCCCAGAACGAGCAGCGGGGTGGCTATGGTGGCGCCCCTGTACTGCCTTACGCTCCTGGTGAGCCGTCGCATGACGCTCAGGTAGCCGATGTCGGGCGCAGTCTTCTCTATGGCCTGGTCGGCGCCTAGTTCTTGCCGCATGCGGCCTCTCCCTTCCTCTCCTCTTCCAGTTTCTGCCAGTGGCTCGCAAGACGGTCGAGCGTGTCGGCCAGCCGGGCGACCTCGTCGTCCTCAAGGCAGGCCATGGCCGTCTCGTCGAACTTGTCCCATGAGCGGAGCACCTCGCGGGCGCGCTCCTCGCCTGCCGGCGTGAGCGTGATGGTGAGCTGCCGTCGGTCCGACTCCGAGCGCAGGCGCGTGACGAGCCCCTCGGCCTCCAGCTTGGCGAGCAGCTCCGAGATCGAGCCCGACGCGATGCGCGAGAAGCACTGCAGGTCGCGCTGGGTCATCATGGAGCCGCTCTTGTAGAGCGCAACGAGCAGGTGCTGCTTGCCGCTGCGCCCGCCTCGGTGCTGGTGCAGGAAGTACCCGAAGTACCCCAGGTCGCGCAGGATGCGCCTCACGGGGGTCTGCTCCCTCTCGTCGGGCGGGCCGATCATCGTGCTCTCCTCGCTTTCCGCGTCAATGGACATACATATCTCATACTAGCCTAACGGCCGTGATGAGGGCACAGGGGTGGGGCGGGTGCGAGGGCACGCCTTCGTCCGCAGGCCC
The DNA here is from genome assembly GCA_944321515.1 of uncultured Atopobiaceae bacterium. GTDB lineage: Bacteria > Actinomycetota > Coriobacteriia > Coriobacteriales > Atopobiaceae > Thermophilibacter. The sequence continues at coordinate 154,493 of CALULO010000003.1, read as the reverse complement.
GCTAGGGACCGGATCCCCCCGATTCGTCGCTCCATAAGAATGGGGCCCGCGCGCCTGACGCGCGCGGGCCCCTGGCCGTGCCATGGTGACGCTGGGCTACTCCAGCTCGAAGGCGCCGGTGTAGAGCTGGTAGTACGTGCCGCGCTTGGCGATGAGCTCGTCGTGGCTGCCGCGCTCGATGATGCGGCCGTGGTCCAGCACGATGATCGCGTCGGAGTTGCGCACCGTCGAGAGACGGTGGGCGATCACGAAGGTGGTGCGGCCCATCATCAGGGCGTCCATGCCACGCTGGACGATCTCCTCGGTGTGGGTGTCGATGGAGGAGGTGGCCTCGTCCAAGATCATGACGGGCGGGTCAGCCACCGCGCAGCGTGCGATGGAGAGCAGCTGGCGCTGGCCCTGGGAGAGGTTGGAGCCGTTGTCGGAGAGCATGGTCTGGTAGCCGTCCGGCAGGCGCTTGATGAAGCCGTCGGCGCCGACCAGGTGGGCGGCGGCCATGCACTCGGCGTCGGTGGCGTCGAGGCGGCCGTAGCGGATGTTGTCCATGACGGTCCCCGTGAACAGGTTGACGTCCTGGAGCACCATGCCCAGGGAGTGGCGCAGGTCGTCCTTGCAGATCTTGTTGATGTTGATGCCGTCGTAGCGGATCTTGCCGTCGGCGATGTCGTAGAAGCGGTTGATGAGATTGGTGATCGTGGTCTTGCCCGCGCCCGTTGCGCCCACGAAGGCGATCTTCTGGCCCGGCTTGGCCCAGACGGTCACGCTGTGGAGCACGGTGTGGCCCGGCTTGTAGGCAAAGTCCACGTCGAAGAGGCGCACGTCGCCCTTGAGCGGGACGAGGTCGGTGGTGCCGTCGTGGTGCGGGTGCTTCCAGGCCCACTCGCCGGTACGCTCCTCGCACTCCTCGAGCTGGCCGTCAGCGCCCTTGCGGACGCGCACCAGCGTGACGTAGCCCTCGTCCTGCTCGGGCTCCTCGTCCATGAGCTCGAATATGCGCTCGGCGCCGGCGAGGCCCATGACCACGGAGTTGATCTGCTGGGAGATCTGGCCGATCTGACCGGCGAACTGCTTGGTCATGTTGAGGAACGGCACCGTCACGGCGATGGAGAAGCCCAGGCCGGAGATGGAGAGGTTGGGGACGTTCATCTCAATGAATACGCCGCCCGCAAGCGCCACGATGACGTAGAGCAGGTTGCCGAGGTTCATGAGGATGGGGCCGAGGGTGTTGGTGTACATGTTCGCGGCGCGCGAGGCCTCGAAGAGCTTGCGGTTGCGGACGTCGAAGTCCTCCTGTGCAGCCTCCTCGTGGCAGAAGACCTTGACCACGCGCTGGCCGTTCATGATCTCCTCGACGTGGCCCTCGACGACGCCGATCTCCTTCTGCTGCGCGACGAAGTTGCGCGCGGAGCGGCTGCCGAGAACCTTGGTCATGTAGGCCATGAACAGCACGCCGGCCACGATGATGACGGCCATCCACACGCTGTAGTAGATCATGACGACAAAGACCGAGACCAGCGTCACGCAGGTGAGCGTGATGTTGGGCAGCGACTGGCCGATCATCTGCCTCAGAGCGTCGATGTCGTTGGTGTAGTGGCTCATCACGTCGCCGCGCTGGTGCTGGTCGAAGTAGCTGATCGGAAGGTCCTGCATGTGGTCGAAGAGTTTCTCGCGGAACTTCTCCAGGGACCCCTGCGTGATGACGGCCATCGCGCGGGTGTAGGTGAAGTTGAGGGCGAGCGAGACAGCGTAGATGCCGATGAGCGTGATCACGAGCGTGCCGATCTGTCCGGCCACGGACTCCCAGTCGCCCGTCTGCCAGACCGCGGTCACAATCTCAAGGGCGCGCTGCATGAACGTGGCAGGCAGTGCCGACAGGACGGCTGAGACCACGATGCAGGCAAGCACCAGGGGCAGCAGGCGCGGATAGAACGAGAAGAGCGTCTTGATGAGGCGGCCGAGCGTGCGTGAGCGCCCGCCGACCTTCTTGGGCTCGGGCACCTGGCGTCCGGCGACGTTCTGCCCCTTGACGGTGGGCGTGACGGCCGGGCGGACCTTGCTCGTTGCGGTCTGGTCGTTAGCGGCCATTGGCCTCGCCTCCCTTCGGGTCGGCGACGTCCGCGGCGGCTGCGCCCCTCGCGGAGTCGGGTGTCTCGAGCGACTCCTCGCCCTCGACGACGGAGTCCTCGCCGAGGTCATCCTCGCTGGTTCGGTTCTGGCTCTCGTAGGTCTCGCGGTAGATGGGGCAGCTCTCCATGAGCTCCGCGTGCGTGCCAAGGCCCGCGATGTGGCCGTTGTCCAGCACGAGGATGCGGTCGGCGTGCTCAACCGAGCTCGTGCGCTGGGCGATGATGATCTTGGTGGTGTCGGGCAGGTAGGTGGCCAGGCCCTCGCGGATGAGCGCGTCGGTCTTGGTGTCCACCGCGGAGGTGGAGTCGTCCAGGATCAGCACCTTGGGGTGCTTGAGGAGCGCTCGGGCGATGCAGAGGCGCTGCTTCTGTCCGCCGGAGACGTTGGTGCCGCCCTGCTCGATGTAGGTGTCGTACTTGCGCGGGAAGCCCTGGATGAACTCGTCGGCCTGGGCGAGCTTGCAGACCTCCACGAGCTCGTCGTAGGTGGCGTCGGGGTTGCCCCAGCGCAGGTTCTCCTTGATGGTGCCGGAGAACAGCACGTTCTTCTGGAGCACCACGGCCACGTTGTTGCGCAGGAACTCGAGGTCATAGTCGCGCACGTCCACGCCGCCGACCTTCACCGAGCCCTCGCTCACGTCGTAGAGGCGGCTGATGAGGTTGACGAGAGAGGTCTTGGCAGAGCCCGTCCCGCCCATGATGCCGAGGGTCTCGCCGCTCTTGATGTGCAGGTCGATCTCCGCAAGGGCGCGGTGCTCGGCCTTCTCGGAGTACTTGAAGGTGACGTTGTCGAAGTCGACGGAGCCGTCCTTCATCTCGGTGACGGGGTTCTCCGGGTTCTCGATGGTCGGCTCGGTCCTGAGGACCTCGCAGATGCGCTCTGCGCTCTCCTGGGCCATCGTGATCATCGCGAAGACCATCGAGACCATCATGAGGGCCATGAGGATCATGAAGCCGTAGGTGGTGAGCGCCGAGAACTGGCCGACGTTCAGCAGCGTGCCGCGGCTGGAGATGATGAGGTAGCTGCCGAACTGGATGATCACCACGAAGACGGCGTAGACGGCGAAGTTCATCATCGGCGTGTTGAGCGCGAGGATCTTCTCCGCGCGGGTGAAGTCGCTGCAGACGTCCTGCGCGGCGCGGCCGAACTTCTCCTTCTCGTAGTCCTGGCGCACGTAGCTCTTGACGTCGCGCATGCCGGTGACGTTCTCCTCGACGGACTCGTTGAGGGCGTCGTACTTGTGGAAGACGGCGCGGAAGATGGGGTGCACCGTGCGGACGACCTTGAAGAGGCCGAAGCCCAGGAGCGGCACGATGATCACGAAGACCAGGGCCATGGGGCCGGCCATGATGAAGGCCATGACGATGCCGGCGACGAGCAGCAGCGGGCAGCGGATTGCCGTGCGGATGACCATCATGTAGGCCAGCTGGACGTTGGTGACGTCGGTGGTGAGGCGCGTCACGAGCGAGGAGGGCGAGAACTGGTCGATGTTGGCGAAGCTGAAGCGCTGCACGGCGGCGAAGACGTCGTGGCGCACGTTCATGGCCAGGCCGCAGCTCGCCTGGCTGCACGTGAGGCCCGCCCCAATGCCGAAGGCCAGCGACGCCAGGGCCATGAGCACGAGGGCGCCCGCGTAGGGGAGCATCTCGGAGAGCGTGGCGCCCGCCTGGATGGTGTTGATGAGCTGAGCGGTCACAAACGGGATGGCCACCTCCATCACGACCTCGCCCGTCACGATGATGGGGGTGGCGATCGAGGCGCGCTTGAACTCGCGGATGCAGCCGCCAAGCGTGTGAACCACCTCCGTGAGGCTCAGGCCGCCCCCCGTCGAGAGGCTCTCTGACTTGTCTTGCATAAGGCTCCTTTCCTGCGTGCGAGCCCCCTCGGGCCGGTCCGCTCCCGGGGCCGAGGGGGCAGTTGTTCCATTGAAGGCAAAATGTCATTGTGCGGTGCCGGACGGCAGATTTCAAGGTACCGAGCGAATTTGCAGAGAGCCGTAACATTTCCGTCACCTTGGCGGCGAGAAGACCGCTGGCTTACCAATAACCCCTTTATCTACCTGCGACTTTACAAATGCCTCCAGTTTGTAAGCTCCTCTGTAAGGCGCATGTAAGCTGCCGTCATGCTCCCGTAATGCATCGGAAACACCGCGGCGCGGCGCCCGTGGCCGGGCCTAGGATGCAGACGAAACGACCGGGGCCCACGGCTCGGGTCAATCCACGGGAAAGGATTCGTATGTCCAACTTTGGTCTCTCTCGTCGTCAGTTCCTCGGCGTCTTTGGCGCCACCGCGGCCGTGGCCGGCCTCGGCCTCGTGGGCTGCAGCGGCGGGAACGGCTCCGCCTCCAACGGCGACGCCTCCGACACCGCCACTCTGACCGGCTCGATCTCCTGCTCCGGCGCCACCTCCTTCCAGCCGCTCGTGGAGAAGGCCGCCAACGACTTCCAGGACGCCAACCCCGACGTCTCCATCGCCATCTCCGCCGGCGGCTCCGGCCAGGGCCTCTCGCAGGTCGCCGAGGGCTCCGTGCAGATCGGCCGCTCCGATGTCTATGCCGAGAGCAAGCTCGAGGCCTCCCAGTGCGAGAACCTCGTTGACAACCAGATCTGCATCGTGGGCATGGGCCCGATCGTGAACGCCGACGTCGACGTTGACGACATCTCCCTCGAGCAGCTCAAGGGCATCTTCATGGGCGAGATCACCGACTGGTCCGACCTCGGCGGCACCGCCGGCACCATCCAAGTCATCCAGCGCGAGTCCGGCTCCGGCACCCGCGCCACCTTCGAGGACGCCGTCCTGCAGGGCGACACCGCCCCGGACAGCTTCCGCCCGGTCGCCGAGGTCGACTCCTCGGGCACCGTCGTGGAGCAGGTCGCCCAGACCCCCGGCTCCATCTCCTACGTCGCCTTCAACTACATGGAGTCCGACGGCGTCAAGGCGCTCACCGTCGACGGCGTTGAGCCCACGCAGGCCAACGTCGAGTCCGGCGACTTCGTGATCTGGGCCTACGAGCACATGTACACCCGCTCCGACGAGGACGAGTCCACCGCCGCCGTGACCCAGGCCTTCATTGAGTACATGCTCTCCGACGACTTCGCTGCCACCGTGGTGGAGGAGGGCTTCATCCCGATGGGCGACATGCAGGTCAAGAAGGACGCCGACGGCAACATCACGGCTGCCTAGCGTCTCGCAACAGGCACCAAACGGCGGTGTCTCGCGTTCGCGGGGCACCGCTGACCCATGAAGAGAAAGGCATCTCTATGGCAAAGCTCATGCCCAAGAGGCAGCTCGAGAACGTGGGCTTGGGCATCACGGGGCTCTGCGTCGCGCTTGTGGCGCTCGTCGTCGTGACGCTCATCGTTATGGTTGCCCAGCAGGGCCTCACCACGTTCTTTGTCGACGGGGTCAACCCCGTCGAGTTCCTCACGGGCCAGAACTGGATTCCCGAGCAGGAACGCTACGGCGCGCTGCCGATGATCGTGGGCTCCTTCGCGGTCACGCTGCTCTCCACCGTCTTCGCCCTGCCGGTTGCGGTCGGCTCGGCGATCTTTGTCGTGGAGGTGGCCCCCGGCTTCGGCCGCCGCGTGTTCCAGCCGTTCATCGAGCTGCTCGTGGGCATCCCCTCGGTCGTCTACGGCGTGCTCGGTCTCTACGTGATCAACTCGCTCATGCGCGCTGCCTTCGGCGATCCCGCCGGCACCGGCGCCGGCATCCTGTCCGGCTCCATCGTGCTGGCCGTCATGATCTTGCCGACCATCACCACGCTCTCCATGGACGCCCTGCGCGCGGTGCCCAACCAGTATCGCGAAGGATCCTACGCCCTGGGGTGCACGCGCTGGCAGACCGTCTGGCACGTGGTGCTCAAGAGTGCGCTGCCCTCGCTCATGACGGCCGTCATCCTGGGCATGACCCGCGCGTTCGGCGAGACGCTCGCCGTCCAGATGGTCATCGGTGGCGTTGAGCGCTCGATGCCCTCCGGCCTTCTCGACCCGGCCTCCACGCTCACCGCGGCGCTCACCGCCGGCCTCTCCAACGCGACTTCCGGCTCCGTCTACTACCACGCGCTCTGGTCGCTTGGCCTGATCCTGCTCGTGATGTCGCTCGTCTTCATCCTGATCATCCACCTCATCGGCAAGAAGGGGGCGAAGGCCAATGGCTAGCCAGGTGCATTCCCTGGACGACCACGTCAGCCGCATCAACCGGCAGGACAAGGTTGCCACGGGCGTCCTCACCGTGATCGTGGGCCTCGTCATGCTGCTCGTCGTGGCCATCATCGCCTACATCCTCGTGCGCGGCGGAACCCGCGCCCTGACCCCGGGGTTCCTCACCAACCCCTCGGCCGCCGAGGAGGCGCCGGGCATCGTCTACCAGCTGTGGGACTCCTTCTACATGCTGATCGTCACCCTCGTCATCTCGGTGCCCATCTCTCTGGGCGCGGCCATCTTCCTCGTGGAGTACGCACCGGACAACTGGGTCACCTCCGCGGCCAAGACAGCCATCGAGACCCTGTCCTCCCTGCCGTCCATCGTCGTTGGCATGTTCGGCTCGCTCTTCTTCGTGGTCACGCTCGGATGGGGCATCTCGATCATCGCCGGTGCCTGTGCCCTCACGATGTTCAATATCCCCATCCTGGTCCGCACCATCCAGCAGGCGCTCGAGGACGTGCCCCGCAGCCAGCGTGACGCCGCCCTTGCCATGGGCCTCACGCGGTGGGAGACGACCATCAACGTGCTGCTGCCCGCCGCCATGCCCGCCATCGTCACCGGCATCGTGCTCTCCGCCGGCCGCGTCTTCGGCGAGGCCGCCGCGCTGATCTTCACCTCGGGCTCCGCCCCGGCGCGCCTGAACTTCGCCAACCCGTTCAACTTCGTGAGCCCCACCTGCCCGTTCAACATCTTCCGCCCCGCGTGCTCGCTGGCCGTCTACATCTGGCGCCTCACCTCCGAGCCCACGGACGGCAGCGTTGAGATCGTCTGGGGCACCGCCACCGTTCTTCTCGTCTGCGTGCTCCTGTTCAACCTGCTTGCCCGCCTGCTTGGCAAGTTCCTCTCGAGGAGGCTGACCGCCGAATGACCGACACCACACCCGCGCAGGCCCCGGCCGCTGCCGACGAGTGCCTGCTCGCCACCAAGGACGTGACGGTCACCTACGACCTCACCCACGAGGCCCTGCACAAGACCTCGCTCAGCTTCGAGTCCGGACAGGTCACGGCCCTGATCGGCCCTTCAGGCTGCGGCAAGTCCACCTTCCTGCGCTGCCTCAACCTCATGAACCGCGAGATTCCCAAGTGCTCGGTCGGCGGCCAGATCCTCTACCACGGCCACGACATCAACACGCCCAAGGAGAACCTCTTCGAGCTGCGCAAGTCCATCGGCATGGTCTTCCAGCAGCCCACGCCCTTCCGCAAGTCCATCCGCGAGAACATCCTCTTTGCGCCGAAGAAGCACGGTCGCGTGAGGAGCAGGTCCGAGGAGGACGAGCTCGTGGAGACGTCGCTGAGGCAGGCCGCGCTCTGGGACGAGGTCAAGGACAAGCTCAAGCAGTCCGCGCACGCCCTCTCCGGCGGCCAGCAGCAGCGCCTCTGCATCGCCCGCACGCTGGCGATGAAGCCCGACGTGGTCCTCTACGACGAGCCCTGCTCCGCGCTCGACCCCATCTCCACCTTCGCCATCGAGGAGACGATCCGCTCGATCGCCGAGTCCGGCATCTGCGAGATCATCGTCACGCACAACATGGAGCAGGCCACGCGCGTCTCCGACCGCACCGCCTTCTTCTACGTGGGCGACATGGTGGAGACGGGCGCCACGCAGCAGATCTTCTCGGACCCGCACGACCAGCGCCTGGTCGACTACCTGACCGGCCGCTTCGGCTAATGGGGGAGCAACATGGAAACTCTGGACACTGACATCTTCGCGGGGACGTCGCGCGCGCTGGAGGGCGTCGAGACCGCGCTCTCCGTCCGCGACTTCAGCCTCTGGTACGGGGACTTCAAGGCCCTCAAGGGCATCAACCTGGAGATTCCCAGGAACCGCGCCACGGCCTTCATCGGCCCGTCGGGCTGCGGCAAGTCGACGCTGCTGCGCACGTTCAACCGCATGTGCGACTTCGTCGAGGGCGTTCGGACCGAGGGCACCATCGAGTTCAAGGGGACCGACGTCTTCAAGATGGACGCCAACGCGCTGCGCGTCTACGTGGGCATGGTCTTCCAGCACCCCAACCCCTTCCCGATGAGCATCCGCGAGAACATCCTCTACGGGCCCCGGCGCATGCGCCGCATATCCAAGTCCGAGGGCGACGAGATCTGCGAGCGCTGCCTCACGCGCGCCGCGCTCTGGGACGAGGTCAAGGACAAACTCGACCAGAGCGGCCTGGGCCTCTCCGGCGGCCAGCAGCAGCGCCTCTGCATCGCCCGCGCGCTCGCCACCGACCCGGAGGTCCTGCTCATGGACGAGCCCACCTCCGCCCTGGACCCCATCTCCACGAGCATGGTCGAGCAGCTCATGACCGAGCTCTCCGAGGACCACACCGTGGTGGTGGTGACGCACAACATGCAGCAGGCCGCTCGCGTGGCCGACAAGACGGTATTCTTCTACCTGGGCGAGCTCATCGAGAGCGCCCCCACCAGGCAGTTCTTCGCCAACCCCCGCGAGGAGCGCACTCAGGAATATCTATCAGGGAGGTTCAGCTAATGGCTACCCGCACCAAGTTCACCAAGCAGCTCGAGGACATCGAGGGCTACCTCAACCGCCTGACGGAGAAGGCCGCCTCCGACGTGCGTGCCGCCGGCCTTGCCGCCGTCGGCGACAAGGGCGCCTCCGAGGGCGTCATGGCCGGCCGCAAGACGGAGGACCGCCTGCGCAGCGCCATCGAGGAGAACTGCCTCGACGTCATGCTGCTCCAGCAGCCGCTCATCGGCGAGGACCTGCGCTTCGTCTCCGGCGCCTTCAGGATCGTCTCCGACCTCACCCACATCGACTCCATGACGCGTGACATCGCCTTCCTCGTGGAGGAGATCCCTGCCAAGGCCGCCAAGAAGCTCGAGGCCGAGTTCTCCGAGATGGCCGAGTGCGCCGCCTCGATGGTCGAGCAGTCCGGCGCCGCATTCGCCGCCTCCGACGTCGAGGCGGCCCAGAGGGTCGTCGAGGAGGACAGCCGCGTCAACACGCTCTATAGTGAGGTCGAGGAGAAGCTCGTGGGCCTCATCCGCGACGGCAAGTCCTCCGCCCAGTACCTGCCCGAGCTGCTCATGGTGGCCAAGTACTTCGAGCGCATCGGCGACCTGTCCAAGCGCGTGGCCGCCTGGGCCATCTTCCGCGTGACGGGTGAGCACGTGGTCGCCGAGAAGGCCAGCCAGCAGATGCCGGCGGGCAAGGACGAGTAGGGCCGACGGGCGCTGCCGGCCGGGGCCGGCCGCCGGCCTCCGGGCCGGTGCGCCGGTCGGACGAGGACTTTGGGTAACAGACAGGGGAGATGGGCGTGGTCTACTACGTCGAGGACGACAAGAACATTCGTGAGCTGACGGTCTATGCGCTGGGACAGGGCGGCATCGAGGCACGCGGCTGCGCCGACGACGCCGAGTTTCGCCGCGCCTGCGCGGAGCGCACGCCCGACGCTGTCCTCCTCGACATCATGCTCCCGGACGCCGACGGACTGGAGATCCTGGCCCGCCTGCGCCGGACCCCCGGTCTCTCCAACGTGCCCGTAATGATGCTCACGGCAAAGGACGCCGAGCTCGACACCGTGCGCGCGCTGGACTCCGGCGCGGACGACTACCTCTCCAAGCCGTTCGGCATGATGGAGATGGTGAGCCGCACGCGGGCCCTGCTGCGCCGCGCGGGCCGTGACCAGCAGGCCCAGGAGAAGCCGCACGCCCTGGTGGTCGACGATGTGACGCTCTGGCCGGAGCGCCGCGAGGTCACCGCGGACGGTCGCGAGGTGCAGCTCACGATGCGCGAGTTCGACCTCCTGGAGTTCCTCATGCGCTCGCCCGGGGTGGTCTTCTCGCGCGAGACGCTGCTCCAGCGGGTCTGGGGCTGGGACTTCGACGGCGGCTCCCGCACGGTCGACGTGCACGTGCAGCAGATCCGCGCCAAGCTGGGCGACTCCTCCGACCTCATCGAGACCGTGCGCGGCGTGGGCTACCGCGTCCGCGGCTAGGGAGGCGCGATGGTACGCCAGCCTGGGGCAAAGGGGTCACTCTCTCGCAGGATGTTCGTGGCGCTCGTCGTGGCGTGCGCCGCCGTGGCCGTCGCGGTTACCGCGGCGGCCTCCGTCATCTACCAGAGCGCCTTTCTTGCCGACGAGCACGAGCAGCTTTCCGGAGAGTGCCGCACGCTCGCGTCGCTCCTCGACGAGTCTGACGACGACGCTGCGGTCCTGGCCTCTCTCGACCTCGGCGACATCCGAGTCACGCTGGTGGACCCGGACGGCACGGTGACCTACGACAGCCAGGCCGACGCCTCCGAGCTCCCCAACCACGGTGACCGCCCCGAGGTCGTCCAGGCGCTCTCCGGGGGCGCCGGCTCCTCCGAGCGCTCGAGCGACACGGTCGGCTACATGAGCCTCTACGAGGCCGCGCGGCTCGAGAGCGGGCAGGTGATTCGCCTGTCCGTTGACCGCGCCGGGGTTCTGGCGTTCCTCTTCGAGGACCTGGCGCTCCTCGTGGCGCTGGCCGCGGCCATCGTGGCCGTGAGCTGGCTCGTCTCGCGCTGGCTCTCCCGACGCTTTGTCCGGCCGATCCTGGAGATCGACCCGTCCTCGGGCGACGGGGAGGCCCCCTACGAGGAGCTCGACCCGCTCGTGCGGCGTCTGAACGAGCAGCACGGCGAGCTCATGAACCGCATGAGCGCCATCCAGGACGCCGCCGACCTGCGCCGCGAGTTCACCGCCAACGTCACGCACGAGCTCAAGACGCCTATTGCCTCCATCCAGGGGGCGGCCGAGCTCATCCGCGACGGCATCGCCAAGAAGAAGGACGTCCCGGAGTTCGCCGGGCGCATCTATGACGACGCGCGGCGGCTCTCCAGCCTGGTGAGCGACATCCTCACCCTCTCCAAGCTCGACGAGTCCGAGCGCGTTGGGGACCGCGAGCTCTTCGACGCCACGACGCGCGTGGACCTGCTGAGCGTGGCACGCGACGTGGTCGGCCGCCTTGAGCCCAAGGCAGAGAAGGCCGGCGTCGCGCTCTCGGTCCGCGGGGTCTCCATGCAGATCACCGGCAGCTCGCGGCTGCTCGACGAGCTGGTGAGCAACCTCGTGGACAACGCCATCCGCTACAACAGGCCCGGCGGGCGCGTCTACGTGTGGGTGCTTCCGCAGGGCGGTCAGCCCTGCCTGCGCGTGAGCGACACCGGCATCGGCATCCCCGAGGAGGCGCAGGGGAAGGTCTTCGAGCGCTTCTACCGCGTGGACAAGGGGCGCAGCCGCGACATGGGCGGCACCGGCCTGGGGCTTGCCATCGTCAAGCACGCTGCCACCTACCACGGCGCCGAGGTCAAGCTCGAGAGCAAGGTGGGCGAGGGCACCACGATCACCGTGACCTTCCCGCCCGCGGCGTAGGGTGCGCGGGGCGGGCGCGGGCCGCGGGTTCTTCTCGCCGCTGGAGCTGTCTCCGCCCCCGACGCCGCTTTGGGTGCCGTCGCCGCCACGATCGGCGCGCTTTCCCGAACGGCGCTTCCGCCACGATCGGCGCGCTTTCCCGAACGGCGCTTCCGCCACGATCGGCGCGCGATTGGGTGGCATCCTTGATGCGCCGGGGCCGTCCCTGCCAGAAAACCCGCCCAGTTGGGCGCGTTTTGCGACAGAAGGGGGCCCAGGACATCAAGGATGCCACCCAATCCAAGGGGGTTTGGTGCAGAAGCGGCCCTTCTCGCAGCGCGGAGGGTGCCGGCGGCCGCCGCGCAGGGGGCGAGAAGGACGCCTACGCCCGCATCGCCGCGACGAGTCCAAGCACGAGGGGAATCGTCCAGATCGACAGCGAGAAGAGCGCAAGCGACCGCACGTCCGGCCTGGGCGACGGCTTCCCGGCGGCCGACGCGAGCGCCTCCGGCGTGCGCAGCCCCCACCTGAACACGAGCGAGGAGCACAGGGCGGCCGCCGCGACGGGCGGGCAGGCGAGCGCGACCCCGCGCATGAGGGGGCTGCCGGTGTAGCTTGAGAGGATGGTCAGGGGGACGCAGAGCGCCACGCTGACGGGCACGGTCAGCGTGGCGGACCTGAGCGCGGCGCGGACGGCGTCCCAGTCTCCCTCCCGCCGGCGCGCGAGGGTCCACGGAACGCAGAGAAGGGCGAAGGGAAGGCCGTAGGCCGGAAGCCCGACAAAGATGGCCAGGACGACCATGCCCCCCAGCGATCCCGTCACCGACATCCCACCCGGCGTCGCGATTGTCCCGGGCCCCATCATGAGAACAGCACCTCCGGATTCGACTGAGATTGCATCCAAGCGAGATAGACCTCGGGAGCGTGCCCCGGGAAAATAGAAGGGTTAATTCCTCCGTTGATTATGAAGTGGGGAAGAAGCGTCGGGTAGTTCGATAGGGCGTTTATAAGCTCGAGTATGTCAGCTGTCCCGCTCGCATAACGCGCGACTACGAGAAATACCTCCCGTGGAGTGAGCCCCATGAGACCATAGGCGTTATAGAACTCTTCGATAGTTGGAGCGCACTCTTCAAGGGCTGATTGGAAGTCATCGGTCTGGCTCGTTCCCCCTGCGAACGCCAAGTGACTCGTCCCGGTTAGACTTTCATAGATTGATCGCATAGCTGGATAGATTTCGGCCCACTCAAGAGGCTCTCTGTTTGAGGTGGATGGCAAGATTAACTGATTGCCATGCTTCCCAAAACCCCAGAGAGCAAGAGGAATACGAGGGACGAAGTCTTCTGGATTGATGATGTTGAAGACATTGTTAGCGATAGTTGGGTTGGCAATAACGTTAGGAGTCGCAAAAGTATATCCGAACACATTGCCTGTCGCGATGCCATGCACGGCGGTAAGCCTTTGGGCGAGGAGGTTTGCTACGGCGGCGCCTCGACTGTGTCCGCTTACGAGGAATCTTGTTCCCCCAAGCATGGAAATGCCCTTTGCTGCAAGCCATGAAGACAGCGCGGTCCTTACGCCCTGCTCAGCCCTATCGAAGCCAAGGTGAACGTCCGCGGATGAGACTCCCCCACTTACGTTCATGTTAGAGATCCATTCGGCCTCATTTGCGGTTCCGCGTATGGTGACTACGACGAGAGGAGAGCCGCCGGGAAGAGTCTTTGCGGCGAAAGAATAGCCGATAGGGTCTTCTCCAGCTACGGAGTCTACAGTAATAGAGCCAAGATCAAATCCAAACATGCTCAGGCCCTGCAGAACAAGAGCGGCGTCCGAATAGGCAAGAGTAGCGAGTGCCGATGCCGTGGTGGCTAACGCATGGTTGTAGCTCGTTGCTGAGGAGTCGAACCATGCGTCGTCCCAAGAAACGTTATATATCGTGCTCGTGCTTTTGTCGCCAACGAGTGGTTTGAATGCCAAGTTTGCTGTCGTAAGAGATACGCTCTCAAGCAAGGAGCCGACGCCGGCATATCTACCAGAGGCTACGTTTTTGTCTATGCTAAAGGCTCCGTCGGAGGCATTGATTGTGTATTCCTTGATTTGATCAAATGCCCAATTGAGCGGAAGGGAATAGCCAAGGTTTCCACTGTACCCGGTGGACATGTCTGAGACAAAGCTGCTGGCGGCCAGGCCCTCACCCCAAACGGTTCCACATGTATTACGTGCGCCATAGACACCCACTCGATAGGGACGACCAACGGAAGATAAATAGTCGTTTATACCCTGGAAATGAGGCACGACGCGCTGCACAATCTCCCCGGCCATATAGTCATAATCTACAGCAAAGTAGATGACTTCTCCGGATTTAATCCCTAGAGAGAGGGCCGCAGCGATGGCCTTTCTTGCGTCGTCGTAGCCTCTTTCATAGGAGAAGTACTCACGTAGGGATTCGTGGCCCTGCCACCAGTCTGCGTCGTCTTGATAGATTGCAAAAAAATTCATTCCTGAGTCAAAGATTCTCTGCGCTTCTGCGCGCGAAATGTTCTTGGCGACCTTGCTTGCTCCAGCGCCGACTGTGCCGGTAAGGTAGCGTCCAACTATGTTGTATCCTTCGCTGTGAAGTCTTTGGGCTTTGACGGAAGTAAGCTGTGTTGCACAGTCGCATGCTGTTGCCGAGCGTTCGGGATTTCCTGTGCTCACGAGTAGGGCCATCCACTCATCAAGGCCGATGTAGTCACGAGTGGCTAAACCGTAATCGCTCTGGAAGAGGTGAAGCGCCTGCATGGTGCCATAACCCATGGAACCGTCAAAGGAGGTCGATCCGTAGCGGCTTCCCTCGTCCCCGGTATACCGATCTATTCCGTTGCAATAGAGGGCAATTTGGGCGACGTGCCAGAAGGAAGTGAGCTTTGAGGTAGGGTAAGATGTTCCGCTGTGACCACTGCCAGAGATTGTGGCTCCGATTGTGGGGCAATATGCTCTCGTTGAAGGCCCAAAGTTTCCGTTTGCCATGCTTGTTGGCATGCCTTCTTCTGCCTGGAGGGCATAGATGAGGGCTTTGTTGGTTGAGCGAGAATAAACACCATCGCACGCGCAGAGACCGGTGTACTCAAGGTAAGTGCGGTTTAGCCATTGCTGCTGTTGGCGCACAAGAATGATGCCGTTGCCCACTCGCCTGTATTCATCAACGCCGAGAATAGCTCCAGCCTGAAGACCCCGTACGCTATCAGACACCTGAGAGCCTTCGAGTCCGGCGTCTTGCTGAATCTCTCTTATTGCGGAGACGCACATCTCGCCAAAGCTGGCATCAGCGATTCCTGGGTTGTACCCCTTGGCATGGAGGCCGTACTGAATGATTTTTACCCGGTTTCCATAGTCACCCTTTGTAAGGGGATAGCTGTTGCACAGGCTTGTGGTGAGGGGGCCGAAGGTTCCCGTAATCGGTGTAACGCCGAGTTCGATTTGCATTGCTGAGACTAAGGCTTGGGACGTGGAGGTGCCGGGGAGTCCGGTTTCTTCAACGGGCATGTATCCGCTTCGGTCTCCATAAGTTGAGTTCAACCACTGCTGTCCCTCGAGAACAATGTCAGACATGGCAACTCCAAAAGATAGACGAAAAACAAATCTGCGTAAGCTCATCCTGCTATTTTGCGTACCACCCGTCTGTCATTCCCGCGCAACAAGAGCGCTTCAATTTGTCGTTTGTATCGAAACGCCAGATCAAAACTTCACTAAGCCGTATTGAGGGGCCGTGACGGCAAAATAACACGCTGTAAATAGTTAGGGGTTTGCTAGGTGAAAATCTAACGGCTGACATTAGGCTTACTACAAGCGCTCCGGATATGCGCTCTTGTGCTATAGCTTTACTTCGGATGATGGCTGGCCAAGAGAATCGGAGGGCGGCTCTCACATGCTCTGGATGTTGTGGACATTCGTCTTGGGGGCTCTGCCCGGCTTCTTTTCTACAGACTGGTTGGGCCCGGTTGTGCCTGGTCCTTCAAATGTGACATCAACCTTAATTGTGCTTGCGGTGCTTCTGCTAATTGTGGCCATAAGAGGCAAGGGCTCTTCAATTGTCCTGCAGAAGAAGACGGGCGGTCTACTTACTGTGCTTGGCATTGCGGCAACGCTTGTATGGATGGCTTTAATCGCGGTTAGCTATATCTACAACCATCCTCTTGAGTATCAGCTCTCTGAATCTATGCGCATGACATGCTTTAATCTTATGGGGCTGCTCCGCGTGCCCAGCGAGTCACTTGCCCTTACGGGATGGTCATTGCTTACTTTACGGCGCTTCGGAGCGAGGAGGGGTGGGCTTGCCCTTCGCACGCTAGGTCTTTTTCTTGGAGGAGCCCTCTGGCCTTGCGCGCTCCTGCTGCTGGGCATCGCATGCTCTGGCTCAAGTTTGCCTGCAATTCATGGACTCGATCTCTGGAGTATGGCGGCTTGCCTAGCTTCCGGGACATTGTTCAGTGCGATATGTGTCCGGATGAGAAAGTCCGGCGTTCACCTGATGGACCTTGTGGCCCTGTTGGCAGGCTTTGATTGCTTTAGGGCGGCGGCAGATGTGGTCAATACTCTTCTCGTTACGTTTTCTAATGACATGCCCATTGTTGGATTATTGGCCACAATTGTTTATTTAATTCTGGCGGGAGCAGGAGGCATCTTTTTGTGGTGCGTGATAGGTTCTCGCAAACGTGATTCTGAGGACAAGATGGATAAAGGCGCAGATCAACAGGGATTCTCTTTTGAAGTAAACAGCTTGCCCGGAGCAGCTCGTTTGACTGATAGAGAAAGAACTGTAATCCAAGAGACTATCAATGGCTTTACTACACAGCAAATTGCAGAAAGGCATGGGCTTTCCGCTTCGACAGTGGGGACCTATCGTCGTCGTGCCTATGAAAAACTCGGTATTGCAAAGAAGAAAGAGCTAACCAATCTGCTGTCCAGGGAATCTTCTCATGGTGTTGGGACAATTGATAAAGAGACGACTGTCGCTGTGAATTATGCTCAGGCCACAACCCTATCGAGAAGGGCTCGAGTCACTACTGGTTTTATTATTACAATTTTGCTGGCTCTTATCCCTGCGAGCTACATATCCTTTGATTTCCCCCCATATGGAGTGCAGACGGGGGAAATAGCTCCTTATCTTGTCGGAGTTGTAATTCTCTTGAGCGGCATTGCAGGATGGGCGCGAGTTTGTCCTGAGAACGGGCCGGCTCTCGATATTTCAAACGGAATGCTTGGCGATAGAGATGCGCTGCTTCGTACGACAGCCGTAGCTCTAGGTGCCTTGGCTGCAGGCTGGGTCGTTTCTATGGCGTGGCTGTGGCCATTTCCAGGATTTGAAGTTCCAACCCTCTTTTTTGATTGGCTTATATGGAGAGCTTGGGCTTTGCTGGGGATGGGGTCTGTGGTTCTAGCACATGGAGCATTTTTTGGTGATGGGAGTGGCGGTCCCAAATCAAAAACAACGCCTCCCGTGCTGTTTCGTAAAGGCATCGATGAGTTGCTCTTAAGGCGCCCCTACCATCTTGCGCTTATTGGGGTGGGCTTTCAGTTGTTTACGATCGAAGACAACGTGTATTCACTTGATATATTGACTATGGAGCGCTTTACAGAGCTGTGCTGGCTTGTCCCGCGAGTTCTTGTTATTGTTCTTTTGGTATTGGTGGGAATTCGTGCGTTTCACTACAACGATCAGGGTGAGGTCCCTTCTGGTCACGATGGACTGGAGTCTACTCTTTTGGCAAAGGGGTTGAGCAAGCTTCAAGTTAAGGTTGTCTTGATGACCTTGGACGGCAAGACGAGCGAAGAAATTGCCTCCGTACTCTACTTAGCTCCTGGCACAGTTAGGGCATACCGATCGCGAGCATGCAAGATTCTTGGGGTAAGCGACCTCTCTAAGCTTGAGAGATTAAGTTCATGACACCTTGTTGCGGATGTGCAACGCGGAAAACGACAGAATGAGAGCGAGCCTCCCTCTAAGCTACAGCTTGGCTAACGTCAAGTTGTGAGGGGGAGCCGATGAGCGCTGCAATATCTCGGCGAAGCTTCATCGAGTCTGCTGGACTGGCTGTTTTAGGAAGCCTTGCGTTTCCCTATAGGGCGATTGCTCAAACATCAGATGTAGTTGTTCCATCGGTGTCATATGGAGGGGCGTCTAGGCTTGCTCAAGGGCGATCATGGTACTCCTCCTCGTTCCTGCTGAATGAGCAATATACAACAAATACATATTATTATGACGGGAACAGCATCGGTATAGAGCTCAATGCTACCTCCACAATCGTGGGTTCTTCTTTTTTGGTGACGCTGTACCAAGGCTCTCGTTCTAGGGGCTCTACAACACTTAGGGCAAATGGTTTTGTACGAGCTGAGTGGAATGGCGTTGGACCGGGTAGTTACAAATTTGTGTTCAGAAACATTTCTGGACAGGTAATCAGCTGTGCAAATGTGGCCATGTTCAGTTGGTAATTTACGAGAAGGGAGGCAATCGCTCAACTCATTGATTTGTCAATCAATGCGAAGTCTAGATTCGGAGGTTGGTAGGACATGGAAGCAAAGAACATGAAGAGGGCTCTTTCGCGGCGCGAGTTTCTTTCTGCGACGGCAGGTGTCGTAGCTAGCGGCTTAATTCTTTCGTCCGTTCCGACCATCGCGCTTGCTGATGAGCTTGTGCCGATGGCATCTGCTGCAGGGGCGAGAATCAATCCGTACTCTGTTGCCATGTCTGGCTCAAGAACGCTGTCTAACTTTTCCGACTCTTATATGCTTTTCGAGTTGAGAAGGGCGATTTACAACGGCTCGTATTGGCTCTGGATTCGGGGTACTGTCTACAAAGGTAGTAAGGCAGTATTTGGACAAGGCGCTAAGCTAGTTACCCCTTACGGCACAGTGTCAGATGGAATGATTTATGGTACCGGTGATAACTGGACCGTCGGTAGCCAGAGATGCACTCCAGCGATATGTATCGGGAGGCCCACAACGACAATAACTGTGACGTATTACGGTGGGACGTGGGTAGGCAGCTATTCGAAGACAGTTCAGATTCCCGCCGAGAGCATCTCGCGTTCTATAGAGTAGGCGGGGAGCCTGGCATGATTTAACATTAATATCCTTTCCGATTGCCTCGTTCACCTTATGTGGCGGGGCGATTGGAATCTTCTTTTGCAACATGACGGAAGGCTGGCCATGAACACTAAGCTCAGGTACCTCTGCGTTGCTGTTTGCGCGTCGCTTGCGCTGGTGGGGTGCGCGCCCGGGGACTCGGCGAGTGCACCTGCGAGTAACGACTCCAACCAGCCGGTCGTCGAGGACAGCACCTCCTCGGAGGAGACGGGCACGAGCGCGCAGGAGCAAGACGGTCCCATACTCTCCGACGAGGACGTCATGGCCACAATGACCTGTGAGGTGCTTACCGAGGACCAGCTGAGCGTCCTAGGCGTGTTTGGGACCTTCGATCGCGGGGCGCGCGTGGAGATTGGTGAGAGCAACGGTGCCACCTGGTGGGCCGTGGTTCTTGAGGTGGTGGGTGATGACGGGACCGTTGACGCGCGGAGCTCCTTCATCACCAAGTCGGCCACGCTCGACGACTTCTCCGACGACACGTGGATTGAGCTGCCGAGCGAAAACACGTGGCAAAACGTCGACTGGGGCCACGACATGCTCGTCCGCGGCCAGTCGGCGCTCACGCTGGCGCGCCGTACCCTGGCGGCGTCCTGATCGCCGACGTGCCCGTTCCTCTCAGACGAGAAGAACGGGTGCAAAACGTCCGCAACTTGCACCCACTGTCGATGCGTGCAGGTTGTGGACGGTTCGACGCAGCAAAACGTCCGCAACCTGCGCCTGACTTCGGCACGTGCAGGTTGCGGACGGCCTGGGGCCGCAAAGCGTCCTGAGCCTGCACGATGTTGCGCTACAGCCGCAGCTCCCACAGGTTTGACCAGCCGGGCAGCGGCAGTCCCGGGTAGGGGAGCCACACCGGCCGGTGGCGCGTGAAGCCGCGGCTCGCGTAGAGGGCGTTTGCGGGCACGTTGGCCACGCTCGTGTTGATGCGCACCCTGCGGGCGCCCAGCTCGCGCGCGGCGAGCACGCCCGTGGCGAGCAGCGCGTCGGACACGTGGCGCCCACGCGCGGCGGGGTCGGCCGCCAGGAGGTGCCAGCTCGCAACGTCCTTCTCGCCGAGCGGCTCCCACGAGGGACCGCCGAGGCCCGTCCCGTGGCCGGGGGCGCTGCCGTCTCCCATGTCCGCGTCGTGGTCCACCGCCACCGCCCCGAGGAGGGCCGCGCCCTCGCGGGGGCTTCCGTCACGCACGTCCGAGGCGTCGAAGACGCCCCAGAAGATGCCCTCGGCCAGAAGCCTGCCCGCCATGCCCACGGGCGGCCACACGTCCTGCACCCAGCCCGAGGTCCCGGGGTCGGCGTCCACGTGGCGATACAGCTCGTCGAGCTTCTCGGTCCAGAGGCCCGAGAGGGGAATCCTGCAGCTCGCGAGCCCCTCGGGCATGTGGATCTGGCGCGCGGGGTGTCGCGCGTCGTTTCTCGCCACGCAGGCCAGGAGCTCGCGCGCAACGGCGGCCGGGGCCATCTTGGGCAGGTTGTGGTCCACCCCGGGCTCGACCACCTTGCGTGCTCCGGGGATGGCCGCCACGATGCGGTCGGTCTCCTCGGGAAGGATCTCGTCGAACTCGCCGACCATCACGGTCACCGGGCAGCTCACGCCCGCGAGCGACGCGGCGTCGATGTGGGGGTTGTCCACCATGAGCTGGAGGAGCTCGGCGGTCTGGGCGGCCTCGGCGGGGGAGGGCACGGGGGTGCCGTCCTCGAGCGTCACGCCCTCCTCGCCCTCTGCCGCCCAGCGACGGTTCTCGGCGGCGGCGTAGGCCATCCAGTCCGTGTCCTCCCTGGGCAGTCCCTCCGGCGTGAGGTTGGCGCCGAGGGCCGTGAGGGAGAGCACGTGCGCGCCCCAGTCGCGCGCCAGCAGGAGGCCGAGGATGCCGCCGTCGGAGAAGCCCAGCACGTGGACCTGCGGCACCCCCAGGCGCGCGCAGGCCTCTATGGCGTCTGCGGCCATGAGCTCGTAGGTGAGGGGCGTGGCGGCGCCGCGCGTCGAGGCGCCCTGCGCGCGCGAGTCAACGGCGATGACGGCGCGCCCGCTCTCGCACACGGCGTCGATCACCGGGCCAAAGATGCCGTGCTCCTCGCCGTTGCCGTGCAGCATGAGCACCGGTGGCACCGTGAGGTCGAGCCCGAAGGGGGTCCCGGGCGCGTCGAGCGTGCCCTCCGGCGCGTAGGTCCAGGCGACGATGGTGGCGCCGTCCGGCATGGGGCACTCCACGCGCGCCGCGAGCGCGGTGCGCGGCAGCGCGTAGGGCCGGGGGACGTGTACGGGCGGGGGAGTGACGGACATCGTTCTTGCTCCATTCTGTCTTCTGCCGGGGCGAGGGGCGCCGGCGGGGCGAGCGCCCCGGCGACACGAGGGTTCTTATCGGCGCGAGGGCCCCGAGGTTCTTCTCGCCCCCCGGGTCGCAGGCGCGAGACGACGCTTTCTGGGCTTGGGTCGTCGTCTTGCTCCTACGGGTTCCGAGTGAGGCTCAGGCGTGGCTCTGGTTGTCGGGAGTTGCTCCGGTTGTAGGAACTAGGCGACACTTCTGGTGCCCAAGGCGTCGTTTCGTTCCTACGGGTTCCAAACGTAGGCGCCAGACGACACTTTCTGGGCCCAGAATGTCGTTTCGTTCCCACAAATTCAAAAAGTAGGAGCGAAGCGACGTTTCTGCCGAGAAAAACGTCGCCTCGCTCCTACAGACGCCAGGCCCCGCCTCCGTAGCGGCCCGGCTCTGCCCCTGCGGCTCCCGACCGCTCGCGTGGCGCGGCTACTTGCCCTTTACCTGGGAGGGGTGCTTCTCGAAGAAGTCGTAGCGCGGGGGCAGCGGCACGATGGCGTGCTGCTCGGGCGACTCGCCGCGGGCGGCGGCCAGCTCAACCGGGCCGTCAAACGCGTGCTCCCAGCTGAAGAACTCGTCCGCCGAGAAGCCCATGTGCTCGCAGATCTTCTCGCAGCCGGCCGGCACGGCGGGGTGCATGAGCAGCGCCGTCGTGCGCAGCGCGCAGAAGGCGTCGGCCAGCGCGGCCTCGTAGGCGGCGTCGTCGCCCTTGGCGGCCTTGCTCGCGTCGTCCCAGCGCTTGTTGGCCGCGCGGGTGAACTCCTCGGCCACAGCCAGCGCGCCGTGCGCGTCGAACTCGTAGGCCCGCTGCTCAAAGGCGAGCGTGGCCTCGCGGGCGGCCTCCACGGCCTGAGCGCTCGGCGCCACTGCGGGCAGGTGCCCCTCGCAGACGTTGGCTGCCCCGTAGAAGCAGCTGCGCGCCAGCCGGTTGAAGATGTTGGTGAGGAACGCCGACTCCTTGAGCGCAGGGTCCACCACGCGCGGGTCGTCGCGCACCAGGACGTCCTCGCCGGTGGCCTTGTCCTTGTGGGAGACGGACGTGTCGAAGGCCTTGGGGTTGAAGCTCACGGCCTTCTGGTCCAGGCCCAGGGAGAGCCAGTGGGCGCGCAGCTGCTCGGGAGTGTAGTGGTCAAGCAGCTCGGCGGCCATCGGCGGCGCGATCTTGCCGGAGCTCGAGGCCTTCTTGTTCATGAACAGGATGTGGTAGTTGGCAACCGGCACGTCCTGCGTGAGCCTCCAGCCGAGGGCCTCCCACATGGCCGGCTGCGCCACGCAGTAGAAGTAGATGTTGTCCTGGCCGATGAACTGGTAGACGCGCGCGTCCTCGCTGCACCACCAGTCGTGCCAGTCCGTGGAGGAGTAGCGGCCGGGCTCGGAGCCCGCGAGCACGGTCTGCGTGAAGGAGATCGGCGCCCACAGGCTCTCCGGCCACACCCACACGGTCAGGCCGTCCGTGCCGTCGAGCTCTGGGGCGGGCACGCCCCACTCGATGTTGCCGGTGATGCGCAGGGGCAGCAGGCACTTGCCGGTCCGGAAGCGCACGCCGCCCTCCTCGAGCACCTCACGAGCGGCGTCGCGCTCCTCCCAGCCGGCGAACGTGAGCGAGAAGGACTGCTGGCCCCCCTCGGCCTCCGTGAGCGTGTGCTCCGGCAGCTGGTCCGCCACGGCGTCATAGGCCTCGCGGAACTTGGTCTGCACGTAGATGACCGGGTCGACCAGGCTCTCCCGCACGGTCTTGGTGACTATCGAGCGCACCTGCGGGTCGGCGTCCCACTCGTCCATGAGGCGCTCGAGGTCGGCGCGGAAGGCGGGCAGATCGAAGTACCAGTTGTCAACCGGCCGCAGCTCAGGGGTGGTGCCGGTGAGCTGGGAGACGGGGGCGATGAGCTCCTCGGGGTCGAACTGGTGGCCGAGGTCGCACTCGTCTGCGTAGGCCTTCTCGGACTTGCAACCGCGCACAGGGCAGCGCCCGATCACCTGACGCCCGTTGAGGAAGGTGCCGGCCTCCACGTCATAGAACTGGCGAGTGGTGCGCTTGTGCAGGTAGCCGCGCTCGTGCAGGCGGGAGATCAGCTCTGCGGAGAGCTTGGCGTGGACGTCGCGCGCGGGCATGAGGCCGGAGCCGCCAAAGATGTCCAGCGAGATGCCGTATGCGTCGAGCGCCGCCTTCTGCGCGTCGTGGTTGGCGCGCACGTAGTCCTCGATCGTGCCTTCGTAGCCCTCGTTCTCGACCTTCTTGCGGAAGCCCTCGGCGATGGGCGACCCGTAGCAGTCCGTGCCGGAGACAAAGATCACGTTCTCCGGCCCGATGCGGTCTCGAAGGAATCGTGCAAAGAAGTCGGCGGGCACAAAGACCCCGCCGATGTGGCCGAAGTGCAGGTTCTTGTTGCCGTACGGCATGCCTCCGGTGATGACGGCACGCTTGGGGAAGCTCGGGCGGTTCTGGGGTGCGGGCATTGGTGCTCCTTCGCGTTGGGTGCAGCGCTCTCATTTTTGCACTTGGGGGCCGGGTTGGACAACCGCACTTGCGGCCCGGGCCGAGCCCGGCTGCGTGGCCGGCGAGAAAGGCGGCGGAGGAGGGGGCGAGAAGGACCGTCGGGCCTGCCGCCGCACCCCCATCACCCACCGCCGCGCTATCATCTCCGCATGCGACTTCTCGCGGACATAGACGTGCTCGGCGACGCCGAACTTCAGCGCCGCATCGCGCGGCTCTCCGGGGCGCTGGCCATCGCGGGGCTCGCCCTCGGCGCCGCCGTCGGCGTGGCGTCGGCCGCTGACGGCGGGGCCGCGTGGACGCCGTGGTGGTGGGTCGCGCTCGTGGCCGCCTCGGCCGTGGCCCTGCCGGTCCACGAGCTCGTGCACGCCGCGGCGTTCAAGGCGCTCGCGCCCGGGTGTCGCGTGCGCTTCGGGTGGGAGGGCGCCTTCCTCTACACGAGCGCCGCGGGCGCCGTCCTGCCGCGCGGCCGCATGGTGGCGGTCCTTCTCGCCCCGGCGGTCGTGGTGACGGCGGCGCTTGCGGTCGGCGCGCTCGCGGCGGCCTGCCCCACGCTCGCGGTCCTTCTCGCCGCAGCACACCTATCGGGCTGCGCGGGCGACCTCCTCATGGCGCTCGCCGCGCTCCGCGAGGGCTCCTGCACGCACGTCCGCGACACCGAGCGGGGCATCGACCTGCTCTGCGACCTTTCCAAGGGGGACCGATGAACCAGACCATGGCCCAGCTGCACGGGCGCCGTGCGGGGCTTGCCCATGCCCCCGAGCCCGGCACCCCGCTCCTGCTGCACGCCTGCTGCGGCCCGTGCTCGCTCGAGCCCGTCAAGCTGCTGCGGGCGGAGGGGTTCGAGCCCACGATCTGCTGGACCAACCCCAACATCCAGCCCGTCTCCGAGTGGGAGCGCCGGCTCAAGACGCTGCGCGCCTGGGCCGGGGAGGTGGCGCACGTCAACGTGATCGTGGCCGGTGACGACCGCGCCGCCTGGGAGCGCGCCTGCGCGCCCGCCGGGTTCGACCGCGAGAGGCGGTGCCGGGCGTGCTACGCGCTCCGGCTGGCGGAGGCCTGCCGCGTGGCCGCCGAGCGCGGCTTCACCTACGTGTCCACCACGCTCGTGGTCTCGCCCTACCAGCTCTTCGAGGCCTGCGGCGAGGTGCTGGCGGCGCTTGCGCCGCGCTACGGCCTCACCCCGGTCTGGCGCGACTTCCGCCCGCACTACGCGGAGGCCACGCGCGAGTCCCGCGAGCTCGGGATGTACCGACAGAACTACTGCGGCTGCCGCTTCTCCGCGGCCGAGGCGGCGCTGGAGCGTCACGCCGCCCGAGACGAGCGCAAGCGGGCCAAGGCGGCCGCGCGCTCGGCCCGCGCGTAAGGGTCTGCCGGGGCCGCCGGGATTACTGGGTCGGGGCTGCCGGGCATTCAGGGCACGTGTGGTCGGGTCCTGAGGTTGTGCGTGCAAGCTTTTGAACCATCGCATGCACATTCTCGCCATAAGTCACAATATGGCGAGAAGAACAAGGCTGCGCGTTCAGTAGTTCAAGACTTTGCATGCACAACTTCGCCGCCAGGCAACCTCGCCGTCAGGCAACTTCACCGCCAGGCAACCTTGCTGCCGGGCGACCTCGCCGCCTCGCTCCGCGCCCACGCCGCCGCGCCGCGCGCTCGGCTCGCGTGTAAGCTTTTGACAAGGCTGGGGGCTTCCCGGCCGCCCCGCGTGCCCCATGCGATAACGTGATGACGCATCTGGGGCCGCGAGACGCGTAGGGGACGGTGGAACATGATCGAGTGCCTGCTGACTGGGACGGACGGGACCATGGAGAGGGTTGACGAGCCGTGCCCGGGCTGCTGGGTCAACGTCGTCGCGCCCACCGAGGAGGAGAGGGCGCTCCTTGAGACCGAGGTCGGCGTGCTCCCGGAGTTCGTGCGCTCCGCGCTCGACGAGGAGGAGACCTCGCGCGTCGACTACGACGAGGACGCGCGGCAGACCTTCGTCATCGTGGACTACCCGATGGTGGACGAGGACGGCGCCCAGGCGCGCGGCTCGCTTCCCCTGCAGTACGACACGATGCCGCTCACCATGGTGTTCCTGCCCGAGAAGAGCATGTTCGTGACCATCTCGATCTTCGAGAACCCGGTGGTCGGCGACTTCGCGGGCGGGCGCGTCCGCAACGTCGACACCCGCTACCGCACGCGCTTCCTGCTGCAGCTGCTCCTGCGCATCAGCCAGCTCTACCTTGTCTACCTGCGACGCATCGACCGCCTTGCGTCGAGCGTGGAGGCCAGGCTGCACGCCTCGGTCAGAAACGAGGAGCTCATTCAGATGCTCAACCTCGAGAAGTCGCTCGTGTACTTCTCCACCTCGCTCAAGGGCGACGAGGTCACGCTCAACAAGATCGCCCAGGGCCGCATCATCCCGCTCTACGAGGAGGACCAGGACCTGCTGGAGGACGTGCTCGTTGAGATCCACCAGGCCATCGAGATGGCCAACATCTACTCCAACACGCTCTCCGGCACCATGGACGCCTTCGCAAGCGTCATCTCCAACAACCTCAACATCGTGATGAAGGTGCTCTCCGTCATCACCATCGTCATGGCCATCCCCAACATCGTCTTCGGCTTCTACGGCATGAACGTCGACCTGCCCTTCGACGGCGTGCCGCTGCTGGACAACTGGGCGTTCCCCCTGCTCCTCGCCGCCGCGGCGTGCCTGGTGGCTGCCTGGATCTTCAAGCGAAAGGGCATGTGGCACTAGCCTTGGCGAGAAGGACGTCCGGCCCCGCCGACGACCATGCTGCCCGTCTGGCGAGAAGGACGTCCGGCCGGGCCAACGGCGGGCCCCCGCCTGCGCGCGGCGCTAGGGGGCGCGCCCGGGCCGGGACCCGCCGCGCGTGCTATCGTAGTGCGCCGATACGTCAACGAGAGGACTTCCATGCGCACTGACGACTTCGACTACCCGCTCCCCGACGAGCTCATCGCGCAGGCCCCGGCCGAGCCGCGCGACTCGTGCAGGCTGCTCGTGCTGCACCGTGAGGACGGCAGCGTTGAGCACCGCCGCTTCACGGACATCCTTGACTACCTCGAGCCCGGTGACCTGCTCGTGGCCAACAAGACCCGCGTCATGCCCGCGCGCCTGGTGGGCAAGAAGCGCGGCACCGGCGGCGTGTGCGAGACGCTGCTGCTCAAGCGCCGCGAGGACGTGGACCCGCTCGGCGGCGTGTGGGAGTGCCTCGTCAACCCCGGCAAGCGCCTGCGCCAGCCGGGCATCGTCATCGAGTACCGCGCCGGCGGCCTGCACGCCCCGGATTCGGCGCCGGTGGTGCTGACCGGTGAGATCTTGGACTTCGTCGAGGACAGCAAGGGCGGAAGGCTCGTGCGCTTCTCGCCGGTGGGAGAGGGGCCGGACGGCGCGCCCCGAACGCTGGACGAGGCCATCCACGCGGCGGGCCACGTGCCGCTGCCGCCCTACATCACGAGCTACGAGGGCGACCCGGAGAAGTACCAGACCGTCTACGCCATGACCGAGGAGCACTCCGCGGCGGCGCCGACGGCGGGGCTCCACTTCACGCCGGAGCTCATCGAGAGGATTCGCGAGGCCGGAGTGGGCTGGGCCACGGTTGAGCTCGAGGTGGGCATCGACACGTTCCGCCTGGTGACCGAGGACGACCCAACCCAGCACGTCATGCACACCGAGCGCTATCACGTGAGCCAGGAGGTCGTAGACGCGGTGCACGCCACCAAGGCGGCCGGCCACCGCGTGATTGCCGTGGGCACAACCTCGGTCCGCTCGCTGGAGAGCGCGTGGGAGGACGGCGCCGCGCCGAGCGAGCCGCCCGTGACGGCCCGCCGCTTCGAGGACGCCCCGGGCGCCGGGGACGGCGACGTCGTGGCCCGCGAGAACGCCACGACCAACCTCTACCTCATGCCGGGATCGACCTACCACGTGGTGGACGCCATGATCACCAACTTCCACGTGCCGCGCTCCACGCTCATGATGCTCGTCTCGGCCTTTGCCACCCGAGAGCAGATCATGGCCGCCTACCAGTCGGCCATCGACGAGAGGTACCGCTTCCTGAGCTTCGGCGACGCGATGCTCATCGAGTAGGGGCATGGCCGGGCCGGGCTGTGGTGACGTCCGGGCTGGCCCGCCGGGCCTCGTCGACGCGCCCGGGCCCGCCGACGACACGTCCCTACCGCGTGGCGAGCACCACCACGAGTGCCACGAGCGCCACCACGACCAGCACGACCGCGAGCAGCGCCAGGCGCGCGCCGCGCGTGCTGGCGCGCAGGCTTCGCTCGCCCTCTGCGAGGTGGTCGACCTCCCCCTGCTGGGCCTCGAGCTCCTCCCTCTGGCGGGCGATGTCGGCGCGCAGCTCGACGGTTCGCTCGGGGGTTGCGTGGACATCCTCGGCCTCGTCGAGCAGCGCCTGGGCGTCGTCGTGGCGCTCGGCCGCCTCGTCGTAGGCGGCCTTCGCCTCGTCGGCCTCCGCCCTGAGCCCGTCTATTTTGCCCTCGAGGTCCTTCTCGGCGTCCTGCGCCTTGGCGAGAAGGGCGTCGTACTCTCCCTTGCGCTCCTCGTACTCGCGCTTGGCCTCCTCGGCTTCGCGCTGGGCGCCCTCAAGGGACTGCTTCTGGGTCCAGAGGTGGGTCTGCGCGGCGTCCACGGTGGCCTGCGCCTCGCGCGTGGCGGCCCCCACCCCGGCGCGGGCCGACTCTACGCGGGCGAGCTCGGTGGTCACCTCGTCCTGGAGCTGTCGGACCGCCTTTGCGTCGGCGCGGGCCTCCTGGGCGCGTCGCAGCTCGTCCTGGACCTTGCGAAGGCGTGCCTGTGAGGAGTCCACGGCGCGGTTGGCCGAGGCTATCGCCTGCTCGCGTCTCTCGGTTGCGTCCTTGACCTGGCCCTCGGCGGTGCGTACCGCCCGCTTTGCCTCGGAGACCCCGCGCGCCGCCTCGTCCGAGCGCCCGCGCGCCGTCTCGGCGATGCGCTTGTAGGGACGCAGCTCCTGCTCGTGGTCATCGCGCATCTGGGCAAGGCGCCCCTCGAGCTTCCTGGCCTTGCCCTCCAGGCGCTCGACCTTGGCCTGCTGGCGCTCCAGCTCGGCCGAGGCCTCCTTGATCACGCGCGCCTGCTCGGCCACGATCTGCTCGTAGCCCGCCTCGACCTCCTCGCGGCGGGCAAGTGTGGCCTCGTCGGCCTGAAGGCGCTCCGTCATCTCACGCAGGCGGGCACGCGCGGAGGAGTGGCGGCGCGAGGCGGCGTGGACGTCGCGCACGGCGAAGAGGCCGCTTCTCAGCGTGGACACGGCCGAGCCGGCCGCGTCGCGCGCCGCGCCGAGCGCATCCTCGGCGGGGGAGGGCGCCTCGGCGCCCGTGGGGTCCGCCTCGGTGTCGGCCGGCTCGAAGGCCGCGGCGTCGCCGCGCTCCTCGGTCGCCGGCGTTCCCGCCGCGGGCCGCGCGGGCTTCTCGCCCTGTCCGAGGTGGTCTTCCCGTCCCGTCTGCCCGTCCGCCATCGCGCGCTCCCTTCAGCCTCCTGCATGCGTCGCCATGGTCGGCGCGCCTCGTCCATTGTGCCGCAAGCTGCCGCGCGAGGCCCCGGTTAAGTCCGCTTATCCCGCATCTTTGCATCCTCGTCGAGAACGCCGCAGCCATCAAACGTTCCTTTTTGCTAGGATATGTACTGTTTTAGGGGAACCCATGCGTCCCCAGCCGTTGGGATTTTGGAAAGGAAGATCGAGACATGGTTTCTAAGCAGACGAGCATCATCAACGCCACCGGCCTTCACGCCCGTCCCGCGTCCGTTTTCGTGACCGAGGCCAAGAAGTACCAGTGCAACGTCACCATCAAGAACGTTGACAAGGACTCCGCTCCCGTCAACGCCAAGTCCATCATGATGATCCTGGCCGCCGGCCTCGGCACCGGTACCAAGGTCGAGGTTGCCTGCGACGGCGCTGACGAGCAGGAGGCCCTCGACGCCCTCGTCGCCCTCATCGACTCCGGCTTCGGCGAGTAGTCAGAGGCACGCTAGCTCTCACCGGCCCTCGTCCGGTCTGGCCCGGCGCCCCATGGCGCCGGGCTTTTTTGTGTAGGATGGAGGGCCAGCCTACCCCTGAGGCGGGGGCGAGAAGGTCCTGCCGCGGGCCTCGCGGCGGGTGCCCTGCGCGGCACGGCCGCCCGAGCGCCGGGCCTGCCCGCCCGCCCCGCACGCGAGCGAAGGAGACCCTTGGACACCAGCCTCTTCACCTACGACATACTCGCCGAGGACCCCGGCACCAGCGCGCGCACGGGCGTCCTGCACACCCCTCACGGCGACATCCCCACGCCCATCTTCATGCCGGTCGGCACCAAGGCAACGGTCAAGGGCCTCATGCCCTCGACGCTCGAGCAGCTCGGCACCAAGATCTTGCTGGCCAACACCTACCACCTCTCCATGCGCCCCGGGGCCGACCTCGTGGCGGAGATGGGCGGCCTTCACGACTTCATGGGCTGGCACGGCTCCATCCTCACGGACTCGGGGGGCTTCCAGGTGTTCAGCCACGAGGAGTTCTGCAAGCTCTCCCCGGACGGCGTTCGCTTCCGCGCGGTTGACTACGACGGCAAGTGGGTCTCCTGGACCCCTGAGGAGAACATGTCCATCGCGCAGAAGCTCGGAGCCGACATCGTGATGCAGCTGGACCAGTGTGTGGGCTACCCGGCCCCGCGGCGCAAGGTTGAGCGTTCGGTGGAGCTCTCCAGCCGCTGGGCCGAGCGCTGCTACGCCGCCCACACGCGGCCCGACCAGGCGCTCTTCGGCATCGTCCAGGGGGGCATGCACCTCGACCTGCGCCTGCGCAGCCTCCGCCACCTGCTGGACGTCGGGGACTTCCCGGGCTTCGGCATCGGCGGCTACTCGGTGGGCGAGGACCACGACACCATGTTCGAGACGCTCGCGCCCCTGGTAAGCGAGCACATGCCGCGCGAGAAGCCCCGTTACCTCATGGGCGTCGGCAACCCCACCACGCTCGTGCGGGCGGTCGCCTGTGGCGTCGACATGTTCGACTGCGTGCTGCCTACGCGCACGGCGCGCACGGGCTCCGCCTTCTCGAGCGAGGGACGCCTCAACTTCCGTCACGCCCGATTTGCCCACGACCACGGCCCGCTTGACCCCGCGTGCTCCTGCCCCACCTGCACGGGGGGCTTCAGCCGTGCCTACCTGCACCACCTCGTCCGACAGCACGAGATGCTCGGCTCCATCCTCATCTCGCAGCACAACATCTTCTACCTGCTTGACCTCATGCGCCGAGTGCGCGAGTCCGTGGCCGCGGGCACCTACGCCGCCTTCGTCGAGGACTGGATGGCGAGCCCGGCCGCCCGGGACTGGTAGCGGGCGCGGCGGGCGCGTCCGGCCGGCGTGTTACAATTCACGTCGATCAACAGCCGGCGCGCCGCGCCACCCCGCAGGAGACCTGAGCAGCATGAGAGACGAGAAGAACCCGGACCCGGCCGCCCGTGCCGGGAGTCCCGCCGTATCCGCGTACCCCGCAAGCCCCGTCGCCCCGTCCCGGCCGGGGAGGCCCCTCTGATGGCCGGCCTCGCCGAGAGCCGCCGCTGGTCGGTCCTGCCGGCTGACCCAGCGGTCGAGCGCCGGCTCTCCGCCGAGCTCGCCGTCCCGCCGCTCGTGGCGCGCGTGCTCGCCGCCCGGGGCCACGCCGACCCGGAGGACGCCCGGGCCTTCCTCACGCCCTCGCTCGAGCGCGACTGGGCCGACCCCCTCTGCATCCCTGGCATGGACGAGGCCGTCTCTCGCGTCGAGGCGGCGCTGGACGCGCACGAGACCATCGCCGTCTTCGGGGACTTCGACGTGGACGGCATGACCTCCACGTGCCTGCTCACGCTGGCCCTGCGCCGCCTCGGCGCCGTCGTGTACCCCTTCATCCCACGGCGCTTCGGCGAGGGCTACGGCCTCTCGCGCGAGGCGCTCGACCGCGTGCGCCGCTCCTGCTCACCCAACCTCGTCATCACCGTGGACAACGGCATCGCCGCCGCCCACGAGGTCTCCTGGCTCACGGCCGAGGGCGTCGACGTGGTGGTGACCGACCATCACGAGCCCGCGGACCTCGTGCCCGAGGGCGTCCCCGTGACCGACCCGAAGCTCGCCGCGGACTGCCCGTCGCGGGAGCTTGCCGGGGCCGGCGTGGCCCTCAAGCTCGTCTGCGAGCTCGGCCGTCGCCGCGGGGCCCCGGGACTGTGGCGTGACTTCGTCGACGTGGCTGCCCTCGGCACCCTCTCCGACATGATGCTCCTCGAGGGTGAGAATCGGGCCCTCGTCGCCGAGGGCGTGGCGCGCATGCGCGTGAGCGCGCGCCCAGGCTTCGTGGCACTCGCTGCTACGGCGGGGCTCGACCTCGCGGAGGTCACCCCCGACGGCCTGCCCTTCTCGCTCATCCCGCGCCTGAACGCCGCGGGGCGCATGGGCTCCACCGACGTCGCCCTGGGCCTGCTGCTCACCGACGACCCGGCGGAGGCCGCCGAGCTCGCCGGGCGGCTCGAGGCGGTCAACACCGAGCGTCGCGAGACGGAGGCCGCGCTCGCCGAGGCCGCGCTCGCCGAGGCGGCGCGCACCTATGACGGGGGCCGTGCGGTGGTGGTGGCCGGGGAGGGCTGGCACGAGGGCGTCAAGGGCATCGTCGCCTCTCGCCTCGTGAACCGCTACCACGTGCCGGCCATCGTCTTCAGCGTGTCCGACGGCGTCGCGCGCGGGTCGGGCCGGTCGGTGGGGTCGGTCGACCTCTTCCACGCCGTGGAGCAGTGCTCGGACGTTCTCGTCCGCTTCGGCGGGCACGCGGGGGCTGTGGGCGTGACCTGCGAGGCCTCCCGCGTCGGTGAGTTCCGCGCCCGCCTGGCCGAGGCGCTGGCAGGGCTTCCAGACGAGCAGTTCGAGGACACCGGCGAGGTTGCGGCCGTCGTCTCCCTCGGCGAGCTCAGTGTCGACTCGATCGAGGCCCTCGAGCGCCTCCAGCCCTTCGGCCAGGGCAACAAGCGGCCGCTCCTGGCAGCGTGCGGCGTGACCATGCGCAACCGCGCGCTGGTGGGGGCCGACTCGTCCCACCTGCGCTTCGTCGCCACCGACGGCGCCAGCTCGGTTCCGGCCATCATGTTCCGGGCCCCGGACCCGGAGCGCTCCGTCTCCTGGGAGGGGGCCGTTGACGTGGTCTTCGAGGCGGTGAACGAGACCTGGCAGGGTCGAACCAAGCCGAAGCTCATGGTCAAGGACGTCATCCTGCGAGACGCTGCGCCGGCGGCCCCAGGTGGCCTGGCCGAGGAGCTCATGGCCGCCGCCGACGCCGCCCCCGCGGGGCGCGCCGGCGAGAGGGGCCCGGCCCCCGACGTCGCGAGCGCCCGACGCACCGAGCTCGCCGCGCTCCCGGCTGACCAGCTCGTTGACGAGCTGCGCCGCCAGATGATCGGGGAAAGCGCGCTCCTGCCCGCGCAGTCCGCGGCGCTCGGGCGGCTTGCTGCCGGGCGCTCGTGCCTGGCCGTCATGGCCACCGGGCGCGGCAAGTCGCTCGTCTTCCACCTGCACGCCGCGCGCGAGGCCATCGCCCGCGGGCGCGCGAGCGTCTTCGTCTACCCGCTGCGCGCGCTCGTCGCGGACCAGGCGTTCCACCTGCGGGAGGCGCTCGCCTCGCTCGGCGTGGTGGTTGAGGTCCTGACCGGCGAGACCCCCGGCCCCGAGCGCGCCCGCATCTTCTCTGCGCTCGCCTCCGGCGCGGCGGACGTGGTGCTGACCACGCCTGAGTTCCTCGCCATCCACCGGGCGCGCTTCGCCGAGTCCGGGCGCGTCGGCTTCCTCGTGGTGGACGAGGCGCACCACGCGGGGGAGGCGGGCCCCGGCTCTCGCTCCGCCTACCTGGAGCTGCCGTCGGTGCTCGCCGACCTCGGGCACCCGGTGGCGCTCGCCGTGACCGCCACGGCAGGCGCCGAGACGGCCCGCAACATCTGCCACCTCCTGGGCATCGCGGCCGAGGACGTTGTCTGCGACGACTCCCGGCGCGACAACCTCCTCTTGGACGACGAGCGCGACCTGCGCGACCGCGAGGCCGCCCTTGTC
Source organism: uncultured Atopobiaceae bacterium (assembly GCA_944321515.1). Lineage (GTDB taxonomy): Bacteria > Actinomycetota > Coriobacteriia > Coriobacteriales > Atopobiaceae > Thermophilibacter. Next base: position 120,820 of record CALULO010000003.1, on the reverse strand, counting down.
TCCATCGTCGCCCGCGGCGAGAAGTGCGTGGTCTACGTGAGCTCCCGTGATCAGGCGGTCTCCCTCGTGCGCATGCTGCGCCACCGCGTGCCGGAGCTCGCCCCGCGCACGGCCTTCTATCACGCCGGGCTCTCTCGCTCCGTGCGGGGCCGGGTGGAGCGTGCCTTCCGGGCCGACGACCTCACCTGCATCGTCTCCACGAGCGCCTTCGGCGAGGGGGTGAACCTCCCGGGGATCCGTCACGTGGTCCTCTACGGGCTGCCTCTCGGTCGGGTCGAGTTCAACCAGATGAGTGGGCGTGCCGGCCGGGACGGAGCTCCCGCCACCATCCACCTGCTCTTCGGCTCCCGCGACGTGCGCCCCTCCGAGCACATCCTCTCCGCCGCCGCGCCCCCGCGCGCCGACCTTGTGGCGCTCTATCGCACGCTCGTCTCGCTCTTCCGCACCTCCGGGCCCATCGCTCTTGACGACGAGGGCATCGCCGAGGCCGTGCGGGCCGCGGACCCCCGCTGCGCCATCGACGCCCGCGAGGTCTCCTCGGGCCTCGCGGTCTTCGGCGAGCTCGGCTTCCTCGCCGTCACGGGGTTCGGGGAGGGGCGCCGCGTCGAGATGGCCACGGCGCCGGAGCACATGGAGCTCGCCCAATCGGCCTGCTACCTTGAGGGGCGGAGCCTCCAGGAGGCCTTCGCCCGCTTCTGCGGCTGGGTGCTCGACGCCACTGCAGATGAGCTTCTCGCTTGCGTCAACCGCCCGATTGCGCCCGACTTCGGTATCATCGTGCGCTGAGAGGGGGAGGAGAACATGAGCAACGACATGGACAAGACAACCAAGAGGGAGACCCCCGCTGGCGCCCCCACGCCTGAGACGGCCGCCGGCGCCTCATCCGCCGAGGCCCCTTCGACTCCGGCGCCCGAGCCGGCCCCCAGGCCGAAGAAGGGCGTCCCCGAGGCCGCGAACTACCGTCTGCTCCAGGCCGCCTGCGAGACCTACCTGGACCAGGAGGGGCGCGACAAGGTGGACCGCGCCTATCGCTTTGCCGCGGACTACCACCGCGACCAGCGCCGGCGCTCTGGAGAGCCCTACATCAACCACCCCGTGGAGGTGGCCCTCATCCTTGCTCACGACCTGCGCATGGACGAGGACACCATCTGCGCGGCCCTGCTGCACGACACCGTGGAGGACACCCCGGCCACCAAGGACCAGATCGCCGAGCTCTTCGGGCAGACCGTGGCCGACCTCGTGGACGGCGTGACCAAGCTCACCTCCATCCAGGTCTCCTCGATGGACGCCAAGCAGGCCTGGAACCTCCGCAAGATGTTCCTGGCCATGAGCCGCGACATCCGCGTGGTCATCATCAAGCTCGCGGACCGCCTCCACAACATGCGCACCCTCGCGGCCCTGCCGCCCGACCGCCGGCTCTTCAAGGCACGTGAGACCATGGACGTCTACGCGCCGCTCGCCGACCGCCTGGGCATCTCCTCGGTCAAGTGGGAGCTCGAGGACCTCGCGTTCTTCTGGCTGGAGCCCGAGGAGTACCAGCGCGTGGCCCGCATGGTCCAGGACAGCCGCGCTCAGCGCGAGGACGACACCGAGCGTGCCATCAAGACGCTCGACGACGAGCTCAAGGGCGCGGGGCTCACCGGCTACCAGATCACGGGCCGCCCCAAGCACCTCTGGAGCATCTACCAGAAGATGACGCGCAAGGGGCGCGAGTTCTCCGACATCTACGACCTCATCGCCCTGCGCGTGATCACCCAGACGGTGGGGGACTGCTATTCGGCCCTCGGCGCCGTCCACTCGCTGTGGAACCCCATGCCGGGCCGCTTCAAGGACTACATCGCCACGCCGAAGGCCAACCTCTACCAGAGCCTCCACACCACGGTGGTGGGGCCCGACGGAAAGCCCATAGAGATCCAGATTCGCACGGTGGAGATGCACGAGGCCTCCGAGTACGGCATCGCCGCCCACTGGCTCTACAAGAAGGAGGGCAACTCGCGCGGGCGCATGAGCGCCGAGGACCGCGCCATCGACTCCACGATCAACTGGATCCGCAAGACGCTTGACTGGGCGACCGAGGACGACATCGACGACCCGCACGAGTTCCTCGACAACCTCCGCGTGGACCTCTTCGAGCACGAGATCTTCGTGTTCACCCCCAAGGGCGAGGTCATGAGCCTGCGCCGGGACGCCACCCCGCTCGACTTCGCCTACGCGGTCCACACCGAGGTGGGCAACCACTGCGTGGGCGCCAAGGTCAACGGCTCGGTGGTGCCCCTGTCCACCAAGCTCCAGATGGGCGACCGCGTCGAGGTCCTCACCAACAAGAACGCGAAGCCCAGCCGCGACTGGATGAACATCGTGGTGATGCCGTCCACGCGCGCCAAGATCCGCAAGTTCTTCTCGACGCAGAACAGAAACGACGACGCCGAGGCGGGCCGCACCGAGCTCGCCCACGAGCTGCGCAAGCGCGGCTACGGCATCTCCACGCGCCGTACCACCAAGGCCATCGAGCGAGTCTGCGAGGGCTTCGAGCTGCGCAGCGCCGACGACCTCTTTGCGGCGGTCCACACCGGCAAGGTGTCGGTGAAGCAGGCCGCCAACCGCATCGAGGAGATCCTCGAGGAGGGCTCGCCGGAGCAGATAGCCGCCGCGCAGGCCCTGGCCGAGAAGCACGCCGAGCACGAGCGCGCCATGGCCACCGGCGCGCCGGTCATGAAGTCCTACGCCCTCACCCAGGCGGCCAAGGGCAAGCGACGCCGCGCCAACTGCGGCGTGGTGGTCAAGGGTGACCCGGACCTCGCCGTCCACCTTGCGCACTGCTGCAACCCCGTGGCCGGCGACGAGATCGTGGGCTTCATCACGCGCGGTCGCGGCGTGTCCGTGCACCGGTCCAACTGTCCCAACGTGGCGGACCTCATGAGGAACCCGGAGCGCTTGATCGAGGTCTCCTGGGACACCTCGGGAGCCACGGAGTTCCGCGTCGAGATCGTCGTGGAGGCGACTGACCGCATGGGCCTGCTCAAGGACGTGACCGTGGCCATCGGCGACGCGGGGGCGAACATCCTCTCCGCGGCCACGCAGACGAGCGCCCAGGGCGTGGCGCGCCTGCGCTTCCTCGTGGCGATCTCTGACGCGAGCCTGCTGGACACGCTGCTCGCCGCCGTGAGCCGCGTGCCCTCGGTCTACGACGCCCGCCGCATCATGCCCGGCGAGGGTGCAAACCAGATGAAGCGACGCGTGTGACGCCCGGGGCGAGGTAGGCCGTCACACCGTCCCGTCAGGGGGCCGCTCCGACGGGCGCGGCCCCCATTCGTCCTCAGAGAGGAGCCCGTCATGGCCGAGAAGAGAGACGAGCTGCGCCACTTTGTGGTGACGCCGCTCCAGACCAACTGCTACGCCTACGTGAGCGAGGGCGAGTGCCTGGTGGTGGACCCCGGCGGCTCCGGCGCCCAGGTCGCCGCTCACCTCGACGACGTCCACGTGGGCTGCGTGGCCGCCACCCACGGCCACGGCGACCACGTCGGCGGCGTGGCCGCGCTCGTGCGCGCCACGGGCGCGGAGTTCGCCATCCATGCCGCCGACGCTGCGCTCGCGGCGCGCGCCGGCCAGATGAGCGAGGTTGGCCGCAGCTACGACGAGGGCGCCCCGGCCCCGGACCGAGCGCTTTCCGAGGGTGACGTCCTCTCCGTGGGCACGGCCACCTTCACCGTGATGGAGACGCCGGGGCATACCCCGGGTGGGGTGGTGCTCCTGGGCGGTGGGACCGCCGAGGGGATCGCCTTCGTGGGGGACACGCTCTTTCCGGGCAGTCACGGTCGCACGGACCTCTCCGGGGGCGACGAGGTCCAGATTATGGCATCCCTCAGGCGCATGGCGGCCGAGATTGCGCCGGGCACGACGCTCCTCTGCGGCCACGGCCCCTCGACCACGATGGCCCGCGAGCTTGCAAGCAACCCGTTCCTGCGCTAGCGGCGCGCGGAGCGGGGGCGTCTCTACGTTACTTAGAAGAAGGCTTGGTGCCCGAGGCGGGGCTCGAACCCGCACGAGTTTCCTCAACGGTTTTTGAGACCGTCGCGTCTGCCAATTCCGCCACTCGGGCTCAGGCGACCATGCGCCAGGCGAGAAGAACTATACCAGACCCTCGCCCCTAGAGGTCCCACGTCCTTCTCGCCGGTGTCAAGTGCCTGTCGGGTCACGAGGCGGACGGTCGCCCCGACCGTTCGGCGGGGCGCAAATCCCCGTTTGGGGGGAGGGGTAGAATCCAACCTGACCGCACGGAGCAATGGAAGGAGCACGCATGGCACTCACCGAGGACGTCACCACCGTCCTGAACGAGCAGATCAACAAGGAGCTCTACTCCAGCTACCTCTACCTCACCTTTGCGGACTACTACGAGGACCGCGGCCTCAAGGGGTTTGCCAACTGGTATGAGGTCCAGGCGAAGGAGGAGATGGACCACGCGCTCGCCATCCGCCGCTACCTCCTGGATAACGACTTCAAGCCCACGATGGAGGCCATCGCCAAGCCGGACATGACCTTCGAGAGCGACCTTGAGCCCCTGGAGGCCGGCCTTGAGCATGAGGAGTACGTCACGGGCCTCATCCACCACTGCTATGAGGTGGCCCACTCCGTCCACGACGTCCGCACTATGAAGTTCCTGGACTGGTTCGTCTCCGAGCAGGGCGAGGAGGAGACCAACGCGCGAGACATGATCACCAACATGAAGCTCTTCGGGTGCGACCCCAAGGGCCTCTACGACCTTGACCGCGAGTACCAGGCTCGCGTCTACGTACAGTCCACCGCGCTCACTCTCTAGCCGGCCCCCGGGGAGCTGACCTGCCCCGAGTCTCGTGGAGAAACTCTGGAGCCTTAGCGCCCTCGGGCCTGGCGGAAAAATCCCGTTGCCAGGCTCGGGGGCGCGTGCTATTCTCACCTAGTGTGCTTTTGCGAAGCGGGACGGAAGGTGCGTCCCCACCTGAACGGCGCCGTCGGGTTGCTGTCTGGTCAGACAACGTATGCTTTCTCGCCTGCGTGCGAGCGATGTCTCCCGGATGCTGCCCCAATGCGCCGGGAGTTTTTTATGCGACAGCCGTCGCGATGAGAGGAAGGTGTTCGACATAGCCAGAAAAGACGGTCCCCGCATCAACGAGGAGATCACTTCACGCACGTGCCGCCTGATTGGCGTCGATGGCTCCCAGATGGGGCTCTTTGGCGTCCGCGATGCCCTGCGCATCGCCGGCGAGCAGGGCCTCGATCTCGTGGAGATTGCGCCCAACGCGGAGCCTCCCGTCTGCAAGGTGCTTGACTACAAGAAGTACAAGTACGAGCAGGACCGCAAGGCCAAGGCCGCCCGCAAGAACCAGGCCAAGGTCGAGATCAAGGAGATGAAGTTCCGCCCCAAGATCGACGTGGGCGACTACGAGACCAAGAAGGGTCACGTGGTTCGCTTCCTTAAGAAGGGTGCCCGCGTCAAGATTACGATCATGTTCCGCGGCCGCGAGATGGCCCACCCGGAGCAGGGGCGTCTTGTCCTGGATCGACTGGCCGAGGACCTCAAGGATGTCGCCACGGTCGAGCAGAAGCCCCTCATGGAGGGTCGCAACATGCACATGACCATCGTCCCGATCAAGGGCGCCTTCGAGAAGAAGGCTGATGGGGACGAGAACGTCACCACGGAGAAGGAGAACTAGCATGCCCAAGATGAAGACGCACAAGGGTACGGCGAAGCGCTTCCGTCGCACCGGCTCTGGCAAGATCATGCGCGCCAAGGCGTTCAAGAGCCACATTCTGACCAAGAAGTCCCCCAAGCGTATCCGTGGCTTCCGTCAGGAGACCGTCCTTTCCAGCGCTGACGTGAAGACCGTCTCCCAGCGCATGGGTTCCAACTAGGCGCGAGAGCGTCCCGAGCAGCATCACCAACGAGGAGTTGATCAGATATGGCACGAGTCAAGCGCGCCGTCGCCGGCCGTAAGAAGCGTCAGACGCTCGTCGAGCGCACCAAGGGCTACTACGGAGTCCGTTCCCGCACCTTCCGTGGCATGAAGGAGCAGGCCCAGCACTCCGGCCAGTATGCCTACCGCGATCGTCGCGCCAAGAAGCGCGACTTCCGCGCCCTGTGGATTCAGCGCATCAACGCTGCCGCTCGCATGAACGACCTTTCCTACAGCCGTCTCATGCACGGTCTCAAGCTCGCTGGCGTCGAGCTTGACCGCAAGGTCCTCGCCGAGATCGCCTACAGCGACGAGCAGACCTTCGCCGAGATCGCCGAGGTTGCCAAGAAGGCCCTCGCCGACGCGGAGTAGCGTCTCCCCACACGGCTTTTCCTGCGCCCCGGGCCGCGCGCCCGGGGCTTTTTCGTCTGTCGAGACAGCTGCATAGCGTCCACGACGTGACAGGGCGCCGTCCCCGGCCCTACGATGCTGGCATCGAGACCATGAGAGAGGGGAGCCCCTATGGCAGCGTCAGACGTTCAGGCGAGAAGAACCTGGCGGGTGGTGGCCCGCGCCGTGACGTGGGTGCTCTGGGGCGCGGCGCTTGCCATGGTCCCAGCGGTTTCGAGCTGGGTGAGCGAGACCGCACGGGTGCCCGTGGGCTGGGCCGCTCTGGCGCCGGGCCTTTGGTTCTACGTCTCTCAGCAGGCCTCTGCGGCGACGTTCTCGCTCGTCGCAATGGCGCTTGCCCATGCGGTGCGCGGCCGGCTGCAGACTCGTGTGTGAGCGCTCGGGATCGCCGCGGTAGCGACGTCTGTTGCCTATCTTGCACTGTGCGTGTCCGGTGACGTCCTGCTCCGCGGCCCTCTGGTGAGCGTTCCCAACCTTCTGCTCATGGTGAGTCGGTTCACGCGGCTCCTGAAGTGGGTGGTCTGGTCGCTCTGGGGCATGCAGCTCTCGCTTTGGGTCCTGCCGGGCCGGGACGCGACGGCCTCCGCTCCCTCCTCGCCGATCGACGGGCTGGCCGGCGCAGACGGTCTTACGGCACGCGAGCGCGAGGTGGCCGAGCTCCTGGTCTCCGGCAGCACGCAGGCCCAGGCGGCCGAGGTCCTGGGCATCAGCGCGTCCTCGGTCTCCACGTACCGCTCGCGCGCCTGCGAAAAGCTCGGCCTGGTCTCCCTTGACGAGCTTGTGGAGCCGGCGCCTGGCGCGGCGGCGCCCCCGCGCCCGATCGGCGTGGGCACGCCTGGCTCGGTGCCGCTCATGGGGATTGCGCTCACCGGCTCGCTGACGCTTAGGCTGCTTCTGGGCTCGTCGTACTACGGCGTGGGGGCAGTGCTCGCGACGGCCGTCTTGCTAGGTGTCCCGTGGCTGGTCCTCTTTTCCTACGCCGCCTGGCGTGGCATGAGGGTCCGTGCTCGCGAGCTCACGCGCGACCTGGTGCTCGTGATGGCGGCGCTTGCTGCCTTTGGCCTGCTCGTGCAGACGGGAAATGACCTGGCTGTCACGTTGGGGCGCACGATGGTGGGCGTCGGGTTTCCCGCCGCCGTGGCCCACGCGGCGTTTCTTGTGGCGTTTGCCCCGCACCTCCTGTGGCCGCGCGTGCGGGAGGAGCGCTCGCTTGACGAGGAGCGGTGCGTGCTCTACCTGCGAGGACGCGGGGCAGGGGAGCTGCAGGCGCGCGTGCTGACCGAGATTGCGCTTGGACGCTCCACGCCGGAGGTCTGTGAGAACCTGAACGTGGCGCGGGGCACCGTGAACGCGTACCGGGCTCAGGGCTACGAGTTGCTTGGCGTGCACTCAAGCCGGGAGCTCGCCGACCTTCTCGCCCGCGACGTGGGGTATGTGCCGTCTGCCGGCAAAAAGATACCGTCTGCAGAGAATGGGAAAACGACGGAATAGCTGGGTGCGTGCGGGGAACAAGCAGAGTAAGCAAAGGCAGTCGCTACCCACAAAGCGACCGGCAGAGGGAGGCGAGTCCAGTGAACACAGAAGAGATAACAGGGTTTGGACCCGCCGACCGCGCGACCGAGGCCCTCTACAGGTAGGGCGAGCGCACTCGCCAACGTTCTCCGACATGAGCATCGGAACGGGCCGTTGAAGGAAAGTCTACGGGGCGGGTCCAAACATTGAATCGCAGTTGTCCATCTTCCACGCAGAGACACGGGTGATTCCAAAGTACTAATTCGAGGAGGGGCGGCGCAATGGGGCGCCGCCCCTGTTTTTGTGTCGATGGGGCATGGGAGCGTGCCCGTCAAGCGCGTCGTTACCATGCGCTTGTAGCGAACATGCGCCGGATATGGGCGCCTCCGTCAGGTGCACTCCTCAGGAGTACCTCTCAGGTGCACCGCTCAGGTGCACCGCCAAGAGCGCTCAGGTGCACTCCCTGGGTGCATTCCACAGGTGTACTCCTCAAGTGCACCGCCGAGAGCGCCAATCTTGCGTTAAGTGCACCGAGATTGACGTATTTCTCGTCAAGTGCACTGGGGGTCGGGTGCACTTGAGGAGTGCACTTAGGCAGAGGGGTACACCTGAGGCGCGCGCTTGGGCAGTCGGGTGCACCTGGCGAGTGCACTTAAGCAGCCGGGTGCGCCAAAGCAGCCAGGTGCACCTGAACGACCTGACACACGTGCGGAGTGCATAATGGGGGAGCAGGAAAGCCCGCGACCGTGAGGAGACCATGAGCGAAGCCCAGAAGACCTCGGAGAGAATCCACTCGCTCGACGGGCTGCGCGGCGTGGCGAGCCTTGCCGTCCTGCTTCTGCACGTGGCGATGATGCTCGAGCTCTGGGGGCCGGACGGCCCGTACCCCCTCGTTCCGGGGACGCCGGCGGTCGTCGTGTTCTTTGTGCTCTCGGGCGTGGTGCTCTCGCTCGGGCCGCTCGCGCGCCTGCGCTCGGGGCGCGCCTACGACTGGCTCGCGTACTACCCGCGCCGCGTGGTCCGACTCTGCGTGCCGCTCTTCGTGGCCATCGCGCTCGGCGTCCTGGCCGGCTACGTCGCCTGGCACATGGGCTCGACGTCGCGCTCGGCCACGGCAATCGACTTCTCCGGCGGGCCCGAGCGCGTCGTGCACGACCTCCTTATGCAGTTTGACCTGCTCTTCTTTGTCTCTGACGACACCCGCACGATCTTTGGCGAGCCCCTCGTGCGCGTGGACTCGCCCGTGTGGTCGATGGGCTGGGAGCTCTGGTTCTCCCTTACGCTGCCGCTGGCGATCGCCTGTCTCACGCGGGTGCGCCGGGACGGCGCGGCGGCGCTCGCCATTCTTGCGGGAATCTTCGTGTCGTACTGGTGCGGGTACTTTCCGCTGCGCCTGTGCCTGACGTTCTGGCTCGGCGTGATCGTGGCCAAGCACCTCCCGGAGCTGTCTCGCGTGCGGCTAGCCCCGGCGGCAGAGCTTGCGGCCCTGCTGGCTGCACTCGGGGCCATCGAGCTCGCGCAGGCGTCGGCGGCGGGGCTCCTTGGCCCACTGGACGCACTTGCGAGCGCCGCGCTCTCGACGCTCATGAACGTGGCATGTGCGGGGCTCGTGGTGCTTGCCGTGACCGACGGCCTCGTGCGGCGCGCCCTCTCCACGCGGCCCGCGCGCTTTCTTGGCAGCGTGTCGTTTTCCCTCTACCTCACGCACGCCATCGTGATCGGCGGGCTCGAGGCGGTGCTGCCGCGCTTGGGCGTCACGGCGCCGCTCGTGCAGGCAGGAGCGGCCGTGGTGGTGAGCCTTGCCTTCGGAACCCTCTTCTGGCGCGTGGTGGAGCGCCCGAGCATCGGCCTCTCGCGACGAGTGGGTGCCTCCCTTGCAGCACCGTCCGTCACGCGTCCCGGTGAGAAGAGCAAGCAGGGCGAGAAGAACGTATAGAACGCAGGGCGAGAAGAACCTCTCACAGACATAAAGAAGGGCCCGGCGGCACCTGCCGCCGGGCCCCACGTACGGGCGTCCTGGTTCTTCTCGCCGTTGAGCGCGTCTTGGCTAGTCGTCGCTCTTCTTGATCCAGGAGAACATCGAGCGGATCTTCTCGCCGGTCTTCTCGATCGGGTGGCTGTTGATCTCCTCGCGCTTTTCGAGCAGCCACTTGTGGCCGTTGTTGCAGTCGTCGACGAACTCCTGCGCGAAGGAGCCGTCCTGGATGCGGGCGAGGATCTCCTTCATGGCCGCGCGGCTCTGCTCGTTGATGACCTTGGGCCCCGCGTAGTACTCGCCGTACTCGGCGGTGTTGGAGATGGAGTAGTTCATGAAGTGGATGCCGCTCTCGTACATGAGGTCGACGATCATCTTCATCTCGTGGTAGACCTCGAAGTAGGCGAGCTCCTCGGGGTAGCCGGCCTCGGTCAGCGTCTCGAAGCCCGCCTTGACGAGCTCGACGAGGCCGCCGCAGAGCACGGCCTGCTCGCCGAAGAGGTCCTCCTCGGTCTCCTCCTTGAAGGTCGCCTTGATGATGCCAGAGCGGGCGCCGCCGACGCCCCAGCAGTAGGAGAGGACGATGTCCCAGGCGTCGCCGGTGGCGTCCTGGTAGACGCAGGCGAGGTCGGGCACGCCGGAGCCCTCGGTGTACTGGCGACGGACGATGTGGCCCGGGCCCTTGGGGGCGCACATGATGACGTTGACGTCCTCGGGGGCCTTGATGTAGCCGTAGTGGATGTTGAAGCCGTGGGCGAAGGCGAGGGTGTTGCCGGGCTTGAGGTGGTCCTTGATGTGCTCCTCGTAGACCTTGGGCTGGGTCTCGTCGGGAACGAGGATCATGATGACGTCGGCCTCCTCGGCGGCGTCGTCCATGCTCATGACCTTGAGGCCGGCCTCGCGGGCCTTCTCGGCGGACTTGGAGCCCTCGCGCAGGCCCACGCGAACGTCCACGCCGGAGTCGAGCAGGTTGAGCGCGTGCGCGTGACCCTGCGAGCCATAGCCGATGATGGCAACCTTCTTGCCCTGGATGACGCTCGGGTCCACGTCCTTCTCGTAGTAGATGGTGACGGCCATTGTCCTTCTCCTTTGTCTTGCCGCTTGTGACTATCTTTACCGCCGCGCAGGAAGCTTGGCGGGTGGTGCCTGGTGGCTTAAGGGGTGACGTCCGGGCTACTGCGCCGAGCCACGCGCCATGGCGATCTTGCCGGTGCGCGTGAGCTGCTTGATGCCGTAGGCGTGCAGCAGGTCCTCCATGGCGTTGAGCTTGCTCTCGGCTCCGGTCGCCTCGATGGTGAGGGTGTTCTTCCCCACGTCCACCACCTTGGCGCGAAACACGTTGGCAATCTCGATGATCTCGTGCCTGCGCTCGGGGGCGCTCTGCACCTTGAAGAGCACGAGCTCGCGCTCTACGGCGTCCTCGTAGGTGAGGTCGGAGATCTTGTAGACCGAGACGAGCTTGTGGAGCTGCTTGGTGATCTGCTCGAAGCCAATCTCGTCCGCCTCAACGATGATCGTCATGCGGGAGAGGTTGGAGTCCTCGGTGGGGGCCACCGTGAGCGACTCGATGTTGAAGCCGCGACGGCTGATGAGGCCCGTCACGCGGGAGAGCACGCCCGGCTTGTTCTCTACGAGCACGGAGAGCAGGTAGTTCACGACTCATCAACTCCTTCGTGGGACGGCTTCACGCGTGGCCGGCCCTTCTCGCCGAAGCCCTTCTCGGTGACGCGGACGCCGCCGAGGGTCACGTCCAGGGCCCCGATGATGTCGTCGATCGGGGCGCCGGGGGCGACCATCGGGTAGACGGTCTGCTCGGCGGGAATCATCACGTCGAGCAGGTAGGGCTCGTCGGAGGCAAGCATCTCGTCAAGCGCCGCGTCGACCTCCTCGGGCCGGGTGATGCGCGCCGACCTCCACCCGTAGGCGTCGGCGAGCTTCACGAAGTCAGGGTTGTCGGCGAGCTCGGTGAACGAGAAGCGGTCGTGGTAGAAGAGGTGCTGCCACTGGTGGACCATGCCGAGCGCGCGGTTGTCGATGACGAGGACCTTGACGTTCACCCCGTTGATCTTGGCGGTGGCCATCTCCTGGCTGTTCATCTGGAAAGACCCGTCGCCGGCGACGCAGACCACCTGCTCGTCCGGGCAGCCGATCTTGGCGCCGATGGCCGCCGGGAAGCCGAAGCCCATGGTGCCGAGGCCGCCGGAGCTGATGAATGTGCGTGCGTGCTCGCGGTGGATGTTCTGGTGCGCCCACATCTGGTGCTGGCCCACCTCCGTGGTGACGATGGAGGCCTCCGGGTCGAGCTTCTCGGAGAGCTTGGAGAGCACGACCTCCGGGGCGATCTTGTCCGGGTAGTCGGCGAAGTCGGCGGTGTAGAACGGCCAGCGCTTACGCCAGCTGAAGACCTCGGCGGTCCAGTCGTCGCAGACCGACGTGGCCCCCATCTTGTCGAGGCGCTCGTTGAGCGCGGCGAGCACGGACTTGGCGTCGCCGACGATGGGCACCGAGGGCTGGACGATCTTGCCGATCTCGGCGGGGTCGATGTCAATGTGGATGATGCGCGCGTGCGGGGCGAACTCGTCCACCTTGCCGGTCACGCGGTCGGAGAAGCGGGCGCCCACCGCAATGAGCAGGTCGCACTCCGTGACGGCCATGTTGGCGTACTTGGAGCCGTGCATGCCCACGGGGCCAAGGTTGAGCGGGTTGGAGCAGCGCATGGCACCCTTGCCCATGAGGGTCGTGACAACGGGGATGTTCATGCGCTCCGCGAGCGCGGTCAGCTCGGGGCACGCATGGCTGGACACGATGCCGCCACCGGCCATGATGAGGGGGCGGCGTGCCTCGGAGATGAGGGCCGCAGCCTGCTTCACCTGCTTCGCATTGCCCTTGTAGGTGGGGCGGTAGCTTGCGATGCTCACGGTGTCGGGGTAGTGGAAGACCATCTCGGACCCGGAGAGGTCGCTCGGGATGTCGATGAGCACCGGGCCGGGACGGCCGGTGGAGGCGATGTAGAACGCCTCCCGGAAGGTGCGCGTGAGGTCGTCGGTGGACTGGAGCAGGAAGCTGTGCTTGACGATGGGCATGGTGATGCCCACGATGTCAGACTCCTGGAAGGCGTCCGTTCCAATGACGCCGCGCGTGACCTGGCCCGTGATGACCACCAGGGGGACGGAGTCCATGTAGGCGGTCGCGATGCCCGTCACGGTGTTGGTGGCGCCGGGTCCGGAGGTGACCAGCACCACGCCCACCTTGCCCGTGGCGCGCGCGTAGCCGTCCGCCATGTGCGTGGCCCCCTGCTCGTGACGGGCCAGGATGTGGTGGATCTTCTTGGAGTCGTAGAGCGCGTCGTAGATCTTGATGGCCTGGCCGCCGGGGTAGCCGAAGATCGTGTCCACGCCCTCGGCCTCGAGGCTGGCGATGATGGCCTGGGCCCCGGTCATGGTCTTGCCCTCGTGCTCGGTGTGGCTGCCCGGGCCGAGCGGACGCCCCTCGATGGCGCGCCGCCGCCGGGCGACCTTCTCCTCTACGGTAATCATGAGAGATAGGCCCCCTTGTCTGCGCTCGTGACCAGCCTGGCGTAGCGGGAGAGGACTCCCGTCTCGTACTTTGGGGCGGGCGGCTCCCAGGCGGCGCGCCGGCGCGCGAGCTCGTCCTCCGGCACGTCAAGCGTGAGCGTCCCCTCCTGGATGTCGATGGAGATGGTGTCCCCCTCACGAACCAGTGCGATTGGGCCGCCGGCTGCGGACTCGGGGGAGACGTGGCCAATGCAGGGGCCCTTGGAGGCGCCGGAGAAGCGCCCGTCGGTGATGAGGGCGACCGAGGTGGCGAGGCCCATTCCGCAGATGGCGGAGGTGGGGGTGAGCATCTCACGCATCCCCGGGCCGCCGGCCGGCCCCTCGTAGCGGATGACCACCACGTCGCCCGGGTTTATCTTCCCGCCGAATATGGCCTCGCAGGCCTGCTCCTCGGAGTCGAAGACGCGCGCGGGGCCGGAGTGGCGCCACATGGACGGGTCCACGGCGCTCTTCTTGACGACGCCGCAGTCCGGGGCGAGGTTGCCGCGGACGACCTTGAGGCCGCCGTCGGGGGAGTAGGCGTTCTCGACGGTGCGCACGACCTCGCCGTCGGGGGCGGGGCACGCCTCCACCCACTCGGCCATGGTGCCGTGGCAGGTCACGGCCGTAAGGTCGAGGTGACCGGTGCGGCCGAGCTCGCCGATGATGGCGGAGACGCCGCCCACGTCGTTCAGGTCCTGGATGTGGAGCGGGCCCGCCGGGGCGATCCGCACGATGTTGGGGGTCTCTGCGCTGGCGCGGTCCCAGTCCTCCATGGTGACGGGGCACCCGGCCGCCTGGGCGATGGCCGTGAGGTGAAGCATCGTGTTGGTGGAGCCGCCGAAGGCCATGTCGAGCACCATGCCGTTGTGGATGGCGGCGGGGCTGAGGATGTCGCGCGCGCAGAGGTTCTTCTCGACGAGCTCCATGACCTTCATGCCGGCGTGCTTGGCCAGGCGGATGCGCTCGGCGTAGACGGCCGGCACGGTGCCGTTGCCGGGAAGGGCGATGCCCAGCGCCTCGGCAAGGCAGCAGATGGAGTTGGCGGTGAACATGCCGGAGCAGCTGCCGCAGGTGGGACAGGCCGTCTTCTCGAGCCAGGAGCACTCCTCCTCGGTCATGGTGCCGGCGGTGACCTGGCCGACGGCGTCGAAGAGGGAGTTGAGGTCGGTCTGCTCCCCGTGGCGGCCGCGGCCCGCGAGCATGGGGCCGCCGGAGACGAGCACCGTGGGGATGTTAAGGCGCGCAGCGGCGATGAGCATGCCGGGCACGATCTTGTCGCAGGAGGGGATGAGCACCATCGCGTCGAACTGGTGGCCCTGGACGGCGCACTCCACGCTGTCCGCGATGACCTCTCGGCTGACCAGGCTGTAGTGCATGCCCTCGTGGTTCATCGCGATGCCGTCGCACACGCCGATGGTGTTGACCTGCAGCGGAGTGCCGCCGGCCATGCGAATGCCCGCCTTCACGGCGTCGGCGATCTGTTGAAGGTGAAGGTGTCCCGGGATGACCTCGTTCTGGGCGGACACCACGGCGACGAGCGGACGGTCCAGCTCCTCGTCGGTAAGTCCGTCGGCCGCAAGAAGGCTCCGGTGGGGGGCGCGTGCCAGGCCCCGCTTGATGGCATCGCTTCTCAGCTGCACGTCCTTGCCTCGCTTTCCCTCGAAGTTTCGCAGGTGGCGAGAAATACGGCGTGGGGCGATGCCCTTGACGGTGGGTGCCGGCGCGCGGTACTGCCCGACGGGGGCGCCAAGGGGGTGACCAGGGCCCGAGCGAGGTTCACGCGAGCTGCTCGAGGGAGTGTTCGGGGCCGTCCGCCGCGGGTTCTCAGCCTTGCCCGCTTGCTGTGGGACGAATGCGGCCCGTACTTGCCCTGTCGTCGCATTTGCTCAGTGCGCGAAACTCTACGCGCAGCTTGTTTCGAAAATATGGCCACCCGTGAACGGCCTTGTTGCGCCGGCGAACGGCACGAGCGAAGCCGGGACACAAGTTTGCCCCCGCGTCGTCGGGCGGCGCGGGGGCGCGGGCGGATGCCGTGCGGCGGCTCGGATGGGGCCTGCCCTAGCGGCTCGGCACGATCTCGATCTTGAAGCCGTCCGGGTCGGCGATGAAGTAGATGCCCATGGCCGGGTTCTCGTGCGTGATGCAGCCCATCTGCTCGTGGAGGGCGTGGGCCTGCTCGATGTCATCGGCCTCGAACGCGAGGTGGATGTCGCCGCCCCCCTGGTCATAGGGCTCCACGCGGCCGTTGTTCCAGGTGAGCTCGAGCTGGTGGGGGCTCCCGTCCCCGGCGAGGAAGACGATCTTCCACGACCCGTCGTCGGGCCCGGATTCGCGCACCACGCGCAGGCCGAGGGCCTTCTCGTAGAACGCAACGGAGCGGTCGAGGTCGAGCACGTGAATCTCGGTGTGTGACATCTTGAACGACATGCTGTCGCCTTTCTCGGAGGGCCCGGCGGGCCGACTTACAGGGAGGCCTGGACGAGGGTGGGGGAGAAGCCCGCAACCTTGAGGGCTTCCACGATCTGGGCCTTGTGGTCGGTGCCGAAGGCCTCGATGGTCACGCGAAGCTCTACGGCGGCGTTTCTGTTGGTGCTCACGAACTGGTTGTGCTCCAGCTTGATGACGTTGCCCCTCTTCTCGGCGATGACGTTCGCCACCTTGACGAGCATGCCGGGGCGGTCGGGCAGGAGCACGCTCACCGTGAATATGCGGTCACGCTGGATGAGGCCGTAGTTTACGACCGAGCTCATCGTGATGACGTCCATGTTGCCGCCGGAGAGGATGGCGACCACGCGCTTGTTCTCCGCCGGCAGGTGCTTGAGCGCGGCGACCGTGAGCAGCCCCGAGTTCTCCACGACCATCTTGTGGTTCTCCACCATGTCGAGGAAGGCGACGATGAGCTCCTCGTCGGGCACGGTGATGATGTCGTCGAGGTTGGCCTGGAGGTAGGGGAAGACCTCGCTGCCGCACTCCAGGACCGCCGTGCCGTCGGCGATGGTGCTGGCGCTCGGGAGCTTGACGGGGTGGCCCGCCTCGAGCGCCGCGGTGAGGCACGCCGCGCCCGCGGGCTCCACGCCGATCACGCGGATCTTGGGGTTGTAGAGCTTGGCGAAGGTGGAGACGCCACAGGCCAGCCCGCCGCCGCCCACCGGCACCAGGATCGTGTCGACGAGCGGGAGCTCCTGGACGACCTCCATGGCTATGGTGCCCTGGCCGGTGGCGACCACCGGGTCGTTGAACGGGTGGACGAACGTGTAGCCGTTCTTCTCGGCGAGCTCGAGGGCGTGGTCGCAGGCCTCGTCGTAGACGTCGCCGTAAAGCACCACCTCGGCGCCGTAGTGCTTGGTCCGCTCGACCTTGATGAGCGGCGTCGTCTCGGGCATCACGACCACCGAGCGCGCGCCGGCGCGCGTTGCTGCGAAGGCCACGCCCTGCGCGTGGTTCCCGGCGCTGGCCGTGATGATGCCGCGCGAGAGCTCGTCAGGGGAGAGGCGCGAGATCTTGTAGTAGGCGCCGCGGACCTTGTAGGCGCCGGTGCGCTGGAGGTTCTCCGGCTTGAGCCAGACTCGGTTCCCCGTGGCCGCGGAGAAATGCGGGCTCTCCACAAGCTTGGTCTCCAGCGTGACCTCGCGGACCTTCTCGGACGCCTCCTCGAAGGCCTCGAGCGTAAGCATCTCTGCCATGACGTGCTCCTTTGCTAGTTGGTGACGGCGCGCGGGGCGGACAAGCGCGTCGGCGCGCGGGGCGGACAAGCGCGTCGGCGCGCGGGGCGGACAAGCGCGTCGGCGCGGTTTGACTATAGTAATCCTTGCCATCGCCGGCGCACGGAACAACCGAGCGCGTGCGGCGCCATGCCGGGCCGGCCTGCGGTGGCGGCGCAGCCGAACAACGTCGAAGGGACCCCCATGACAGCCAGCCAGACCACCCCGCTCTTCCAGATCCACGAGGCGAGCGTGGTGCGCGCCGGCAGGACCATACTGCACGTGGGGGACTTCAAGCTCGGCGAGGGCGAGCACGTGGCGCTGCTCGGTCCCAACGGTGCGGGAAAGTCCACGTTCATCCAACTGCTCACGCGCGAGGTGTTCCCCGTCTGGCGCGAGGAGCCCCCCGTGCTCTTCCGCGGTGCGGCGCGCCCGCAGCTCTCCGAGGTCAAGCGCACCCTCGGCATCGTGAGCTCCACGATGCACGATCAGGTGCGCGTCCATCTGCCGGTGCTCGACATAGTGGTGGGAGGGCTCTTCGGCACGCTCGGCGTGCCCCTCCGCACCGAGGTGTCCGAGGCAGACCGAGCGCTCGCGATGGACGCCCTGGAGCGTCTCGGCATCACCGAGCTTGCGGGGCGCGACGTGATGACGCTTTCCACCGGGCAGGTCCGCCGCGTGCTCGTGGCGCGCGAGCTCATACGCGACCCGCAGGTCCTGATTTTCGACGAGCCCTGCACCGGGCTTGACCCCGAGGGCATGTACCACGTGCGCAAGACCATGGGGACGCTCGCCGCCGAGGGCCGCTCCGTGGTTCTCGTGACGCACTACCCCGAAGACATCATCCCCTCCATCGGCCGCGTGCTCCTCATCAAGGGGGGCGAGGTCTTTGCGGACGGGCCCAAGGAGGACCTGCTCACAAGCGAGGTCATGAGCGAGCTCTTCGACGTGCCGCTCGTGGTGGGGGAGGCAGACGGCTGGTACTCCCTGCGCGGCGCCTACGCGTGACGCCCCCTGCGCGGCGCGTGGCCCCGAGGGCAGGCGCAGAGGAGTTCTTGATTTGGCGCTTGACAGTCGCGGCCGCCGCTGCCACAATATCCAACGCGCGATGCGCCTGGGGACGTAGCTCAGCTGGGAGAGCGCTGCCTTCGCAAGGCAGAGGCCGGGGGTTCGAATCCCCTCGTCTCCACCAGGTATGTTAGGGGCCGTCCTTTGGGGCGGCCTTTTTCGTATGCGTCTGGGGTGCGAGCCTCCTGCGGTGCGGCAGAGGAGCTTGTCCGGGGCCTCTTGCGCATCCGTCGGGGCCGAGGTGGCCCGGAGGGACTTGGCGGGGCTGCGATGTAGGAGGGCTGCGCTCCGGCGGGGGCATGCCGAGTGGGGGGTGCGTGGCTGAGGCCTTGCGACATAAAAAGCCGTCCCCTGCGGTGCGATAATGAACCCACCTCTCAGAAGGTGGGTGTCCCCATCGCGCGTTCCGGCTTTCCCAGCAACGGGGAATCTCCGTACTGAACACGAGATATCGGACTCCCAAGTAACGCTTGTCGGTTCACCCAGTTTGCCCGCAGGGGAACGGCACCTCAACTATAGATGAGCCTCCCGGCAAAACCAGTCTTGACTTGCGCGTTCTTCTCGGCAAGAGTTGACGTAGACGTGCGTTCGAGAGCGCCTGTGGGGCGCCCGTCACAACTCCAAAGGCCCCTCTCCCTCGTACGGGGCGTTTCCGCTATCATGGTCGCAATCGTGTGGAGCGCACCAGGACAGGGGGATGAGCAAGGTGGTGCCGAACTGGATACCCTACCTGTGTCTCTTTGCCGCGTCGCTCGCCGTCGCCCTTGCCGCAACGCCCCTCGCGCGCAGGATTGCCGTCGCGCTTGACGCCGTTGACTACCCAAGCGCCCGCCGCATCAACACCCGGCCCGTTCCTCGCATGGGCGGCATCGCGATCTTCGGGGGCATTGTCGCTGCCTTCGTGGTGCAGTATCTGGGCACGACCTACCTTGGCTGGCCTGCGGTGCTCGTGCCCTCGCCCAAGATGCAGATCAACTACTGGCTGCTCGTCCTGGCCTTCCTCGCGGTCTTCTTCACGGGCCTCCTGGACGACTATCGCTCCCTCACTCCGTCCCAGAAGCTCGTGGGGCAGGTCATTGCCGCCGTCCTTGCGGTGGCGGGCGGCCTCGTGATCGGCGACATCTCTAACCCCCTTGTCCCCGGCTTCGTGAGCCTGGGCTGGCTTGCGTACCCAATCACGGTCATCTACCTGGTCTCCTACAGCAACATCATCAACCTCATCGACGGGTTGGACGGCCTCGCCGCCGGCATTTCCGCCATCGCGAGCCTTACCATGTTCGCGCTCTCGGTCCTGGCCGGCAGGCTCGACGCGGCCGCCCTCTCCATCGCTGTGGCCGGCTCCTCGCTGGGGTTCCTGCGCTACAACTTCCACCCGGCCTCCATCTTCATGGGGGACTCCGGCGCACTCACGCTTGGCTTCGCCCTCGGCGTCTCCTCCCTGCTCTCCGTGACGCGCATCGCCGGCCTCACTACGATTATCGTGCCCCTGGTCATCGCCGCGGTGCCCATCATCGACACCTTCTCCGCCATCGTGAGGCGCCTCCGCGGCCACGTGAGTATCGGCCACGCCGACCGCGGCCACATCCACCACCGCCTCATGGCAGAGGGCTTCGACCAGCGCCAGGCCGCGTTGCTCATGTACGGGTGGACCGCGCTGCTGTGCGTGGGCTCGCTCGTCATGACGCAGGTCGGCACCATGCCGCGCATCGCGATTTTCTGCGCGCTGCTGGTGATCTCGATGCTGCTCGCGCGCCACCTGCACCTCTTTGAGCCGGTGCTGCTGCACCACCTCGACCCGAAGACCGGGGAGGACGAGCTCGTGACGCCGGCCGACGACGCCTTCGAGGAGGAGGCCGAGCGCCAGCTCCACGAGCATGAGCACGTCCACCGGCACCACCGTGAGGAGCGCTCGTGACCGCCTCGCATGACGGGGCGTGCGAGGGGGGCGCGGGCCGCGTCGAGGTCCCGTCGACGTATGCCGGCTACGACCCATGCGGGCTTTGCCCGCGACGCTGCGGCGCACATCGCCTCTCCGGGGCGCGCGGAGCCTGCGGCATGTCTGCCGATCTCACTGTGGCTCGCTCGGCCCTGCACTTCTGGGAGGAGCCCCCGATCTCGGGGGAGTCGGGCTCCGGGGCGATCTTCTTCTCCGGCTGCCCGCTTCGCTGCGTCTTCTGCCAGAACCACGAGATCTCGAGCGGCGGCTTCGGGCTGCCTGTGAGCACGGCTCGCCTCGCCGAGATGATGCTCGAGCTCCAGGGGCAGGGGGCGCTCAACATCAACCTCGTCACGCCGTCGCACTTCACGCCGCACGTGGTCGAGGCCGTGCGCATGGCGCGCGCGGCTGGCCTCTCCGTGCCCGTCGTCTGCAACACGTCCGGCTACGAGACGGTTGAGACGGTCCGCGCGCTCGCCGAGGTGGTGGACGTGTGGCTCACCGACTTCAAGTACTCCTCGCCGGACCTTGCCGGCCGCCTCTCCGGTGCGCCCGACTACCCCGAGGTGGCCGCCGACGCCCTGGCCGAGATGCTCGCCGCGGTCCGTGCGGCCGGCGGGCCGGCCACGGGCGAGGACGGGCGGATGCTTCGGGGGGTTATTGTGCGCCACCTGGTGCTCCCCGGGCAGGCCGAGGACTCGTGCGCGGTGCTCGACCGGGTATGGGGGCTTGCGGGCAACGAGGCGGACCTCTCGGTCATGAACCAGTACACGCCCAACGACCGCTGTCGGCGTGCCGGCGGCGCCCTCTCCCACGGCGTCTCGGAGGAGGAGTACGAGCTCGTTCTCTGCCACGCTGACGATCTCGGCTTCGAACGCATCTGGTGGCAGGAGGGGGGCACCGTCTCGGAGAGCTTCGTGCCCGCCTTCGACGCTACGGGTGTGGAGGGGCCGGAGCTGCGCCGCCGACCCGTTCCTGCCGGGTTTCCGGGCGACGCGCCCGCCCCGTGCCGCCCCGACTTCGGAGCAGCCCCGCAAGAGGTATAACTGTAGAGACTGTCGGACCGGACGACGGAGGACCCATGGCGGACACATCAGGCCTCACCGACGAGGAGCGTGCCGAGCTGGAGCAGCTGCGTGCCGAGAAGGCCGCCCGCGAGAGCGCCGCGCGCGACGCCGCCGAGCGCGCCGAGCTGGAGCGCCTGCGCGCGCAGCGGGCCGCGAGCGAGCAGGAGCGCGCCGCCGAGCGACGTGACGCCGCCGCACGCGAGCGAGGCCGCAGGCTGATGCAGCCCGATGACGAGGAGCTCCGCATGCCGCTCGGCCAGAAGGTCGTCATTCTCGCCGTGGTGGGCGTGGTCGTCGTGTGGCTGCTTGCCACGGTCCTCGGATAAGGAGGAGCCATGTCCCTCACCGACCGCACCAAGCCTACTGACGTCTGCCTCAACACGGACCTCTACGAGCTGACGATGGCCCAGGGGTTCTGGGAGAGCGGGCTTGCGGACGCCGAGGCGTGCTTCAACGCCTTCTTCCGCGACAACCCCTTCGACGGCGGCTACGCCGTGTGCTGCGGCACCGGGCAGATCGTCGAGCTGGTGGAGAACTTCGTCTTCGAGGACGACGACATCGAGTACCTCGCCGGCCTCGAGGCCCCGGGCGGCGGCCCCATGTTCAAGCCGGCCTTTCTCGAGTACCTGCGCAACCACCGCCTTGACCTCACCATCCACGCCGTGCCCGAGGGCCAGGTCGTCTTTGGGCGCGAGCCGATGATGCGCGTTGAGGGACCGATCATCGACTGCCAGCTCGTCGAGACCGCCCTGCTCAACCTCGTGAACTTCCAGACCCTCGTGGCCACGAAGACCGCCCGCGTTGTGCGCGCGGCGGAGGGACGCCCGGTCTCTGACTTCGGGCTGCGTCGGGCGCAGGGCCCAGACGGCGGCCTCGCGGTGGCGCGAGCCTCCTACATTGCGGGGGCAAGCTCCACCTCAAACGTGCTCGCCGGCAAGATCTACGGCATCCCCGTCTTCGGCACCCACGCGCACTCCTGGGTCATGGCCTTCCCCAGCGAGCTGGAGGCCTTCCGCGCCTTCGCCGCCTCGAGCCCCAAGAACTGCGTCCTGCTGCTTGACACCTACGACGTGCACCAGGGCATCGCCAACGCCATCACCGTGGCCAAGGAGATGGAGGCCGCGGGCGAGCGCCTCTCTGCGGTGCGCCTGGACTCCGGCGACCTTGCGCGCCTCGCAAAGGAGGCCCGGGCGGCCTTTGACGAGGCCGGCCTGCCCTACGTCAAGATCTCCGTCTCAAACGACCTCGACGAGCACACCATCCAGTCCCTGCTCGCCCAGGGCGCACCGATAGACTCGTTCGGCGTGGGCACCAAGCTCGCCACCTGCGACCCGCAGCCCTCGCTCGGCGGCGTCTACAAGCTCTCCGCGACGCGTCCCGGCCCGGACGCCGCCTGGACCCCGGTGATCAAGCTCTCCGAGCAGGCCTACAAGCGCACGGTCCCCGGGGTGCAGCACGTGCTGCGCCACTATGACGCGTCCGGCAGGCCCGTGGCTGACATGATCGTGGTGGACGCCGTGGCCGAGCCCGGACCGACGCGCGAGATGGTCGACATACTCGACCCCTACGTGACCCACCGTCTCTCCGGCACGCCTGAGGAGCTGCTCGTTGAGGTGGTGCGCCGCGGCCGCCGTACCGGCGAGCCCGAGGGCATCGCCGTCGCGCGCGAGCGCTGCAAGGACGTCCTCATGAGGCTCGACCCGGCCGTCGCGCGCTTCCTCAACCCGCAGACCTACCCAGTGGGACTCGAGCCGGGCCTCGCCGAGCTGCGCAGCCGCCTGGCCCGTGAGGAGCGCGCCGGCTCCGGGCGCGCGTCCGCCTAGCCTCGTACGTCGGGGGGGCTGCGCTCACGGCGGCCCGTCGCCGCAGTGCTCTGCTACACTCATCCGGTTGGAAACACCGCCGCGCCGCGTGCGCGAAGAAGGGGAGAAGTCATGCCCGAGAAGATTGAGGAGCTCGTCCGAGCCGCCATCGCCGCCGCGCAGGAGGCCGGCGACCTGCCTGAGTTCGAGGTTGCCGACCTTGGCCTCGAGCGGCCGGCCGACCCCTCCAACGGCGACTGGAGCTCCACGGTCGCCCTGCGCTCGGCCAAGCTCGCCCATCGTGCGCCGCGACAGATCGCCGACGCCATCGTGGCCCACCTGCCGGAGGACGCCTCGCTCTCTCGCGTGGAGGTGGCGGGCCCGGGCTTCGTGAACTTCTACCTTGCGACCGCCTCGGCCAACGAGGTCTTCCGCACGGTTCGCGACCAGGGCGCGGACTACGCTCGCTCGAGCCTCGGCGCCGGCAAGAAGGTCCAGGTGGAGTTTGTCTCAGCCAACCCCGTGGGCCCGCTGCACATCGGGCACGGCCGCTGGGCCGCCCTCGGCGACTCGCTCTGCCGAGTGATGGAGCACGCCGGATACGACGTCGAGCGTGAGTACTACATCAATGACCACGGGTCTCAGATGGACGTCTTCGGCCACTCCATCTCCATGCGCTACCGCCAGCTGCTCGAGGTGATGTCTGAGCGCGGCTGCGACCTCTCTGCCGCCCGCGAGGTGCTTCTTGCCGACCGCGCCGCCTTCGTGGCTGACGAGGAGGACGAGCATCCCGAGACCCACCCGCTCACCGACGCCTTCAACGAGGCCCTCGGCGGCAACGCGTACGGCGGGGACTACATCGTGGACCTGGCCGCCCGCTTTATCGAGGAGGACGGCGACGCCCACGCCGCCGAGGCCGAGGACGAGCGCATGGCCACCTTCCGCGAGCGCGCCTACCTCTGGATGCTCGACTCCATCCGTGAGACGTGCCACGAGGCCCGCTGCGACTTCGACGTCTGGTTCTCTGAGCGCAGCCTCTACGAGAAGGACGAAAGCGGCACCTCCGCGGTGGACCGCGCTCTGGCCAAGCTCGACGAGCTGGGGCACCTCTACCGTGACGAGGCCGGGGCCCTGTGGTTCCGCTCCACCTCCTTCGGCGACGACAAGGACCGCGTGCTCATCAAGACCAACGGCGAGTACACATACTTCGCCTCCGATGTGGCCTACCACTGGAACAAGTTCCAGCGCGTCGACCACGTGATCGACATCTGGGGCGCCGACCACCACGGCTACATCCAGCGCGTCAAGTCGGCCTGCACCGCGCTCGGCTATCCCACGCAGTTCGAGGTCCTTCTCGGCCAGCTCGTGAACCTGCTGCGCGACGGTCAGCCGGTGCGCATGTCCAAGCGCAAGGGCACGATGGTCACCTTTGACGAGCTCCTCGCCGAGGTGGGCGCGGATGCCACCCGCTACACGCTCATCTCCAAGAGCTCCAACCAGATGATCGACTTCGACATCGAGCAGGCCAAGCGCCAGGACAACACCAACCCCGTCTACTACGTGCAGTACGCGCACGCCCGCATCTGCTCCATCCTCCGACGCGGCGCCGGCGTCACCCTGGAGGAGGCCGCCGAGCTCGGCATGGACGAGGTCGCGGCTCGCGCGGTGGGGGAGGCCTACGACCTGGGCCTGCTCACCGACCCCGCGGAGGCCGCGCTCGCCCGCAAGATCGGTGAGCTCCCCGGCCTGGTGGAGAGCTGCGCGCGCGACCGTGCGCCGTTCCGCCTCACTCACTACGCCGAGGAGCTGGCGGCCGAGTTCCATTCGTTCTACGCCGCCTGCCAGGTGCTTCCCGGCAAGGGTCGCCCGCTGGACGAGGGGCTCTCCCACGCGCGCCTTGCCGCGGTGGACGCCACGCGTCGCGTGCTCGCGCTTACGCTGGGGCTCATTGGCGTCTCCGCCCCCCAGAGCATGTAGACTGACGGTCGGCTCCCTCAGGCTTGAGGCCTCGGCGAGAAGGGCTGCTACGGGCGCCCTTCTCGCCTTTTTTCACCATGGGCCGCGTGCCGGACGCCTACGAGGGTTCAAAAATGTGTACGAATTTTTTTAAATCGCTCAATTTCTTTGCATTGCCGGGGCGGACGTCGGCTATACTGCGGCAAATAAAGGAAGCAGCCTTACGTAGTTTGCTTGCTGGCATTCATTGGTGCGAGAAGAACAGGGGCAGGGGTAGTGGACCTCAAGGAATTCATGTCCGTCAGACGGGCGTACAACACGGTTCGCCAGATGGTCGAGGCCAAGGATCGACTTACCTTCGAGGAGTTCGCCATCCTCTGCCGTCTCTCGGAGTCCACCGAGCCAGTCAAGACCTCCGCGATCGCCGAGTACCAGGGGGCGCTCCGCCCGACGATGACGCACCGTACCAACCACCTTGCTGGCCTGGGGCTTATTGAGCGCACCGAGGGCGAGGTCGACCGCAGGAACGTCGTCTGCGCCATCTCCGAGTCTGGCCGTGAGCGCGTGGCGGAGCTCGCCGCGCTTACCCGCGCCCAGATTCCCACCGGCCGGGCGCTTTCTCGCACCTCCCCGGAGCGTATCGTCAAGTACGTGGACGCCATGGGCGCGCTCTTCTGCAAGGCGGGGGACCTCGTGCTGCTGGGGCTCTACTGCTCCGAGGAGCCGTCCCTTACGATCATGCAGATCGTCGACGTGCTCGGCCTGCTGCAGCCGACGGTCTCCATGTCCGTGTCCTCGCTCGGCGAGCGCGGGCTCGTGGAGCGCAGCCGCGAGACCGAGGGCACGCACACCACGAGCGTCTCGCTGACCTCTGCCGGCGTCGAGTGCGCCCGCGAGGTGGCCGACAAGATCGAGGCCCTCGTCGTCCGTCGCAAGCTTCGCTCGGCGAACTAATCAAGCCCGTCGCGCCGCAGCTCGCGTGGGGTGGCGACAATGTGCTATAGTGCTTGGGCGGTCGCCGGGACTGATGTCCTGGGAGCCGCCCAAGTTTCTTATGCGAGCAGAGTGCTCGAACACGTCGCGTCATACCAGTGGTTCCTAAATTGAGCCGGTTTCCCTTCCTTGGGCGTTACGCGCGTGCGACAAATGAGAGGTAGACATACATGCCGGACGATGTGACCCCCGCTTCCGCCCCCGTTGAGGGGCAGGTGCAGCCCGCCGCGTCGACGCCTGCCGTCGACGGCGCCTCCGAGGCGCCCGTGACGCCCAAGCCGCGTCGACGCCGACGGACCAAGGCGGAGATGGAGGCTGCCCGCGCTGCCGAGGCCGCCGCGAAGGCGGCTGCCGAGGCCGCCGGCGAGCCCTGGCCGCCCAAGCGCCGTCGCGGCCGTCCGCGCAAGAGCGAGCAGGAAGGCGCCGCGCAGTCCGTCGAGGCCGCGGACGAGGGGCAGGCCCCGCAGCCAGCTGCCCCCGCGCAGCCCACCGAGCCCCCCGCCTCGGAGTCCGGCTCCGAGGAGGCCACGGCCCCGAAGCGTCGTCGCGGTCGCTCGCGCAAGGGCTCCCAGGCGGACGCCGCCTCCGCCGACGAGATGACGCGCGTTACGCAGGAGGCCACCCAGGCCAGCTCCGAGCCCACGGCGGCTCCCGCCCAGACCCTCGCCGCGACCGAGGAGTCCCCGCGCGAGCAGCAGGGCGAGTCCGGGCGCGGGCGCAAGCGCCGTCGTCCCGGGGACCACGCGGGCCAGCAGCAGGGCGGCAAGGGCAACGGGGGGAACAACGGCGGGGGCGGCCAGCAAGGCCGTCACCAGAACGGCCAGGGCCGCCGGCGTAATCGCCGCCAGGACTTCACCGCCGAGCCCTCCCTCACCCGCGACGAGCTCTCCGCGATGAAGGTCGCCGAGCTGCGCGCCAAGGCCGCCGAGCTCGGCGTGGAGTACGCCGGGGTGCGTAAGGGCGAGCTTGTCGAGGCCGTCTACGTGGCCGCCGCGGCCGCCGAGGGCTTCCGTCCCGTTGACGGCATCCTTGAGATCGGCAACGAGGGCTACGGCTGGGTCCGCACCGGCAACTACATGGAGGGCGACGACGACGCCTTCGTGCACCAGCAGCTCATTCGCTCGCTCGGCCTGCGCCCGGGCGACCGCGTCGCCGGCACCGTTGGACCGGGCCGCGCCGGAAGCAAGTACCCGCCCCTCCAGGGCGTCAGCTCCGTCAACGGCCGACCTCCCGAGGAGATGAAGGGGCGCCCGCGCTTCCGCGACCTCACGCCCGTCTATCCCAACGAGCGCCTCACCATGGAGTGTGGCAAGAACTCCATCACCGGCCGTGCGATAGACCTGGTGAGCCCCATCGGAAAGGGCCAGCGCGGCCTCATCGTCAGCCCGCCCAAGGCCGGCAAGACCACCGTGCTCAAGAAGATCTGCCAGTCCATCGCCGCCAACAACCCCGAGGTTCACCTCTTCTGCCTGCTTGTCGACGAGCGCCCCGAGGAGGTCACCGACATGGAGCGCTCCATCAAGGGAGAGGTCGTCGCCTCCACCTTTGACATGCCCGCAGACAACCACACCCACGTCTCGGAGCTTGTGATCGAGCACGCGAAGCGCCTCGTGGAGCTTGGCGAGGACGTCGTGGTGGTGCTCGACTCCATCACGCGCCTGGCGCGCGCCTACAACCTCGCGCAGCCGGCCTCTGGCCGCATCCTCTCCGGCGGCGTCGACTCCGCCGCGCTCTACCCGCCCAAGAAGTTCCTCGGCGCCGCCCGCAACATCGAGAACGGCGGGTCGCTCACGATCATTGCCTCCGCCCTCGTCGACACCGGCTCGAAGATGGACGAGGTCATCTTCGAGGAGTTCAAGGGCACCGGCAACATGGAGCTCAAGCTCGACCGCGAGCTCGCGGACAAGCGCGTCTTCCCTGCCATCGACCCGATCGCCTCCGGCACGCGCAACGAGGACCTGCTCATCGAGGGCGACTACCAGCCGCTCGTCTGGGGCCTGCGTCGCGTGCTCGCCAACATGAGCAACGTTGAGCGCGCCGCGAACGCCCTGGTCAAGGGTCTCAAGGAGACTGACTCCAACCGTGACTTCCTCATTCGCAGCGCCAAGAAGGCCGCCCAGACCGGATACATCGCCTAGGCGCCGCCTGCCAGAGGCCCTTCTCGCCGTCCTTTATCCCGGCCTCCCGCACGTGGGGAGGCCGGGCTTGTCGTTGCCCGCTTCGGGGCGGTTCGCGCGACGGCCTGGCGCGTGGAGCGTCGCCTGGCTCGCCAGGCCCTATCCCGGGCGCAGCTCTGCCTGTGCGTCGTCCGTGCGGGGGTGGGTTGTGGGGGGCCTGACAAAAAATCCCCTCGACGTCTGCCGAACCCCTTGCAAATACGCGCGTCGAATAGGTATATTCGAGACAGTCCGCACCGTCGGATGAAGTCACGGTAACCTGAAGATGAAACGAAGCCCAAACCGTTGACGTCATAGCCCGTTCTAGCGGGTCCCATGGTTTGCAGTCGTCTCGTCTTCCGTCTCTGGGAGGAGCGGGAGCACATGACTCAGAGGAAGAACCCGGCTGTCTTGGCCGCGCTGCCCGGCGCGCTTGCGCTGGCGACGCCCGGCACTGCTGGGGCGCTCTCTCTCGGAGAGATGGTCGAGGGGGTCTTCCCGACGCCGGGCCTTGCCTTTGCGGCGGGCCTTGCCGGCGGCGCGCTCGTGGGCGGCGCCGTGGTGGGGATGGTCTCCCTCGCGCATGGCCGTTCCCGCGCGAACGCCAAGGGGGACGCCGAGCCCGGGGAGGACCCTCGCCGGACCGCCTCCGGCGAGCCCGTCCGCTGTCCCCGCCACCTTAGGGTCGAGGACGCGTCCCAGCCGGCCCCGGAGCAGGAGCCCGTTCGTCGCGGTCCCGCCCACGCCGCGAGTGACTACGAGCAGATCGCCACCAACTACGTAGGTCGTGCGAACTTCCGCGAGCTCATGGCGCACCGTGCCGCCGGGGTGGCCGCCACGCTGCGCGAGCGCATGGGAGCCAGCCAGATGGACGGCATTCCCGTGATCGAGCGCGCCGACGGTTCGGTGGGCGACGTGGGCACCTCCTGGTGGGACAGGGCGGTGGGGTCGGCGCCCGCGCCTTCGGTTTCCATGGGCGCGCTCGCCACGGCAGCCGAGGCAGAGGCGGCGGCCATCCCGTCCGACTTCTCCGCATCGGACGCCGACCGGCTTGCCGCCGCGGCGCGTCGCGCCGAGGGCATAGCCAGGCGCGTCGCCCTGGTCGACGAGGGCTCATACCCGGAGCGCCGTACTGTTGACGACCTTGCCGCCGTCGACGACGACTGGGCAGCTGCGCTGCGCTCCCTCGACGAGCGCATCGCCGAGCAGGCGCCCGCCCAGGACCCGCTTGGCTTCATCGACGTGGCGGGCGGTGCCGACACCCTCGACGAGCCCGATGGACTGGAGCCCGATACCTCCTTCATTCCGTTTAGGACGCCCGCCGGCCACCCGGAGGTCGTCGACACGGACTCCTACGTCGACTATCTCATTGAGGACGAGTTCTCCAAGAACTCCTCCACGGCCGCCCGTCGCAGCTCGCGACGGTTCCTCAGGCTCCTCGAGGGAGGCACCCAGGCCTCGCAGCCCACCTCGCGCCACTTGGCCGACAGCGCTCCGAGGCCGAGCTACGAGGGAAAGCACTTCTCGACGCCCGAGGTCGCGGAGGCGTAGATGGAGCAACACTGCGACTCGGCGCGGCGGTCCTCCCGCAGGTGGGCCGTCGCGCTCATGTGCTGGGTGGCCTTCATCTGGTGTCACTCCCTCGTGCAGGGCCCGCAGTCCTCGCTTGAGAGCGGGATGGTGGTCGCGCTGCTCCGGCCCCTCTTCGAGGCGGTGGGGGTGACCGACGCCAGCCTCATGACCCTCGTTGTGCGCAAGTGCGCGCATTTCTCCGAGTACGCGATGCTCGGTGTGCTGGCCTGCGGCCTCTTCCGCGCGCGGCGGCGCGAGACGGGGCGACCCACCTTTCCGGCCGCGCTGGCCGTGGCCCTGGTGCCCGTGGTCGACGAGTGCATCCAGCTTGGCGTGCCCGGCAGGAGCGGGCAACCCACCGACGTGCTCATCGACCTCTCCGGCCTTCTCGTCGGCTCCATCGCATCCGCAGCCGTGTCGCGCCTGCGCTCTCGGCGTCCCTCAGGGCGATAATGTTTCAGCTCTGTTAGCAGCGTCACGGCTCGGTTAACAATTCCTTCACATCCTTTGAGCCCGGCTATCGGCGGGCGTAGGGTGAACCCACGCTTTTTTCAAGTAAAGCGACGGGAGGAGTCAATCATGTTCAAGAGCGTTTCCAGGCGTCAGTTTGTTCAGGCATCTGCCGTGGCAGCGGCCGGCCTTGGTCTCGTGGGCTGCGGCGGCGGCAACGGCTCGTCTTCCGAGGGCGGCTCCGACACCATCAAGGTGGGCATCCTCGGCCCTCAGAGCGGCAGCGTCTCCAACTACGGCATCGCGTGCGCCAACGGCGCGAAGCTCTACTTTGACCAGCTGAACGCCAACGGCGGCATCAACGGCAAGCAGGTCTCCTACACCGTCGAGGACGAGAAGGGCGACGCCACCGAGGCCGTGAACGCCTACAACATGCTCGTCGAGGACGGGGTGGTCGGCATCGTCGGCGACGTCACCACCGGCCCGACCGTGGCCGTGGCCCAGGCGTCCGTCGCTGACAACATGCCCTGCGTGACCCCCTCCGCCACCGCCGCGGACGTCGTCACCTACGGCACCAACTACTTCCGTGCGTGCGTGACCGACCCTGAGCAGGGCCGCATCATCGCCACCTTCGCTTCGGAGCAGGGCTACAAGACCGTCGGTACCATCTACCTCTCCGGCGACGACTACTCCGAGGGCGTCAACAACGCCTTCGTCGAGGAGGCCCAGGCCCTGGGCATCGACGTCGCCACGCAGGAGGCCTATGCCGACGGTGACGTCTCCTTCTCCGGCCAGATCACCAACCTCATGGCGGCCAACGTCGAGGCGATTCTGTGCCCCAACTACTACGAGGACGACGGCATGATTGTCACCCAGGCCCGCGCCGCCGGCTATGACGGCGTGTTCCTCGGCGCCGACGGCTGGTCCGGCATCGTGGGTGGCGACTCCGACTACGCCTCCGCGGCCGACCTCCACGACTGCTACTACTGCTGCGCCTTCACCTCGTCCAACGACGACGAGTCCGTCCAGCAGTTCATCTCCGACTACACCGACGCCTACGGCGAGGCGCCCACCAACTTCTGCGCGCTGGGCTACGACGCCGCCATGGTCCTCGCCAACGGCATCACCTCCGCCGAGGAGGCCGGCCTCGAGGCGGGCTCCGAGGACTACAAGCAGGCTGTGATCGACGGCATCGCCGGCGGCACCGTCGAGGGCATCACCGGCTCCATCTCCTACGACGGCACCGGCGACCCGGTCAAGTCCTCGCTGATCCTCACCTTCGACGCCGAGGGCAAGGAGGAGGTCAAGGAGACCATCGAGGTAGGGGAGTAGTCGTCCTTCTCGCCGCTTCGTCTCGTCCGGGGCATCGGGCGCCACGCTGCCCGGTGCCCCGTCTCTTTTGGCGGGTGGGTCACAGGGCCGTGCCTCGTGGGTGCGGCATGCGCCCGCGCCGCCCAGACCTCAGAAAGGAAGTGACGTGTCGTGCAAGTTCTGATGCAGGTGCTCAACGGCCTGCAGCTCGGCAGCATCTACGCGCTCGTGGCGCTGGGCTACACGATGGTCTACGGCATCATCCTGCTGCTTAACTTCGCCCACGGCGACATCATCATGGTGGGGGCCTACATCTCCTGGCTCGTCATGGCGCAGCTGGGGATGCCGCCCGTGGTGGCCATGATCTTGTCGGTGCTCGGCTGCACGCTGCTCGGAGTGCTCATCGACAAGGTGGCCTACGCGCCGCTGAGGAACGCTCCGCGCCTCTCGATCCTCATCACCGCTATCGGCGTCTCCTACTTCCTGGAGAACGGTGCCCAGCTCGTCTTCGGCGCGGACGCCAAGGTGGTCCCCGCGTTCACCGACGTCTCCACTATCCAGCTCGGTGGGGCCTCACTCTCCTTTGCGGCGGTTGCGACCGTCGTGGTCACGGCCGTCGCCACGGTGGTGCTCACGCTGCTGGTGCAGAAGACCAAGCTCGGCAAGGCAATGCGCGCCGTCTCCGAGGACATGGGCGCCGCGCGCCTCATGGGCATCAACGTCAACAACACCATCTCGTTCACCTTCGCGGTGGGCTCGGCGCTCGCCGGCATCGGCGCGATCCTCTACACGATGGCGTACACCCAGGCCACCCCGACGATGGGCATGATGCTCGGCACCAAGGCCTTCGTCGCCGCTGTGCTCGGCGGCATCGGGTCCATCCCGGGCGCCGTCGTCGGCGGCCTGCTCGTGGGCTTCGCCGAGGTCATCGTCACGGCGCTGGGCCTGTCGGTCTGGAAGGACGCCGTGGTGTTCCTGCTGCTCATCATCGTGCTCATCGTGCGGCCCACCGGCATCTTCGGCCGCACCATGAGCGAGAAGGTCTAGGGGGTGCTGAACATGACGGACAACGCTCCCAAGGGCGAGGCACGGCCGGTCATCTCGGCGACCGCCTCCAAGGGCCGGACCGGCGCCTACCGCCGGCTCCCCATGCCCGCGCGCTACGCCATCAACGCGATTCTCGTCCTCGTCTTCCTCGTCGTGGGCGAGCTCATGATCGACGGCGGCGCCATCAGCCGCTACCAGTCCACGGTGCTCGAGCAGGTGGGCATCTACATCATCCTCGCCGTGTCGCTCAACATCGCCACCGGCTACCTGGGGCAGCTGCCCCTCGGCCACGCGGGCTTCATGTCCGTGGGCGGCTACGGCTGCGCGATCTTCATCGTGCGCATGATGGAGACCCTCGGGGTAACCGCACGTGACTTCGTCACCGGCTCGCCGGTCTGCGGCCTGCTCTTCGTTGGCGGGCTCCTGGTGGGCGGCCTCTGCGCTGCGGTCTGCGGCCTCATCATCGGCATCCCGGCCCTGCGTCTCAAGGGCGACTACCTCGCCATCATCACGCTGGCCTTCTCCGAGATCATCCGCGTGGTCATGCTCAACATCGACTCCGTCCTGGGCTTCAAGCTCACGGGCGGCGCGGCCGGCCTCACCGGAATCCCCGGGTATACGAGCTTCCTCAACGTCTTCGTCGTGGTCGCGGTGGTGTGCTTCCTCATCCACACGATGATGAAGTCGCGCCACGGCCGTGCCATCCTGGCCATCCGTGACAACGAGATCGCCGCCGAGGCCACCGGTGTCAACACCACCTACTACAAGACGCTCGCCTTCGTCGTCTCGGCCTTCTTCGCGGGCGTGGCCGGTGGCCTCTACGCGGGCTGCATCGGCGTCCTGCAGCCGGCCGTCTTCGGCTTCATGAAGTCGATCGAGATCCTCGTCATGGTGGTGCTCGGCGGCATGGGCTCCATGCTCGGCTCCGTGATCTCCGCCACCTTCCTGACCATCCTGCCCGAGGCGCTGCGCGCCTTCTCCGAGTACCGCATGATCGTCTACGCCGTAGTGCTCATCCTCGTGATGATCTTCCGCCCCCAGGGACTTCTCGGCAGCTACGACTTCTCGCTCTCCCGTGTGATCGAGCGGGTGCTGAACCACGACTTCCCGTGGGGCAAGGGCGGGACGGGCAAGGGGTCCGCGCCCGACGCGGCTGACCACGAGCCCTCCGAGACCACTGACGCAGAGGAGGTGAGCGCCGATGCCGGCCGATAAGAAGCGCCGTCCCGTGCTCGTTCAGGTGGAGACGCCCAACCTCATCCCAGAGCGCGACCTCGGCAAGATGCCGGTGCTGCAGGCCGAGCACCTCGGCATTGACTTCGGCGGCCTGACCGCCGTCGACGACTTCAACATCGCCATGGGCCGCACGGAGATCTCCGGGCTGATCGGCCCCAACGGCGCCGGCAAGACCACGATTTTCAACCTGCTCACCAACGTCTATCGTCCCACGCGCGGCACCGTGCTCCTGGACGGCTACGACACGGCGGGCAAATCGGTGGCTGAGGTCAACCACATGGGCATCGCCCGCACGTTCCAGAACATCCGCCTCTTCTCGAAGATGACGGTGGAGGAGAACGTCCTCGTGGGCTTTGGCAGCCAGATGAAGACGCACCTCTTTGCCGACATGCTCCGCCTTCCGAGCCACTGGCGCCAGGAGGCCGAGTTCCGCGAGAAGGCGCGCGAGCTGCTCGACATCTTCGACATGCGGCGGTTTGCGGAGACCGAGGCGGGCAACCTCCCGTATGGCGCCCAGCGCCGCCTGGAGATCCTGCGCGCCCTGGCCACCTCTCCGAAGGTGCTGCTGCTCGACGAGCCCGCGGCCGGCATGAACCCGGCCGAGACCGAGGAGCTCATGGAGAACATCCAGAGGATCCGTGACGAGTTCCAGATCGCCATCCTGCTGATCGAGCACGACATGTCGCTCGTCATGGGCGTGTGCGAGGTCGTGGGCGTGCTCGACTACGGCCGCATCATCGCCAAGGGCACCCCCGAGGAGATTCAGAACGACCCGAAGGTCATCGAGGCGTACCTCGGCAAGCAGGGGGTGAAGTAGATGGCTATGCTCTCCGTGCAGGACCTGCACGTCTCCTACGGCGCCATCAAGGCGGTCCGCGGCATCTCCTTCGAGATCAACGAGGGCGAGATCGTCACGCTCATCGGCGCCAACGGCGCGGGCAAGTCCACCACGCTCAACACCGTGGCGGGCCTGCTCAAGCCCGAGAGCGGGACGATCGAGTTCGACGGCGCCTCCATCGCCGGCGTCCAGGCCCACAAGGTGGTGCAGCGCGGCCTTGCGCTCTGCCCCGAGGGCCGTCGCGTGTTCACGCAGATGAGCGTGGCAGAGAACCTGGAGATGGGCGGCTACACCCGCTCCGACGCCGAGAACCGCGAGACGCTCGAGCGCGTCTACGACCACTTCCCGCGCCTCAAGGAGCGCCGCGGTCAGGTGGCCGGGACCCTCTCCGGTGGCGAGCAGCAGATGCTCGCGATGGGCCGCGCCCTCATGAGCCGCCCGCGCCTGCTCATGCTCGACGAGCCCTCGATGGGCCTCGCGCCGATCCTGGTCGAGGAGATCTTCAGCATCATCAAGCAGCTCAACGAGTCCGGCACGACGGTGCTGCTGGTGGAGCAGAACGCCAACATGGCGCTCTCCATCGCCGACCGCGCCTACGTCCTGGAGACCGGCACCATCAAGAAGACCGGCACGGGCGCTGAGCTGCTCGTGGACGACGACGTCCGCAAGGCCTACCTCGGCGGGTAGGGAAGGGCGGCGCTTAGACGGCGTCAAGCGGCGGCGGGCCTCCTCCCGGGCCCGCCGCCGCCCTTTGTTTGCCGGGTCTTGTGAGGCGAGAAGGACGGGCGGGCGAGACGGGCCTCGCCTAGTGGACCTCTACGGTGGTGCCGAGCGTGTTTGCCGGCAGGGTCTGGAGCCAGTAGCCAGGGCACGTGCGTGCGAGCGCGCCCGCGACGCGCTCTGCTGCCTCGGCCCCGTCGGTGACGGCAAGCATCGTGGAACCGGAGCCGGAGATCATGAACGCGCACGCGCCGGCCGCAAGGGCCGCCTTCCGGAGGGGCTCGTAGTCGGCGATGAGCTTGGCGCGGTACGGCTCGTGAAGCCTGTCGTGGCACGCGGCGGCCAGGAGCCCCGCGTCGCCAGTCTCCAGCGCGCGCACCACGGCCACGCAGCGGCCCATCTGCCAGACGGCCGTCTCGCGCGAGACCTCGGCGGGCAGCACGCGCCGCGCGTCCGCCGTGCGCACCTCATAGGGCGGCGCGATGGCGACGAAGCGCAGGTTGTCCGCGATGTCCATGCGCGTCGACGTGGTGGTGTCCCCCTCGACGAACGAGCTGACGAGCCCGCCCATGAGCGCGGGCGCGACGTTGTCCGGGTGGCCCTCCAGCCGCACCGCGAGCTCGAGGGCCCTCGTGCGGTCGAAGCCCTCGGGCGAGAGTGCCATTGCGGCCCCGATGCCGGCGATGACACAGGCGGAGCTCGAGCCGAGCCCGCCCGACAGGGGGATCGGAGAGAGAATCGTGATGCGCAGGGGCTGCGCCTCAAGTCCAAGCTCCTCGCAGGCGTCGAGGTAGCTCCGCCAGACGAGGTTGTCCTCGCCGCGGAAGCGTTCCTCGCAGCCGTCCACCTCGAGGGCGTCCGAGGGCGTCATGAGGAACGTCGCCGTGAGGTCGAGCGCAAGCCCCAGGCAGTCGAAGCCGACGCCCACGTTTGCGCTCGTGGCCGGCACGCGCACTATGACCATGGGCCGCTCGCGGCCGTCTGCGCCGATCACAGGAACACCCGCGCGCAGGCGGACTCGACGAAGGCCGCCATGCGCTCGCGGTCGCAGACGTCCTCGTGGAGCACGGGCTCGGCGCGCAGCCCGGAGAGCTGCGCCGGCGCCGTGGTGCCCGTGAGTCGCTCGAGGACGTCCATGCAGGCAAAGCCGTTCATGCCGTCCGTGACCTCGCCGAGCGCCCCGAGCACGTCTGCGGAGAACTTGTAGGGGCTTGCCGTGGAGAGGCACACCCGCGCGCTGCCGTCGGCCTCGACGCCGTCGAGCACGCACTTGGCGACCGCCGTGTGCGGGTCGATGAGCACGCCGAGCTCCTCCCAGGTGCGCCTGATCGTGGCGCGTGTGTCCGCGTCGTCAGCGCGCCCGCAGGAGAAGACCTCGCGAATGCGGGCCATGACGCGCTCGGGAACCGTGTAGACGCCCTCGGAGGCGAGCTCGCCCATGAGACGAGCCACGAGCTCGCAGTCCCCGTCGGAGGCAAAGTAGAGCAGGCGCTCCAGGTTGGACGAGACGAGGATGTCCATCGAGGGGGAGATGGTCTTGTGGAAGTCCCTCCTGCGGTCGTAGGTGCCCGTGGAGAGGAAGTCGGTGAGGACGTCGTTGGCGTTGGAGGCCACGACGAGCCGGCGCACGGGCAGCCCCATCCGACGCGCGTAGTAGCCGGCGAGCACGTCGCCGAAGTTGCCGGTGGGCACGCAGAAGGTGACCTCGTCGCCCATCCGCACGACGCCTCGGCGCACGAGCTGGGCGTAGGCGTCGAAGTAGTACGTCACCTGCGGGGCGAGGCGGCCGACGTTGATGGAGTTGGCGCTCGAGAGAGCCACGCCGCGCTCCTCCAGGCGCCCGGCGAGCCCGCGGTCGGCGAAGATGCGCTTGACCTCGCCCTGGCAGTCGTCGAAGGTTCCGCGTACCGCGCAGACGGCCACGTTGGAGCCGAGCTGCGTCACCATCTGGAGGCGCTGGACGTCGGAGACCTTGCCGTCGGGGTAGAAGACGGTGACCCCGGTGCCCTCCACGCCCGCGAAGCCGTCCAGGGCCGCCTTGCCGGTGTCCCCGGAGGTGGCCGTCACGATCATCACGCGCCGCCCGTCCGCGCCCCGGGCCGCGCTCATGAGGCGCGGCAGCATCTGGAGCGCCACGTCCTTGAAGGCGCAGGTGGGGCCGTGGTAGAGCTCAAGGAGCCAGTCGTCGCCGAGCGGGGAGACGGGGCAGACCTCGGGGGCGTCCCACTGCGCGCCGTAGCCCCCGGCGACGCAGGAGGCGAGCTCGTCTGCCGTGTAGTCCGGCAGAAGCGTCCCCAGCACGAGGCGGGCGGTGTCGTGGAAGCCCTGCGAGCACACCGTCGCAAGGTCGAGGTTCTTCTCGCCAAGCTGGTCGGAGACGTAGAGGCCGCCGTCCGGGGCGATTCCGGTCATGATAGCTTGCTTGCTTGTTACGGAATTCTCGGCCGAGCGCGTGCTGTGGTAGAACGTGGTCACGGTTGCTCCTTGCGTTCGGGGCCAGGCTCCGTCAGAGCCCTGGATGCAAGTATCATAGCCTCCGACGGACGCGCCCCGCGCGCAGGACACACACTCGAAAGATTGGACGTCAATGAAGATCGCCCTTCTCGGCTACGGAACGGTCGGTCGAGGCGTGGACGAGATCATCTCCACGCGCGTGAGCGAAGTCGAGGTGGCCCGCATCCTCGAGCTTCCCGACCGTCTGAGCGACCCCCGCATGACCTCTAGCATCGACGACATCCTGCGCGACGAGTCCATCGAGCTCGTGGTGGAGTGCATGGGCGGGCTCGAGCCCGCGCGGACCTACATCATGGGCGCGCTCGAGGCGGGCAAGCACGTCGTCACCTCAAACAAGGCCGTCGTGGCCGCCAACTTCGCCCGCTTCGCCGCCGCGGCGGCGTCCACGGGCGCGGGCCTCTACATCGAGGCCTCCGTCGGCGGCGGCATCCCGTGGATCGCGAGCATCGAGAAGGTCCGCCGCATCGACGAGGTGAGCTCGTTCTCGGGCATCATGAACGGCACGACCAACTACATCGTGGACGCCATGCGTCACGCCGGCGAGGACTTCGGCGAGGTGCTCGCGCGCGCCCAGGGGCTCGGCTACGCGGAGCGCGACCCCTCGGCGGACATCGACGGCGTCGACGTGCTCAACAAGACCATCATCACCGCGTCGGTCGCGTTTGACGTGGCGTGCGAGAAGAACCTCCCCACGTCGGGCATCCGCAACCTCTGTGCCACCGACCTTGCGCTCTTTGCCGAGCACGGGCGCACGGTGAAGCTGCTCGGGCGCGGCGTGCGCTCCGAGGGGCGCTACGCGGCGGCGGTGGAGCCGGTGGCCGTTGCCGCCGACTCGCTGGAGGCCAACGTGCCGTCCAACTTCAACCTGGTGACGCTGGACGCCACCACGGTCGGCGAGCTCAAGTTCTACGGCCAGGGCGCCGGCAGCCTGCCCACGGGCAACGCCATCGTCCAGGACGTGCTCGACTGCGCGCGTGGGGTGCGCAGGCCCGTCTACGACTTCTCGTGCCCGCTTGACTACGACCCCTCGCTGCTGCGCGGCGACTACGTGTTCCGCACCGAGGCCCGCCTTGGTGACGCCGAGCCCTTCGGCGAGGGCGCCGTCCTCGTGCGCGACCTCACCGCGGAGGGCGCACGCGCGCTGCTGGACGAGGCCCTCGCCGCCGACCCAACCACGTTCATGGCCGCGCTGGCGCGCGGCGGCGAGGCCGGCGGCGCCGTCGACCCCGCGTCCCTCTCGCCCGACCCCGCCCAGGAAGGCTAGGCCCCTCATGATCAAGATTGCCAAGTTCGGCGGCTCCTCGGTCGCGTCAGCCGAGCAGTTCCGCAAGGTCAAGGACATCGTCGAGTCGGACCCGGACCGCCGCTTCGTGGTGGTCTCCGCCGTGGGCAAGCGCTTCTCGGCCGACAACAAGGTCACCGACCTGCTTCTGCTGGTGAACGCTCACATCCAGTACCACGTGGACTGCACCGCGCTTCTGGCCGACATCGAGCGGCGCTTCCTGGACATCGCCGAGGAGCTGGGACTCAAGTGGCCGGTGCGGGAGCGCTTCGAGACGTTTGCCAAGAACATCAAGAAGCACTCGCCCGAGTACATCGTCTCGCGCGGCGAGTGGTTCACGGCGCACCTCATGGCCGAGTACCTTGGCATGCCCTTCGTGGACGCCGCCGACGTGGTGGTAT
Organism: uncultured Atopobiaceae bacterium; assembly: GCA_944321515.1. Classification (GTDB taxonomy): domain Bacteria; phylum Actinomycetota; class Coriobacteriia; order Coriobacteriales; family Atopobiaceae; genus Thermophilibacter. The sequence continues at coordinate 81,385 of CALULO010000003.1, read as the reverse complement.
TCCACCACGACGGCAACGTGGACATGGAGCGCACCGCCGTGCGCCTGAAGGACGTGATGGCACGACAGGGTTCCTTCGTGCTGCCCGGCTTCTACGGCGCCACGGTGGACGGCCAGATCAAGCTCTTCCAGCGCGGCGGCGGCGACATCACGGGCGCCATCCTGGCGCGCTGCATCGACGCCGGCCTCTACGAGAACTGGACCGACGTCTCCGGCTTCCTCTCGGCCGACCCCCGCATCGTCGACCACCCGCGCTCCATCCGCCGCATCACCTTCGACGAGATGCGCGAGCTCTCCTACATGGGAGCCTCGGTGCTGCAGGAGGAGGCAATCTTCCCGGTGCGCGAGGTCAACATCCCCATCCAGATCAAGAACACCAACCGCCCCCAGGACGAGGGCACGATCATCCGGGAGAAGGCCCGTGCCGGCGAGGACGAGCACCTCATCACCGGCATCGCCGGCAAGCGCGACTTCATCTCCGTGCACGTCAAGAAGGCGCACATGTCAGGCGAGGTGGGCATCGTGCGCCGGGCGCTCTCCATCTTCGAGCGCTACAACATCTCCGTCGAGCACATCCCCACGGGCGTCGACTCGTTCTCCGTGGTGGTCAACGGCGCGGACGTGCGCGACTCGATCTACTCCATCGTGGCCGACATCCGCCGCGAGCTCGAGCCGGACGACATCACGATGATTGACAACCTGGCGCTTCTGTCCGTGGTGGGCCGCAACATGTCCAAGCGCAGCGGCACCTCGGGCAAGATTTTCGGCGCGCTCGGCGACGCGGGCATCAACATCCGCATGATCACGCAGAGCTCGCAGGAGATCTCGATCATCATGGGCGTGGAGAACGAGGACTTCGACCGCGCCGTCCAGGTGATCTACGACCGCTTCGTCCGCGACGAGCTGATCGTCACCGAATAGCCCGGCCCTTTGCAGCGCGGCGGGGCAGACTCGAAGAAAGGAACGCCATGAGCGAGAAGACCGTTGCAGTCCTGGGCGCCACCGGCGTGGTGGGCCAGCAGATGCTCCAGTGCCTCGAGGAGCGCAGCTTCCCGGTGGGGCGCCTCGTGCCGCTGGCGAGCGAGCGCTCGGCGGGCAAGACGGTGCGCTTTGCGGGGGAGGACGTCCCCTGCCAGGTGGCGTGCCCGGAGGCCTTCGAGGGGGTTGACATCGTGCTCGGCGCCGCCGACGACGCCACGGCCCGCGAGCTCCTGCCCGAGGCTGCGAGGCGCGGGGCCGTGTGCGTGGACAACTCGCACGCCTTCCGCCTCGACCCGGACGTGCCCCTCGTGGTGCCAGAGATCAACGCCGCCGACATCGCAAACCACCCGCGCGGCATCATCTCCAACCCCAACTGCGCCACGATCATCGGCCTCGTGCCGGTGTGGCCGCTGCACCAGGCGGCGGGCGTGAAGCGCCTGGTGGTCTCCACGTACCAGGCCGCCTCGGGCGCGGGTATCGCAGGCATGCGGGAGCTGGAGCGGGAGCAGCGAGCGCTTGCCGCAGGCGAGCCAGTGGGGGAGACCGCCCCGTTTGCGTACCAGCTGGCCGAGAACCTCATCCCGCAGATCGGCGGCTTCAACGAGGAGGGCTACACCTCCGAGGAGATGAAGATGCTCAACGAGGGCCGCAAGATCATGCACCTGCCCGAGCTCCGCGTGAACTGCACCTGCGTGCGCGTCCCGGTGGTGCGCTCCCACTCCGAGTCCATCACGGCCGAGTTCGAGCGCCCGCTCTCCGTGGGGGAGGCGCGCGAGCTGCTTGCCGCCGCGCCCGGCGTGAAGCTGGTGGACGACCCGTCCGCGCTGCGCTACCCGATGCCGCTGGAGACCTCCGACCAGGACCTCATCTGGGTCGGCCGCCTGAGGCGCGACCTCTCCGCCCCCGAGGGCGTGAACGCGCTCACCTTCTGGTGCTGCGGCGACCAGATTCGCAAGGGCGCTGCCACCAACGCCGTGCAGATCGCGGAGTACCTGCTGTAGCGACGTGCCGCGGTTCGGGCAGCGGGTTCTTCTCGCCGTGTCCTGCGCCGGGTCCGCGCTCGTTTGCGTGTGCCCGCGGGCGCTTCGAAGTGTGACTTTGAGCGAGCTGACGGGTGCTGGCTCGCTCAAAGTCACGAAATCTCTTGCACAAGCGTGACTTTGGGTGAGCTGCCCCTGTTCGACTCGCTCGAAGTCACGAAATCGAAGGCGGAAACGTGACTTTGGACGAGCCGTCTGCTTGCACCTCGCTCATAGTCACGGAATCAGAGCCGGAAACGTGACTTTCGGTGAGTTGACTGACTGCGCCTCGCTCAAAGTCACGTAATTTGACGCAGAAACGTGACTTTGAGCGAACCGGGCATGTATAGCTCGCTCAAAGTCACGTTTTTTCGTTCCGGCGCGCTTTCGCGCTGTGCTGTGTGGGCGCTCGTCGGTGACGCGGCGGCACGGCGACGCGGCGGCGCGGCGAGAAGAACCGGCCGCTAGAACCCCGCGACGACCTCCGGCGTGAGGCGCTCGGCAACCGCGACGGCGACCTCTGCCGTCGTCTTGACGTCGTCCAGCGCGCAGATCGCCGTGCCGGCGTGGACGTGGCGGCACGGCACGCCGGCCACCACGCACGGCACGTCGAGCAGGTGGGTGGGCCCGCCGTCGGTCCCGCCGCCCGTGCGCACCGAGGTCTGGACGGGAAGCCCCGCCTCGGCTGCGGCGGCAAGGACGAAGCGCTGGTAGCGCGGGTTGGTGATCATGCAGCGGTCGAAGTAGCGAAACATTGGGCCCTGGCGCAGCGCGGCCTGGACCTCGTCGGGCGCGGAGAAGGTGTCGTCGGCCGGGCAGCCCTCGAACATGAGCGCCACCGTCGGCGAGAAGTGCCGCACGGCTGCGGCCACCCCGCGCTCGCCGACCTCCTCCTGCGCCGAGACCGAGGCCACCACGTCGAAGGGCAGGTCGTCCCTGCCCGCGAGCTCGCGGAGCGCCAGCATCATCGCGCACACGCCCGCGCGGCAGTCGAAGGCCTTGCCCAGCGCCACGCCCGTGCGCTCGTCGAACGAGAACGAGGTGGCGGGCACGAAGGGCTCGCCCATCCCCATGCGGAAGCGCGCCACCGCGTCCTCGCGCGAGGTGGCGCCCACGTCCAGCACGAGCGGGGCGGCACCCGCGGCGCGCTCCGCCTCGCTCCAGAAGTGCGGCGGCTTCACACCGATGACGCCATGCACCCACGAGCCGTCCGTCGCGCGCACGTACACGTCCTGCCCGGCGAGCACGTTCGGGGAGAAGCGGCCCAGCTCGACAAAGCCCATCGTGCCGTTGGCGTGGATGCAGCGGACCATGCCGCCCACCTCGTCGCCGTGCGCGTCCAGCATGAGCACCGGCTTCTCGCCGGTGAAGCTCGTCGGGGTGACGAGGCCGTCCCTCAGCGTGTTTTCGTCCACGCGCGCCCAGCCCTCGCAGAAGCGGCGGACAACGTCGAGCGTCTCCTCCTCAAAGCCGGACGGCGCCTTCGCGTTGGAGAGCGCGCCGAGAAGCGCCACGACCTCGGTGTCGTTGAACTGCATGTCTTGCCTCCCCATGACGGTTGACTGCGGCCCAGTATATCGCCGTCGCCCGGCCAGGGGCGCCGCGGCGGCGTCCGCGCGGGTGGTAAGCTTGACGCGAACGCACGTCGCGATTCGAGGCAAGGAGCTCGCCATGGCCCTTCTCGCTAGATATTACCTGCCGGGACTTTACGTCGAGGACCGTTCGATCGAGGTCCCCCTGGACTGGCGCGGCACGACGCCCGCGCGGCTGGCGGGATGCGAGAAGGACGCCCCGAGCTCGGAGATCTTGGTCGAGTCGGCGGCAGAGAGGCCCGACCCCGCCCTGGAGGGCCGCTCGCTCTCGCTCTTCTACCGCGTGGTCTGCGCGCCCGAGGGCGTGGGTCGGGACCTCCCGTACCTGGTCTACCTCCAGGGCGGCCCGGGCGGCGCGGGCCCGCGCCTCACCTCGCCGACGAGCGACGGCTGGGTCGCCGAGGCGACCAGGCACTTCCGTGTGATCCTGCCCGACCAGCGGGGCACCGGCCGCTCGGGCCGCGTGGACGGCTCCACGATCGAGCGCGAGGGCGACGCTGCATCCCAGGCTCGCTTCCTGAAGCGCTTCCTCGCCGACTCGATCGTTCGGGACTTCGAGTACCTGCGGCTCTCCGAGCTCGGCGGTGCGCGCTGGGTGACGCTCGGGCAGAGCTACGGCGGCTTCCTCACCCTCACGTACCTCTCCACGTTCCCGGGCGCCGCCCGCGCGAGCTTCACCTGCGGCGGCATCCCGCACGTGCCGGCGAGCGCCGACGAGGTCTACGCGCACACCTTCGGGCACATGGCCGCCAAGACGAGCCTGCTCTACGAGCGCTACCCCGACGACGAGAGGCGCGTGGCACTGCTGGCCGACCGGCTGGCCACGGGCGAGAGGGTCGAGCTTCCCGACGGCTCGCCCATGACGGTGCGGCGCCTGCAGGCCCTGGGGCAGGGCCTGGGCATGAAGCCGGGGCACGAGCGGCTGCACAACCTGCTCGACGTGGCCTTCGCTGCCGGCGACGGCTCGGCAGACGCGGCGCTCGCAGCCGCGGGCGGGGACCGCGCCGCGGTCGAGGTGTCCGACGCGTTCCTCGCCGGCGCGTGGGCGGCCACCAACGTGCGCTCGAACCCCCTCTACTGGGTGCTGCAGGAGCTCATCTACGCCGACGGCGAGATGGGGCGCCCGGTCTCGTGGGCGGCGGAGCGCGCCTGGCGCTTGCGCCCGGAGTTCGCGACGGACGCGCGGCCGCTGGCGCTCACCGGCGAGGCGTGCTTCCCGTGGATGTTCGAGGAGATGCCTGAGCTGCGCCCGTTCGCGGGGGCGATGGACGCGCTCATGCGCGACACGAGCTTCGGGCGGCTCTACGACGAGCGGCAGCTCGCCGCAAACGAGACGCCGCTCCAGGCCGCCGTCTACTTCGACGACCTCTACGTCGACTCGGGCATGCAGCTCGACACGCTGTCCCGCGTGGGCGCGAGCCACGCCTGGGTCACCAACGAGTTCGAGCACGACGGCCTGCACGGGGACCGCGTCTTCAAGCACCTGCTTGCGCTCGCTCGAGGCTGCGGCGACCTCGACGGCGTGCTGTAGGGGCGAGGGGACGGGCTTGCGCTGACCGGCGGCTTGCCCGGCCGCCCGCGAGGGAAGGGGCCGCCCCTCCGCCGAGACGTCGCCGCCTCTGGCGGAAAGGGCCTGGTGCGCATGCTCGTGCGAGGCCTAGAATGCCCAAAAGCCAACGCCGACGGGAGGCGCGCCATGTCCGACTCCATCAAAGACGCCTATCACAACCTGCGCGACCAGTGGGACGCCCTCACGGACGAGCGCCGCGAGGCGCTCCTGGGCGAGTTCGTGACGGACTACATCTACAACTCCGAGAAGATCGAGAACCCCGAGCTCTCCTATGCCACGGTGCGGGAGATCGTGGAGAGCGACGCCGTCTCCGGCTACACCGGCGAGGTCCAGATGCTGCAGGAGACCTACAACCTCAAGCTCTCCTGGGAGCTCGCCCGCCGCAAGCTCGCAGAGGACCCGTGCCTCTCCGAGGAGCTCGTCTGCCAGGCGCAGGAGCTCGTGGCCATGGGAACCTACGACGAGGAGCTCCTTCTGGCCGGGGAGCGCCCGGGGACGTTCAAGCTGGGCGACTACGTGGGCGGGCCGGCGAGCGTGGGGATGCCGGCCGCCGAGGTGCCGCACGCGGTGGGCCTGCTCGCCGACGACGTGAACACCTACCTGGAGGAGGGGCGTCGCTCCCTCACCATCGCCGCCTACCTCCACGCCAAGATGTTCGACATCCACCCCTTCGCCGACGGCAACGGCCGTGCCGCGCGCCTGCTCATGAACGGGGTCCTTCTCGCCATGGGGATGCCGCCGATCGTGGTGCGGGCGCAGGACCACGCCGCCTACCACGCCGCGCTTGACGTCTTCCACCTTGAGGGGGACCTCGACCCGCTCAAGCGCTTCCTCATGACCGAGTCGGTCCTCACGTGGGAGGGGCTGCTCGACGGCGACGCGTAGGCGCCTCCGTCCGCGGCGCCGCGCACCCTGTGGACCGGCCTGTTGAGCGAAATTCCAGATTTGACAAAAAAGTCCTTGCATCGCGCCGCGGGGTAGTGCAGAATAGTCGAGCTGCCTGAAGAGGTCGCAAATGGTGGGCGTAGCTCAGTTGGTAGAGCGACGGACTGTGGCTCCGTAGGTCGAGGGTTCGAGACCCTTCGCCCACCCCATTTCAACTGAATATGGATCGTTAGCTCAGCTGGTAGAGCAGGGGACTCTTAATCCCAAGGTCCAGGGTTCGAACCCCTGACGATCCACCATTCTCGGATCGTTAGCTCAGCTGGTAGAGCAGGGGACTCTTAATCCCAAGGTCCAGGGTTCGAACCCCTGACGATCCACCACGATAGTTTCGACCGGGTGCCTTGGGTGCCCGGTCGTTTTTTATAAGCCGACGCACCCGGTCCGCCGCGTCCGACGGGGTGCCGCGCCACGCCCCTCCCGGGCTTCGTCGGACCCGCCCAGGCGGCGTGCCGCGTCGTCGTAGACCAGGGAGGCCAACATGTCGCGAGGAAGACGAGGGGCGAGAAGGACGCGCGTCCGCGGCCCGCTTGCACTTCTCGCCGCGCTTCTCGCTGCGGCCGTTGCCGGCGTCGGAACCGGTGCGCTGACCGTTCCGGCCGCCACCTCGGCGCCTGCGCCCGTCGAGGCCGCCGTCCCCGGGAGAGCGGCTGGTGTCCCCGGAACCTGGGACGCCGGGGACTACCCCGACTACTACCGCGTGCTCGGCCCGGCCGTCGTCACCGACGAGCCCGCCCCCGGTGAGGCACGCTACGACGGGCTCGACGCCCTCGGGCGTGCTGGGACCGTCACGGCCACCGTGACCTACGAGATGATGGAGGCCGGCAGCGCCCGGGAGCGCGAGGACATCTCCGACATCCGCCCCGCGGGGTGGGGCCATAACGAGGAGGTCGACATCCCCATGCCGGACGGGACCTCCTACCACGGCTACCTCTACAACAGGAGCCACCTGCTCGCCAAGTCGCTGGGCGGCGTCGACGCGGCGGAGAACCTCGTGACCGGCACGCGCACTCAGAACGTCGGCGACAACAAGGGGCAGGACGGCGGGATGGCCTACGCGGAGGGCCTTGCCCGCACGTGGCTGGGGGAGAACCCGGACGGGACCGTCTACTACCGCGCGGAGCCCGTCTACGTGGGCTCGGAGCTGCTGCCGAGGAGCGTGCTGGTGGACGTGCGCTCCTCGGACGGCGCGCTCGACCTCGAGGTCGAGGTGTTCAACGCCGCAGCAGGCTATGACATCGACTACGCGAGCGGAACGTTTACAAAATGCGAGAATTAGGGCGAGGCAGTCGTCGTGTCGGGAGGGAAGATGTCAGAGGGGCTTGACGCCATCCGTGCAGCACTTGAGCCGGACCCCGCGCTTGCCGAGCGTGTCGTCTCCGCCGAGAGGCCGTGGGAGGGGAGGATCTTCTCGGTCGAGCAGCTTGACGTGGAGCTCGCCGACGGGACCCACGGCTGGCGCGACCTCGTGCGCCATCATGGCGGCGCCGGCGTGGTGGCCGTGATGGACGACAGGGTCTGTCTTGTCCGGCAATGGCGCGTGGCGCTCGGGAGGATGACGCTCGAGATACCCGCCGGCAAGGTGGAGGGCAACGAGTCGCCCGACGCCTGCGCCGCCCGCGAGCTCGCCGAGGAGACCGGCCTCGTCGCCGAGCGCCTGGAGCTCCTCGCGGTGCAGTACGGGTCGCCGGGCTTCACCGACGAGCACACCGCCGTCTACTTTGCCCACGGGCTCGCCCGGGGTCCTGCCCGTCCGGACGAGGGCGAGCTTGTCAACGTCGTCTGGGTGCCCATCGAGGACGCCATCGAGGCCGTCCGGGCCGGACTTATTGACGACGCCAAGACCGTCACAGGCATTCTCGCGGCCAAGGCGTTCGGTATGCTCTAAAATGTGTGCCGCGCTTGACCATCGCGCCCTTAGCTCAGTTGGATAGAGCCGCGGACTTCTAATCCGAAGGTCGGGGGTTCGAATCCCTCAGGGCGCACCAGAAGGCCTGGTCGGGCCGGGCAGCCGTGATGGATGTCCGGCCCGCGTCATGCCTCTGGCCGCATGGAACGGCGCGCTCGCGTAATAGTCGCGCGAGAGTACGGTGCCGAAAAGGCATACTGAACTGGTGTGGTCTGCCCGTTGGAAGGAGCGCGCGTTGATCTACACGATGACGTTGAACCCTGCCCTTGACTATGTCATGCACCCATTGACGCTCGACATGGGCTTTACGAACAGGTCTTCGTCCGAGGAGCTCCACTGCGGCGGAAACGGTATTAACATCTCGACGCTCCTGAACGAGCTCGACGTGCCGAGCATCGCCATGGGCATCGCTGCCGGCTTCACCGGGGACTACCTCCTGCACCGCCTGCAGGAGAAGGGCGTCGCGAGCAACTTCGTGTGCCTGGACCGCGGCTACACCCGCATCAACATCAAGCTCAACGGCATCGTCATGACGATGGTCAACGGCATGGGACCCAAGATCCCCGAGAAGAAGGTCGACGAGCTGCTTGAGCGCATGGACATTGTGGGCGCCGGTGACACGCTGGTCCTGACGGGCTCCATCCCCAACACCCTTCCGGAGGACATGTACTCCCAGATCATGCGTCGCCTCGGCGGTCGCGGGATTCAGTTCGTGGTGGACGCCCCGGGCCAGCTCCTCATGGAGGCCCTGGAGATGCACCCGTTCCTCATCAAGCCGAACAACCACGAGGTCGGCCGCATCTACGGCGTCAACATCGAGGAGCCCGAGGAGTGCATGCCCTACGCGCACAAGCTCCAGGAGGCGGGCGCCCGCAACGTCATCATCTCCTGCGGTGGCCACGGCTCGCTCCTTCTTGACGAGAACGGCGCCGAGCACGTCGTCCCCACCGCAAAGATCAAGCTCGTCAACGCCACCGGCGCGGGCGACTCCATGGTGGCCGGCTTCCTCGCGCAGGTCACGCGCGGCGTCGACTACGAGACGGCTCTGATCTTCGCCTCCGCGTGCGGCACCGCCACGGCGGCGAGCAAGGGAATCGCAAAGCGCTCCACCATCGATCGCGTGGTGGCCGCGCTCTACAAGAAGATGGGCCGCGCCATCCCGGGCACCATCGCGCAGGACATGGAGAACAACCGTGCGCGCGAGGCTGCCGAGGAGGCTGCGGCGGACGCCGGGCAGGGCGAGAAGAACTAGCGCGAAGCTCGGCGTAGGATTGGGTTTCTCGCCCCGCTTGGGGCGTGAACGTGTTGGGACGTGGCCGCAGCGCGGCCTGGAACGTAGGGGGACACATCATGTACGAGGGAGTCAACGCATCTGACGGCATCGGCATCGGCGTGGCACGCGTCGCCGTCGAGCCGGACCTCAGCTTCACGCCGCACGCGCCGGAGGACGCCGGTGACGAGAAGCAGCGCTATGCCGCCGCTGTCGCCAAGTTCATCGAGCAGACCAACGCGCAGATTGAGCGCATGAAGGTCACGGTGGGCGAGGAGGCCGCCGCCATCATGGGCGCCCACATCGAGTTTGCCGAGGACGAGGGCATCCAGGAGATGGTCAACGGCTCGATCGAGAGCGGCATGTGCGCCGAGCAGGCCGTCTCCGAGGCCTATGACATGTACTACAACATGTTCTCCAACATGGAGGACGAGCTCTTCCGCGAGCGTGCGGCCGACGTCGCCGACGTCAAGACCGGCCTCCTCGCCGACCTGCTGGGCCAGGAGCTCGTCGACCTCTCCACGCTCCCGGAGAACTCCATCGTGGTGGTCCACGAGCTCACCCCGTCCATGACTGCCGACATCGACAAGGACAACGTCGCCGGCATCGTCACCGAGACCGGCGGCCGCACCTCCCACTCCGCCATCATCGCCCGCGCGCTGGAGATTCCGGCGGTCCTCTCCGTCGCCGACGTCACCAAGACCATCAAGACCGGCGACATGGTCATCGTCGACGGCTCCCGCGGCCGCGTGCTCGCCAACCCGAGCGATGACGAGCTCGCCCACTACCGTGCCAAGGCCAAGCAGTTCGCCGAGGAGAAGGAGGCCCTCGAGGCCTACCGCGGCAAGGAGACCGTCACCGGCGACGGCGACAAGGTCCTCCTCGTCGCCAACATCGGCAACCCGGATGACGCCAACGTGGCCGCCGAGCACGACTGCGAGGGCGTTGGCCTCTTCCGCTCCGAGTTCCTGTTCATGGACGCCAAGGAGCTCCCGAGCGAGGACGAGCAGTTCGCCGCGTACCAGAAGGTCGCGCTGCGCATGAAGAACCAGCCGGTCATCATCCGCACGCTCGACGTGGGCGGCGACAAGGAGATCCCGTACCTCAACCTCCAGAAGGAGGAGAACCCCTTCATGGGGTTCCGTGCTGTCCGCTACTGCCTCAACAACCCCGAGCAGTACAAGGTTCAGCTCACGGCCCTGCTGCGCGCCTCCGCCTTCGGCGACATCAAGATCATGGTGCCGCTGGTGACCAACATCGATGAGATTCGCCAGGTCAAGGCCCTCGTTGAGGAGTGCAAGGCTGACCTCGACGCCCGCGGTGTCGCCTACAACAAGGACATCGAGATCGGCACCATGATCGAGACGCCCGCCGCCTCCCTCATCGCTGACGACCTCGCCGCCGAGTGCGACTTCTTCTCCATCGGCACCAACGATCTCATCGGCTACACCATGTGCGCCGACCGCGGCAACGACCGCGTGGGCTACCTCTACGAGGTCTACCAGCCGGCCGTCCTGCGCTCCCTCAAGCGCATCATCGAGGAGGGAAACAAGGCCGGCATCATGGTCGGCATGTGCGGCGAGGCCGCGGCCGACCCGCTGCTGATCCCGGTGCTGATCTCCTTCGGCCTGGGCGAGTTCTCCGTGTCCGCGCCGTCGATCCTCCGCACGCGCCGCATCATCTCCGAGTGGACCAAGGCCGAGGCCGACGCCCTGACCGAGAAGGTCATGGCCCTCAAGACGGCCACCGAGGTCAAGGCCATGCTCCAGGCCGCCGCTCGCTAACGCCGCGCCGCACCGTACAGTGGCTTTGCGCCCCGGGCCCCAGCTAGGGCCCGGGGCCTTTTTTATGGGCGCCTTGGAGGGCTTTGAAGGGGCTAGTCACTGTCCGGGAGGGGCCGCGGCGGAGGTATCGGGAACCGTGCGCGGGGCGGGCTAGGTTGTGTTGCCGAGCGTGACCGTCCCGGGGCCCCGGCCGCCACTGGGGAGAGAGGCGCCCTGCCCTCAGCGCGGGAAGATGACGCGCAGCGCCGCTGGCACGGTCTCAATCAGGAAGTGCGTGCCCTCGAGGCGCTCCCCGTCCACCTGGCAGGGCGGGGCTGCGACGAAGTCGAGCTCGGCCCTGCGGACGTGCCGCAGTCTCACGACCGAGGAGCGCGCGTGAAGGCCGCGGCGCGCCAGCCCGAAGAGGGTGAGAAGGTGGGGCAGCGCCGGGACGCGCACGTTGTAGCAGACGTCGAGGAGCCCGTCGACGGGGTCGGCGCCCGGGCAGATGGCAAAGCCGCCGCCGTAGCTCGGCCCCACCTGAAATGCAAAGACGAGCGCGGAGAGCCTGACCGGCCCCTCGTCGTCGAAGCGCGCCGTGCAGGGGAAGCCGCCTCGTGCGTGGGAGAGGATCTTGAGCCCGGATGTCACGAAGAGCGCCTCGCCCTCCTGGGAGGTGTCGGCCGCCCGGCGCTCCGTCGTGTCCAACGCGATGGCGGCGTCCAGCCCAAACGAGAGCGTCTGAACGAAGTGGGTCCCGTTGACCCTGCCCACCTCAACGGGGCGCACCTGGCCGCGCACCAGCTGGGCGAGCGCCGACTGGACGTCGTTTCTCGCCATGCCGAGCGTGCGGGCGTAGTCGTTGCCGGAGCCCAGGGGGATTACGCCGAGCTGCGGGCGCGCCTCCGCCGGCCGTGCCATGAGGCCGTTTGCCACCTCATGGATCACGCCGTCGCCCCCGAGGGCGAGCACCGTGTCAAAGCCATCCGCTCTCGCGGCAATTCCGACCGCGTCGCCGGGGCCCGTCGTCCGAAGCACCTTGAAGCCGCTTGTGGCCGATCCCATGCTCGCGAGGAAGCGCTCGGCAAAGTCCGCGCCCTCGGCACCGCGGCCGCTGTGCGCGGCGGGGTTGGCAATGACGAGCGTACGGCCGAGCGGGGAGTCTGGCATAGCGGCCCCTTCGTATGAAAAGGCCCGAGCGCGCGGCCCGGGCCCTGAAACTCATGGAGCGGGTGACGGGAATCGAACCCGCGTCATCAGCTTGGAAGGCTGAGGTTCTACCATTGAACCACACCCGCGTGCGATGGTCGGGGCGACTGGATTCGAACCAGCGACCCTCTGCTCCCAAAGCAGATGCGCTACCAAGCTGCGCCACGCCCCGGTCGCAAGTTGCAAGTATAGGCGAGCTTCCCAATGTGGGCAAGCGCCCCCACAAGACGTTCTTCTCGCCGGCGAGAAGAACGTGGGTGCGAAGGCTTTTTACTCAGACGTGTTTACAGATGATTTCGCGTGAGGTTCGAGGACGTTACGCGTTGGGCACCGGGTTGGCTCAGCCACGTTTCAGAAACGTATCCTTCTCGGTGGTGCACATCCGGCCAACGTTTAAAACCTGGCCCGTCGGGCCGCGTGAGATTGGAGCGCACATGACGTATTCCGAGAAGGTCATCGCCGAGCTCGAGGAACGCTATCCGGAGCAGGCCGAGTTCATCCAGGCCGCCAAGGAGGTCCTGGAGACCCTGCAGCCTGCCCTCGACGCCCACCCGGAGTTCGAGGAGGCCAGCCTGCTCGAGCGCATCGTGGAGCCGGAGCGCGTCATCATGTTCCGCGTGCCGTGGGTCGACGACGCCGGCAAGGTCCAGGTCAACCGCGGCTACCGCGTGGAGTTCAACTCCGCCCTCGGACCCTACAAGGGCGGCCTGCGCTTCAACCCCACCGTCACCCTCGGAATGCTCAAGTTCCTGGGCTTCGAGCAGATCTTCAAGAACAGTCTCACCACGCTGCCCATGGGCGGCGGCAAGGGCGGCTCCGACTTCGACCCCAAGGGCAAGTCCAACCGCGAGGTCATGGCGTTCTGCCAGTCCTTCATGACCGAGCTCTTCCGCCACATCGGCCCCAACACCGACGTCCCCGCCGGCGACCTGGGCGTGGGCGGCCGTGAGGTGGCCTACCTGTTCGGCCAGTACAAGCGTCTTCGCAACGAGTGGACCGGCGTCCTGACCGGCAAGGGCCTCTCCTTCGGCGGCTCGCTCGCCCGCACCGAGGCAACCGGCTACGGCCTCGTCTACTTCGTCGACGAGTACCTCAAGAGCACCGGCGACTCCTTCGAGGGCAAGAAGGTCGTCGTCCACGGCTCCGGCAACGTCGCCATCTACGCCATCCAGAAGGTCGCACAGCTCGGCGGCACCGTCATCGCCTGCTCCGACACCAAGGGCTGGGTCGAGGACCAGGACGGCATCGACTACAAGGTGCTCGAGGACATCTACAACGCCAAGCGCTCCGGCCACGACAAGGGCGTGAGCCTCGCCATGTACGTCGAGCAGCGCCCGAACGCCGTCTGGCACGCCGAGGACGGCCGCGGCGTCTGGCAGCTCCCCTGCGACGTGGCGCTTCCCTGCGCCCGCGAGAACACCCTGCACCTCGAGGACGCCAAGGCCCTCGTCGCCAACGGGTGCAAGGTCGTGGGCGAGGGCGCCAACATGCCCACCACGCCTGACGCCACCTCCTACCTCATGGAGAACGGCGTGGCCTTCATGCCCGGCAAGGCTGCCAACGCGGGCGGCGTGCTCGTGTCCGGCCTGGAGATGAGCCAGAACGCCGAGCACCTCTCCTGGACGTTCGAGGAGGTCGACGGCAGGCTCGAGGCCATCATGCGCGGCATCTTCCACAACTGCGACGACACCGCCCGCGAGTACGGCCACGAGGGCAACTACGTCATGGGCGCCAACATCGCCGGCTTCCTGAAGGTCGCCGACGCCATGATGGCCCAGGGCGTCTGCTAGCCGGGAGGGGCAGCGGTCGGGGAGGCCCGCCAGCCACCGCATCGTACGAGCCCGGTTGAGCTCGGTGCGGGAGGCCGGCGGGCCTTTCGTCGTCGCGGCCCCGTGTCCGGCGCCCGTGCCCGGGGCTCGTGTCGCCAAGCATGCCCGCACCGCATCGCCGGCCGTGCATCCGCAGAGGCTCTTCTCGCCTCGCCGTGTTTTTGCGTGGAGGCGTTATCCCGTCACACAGGCAACGCCGAACCTGCTATGCTGTCACATGACCTTTAACACGGTACGAGAGACCGAAAAGGCGTCCACAACATACATGTCGCAGCCTTATCGGAGTCCTCGCTCGCGGGTGCTCCGTTTTTTGTAGGGCGAGGCTGCGGCCTGCGTGATGTACGGCGCGCGCAAACGAAAGGGCGGTGTTGCTGTGAACCTACTGGTGGACAACGGCAGGCATCCGAGGGCGCTCCTGGCGCTCGAGAACGGGATGCACTTCTTCGGGCGCTCCGTCGGAGCGGAGGGGGAGACCTTCGGCGAGGTCGTGTTCAACACCTCCATGGTCGGCTACCAGGAGATCGTCTCCGACCCGTCGTACGCGGGCCAGATCGTGACGCTCACCTACCCTCAGGTCGGCAACTACGGCATCAACGAGAAGGACATGCAGGCCGAGGAGCTGCACCTGGCGGGCCTCGTGGTGCACGACGCCTGCTACGCGCCCTCCAACTGGCAGAGCGTCACGAGCCTGCCGGAGTTTCTCGCCGAGCGCGGCGTGGTGGCCATCGAGGACGTTGATACCCGCGCCCTGACGCTTGCCATCCGCGAGGGCGGCGCCATGCGCGCCGCGATCTCCACCGTCGACCTCGACCCGGAGAGCCTGGTGGAGCGCGTCCGCAAGAGCCCGGCCATCGCCGAGCACAACTACGTTGCCGACGTCTCCTGCAAGAAGAGCTACGTGATTCCCGGCAAGGATGCCGACGGCAGCCCGCGCCTCTCCGTGGTCGCCTACGACTGCGGCGAGAAGGCCGGCATCGCCAAGCGCCTTTCCGCGGCGGGCTGCGAGGTCACCGTTGTGCCGTGGGATACCCCCGTGGCGGACGTCCTCGCCCAGCAGCCTGACGGCGTGTTCTTCTCCAACGGCCCCGGCGACCCGTCCTCCGTGCCGTCCGTGGCCGAGGCGGTCCGCGCGTGTCTGGGCAAGGTGCCCGTCTTTGGCATCTGCCTCGGCAACCAGGTCATCTCCATGGCGGCCGGCGCCACCATCGAGAAGCTCCCGTACGGCCACCACGGCGGCAACGAGCCGGTCATGAACCTCCTGACCGGCAAGGTTGAGATCACCGCCCAGAACCACAACTACGGCCCGGTCTTCTCGACCTTCGGGCCCCTGGTGCCGGAGCTCTCCGGCGGCGTCTCCGAGCACCCCGCCGACGAGGACCTGCGCTTCTGGTCCTCTCGCCACATCGCCCCGGTGGTGGAGAACCCCCGCTACGGCAAGATCCGCCTTACGCACGTCAACCTCAACGACGGCACCCCGGAGGGCATCCAGTTCCTCGACGTGCCGGCCTTCTCCATGCAGTACCACCCGGAGGCCAAGCCCGGCCCCAACGACTCCACGTACGCCTTTGCGGCGTTTGCAAAGCTCATGCGAGGCGAGGACGACTACCTTGCCATCGACGTCCGCGAGGGGAGGCGCTTCTAGATGCCCAAGCGCACCGACATCAAGAAGATCCTGATCATCGGCTCCGGCCCCATCGTCATCGGCCAGGCCTGCGAGTTCGACTACTCCGGCACCCAGGCCTGCAAGGCCCTGCGCTCGGAGGGCTACGAGGTCGTGCTGGTCAATTCCAACCCTGCCACCATCATGACCGACCCGGAGACCGCGGACCGCACCTACATCGAGCCGATCACCGCCGCCTCGGTCGCCAAGGTCATCGAGAAGGAGCGCCCGGATGCCCTGCTGCCCAACATGGGCGGCCAGACGGGCCTCAACTGCGCCGTCGCCCTGGCGAAGGCCGGCGTGCTTGAGAAGTACGGCGTCGAGGTCATCGGCTGCGACATCGACTCCATCGAGACGGGCGAGGACCGCGAGCTCTTCGCCAACGCCATGCGCGACATCGGGCTGGAGGTCGCCAAGTCCGGCATCGCCCACACGGTGGGGGAGTGCGAGAAGATCGCCGACGAGCTCGGCTACCCGGTGGTCATCCGTCCGGCGTTCACCCTGGGCGGGGCCGGTGGCGGCATGGCCTATGACCATGACGACCTGCTGCGCATTGCCGAGCAGGGCATCGCCCTCTCGCCGGAGAGCGAGGTCCTGGTGGAGCAGTCCGTGGAGGGCTGGAAGGAGATCGAGATGGAGGTGATGCGCGACTCCGCGGGCAACGGCGTCGTCATCTGCTCCATCGAGAACCTCGACCCGATGGGCGTGCACACCGGCGATTCCATCACCGTGGCCCCCTGCCAGACCCTGAACGACTTCGAGCTCCAGCGCCTGCGCGACTACTCCATCGCCATCCTCGAGCGCGTCGGCGTGGCGTGCGGCGGCTCCAACGTGCAGTTTGCCGTGAACCCCGACGACGGGCGCGTCATCGTCATCGAGATGAACCCGCGCGTGAGCCGCTCCTCGGCGCTCGCCTCCAAGGCAACCGGCTTCCCCATCGCCAAGATGGCGGCCCTGCTCTCCGTGGGCTACACGCTCGACGAGATTGAGAACGACATCACGCGTGAGACGCCGGCCTGCTTCGAGCCGTCCATCGACTACTGCGTGGTCAAGATCCCGCGCTTCGCCTTCGAGAAGTTCAAGGGCACCGACGACACGCTCACCACGCGCATGAAGGCCGTGGGCGAGGTCATGTCCATCGGCTCCACCTTCGAGGAGGCCATGCAGAAGGCCATGCGCTCCCTGGAGCAGGGCCACGCGGGCCTCGGCGCCGACGGCAACGACGACTTCGACGAGGAGAACTTCGAGCACCACGTGGCCACGCCCACGCCCGAGCGCATCCTCTACGTGGCCGAGGCGCTCCGTCGCGGCTGGGGCGTCGAGCGCGTGCACGAGCTCACCAAGATCGACCGCTGGTTCCTCTCCCGCATCGCCGACATCGTCTCCGCCGAGCAGGTCATCCGCGAGCACGGCCTCGCGGGCCTCGACGCCGACACGATGATGGCCGCCAAGCAGCTCGGCTTCTCCGACGCCCAGATCGGCCACCTCACCGGCCAGCGCGAGGACACCGTCCGCGCCGTGCGCGAGGTCCTCGGCGTGCGCCCCTGCGTCAAGACCGTGGACACCTGCGCCGGCGAGTTCTCCGCACGCACGAGCTACCACTACTTCACTTACGAGGCGGGCGGCGTATCCGAGTTCCACGAGGCCGAGAAGCCGCGCGTGGTCATCCTCTCCGCCGGCCCCAACCGCATCGGCCAGGGTATCGAGTTCGACTACTGCTGCGTCCACGCCGCCTACGCGCTTGAGGCCAAGGGCTACGAGACCGTCATGGTCAACTGCAACCCGGAGACCGTCTCCACCGACTACGACACCTCCGACCGCCTCTACTTCGAGCCGCTCACCTTCGAGGACGTCATGAACGTCATCGAGGCCGAGAAGCCCGTGGGCGTGATCGTCACCCTCGGCGGCCAGACCCCGATCAACCTCGCACGCCGCCTCAAGGCGGCCGGCGTGCCCATCATGGGCACCCAGCCCGAGGCCATCGACCTCGCCGAGGACCGCGACCGCTTCGCGAGCCTCCTCGACCGCCTGGAGATCGCCTACCCGCCCTCGAGCACGGCCGAGACCATCGAGGACGCAAAGTCCGTGGCGCGCCGCGTGGGCTACCCGCTGCTCGTCCGCCCGAGCTACGTCCTGGGCGGCCGCGGAATGGGCATCGTCTACGACGACGCCGACCTCGTGAGCTACATGGAGGAGGCCACCAAGGTCTCCCCGGACCACCCTGTCTACCTCGACGCCTTCCTCGAGGACGCCATCGAGCTCGACGTGGACGCCCTCTGTGACGAGGAGGAGTGCTACGTGGGGTCGGTCCTGGAGCACATCGAGGAGTGCGGCGTTCACTCCGGCGACTCCGCCTGCTGCTTCCCGCCCTTCTCGCTCTCTGACCGCATCGTGGCCAAGGTGCGCGACACCACGCGTCGCCTGGCGCTCTCCTGCCACATCAAGGGCCTCCTGAACGTCCAGTTCGCCGTCCGCGACGAGCAGGTCTTCGTGATCGAGCTCAACCCGCGTGCCAGCCGCACGGTGCCCTTCTCGTCCAAGGCCACCGGCGTCCCGCTGGCCAAGTGCGCCGCCCGCATCATGAGCGGCGAGAAGATCTCCGAGCTGGGGCTGCCGGAGGAGGGCCGCGACATGGGCTACTACGCGGTCAAGGAGGCCGTGATGCCCTGGAGCCGCTTCCCGGGCGCCGACGTGGTACTGGGCCCGGAGATGAAGTCCACCGGCGAGGTCATGGGCATCGACACCACCTTCCCGAAGGCCTACGCCAAGACGCGCGAGGCCATCGACTACCAGGTCCCGCAGTCCGGTACCGTCTTCATCTCCGTGTGCGACCGCGACAAGCGCTCGGTGGCCCCCGTGGCGCTGTCCCTCGTGAACCTGGGCTATGACCTCGTGGCCACGAGCGGCACCGCCAAGACGCTGCGCGCCGCGGGCATTCCCTGCGAGGTGGTCAAGCCCATCTCCGAGGGCTCGCCCAACATCATCGACCTCATGACAGACGGCAAGATCGCCTTCCTCATCAACACGCCGAAGGGCCACAGCTCGCGTGGCGACGGCTTCCGCATGCGCAGCGAGGCCGTGAGCCGCGGCATCGACATGGCCACGACCATGTCGGGCGCGGTGGCGCTCGTCCAGGCCATCGCGGCGCTGCGCCAGGGCCCGCTTCACGTCTACGCCCTCCAGGACCTGGGCCGCTAGGCGACAGGCCCGTCTCAGGCGCCGGCGGTGACATCTTCGCGCCCCGGCGCCGGCGGTTGGCCGGTGTCGTCTGGCTTCTTCTCGGGCCGTCGGGCTTCTCGCCCGGCGGCCCTTCCTTGTGAAACGCTTACACTCCCGTGCGTCGCGATGCGGCACAATGGGCGGGAAGCACCTTGCGCCCGGAGGGCTTGCGCCAGGAGGCTCCGCTGCCGGCGGGCCTTGCGCCAAGCCCCGCCCGACCGAAGTGCGAAGTGCGCCGGACTCGGGGCCCCGAGCCCGAGGGCGATTTGTTCGGAGAGACTTGCACCCAGACCCAGGGAGGCACCATGGCACATCCGCTGGCATCCGGCTCCGTTGTGGACATGCACACGCACACGCGCTTCTCGGACGGCGTGGGCACCTTCGAGGAGAACGCGGCGGCCGCGGTGGCCGCGGGCTGCGCGGTGCTCGTCTCCACAGACCATCTCACGCTGCCGGCCGAGATGGACCCGGCGGGGGAGGTCCAGGTCGTGGAGCCCGAGCTCGCGGCGCACCGGGCGGCGTGGGCCGCGGCGCGCGACGCCCACCCCGAGCTCGAGATGGTCTACGGCTTCGAATGCGACTGGTATCCGGGCTGTGAGGGGAACGTCATGCGCTGGTCGTCCGGCGCCACGGTTCTTCTCGGCAGCGTCCACTGGCTGGGGCCGGTCGACGGCGGGGGCTGGATCGACGACGTCTCCGACATGCACGTCTGGGAGGGCCTCGGCGCCGACGGCGTCTGGAGCCTCTACGTGCAGACGTGGTGCCGCGCCTGCGAGAGCCCGCTGCCCTTCGGGACGATGGCCCACCCCGACCTGCCCGAGCGCATGAGGAACGAGGGCTTCCCTGCCACGACGGACCTCGGGACGCTCTGGGACGAGATGGCCGAGTGCGCGCGCGACACGGGCCGTCGTGTGGAGCTCTCGACCGCCGGCTGGCGCAAGGGGGTGGGGGACTACTACCCCTCCCGCGGCCTGCTGGAGCGCTTCTTCCGCGCGGGCGTGCCCCTCACCGTGGGGTCCGACGGCCATCGTCCTGTCGACATCTGCGACGGCATCCTCGACGCCTACGCCCACGCCTGGGAGGTCGGCTACCGCACGATCGAGGTGCCGCGCGCGGACGGGTCGTGGGAGTCGATGCCGCTTCGATAGCGCTGTGCCCCCTTTCGACACGGGCGGTGAGGCTGCGCGCGCGAGCGGCGGGCTCTTCCCCCCTGCGTCGAGGTTGCGCGTGCAAAGAACCTGACGATTCCACGCGCAGCTTCGAATGACGGTCGGCGGAGCGTCCCTCTCTGCTGTTCGCGCGTGCTCTGGTTCCACATTTTGCACGCGCATTCTGATGAGCATCCCCGCTGCAAGGTTGCGCGTGCAAAAAGTGGAACTATCCCACGCCAAAAGTCACACTACGGGCATGTTCTTCTCGTTTCCGCGTGAATGAGCATGCTTTGGTCTCACATTTTGCATGCATAGCCTGCGATGTGCCGTGGTCTTGAGAATGCGCGTGCAAAAGAATGAACCAGGAAACGCGCAACCTTGTCCTTCGGGTGTGACAAGGCGAGAAGAACGAGGTTGCGCGTGATCTGGTTAAGCTATTTGGATGCGTGAACTACTGCTCCGTGCCCCGACGTCGCCCGAAGCTGCCCGCGTCGCGCCCGGGCCCCGCCGCGCCCAGGCGTCAGCGGTCGGCAAAGACGGGGTTCGACCAGGCCGTGCGCCCCTGATCGTCGACGCACTCCACTCGCAGGTACGTCTCGCCGCCGCGCAGCCTGAACTCCGCGCGCGTGAGGCCGTCCGAGCCCTCCTCGGCAATCACGGTGGCGCCGGCGTTGACGGGTCCACCCGCCACGAGGTTCACGCGCTCGCAGGGGCTGCACTCAACCCAGACGCGCCCGTCCTCGACGCCCCAGCCCACGAGCTCCGGGCCGCTCGAGGAGTAGTAGTCCCCGGCCAACAGCGCCCGCACCACGGCGTCGCGCGTGAGCTCGGCCGCGCGCACCACGACCCAGCCTCCGAAGACGTCGTCAAAGAGACCCTCGTTGTGGTTGTCGTCCGACGCGAACCCCATGACGCGCCGGCCGCGCCGCAGCATGAGGTCCCAGTAGGTGATGTCGAAGCCCGTGCCGGACTCGTTCACCGTGTCGTAGTTGAAGATCTCCAGGGCAAAGTACCCGGCCACGTCGCAGAACTCGTCCGGCTCCACACGGCTCCAGATGGGGTGGTTGTACGTCACGACGCACCCGCGCTCCGCGAGCGAGGTCGCCAGTTCCGCGGCCACCTCGGCGCCGTCCCAGCTCCCGTGACGACGGATGGGCTCAAGGCGCTCCATGTGAGCGAATCTCTGCGAGGCCGCCTCGACCATCTCGTCGGTGCCGAGGATTCCGTGCATGTGGTGGCACTTGAGGCGCACGGTCTCGGACTCGTCAGTGTAGAGATAGGCCGAGGCCTCGAGCCCGGGCAGGATCAGGAAGTCCCTCGAGCCGAGCTCCTCGGAGTAGTCGGTGTAGAGGTCGTGCTCGGAGAGGCAGAGGAAGTCGTAGCCGTGGGCACGGAAGGCGGCTACGGACTCCTCCGGCGTGAGGAGCCCGTCCGAGTTGGTGGTGTGGCTGTGGAGGTTCCCCTTGAAGCGGTTGCCACCGGGGGCAAGGAAGACCTGGTCTGAGAAGGGCATGGGAGCTCCTTTTCTAGGGCGGCCCGCGCGCCGGGAGGGGTGGCGCGCGGGCCTTGTTGAGGGAAGGGCGACCTTGGGGGCGAGAAGGGTACGAGGGCAGGCGCGAGCCGGCGTCCTTCTCGCCGGGGGCTGGGCCCAGGGGCTAGGCTGCAGCCTCGGCCGGGATGCAGAGGCAGTCGTGCTCGGGGAGGGTGAGCCAGACGGTGTCGAGGTTGTCGAACATGTGGAAGCTGCGGAAGAGCACGTCCACGCGCAGCGTGGTCTCGCCCACGTTGACGGTGTAGCGCAGCACGTTTCCGCGCGGGGTGCTGTCGACCACGGTGCCCCTGACCACGTAGGCGCCCTCGGCCTCCTCGGGCCTCTCGAGGCTGATGCCGATGGTCTCGGGGCGCACCGCCACCACGTTGCCCTTCGGGATCATGGCGCCGGTGAGTCGGGAGAACTGCCCGGCCGTGAGCTGGTTGTAGCTGCCGATGAAGCTCGCGGCGAACTCGGAGATCGGGTTGGTGTAGACCTCGACGGGGCTGCCGGCCTGCTCGATGCGGCCGGAGTGGAAGAGCTGGATCACATCGGACATGACCATGGCCTCGTCCTGGTCGTGCGTGACGAAGATCGTGGTGAGCCCGAGCTCCTTGTGGATCTCGCGGATGCGGGACTGCAGGGCCTTGCGGAGCTTTGCGTCGATGGCGGAGAGCGGCTCGTCGAGCAGCAGCACCGACGGCTCGGTCACGATGGAGCGCGCGAGGGCCGCGCGCTGCTGCTGGCCGCCGGAGAGGTTGGCCGGGTAAGCGCGCTCCTTGCCCTTGAGCTCTACCATCTCGATGGCGTCGGCGACCTTCTTGGCGATCTGGCCCTTGGGCACCTTCTTCATCTTGAGGCCAAACGCGACGTTTTGCTCCACCGTCATGTTGGGGAAGAGGCTGTACTGCTGGAAGACCATGCCGATGTTGCGCTTGGACGCTGGGACGTTGGTGACGTCGCGGCCGTCCAGGACGATGCTGCCCTCGGTGACGCTCTCCAGGCCGGAGAGGCAGCGCAGCAGCGTGGACTTGCCGCAACCGGAGGGGCCGAGCAGGGTCACGAGGTCGCCGCGCTGGATGCCGAAGCTGATGTGGTCGAGGACGGTGTTGTCGCCGAAGCGCTTCACCACGTCCTTGAACTCGATGTAAGCCATTATGCCTGCTCCTTAGCGTTGTTCTGGGCGGCGCCCTGCAGCTTGAGGACGAGGGCGGTGACCAGGGCCACCACCACGAAGATCACGACGACGATGGCACTGGAGAGGCCGCTCGAGACGTCCATGTTGGCCTGCAGGAACACCTGGATGTTCTGGTAGTTGGTGCCGGCGATGTTGTTGGCGAGCACGAAGTCGCCGAAGATGATGCTCTCCGCCAGGAGGCTCGAGACGAGGATGCCGGAGAGGATGTTGGGCAGCACCACCTGCACGTAGGCGCGGAAGCGGCCGCAGCCGAGCATCTCGGCCGCCTGGATGAGCATGCCGGCGTCGATGGAGTTGAGCGCGTTGCGGATGCCCTGGTAGATGTAGGGGAGCACGAGGATCGTGTAGGCGCCGAAGAGCATGAACATGCGGTTGGAGAGGATGGTGCCGGTGCCCGTGTAGAGCGAGATGATGCCGATGGAGAGGATGACCCCCTGGAGGGCGTACGGGATCATGCAGAGGAACTGCATGACGGGCGCCACCTTGCGGTTGACCGCCACGACCACGTACATGGCCAGGAGGATCAGCACGATCGTGATGGCCACGCTCACCAGGCACAGGACGAGCGTGCGCCCGATGGAGGCCCAGAACACGGCGTTGGTGAAGAGTTCCTGGTAGTTGCGCAGGGTGAAGCCCGAGGGTAGGATGTCGGTCCACTCCACGAAGAGCGAATAGACGAGGGTCGCCAGGAACGGGATGAGCAGGTAGGCCGCCACCACGCAGAGGAAGACCCTCCCCGCGAGCGACGTCCTCTGGACGGAAGCCGCCGTGCGGGCGGCGAGGTTCTTGTGTGCCATCAGACGAGCTCCCTTCCCTTGGCGGCGCGACGCGTGAAGTAGTTGTTCACGAGCGTGCAGACCACCATGAGGGCGATAAGGACCATGGCCAGCGCGCCGCCGGTGGCCGCGTCCGTCTGGACGTCGCCCTTGAAGCGGGAGGTGATCTGGAGCGCGAGCAGCGCGTAGTTGTTCATGACCAGGGCGTAGGCCGTGGCGTAGGCTGCCAGCGCGTTCGAGAAGAGCACGGAGAGCGTCCCGAGGATCGACGGCATGAGGTTGGGGATGGCGATGCGGAACCAGTAGTCGAAGCTCGTGGCCTGAAGGATCGTGGCCGCCTCGCGCCAGGACTTGCGGATGCCCGCGAAGGCGGGGATGAGCAGCAGCGTGGCCAGCGGGATCTGGAAGTAGATGTACATGATCACGAGCCCGTCGGCGCCGTAGAGGTTGAAGTTGGCGAGAAACGGGATGTTGAACTGCTGCCCCACGAGCGTGAGCACGCCCGCGTTGCCCATGAGGATCATGAAGGCGAAGGCCAGCGGCACGCCGGAGAAGTTCGACATCATGTTGAGGACCATCGTGAAGGCGTTGCGCACGCGAGGGGAGGCCTCGGAGGCGAAGCGCGCGGCGAGAAACGCCACGACCATGCCGACGACCGCCGAGAGCAGGCTGATCCAGACGCTGTTCCAGATGGACTGCTGGTAGAGCGGGGTGGTGAAGACGCGGACGTAGTTCTCGAGGCCGAGCGCGCCGGAGTCGCGCCCGATGACGCTGTCGAGCGCCAGCTGCAGGAGCGGCATGATCTCAAAGAGCGCCACCACCACGACGAACGGGACGAGGGCGAGCCAGCCTGCGCGCGGGCGGCGCGTCACGCGGGCGGCCGCCGAGCCGGGGGCGGTCCTGGCGCCTGTGGCGCCTACGGCGCGCACGTCCTTCTCGCCGATGCTTGCGGTGTTTTCCATAGAATCGGGCCGGGCACGCGCGGCACCCGGCCCTTCCTCCTTAGTTCAGACTAGCCGAGGATCGGGATGATGTTCTCCTGGTACCAGGTGATCATGTCCTGGCAGACGCCGCTCCAGACGGTCTCGTCGACGGTCTGGACCTGGTCGCCGTACTGCTCGTCAGGCAGGCGCATGGCCGCGACGTCCTCGGGGAGCTCGACGTCTCGAATCGGGGTGGCGTAGCCGCGGGCGAGGTTGATCTGGCCCTCGTCGGAGAGGATGAACTCACGGGCGAGGCAGGCTGCGGCGGGGTGCGGCGCGTTCTTGTTGATGATGGTGCAGTAGCCGGACTGCACGGACGCGTCCGTCGGGATGTTGACGGAGAACGACGCGTTGGGGTTGTTGGACAGGATCTGGTCGCGGTAGTTGAGGGAGTTGTAGTCCCAGTTGATGCAGACGTCGATCTCGCCGGACTCGATGCGGGCGAGGGAGGCGTCGGAGACGTCCAGGCGGCCAGACTCGGCGAGCTTCTTCAGGAAGTCGTAGCCGGGCTGCATGTTGTCGATGCCGCCACCGAGCGCGTAGGCTGCGGCGAGCACGGCGTACTGGGCCACCGCGGCGGCGGTCACGTCGCCGACGCAGACGTTGTAGTCGCCGTCGAGGAGGTCCTGGAAGCTCGTGGGCGCGTTCGAGACCGTGGCGTCGTTGGACATGAGGGAGATGGTGCCGTAGTAGCCCACGATCCAGTCACCGTCGTCATCCTTGGCCCAGTCGGGAATCTCGTCCCAGTAGCTGGTCTTGTACTTGAGCGTCAGCTCCTGCTCCTCGGCCGTGGGGCCCCAGGACTGGCCCACGTCGCCGATGTCCTTGGTGCCGTCGGTGCCCTCCTCGCGGAACATCGCCAACTCCTCGGCGGAGGACATGTCCTGGTCGGCGTGCTCGAGGCCGTACTCGGAGGAGAGGTCCTCCCAGGTCTCCACCCAGTTGGCCCAGGTGTCGGGCATGCCCACGGAGTTGACCGCGCCCTCCTCCTTGGCCTGGGCGATGATGTCGTCGAGCGACATGGAGTTGTAGTCGACGGCCGCGCTGCTCGCGGACCCGTCGTCGCAGCCCGTCAGGCCAAGACCGGCGACGCAGGCGACCCCGGCGATGCCGAGCATGCCGAGGAAGGACCTGCGCGACATGGCGTGCGCGCAGGCGTTGTTGACGCTGTTGCTCACAAGCTCTCCCTTCGTAAGCCTTCTCGCTCGCCGACGCCCCCCGGCGCCGGTTCGAGCCGCCGGACACAATATGACTCGCCCGGGACGTGCCCTCGTCTCGTTGCCGGGCCCTTGCCCACCGCTTACGCTTGCTTACCGTTCCATGACCCGAGCGCGCGGTTTTCTTACGGCGCCGGCACCGGGCGTTACCGGGGCATGACCGAGTCGCGCGGCGGGCTCCGCCGCGCCTTGCGCCCGGGAGAGCTCGCCTGGCGTCGCGTCACGGGCTGCAGAAGCGTGACTATGCGCGAGCCGGAGAGCGCGACTCGCTTGAAGTCACGTATCAGGGGCGATTGCGGGGCCAGAAGCGTGACTTTTAACGAGTCGAGAAGAACGAGCTCGCTTGAAGTCACGTATCGGGTTTCGAAAGCGTGACATTCTGCGAGCCGACGCAACCCCAGCTCGCGCAAAGTCACGGTCGTCGCGCCCTCGCGCGGCGGGCGGCGGTTCATGCAGCTCGCGCGTCCTTCTCGCCGGCGCGTGAATTATCTGCCGAGATGCGGGTATGATGTAGAAGTTTGCTATCATTCGAATGCTGTGCGAACCGCGGGCGTGGTGGAACTGGTAGACACGCTGGATTTAGGTTCCAGTGGGGGAGACCCCGTGAAGGTTCGAGTCCTTTCGCCCGCACCAGCACACAGACGCACGCACGGCGGGGTCGGCCCGCCAGGCACGAGACACTGGAGGAACGTTGAAGATCACCGTCACCGCCGAGACGCCCGTCGACGAGAAGCTGGCCGCCACGGTCACCATTCCCGCCGAGGACGTGGACAAGGCCATCGCCAAGACCTACAAGGACATCGCCAAGAAGTACAACTTCCAGGGCTTCCGTCGCGGCCACGCGCCGCGTCCGGTGATCGACGGCATCATCGGCCGCGAGGCCGTGCTCGCCCAGGCCACCAACGACCTGCTCAACGCCGCCGAGCCCATGATGCTCGAGGAGCTCGACGTCACCCCCGTGGGCCGCGTGAGCTTCGGCGCCGAGGGCGCCGATCCCGAGCTTGCTGCCCAGGGCGCTGACTACGTGGTCACCGCTACCATCGGTGTGCGCCCGGCCGCCGAGCTCGAGAGCTACGACGCGCCGGAGATTGACCTCCCGCCGATGGAGGCCACCGAGGCCGAGATCGACTGGCAGATCAACCAGCTGCTCACCTATCAGGTGACCTACGAGGACGTCGAGGAGGACCGCGCTGTCGTCGAGGGTGACATCGTCTCCGTCGACATCGAGAACGTCGAGGGCGCCGGCCACCTCGCGGGCAAGAACCGCATGCTCGCGCTTGACGGCCAGCAGGTCGCCCCTGAGCTCCAGGCCGGCATCATCGGCATGAAGAAGGGCGAGACCAAGGAGATCTCCTGGACCCACAGCCACGAGCACGAGGGGGAGACCCACTCGCACACCTTCACCGTCAAGGTGACCCTGAACGCCATCAAGAAGGCCGTCACCCCCGAGCTCGACGACGAGATCGCCAAGAAGTACGGCTATGACGACGTTGCCGCCTTCCGCGAGGCCGTCAAGGAGGAGATCGAGGGCGACAAGAAGACCACGATCCCCAACCTCAAGGAGGACCGCGTGGTCGAGGCCATGGGCAAGCTGCTCAAGCTCGAGACCGTGCCCGAGGCCTACCAGAACGAGATCTTCAACGAGCTCGCCTCCGAGTTCCTCAGCCAGCTCCAGCGCCAGAACATCAGCCTTGACATGTTCCTGCGCGCCCGCGGCGTGAAGTCCGACGACTTCATCGCCGACCTCCACACCCAGGCCGAGGAGCGCGCCCGTCAGTCGCTCGCCCTGGACGCCGTGGCCGCCAAGCTCGGCCTTGAGGCCACCGAGGACGACGTCCGCGCCGAGTTCGAGCGCGCTGGCGTCGAGGACGTTGACGCCGGCATCGAGCAGTGGCGCTCCGAGGGCCGTCTGCCCGCCATCCGCGACTCCATCCGCCGCACCAAGGCCCTCGACTGGCTGGTCGAGAACGCTAAGGTCAACACCGTGGACGAGGTTGCTGAGCGCGTCAAGGCCGAGGCTGAGGGCGAGAAGAACGAGGACTCTGACGCCGAGTAGCCCCCTCGCGCCCGCTTCAAGGTAGCGTGGCCCCGGACGAGTTGAGTCTCGCCCGGGGCTTTCTACAAACGGGACCTCGCGTCCCCCCAAGGAACGGAGCACACATGCACCAGCCCACAAATATCCCGCTCATCCCCTATGTCGTGGAGCAGACGCCGCGTGGCGAGCGCAGCTACGACATCTATTCTCGCCTGCTCAACGACCGCATCGTGTTCCTTGGCGAGGAGGTTACGCGCGACTCCGCCAACCTCGTGATCGCGCAGCTCCTGCATCTCGAGAGCCAGGACCCGGACAAGGACATCGCGCTCTACATCGACTCTCCGGGCGGCGACGTCTACTCTGGCCTTGGCATCATCGACACGATGAACTTCATCAAGCCTGACGTCTCCACCATCTGCGTGGGTATGGCCGCCTCGATGGGTGCCGCTATCCTCGCAAGCGGTGCCAAGGGCAAGCGCCTGGCACTCCCGAACTCCATGGTGCTCATCCACCAGCCGAGCTCGGGCGTCCAGGGCCAGCAGACCGACATCCAGATCGTGGCGGACGAGACCCGCTGGATCCGTCAGCGCCTCAACGAGATTCTCTCCGAGGCCACCGGCCAGCCCATCGAGAAGATCAACGCGGACACCGAGCGCGACAACTACATGCGCGCCGCGGAGGCCTGCGCCTACGGTCTCGTGGACAAGGTCATCACCACCCGCGCCGACCAGACCCAGGAGTAAAGTCAGATGTCCAACAACGATCAGATTGGCAGTTCCGGCGCGTCCGGCGAGATGTTCTGCTCGTTCTGCGGCAAGACCCGCAGCCAGGTGAGCAAGCTCATCGCGGGCCCGGGCGGCGTCTACATCTGTGACGAGTGCGTGCACGCCTGCTCCGACATGATCGACGAGGTCGACCACGCGGGGGACGTCGAGGCCATGGACGAGGTGCAGGAGACGAGCCTGCCCATCAAGAACCTGCCCACCCCGCACGAGATCTACGACGAGCTCTCCCAGTACGTCATGGGGCAGGAGCAGGCCAAGCGTGCCATGAGCGTCGCCGTCTACAACCACTACCGCCGCATTCTCTCCGGGAACGACGAGGTGCCCGAGGGCGAGGAGCAGGTGGAGATCGCCAAGAGCAACATCCTGCTGCTGGGTCCCACCGGCACGGGCAAGACGCTCCTGGCCCAGACCCTTGCGCGCTTCCTCGAGGTGCCGTTTGCCATCGCCGACGCCACCACCCTCACCGAGGCGGGCTACGTGGGCGAGGACGTGGAGAACATCCTGCTCAAGCTCATCACCGCCGCCGATGGCGACGTGGAGCGCGCGCAGGTGGGCATCGTCTACGTCGACGAGATCGACAAGATCGCGCGCAAGGCGGAGAACCTCTCCATCACGCGTGACGTCTCCGGCGAGGGCGTGCAGCAGGCCCTCCTCAAGATCCTCGAGGGGACCGAGGCCAGCGTGCCCCCGCAGGGCGGTCGCAAGCACCCCCAGCAGGAGCTCATCCACATCGACACCACCAACATCCTGTTCATCTGCGGCGGCGCCTTCGTCGGGCTGGACAAGATCGTGGCTGACCGCATCGGCAAGAAGGGCGTCGGCTTTGCGGCCGAGGTGGGCAAGGGCCCGGAGCAGGACGAGAACTACCTCATGGAGCAGGTCATGCCGCAGGACCTCCACAAGTTCGGCATGATCCCGGAGTTCCTCGGCCGCATCCCGGTGATCACCTCCACGCGCGAGCTCACCGAGGAAGACCTCGTGAGCATCCTCACCCAGCCGAGAAACGCGCTCGTCAAGCAGTACAAGCGCATGTTCGAGCTCGAGGGCGTGGACCTGGTCTTCGAGGACGACGCGCTCGCGGAGATTGCCCGCCAGGCCATCTCCCGCGGCACGGGCGCCCGAGGGCTGCGCGCCATCTGCGAGGCGACGCTGCAGGACACGATGTTCGACCTCCCGAGCGACCTCGACATCACCAAGGTGGTCGTCACGAAGGAGAGCGTCGGCGGCAAGGAGCAGCCGCGTCTCGTGACCACGGCCCACGGCAAGCACCGCCTGGCTGACGCGTCGTAGGTCCTGTCCTCGTTCCGCGGCGCAACTTCGCCCCCATCGTGGGGGCACCTAGGCCTGTGAGGCATCCCGAAGCGGACGTCTCACAGGCCTTTTTCTACCTTTGGCGGATGAACGTGAAACTGCTCCCTCGGTGGGGGAGCAGTACGGGGATGACGTCCGTGGGGCTCTTCCCTGGATGTCGCTAGAGCGTCGAGCCGCCGAGGCCCATGTAGGTCGAGATGATCGCCTTGCGGCGCATCGTGCCGGGAGGGCAGGTCTTGTCGAAGGCCGGCATGATGCCCTTGTAGAGCACGATGACCTGCAGCCTCTTGGCGAGCCCGCTCGCGGTGGCGCGGGACTCCTCCAGCTGGCCGCGAATCTCGTCCAGGTAGGGCGAGCGCATCGCGTAACGCCAGAAGTCGTCTGCGCGGTCGGCGTCCACGTAGAGCCAGGGGCGGTTGTCCGGCCCTGCAAAGTGGATGATCGCCGGGTCCGTTGCCGCCTCCTCGTACTCGGCGCGCACGTCAGCCGGGGCGTTGGACACGATGTGGGTACGGCGCAGGTGCTGCCAGTCCATGAGGTAGTTCCAGCGCATGTGCACGCGCACGTAGTTGCCGTTGACAACCTTGTTGAGCACGTCCTGGTCAAGCCAGCGCCACATGCGCTGCGTGGAGAGCTCGAGGAACTCCTCCGGCGTCACGGTGCGCCGCAGCTCGGCGAGGTTCATCAGCAGGACGCCCGCCTGGAAGTAGTCGTGCGGGTCTTTCATGCCGAGCTCGCGCGCAAGATAGGGGCCGACGGTGGTGTCGTAGCCGTCGATCTGGCCTATCGTGTCCGCGTCGCGCGTGGCGGCCAGCGGGTAGCCGGTCACGTCCACGTCGAAGAGCTTGGCGATGTCGTCACAGACAATGAGATCGGAGTCCAGGTAGATGGCCTTGTCTACGTTTGGCAGGAGCTGCGGGGCAAGCAGGCGGTAGTAGGTCTCCGGGCGGAAGTGCCCGTGGTGGGGGAGCTCGATCTCGCCGAGCGCCGCGTCCACGTCGAGAAAGCCGATGCCCACATTGTCCGACTTGGCCTGGCGGGTGAGTGTGATCATGGACGCCGGGGAGATGTTGCGCGTCAGCACCACCACGTCGTAGCGGCGGCTCGCGTTGGCGTTCTCGATGATCGACTGTATGGCCACCGAGAGGTACGGTACGAAGTTCTCGCTGCACGCAAAGACGATGACGACGTCGGTGAGCGGCAGGTCAAGGTCAACGGACGAGCTTGCGAGCATCGTCGAGGAAAGCGGGTTTCTCACGTGCGTGGTCTTGCGCAGTGGCTTCATTGGTCCTCTTCGCGCCGCCTACAGAGACCACCCAACTCTACCATTGCCGCAGCCCGCTCTCAAATCCCGCACATGGCGGGAGGCGCCTGGGAAGCGCTACCTGAGGAGCGCGTCCGCGTTGCGGGCGAGAAGGGCCCTGGTCTGCCCGGGGTCGGCGTGACGCGCCTCGGCGATGGCGGCCACCGTGCGCTCGAGGGAGGCTACGACGTCAGCGGCGGTGAGCGCCGAGCCCTCCTCCGGCGGCAGGTCGGTCTCGGTGAGCAGCGCGTCGCCCGGGAGGACCCTCGCGTACTCGCGACCGCGCCGCGTGGCGAGCGCGCGCTCGCCCAGCGAGAAGCGGCACCCAAGGCGCGCCGCGCGCCAGAGCTCCTCCGAGCTCCCGGAGAACCAGTGCAGCACGCAACGGCATCGCTCCGCGGCTCCCGTGCGCTCAAGGGCGTCGAGCGCGTCCGTGGCGGCGCGGACGGCGTGTATGGAGAGGACCTTGGGCGCGGCGGGGTCGCTCGACGCAGCACAGGCCGCGCAGGCGCGCTCGAAGACGGCCAGCTGCGCGGGATAGGTCGCCGCATGGCGCGGCGCGGCGTCGAGGCCTATCTCACCGACCCAGCGCGTTTCTGGAATGAGCCCTACGAGCGCGTCTGCGTCCGCGGCGCCGTTGACCCACCACGGGTGGAGGCCGGCCGCCACGCGCACGTCCTTCTCGCCGGGGAGCAGGGCACGGAGGCGAGAGAACTCCTCCGGGTTCACCGTCACCGCCAAAAGGCCGAGGCCGAGCTCGGGGGCCTCCAGCACGCCGCGCGCCGGGTCGGAGAACCACCCGAGGTGACAGTGCATGTCGTAGAGCGTCGCGCTTCCCACGGTGCCTCCTCACGTAACCCCCGACGTGGCCCTCCGCCGGGTCCGGTCGCCTTGGGCACATAGTTTATGCAAAGCGCGCGTGGGCTCCAAGCGGGCCGGGCGTCGTTCGCCGTGCCCGGGAGCCGTCGGGGACGCCTGCCCTGCCTGTGGTTCTTCTCGCCGGGAGGGTCTTTCGCCGCGCGCGTGCTATCCTGTTGAACTGCTAGACAAATACCCCCACGAGAGGACAGACCGTGGAAGAGATGCCCAAGACCTACGACCCCGCAACCGCCGAGCCCGAGCTCATCGACCGCTGGATCGAAGCCGGCTGCTACCAGCGCAGCAAGGGGGTGGGGGACTGCACCGTGGTGATCCCGCCGCCCAACGTCACGGGCATCCTGCACATGGGCCACGCGATGGACGACACCATCCAGGACGCCTTCGTGCGCTACAACCGCATGCGCGGGCGCTCCACGCGCTGGATCCTCGGCACTGACCACGCCGGCATCGCCACGCAGACCAAGGTCGACAAGAAGCTCAAGTCCGAGGGCGTCTCCCGCCTGAAGATCGGCCGCGAGAAGTTCCTGGACGCGTGCTGGGACTGGACGCGCGAGTACGGCGGCACCATCGTCTCGCAGATCAAGCGCATGGGCTGCTCCATCGACTTCTCGGACGAGAAGTTCACGATGAGCCCCGAGTTCTCCCGCGCGGTCCGCAAGGTCTTCTGCGACTGGTACCACGACGGCCTCATCTACCGCGGCAAGCGCATCGTCAACTGGTGCCCGTCCTGCTGCACCGCCATCTCCGACGACGAGGCAGAGTACAAGGAGGAGAAGGGCCACCTCTGGTACCTGCGCTACCCGCTCGTGGAGCCGGTCGACGGCGTGGAGTACGTGACCGTCGCCACCACGCGCCCGGAGACCATGCTCGGCGACACGGGCGTCGCCGTCTCGCCGCAGGACGCCGAGAAGGCCAAGCTCGTGGGCGCGCACGTGATGCTGCCGATCGTCAACCGCGAGATCCCGATCTTCTCCGACTGGCACGTCGACGCGGGCTTCGGCACCGGCTTCGTCAAGGTGACGCCCGCCCACGACCCCAACGACTACGCGATGGGCCAGGCCCACGACCTCGAGCAGATCAACATCTTCGACGAGCACGCCGTGGTGGTTGACGGCTACGGCGAGTTCTCCGGCATGACGCGCGACGAGTGCCGCGAGGCCGTCGTCTCCTGGTTCGACGAGCACGGCCTGCTCGAGAAGGTCGAGGAGCTCGACCACTCCGTCATGCACTGCTACCGCTGCGACACGGCGCTGGAGCCCTGGCTCTCCGAGCAGTGGTTCGTCGCCGTCGACAAGCTCAAGGAGCGCGCCACCGAGGTGGTGAAGTCCGGCGAGGTGACCTTCCACCCGGAGCGCTGGACCCAGACCTACCTCACCTGGATGGACAACCTCAAGGACTGGTGCATCAGCCGCCAGCTCTGGTGGGGTCACCGCATCCCCGTCTTCTACTGCGAGGACTGCGGCTGGGAGGACGCCCTCATGGAGGATGCCGAGGTGTGCCCGCACTGCGGGGGCAGGCACGTCCACCAGGACGAGGACGTGCTTGACACCTGGTTCTCCAGTCAGCTGTGGACCTTCGCCACGCAGGGCTGGCCGGACCACCCGGAGCAGATGGAGGGCCACCACCCCACCAAGGTCCTCGTGACCGCGCGCGACATCATCGCCCTCTGGGTGGCGCGCATGATCATGAGCTCGCTCTACTTCACCGACGAGATCCCCTTCCACGACGTCTACATCTACGCCACGATCCTGGCCAAGGACGGCAGCCGCATGTCAAAGTCCAAGGGCAACGGCGTCGACCCGATGGCGCTGATGGAGAAGTACGGCGCCGACGCCATGCGCTACAACCTCCTCACGCTCATCACCAACAACCAGGACGTCAAGTTCGACGCCAACATCGACAAGAAGACCCACGAGCTCATCGACAGCCCGCGCACCGAGCAGGCCCGCGGCTTCGTGACCAAGATCTGGAACGCGAGCCGCTTCGTCCAGATGAACCTCGAGGGCTACGAGCCGGGCGCGCCGGCCGCCGTGACGCCCGAGGACGCCTGGATGCTCTCCCGCCTGGCTCGCGCCGTAAGCCGCGCCACCGAGCAGATGGAGACCTACGCCTTCGGCGACTACGCCCGCGAAATCCAGTCCTTCTTCTGGAACGACGTCTGCGACTGGTACATCGAGCTCTGCAAGGGTCGCCTGCTCGACGGCAGCCCCGAGGAGCGCCTCCAGGTCCAGCGCAACCTCGTCTACGTGCTCGACGTCTCCATGCGTCTGCTGCACCCGGCCATGCCGTTCGTGACCGAGAGCGTCTGGGACGCCCTGCCCGCGAGCGGCCTGGACGCGCACGACGCGCAGTTCCTGATGGTCGCCGCCTGGCCGGAGCCCGAGGACCTCTCCGGCTTCGTCAACGAGCGCGCCGAGAAGGACTTCGAGCTCGCGAAGGAGCTCGTCTCCAGCGTGCGCTCCACGCGCGCCCGCTACCGCCTCTCGCCCCGCGCCGAGCTGCGCGTGGACGTCAAGGCCGCGGACGACGTCTGCCAGACGCTGGCCGCCCAGGCCGACTTCGTGCGCTCGGTGGGGCGCCTCAGCGGGCTCTCCCTCGCCACGCCGGAGGAGTTCGCTCGCCCGGAGGGCTCCGTCTCCGTGGTGACGCCGGAGTTCGAGGCCTACGTCGTCGTGGGCGACCTCGTCGACCTGGCCGCCGAGTCCGCGCGCCTCTCCAAGGAGCTCGCCAAGGCCGAGAAGGACCTCGCGGGCGTCGAGCGCACGCTCGCCAATCAGGGCTTCGTTGCTAAGGCGGCGCCCGAGGTCGTGGAGAAGAAGCGCGCTCAGGCATCCGAGCTCAAGACGACGATCGAGCAGCTCAAGGCACAGATCGCCGACTTCGCGTAGACCTGAATCACATATGCCGAAGGGAGGGGTCGCGAGCGTCGCGGCCCCTCCCTTTTCATTGCATGCGCTCTGTGCTAAGAGACGTACGTTCTTTTCGCCGTCTGGGCATCAACTTCAAATAGTGCTTCAGGGGATACTGCTTAGGCTCAGGAATCGTTTTTTCTTGTTCAGATAAATGACATGGGGCAAATCGCTTAGAGCTAGGCACGCAACGCCGCGCCTTGGAAAAGAGGAGATGCTGGGGCTAGAGAAAAAAGACGCTAGCGTCATCGCTCTGTTTGAAACGCGGGTATGTGTCGAAGTCAGGGTCAGATGCCTCCACCACACGCATACGGTCAAGAAGGGAGAGGGCATGGTGATGGCTGGCTTTTCGAAGAAAATCCTCGAGTCCTTCTAGACCGTACAGGGTGAAAGACGCGAAGTAGCCATCTGAGAACCCTCCAACTGCCCGAATGCGCTCAAGCCTTATTGAGAGCGTGTTCAGATGTGACAGGCCTGCTCCGGTTGGATCGAAGTTAAAGTACCCTCCGGGCGTATTGCTGAGACGACGATGCGCCCGCAGGATGTCAGAGATGGCCTTGCGCTTCTCGTTTCCGGTGAGCTTCTTGCCTTTGGAACGCTCGACCATAATCATCTTCGCACGTTCGTCAAGGCGCTCTAGCTCAGAGCTTGAAAAGGTGATGACTTTGGGCGTATATGAACGAATGCATCTAAGGGCATGATTGCTCGCATTTTGAATATCCCGCTCAACGGCATCGGCGTCGTTCAGAAGCAGGGCAATCGGTGAGTCGCCGAGCCAAGCAAGATCAAGCCAGCCGTCACGCATGCTTACAACGCTTACAGTGGCGGAGGGAATGAGGTCATTTTCAACCTTCCCGGCGCGTCCCACAGCGTTCTCGAACTGCTCTTGGCAGAGCATGCATGCCGTTTTAATTGCGTCTGACGGCCTTTCTCCTGCGGCAAGCGCGCTCGAGATTGATCTGCCAGCTGTGTGAGAGAGCCACTGGGCGTCACTTGCGTGCGAGGAGGCAAAGAGGTTGGATGGGTACAGGCCGGTAGCACCGTCCACGATCACCCCATACGCATAGCCCTGTTTATTTGTTCCTGCAAACACATAATCCTCGTTGGCAATTCCGCCTCGGTCGGAGAGGTAAAACATTCAGCTGCTCCTTAATGGATTAAATAAATAGCGCGCCGATTATTGCAAGTATTCCAATAGCGAGAACAGCAGCGTAGCGACGTGCAACTCGCTTTCGCTCAGCATCAATGCGACTGAGTAGCATGGAAAAGCCCGTGAAGGCAACAAGCAACGCGCCCATCATGACGAGGATGAGCCGTGCTGCGGACTCGAAGGACTGTGTAGAGGTACAAATGCTAAGGCTGCCAGCTATGAAACCAATGATGCCGGCAAAGAAACCTACGACTTCAAGGGTAGAGTTGGTGTTGCTGCGCACCTCCTTGAGTTGTTCAGAAAAACGCTCCGCAGCTGCCTTTTCGCTGCTCCGGATTGTTTCTCGAGTCTCCTCGTTGAGAATCAGAGCGCGTATATACTGATAGTTGCTAACGTGAAGTGCATAACTTGTGTCGTTATGTCGCTCGAGCTTAATGGCATTATTAACATCATTTCGAGCATCTTGCCAGTTTTTCTTGAGGATATGCAGTCGAGCGCGCGTGGCATAGAACTTTGCGTAATGTGGGCTGAGCTCGACGGCCGCATCAACTGCTTGGAGGGCAAGATCAATTTTCTCTTGATTAAGCTCTCGACCGTTGCGTTGTGAAAATTCCTGACAGGAGCAGACGATGTGCGCGTAAAGATGCTGGACTCCAGCGTCGTCAGGCATGGTCTCACGTAGCTTCTGCGCTTGTCGCATGAGATTATCTGCCTCGGACTGTCTCGTAATACCTTGGGCGTCTTTGAACGTAAGGTAGATGAGCTGGTACGTCTTATGGCCCTCGTATTCGCTTCCATACTGGGAGAAGATTTTCTCCAAATCCTCTAGGCGCTCCTGATGGCGCAGAAGAACGGAAAGGTAGTAGAGAGCCGCGTATCTGAGGGCATTACTATTTTGTTGGTTGGACAAAATGTTGACGCCGGCGTCGCATGCCTCATCGACAGATTCGAAACCGAGTTTGTTCTCTGCAAGCGCAGTGATTTCCTCGCTATACGCGCGGCTTTCGGTTGAGGAGTATTTATTGATAATCAGGGTCAGTCTATTCGCGAGGCATCTCCCGCATTCTTCTGAGCAGTTCTCGCCCCGAGCTTTCGTCGCATCCATTCTGACCTCCACGTTCAGTCCTTGAGATGATGATAACTCGCGTCCGCCTGGTGGTGGAGACGCTAAGGCCTGTCAAGTAGGCACTACGTCCAGCCCAGCAGGTCGCGGATCACGCGGCTCGCGATCATCTGGCCCATGATCGGCGGCAGGTAGCTCATGGTGCCGAGGAGCGACCCCTCGCGCATCCAGCGCTCGTCGGAGATGGCCTCCATGCGCACGGGCTGCTCGTCGGAGTAGAGGACGCGCAGGCCGCGGATGCCGCGCCGACGGCACTCCTTGCGCATGACGCGCGCGAGCGGGCAGCTGACGGTGTCCTCGATTCGCGCGAAGCGCAGGCGGCACGGGTCGAGCTTGTTGGCGCCGCCCATCGCGGACAGCTCGGGGACGCCCCGCACCTGGCACCACTGCGCCAGTCGCAGCTTCTGGGAGAGCGTGTCGATGGCGTCGACCACGTAGTCGACCTGGCCGAGCCCGTCCATCTGCTCGTCAAGGCGATCCTTGTCAAGGAAGGCGTGCACGGCGGCGACGTCGGCGGCGGGGTTGATGTCGAGCGCCATCTCGCGCATCACCTCGGCCTTGGGCCGGCCAATCGTGCTGGTGAACGCTATGGCCTGACGGTTGAGGTTGCTTGGTGCCACCACGTCACGGTCGAGAAGGACGAGGCGCCCCACGCCTCCGCGCACGAGCGCCTCCGCACAGGAGGACCCCACGCCGCCGAGGCCGATCACGGCCACGCGCGCCGCCGCAAGCCGGGCGAGCCCGTCGTCGCCCAGTATGAGCCGCAGCCTGTCAGTCGCCGTCTCCGTCACGTGGTCTCCGTTCTCCGTGCGCTATGCGTCGCGGCTGCCGATTAGATGTGACTTTGAGCGAGTTGTCTGTAGTGAGTTCGCTCAAAGTCACGGATTCGAGGCTGGGAACGTGACTTCGCGCGAGCTTCGGTGCTCTGACTCGCTCAAAGTCACGGTCTTGAAGCAGAAAACGTGACTTCGCGCGAGCTTCGGTGCTCTGACTCGCTCAAAGTCACGGTCTTGAAGCAGAAAACGTGACTTCGCGCGAGTCTGGCCTCGTCGACTCGCTCAAAGTCACACTATTCTCGCCCAAAGCGTGACTTCGCGCGAGTTGCGACGCCGTGGCTCGTCCAAAGTCACGTTTTCCCGGCCTGTGCCGGCCGCGGCGCGGACGCAGCCCGCGTGGCTGCCTGCGATCGAATGCGGCCGCGTCTTCGACCGCGTATGGCAGCGCGTGGCCCGAGGTGTCCGCGCAGCCCGTCGCGGGCGCCAGGTTACCGCTCGGAGAACGGCCTGACGAGTGTCCGCTCCACTCTGATAAAGTGCACCAAACGCGCGACGAGAGGGGCGCCATGCACAGAGAGTTCCTGATGGGTAACGAGGCCATGGCCGTGGGAGCGCTCGCAGCGGGCGTGGGCGTGGTGGCGGGCTACCCGGGCACGCCGTCCACGGAGGTCCTGGAGACCGTGGCGCGTCGCAACCCCGGCCACGTCTACGTGGAGTGGTCGGTCAACGAGAAGGCCGGTCTGGAGGTCGCCGCCGGCGCCGCCTACGCGGGCGCCCGCAGCCTCGTCACGATGAAGCAGGTGGGCCTGAACGTTGCCTCGGACCCGCTCATGAGCCTCTCCTACATTGGCGTCAAGGGCGGCATGGTGGTCCTGGTGGCCGACGACCCCGGCCCCATCTCCTCCCAGACCGAGCAGGACACCAGGACCTTTGCCGCCTACGCCAAGCTGCCGATCCTCGACCCGTCGACGCCGCAGGAGGCCTACGAGATGATGGGGGAGGCCTTCGGGCTCTCCGAGGAGCTCGGATGTCCCGTGATCGTGCGTCCCACCACGCGTGTTGACCACGGCTACGCGGACGTCGAGGTGGCGGACGAGAAGGACTGGGCGCGCCGGGAGCCGGAGGGCTTCGTGCGCGACCCGAGCCGCTGGGTCATCTTCCCGGCGCTCTCCGTCCGTGCCCACGCGGCGATCGAGGCGCGCGACGCCGAGCTGGCGCACCGCCTCTCTGGCTACGCGAGAAACACGCTGCGCCAGACGGCCGGACCTGCCGCGCGCCCGAGTCTTGGCGTCGCCACCCACGGCATCTCCGCCACCTACGTCGACGAGGCCCTGCGCGAGGGCGACGACGTGCGCGTCCTGCGAGTGGCAACGCCGTATCCCTTTCCGGACGACCTCGCCGAGCGCTTCCTCGACGGTCTCGACGAGGTGCTCTGCGTGGAAGAGCTCGACCCCGTGATCGAGCGTGCCCTGGTCCGCGTGTGCGGGCTCACCGGCCGGCGCGTCCGCATCCGCGGGAAGCTCACCGGCGACGTCCAGCCCTCCGGCGAGAACACCGTGGCCAGCGTGTCCGCCGCCCTCGACCGGTTCCTGCGCCGTGCCCCTGCCGCGACCGCGCGCACGGGGACGCCCCCCGCCGTGCCCACGCTGCCCGCCCGCCCACCGGTGCTCTGCGCGGGCTGCCCGCACCGGGCGAGCTTCTATGCCGTCAAGCGGGCGATGCGCGGCCGCAAGGCGCTCTTCTGCGGAGACATCGGCTGCTACACGCTCGGCAACGCCCAGCCGCTCGACATGGTTGACACGTGCCTGTGCATGGGCGCGGGCATCAACATCGCGCAGGGCGTCACGCGCGTGGAGCCGGACACCAAGGCCTTCGCCTTCGTCGGCGACTCCACGTTCTTCGCCTCGGGCATCACCGGGGTGGTCAACGCCTTCTACAACCAGGCGGACATGACGCTCGTCGTGCTTGACAACTCCACCACCGCCATGACGGGGCACCAACCGCATCCGGGCACCGGCCGCACGATGATGGGCCAGGTCGTGGAGAAGGTCTCCATAGAGCGCGTCCTTCTCGCCATCGGGCTTACGACGGTGGAGACCGTGGACCCGCTCGACCTCGATGCCGCCGTTGAGACGGTGAGGCGCGTGGCCGACGAGCCGGGCGTCAAGGCCGTCGTCTTCCGGAGCCCGTGCGTGGTGCTCGCGCGCCCGCAGGCGAGAAGCTCCGTGGACGCCGAACGCTGCGTGGGCTGCCAGCGCTGTGTGCGCGAGCTGGGCTGCCCGGCCCTCGTGCCGGACCCCGCCACGGGCAAGGCGGCCATCGACGCCGCGCAGTGCACCGGCTGCACCCTCTGCGAGCAGATCTGTCCCACCCACGCCATCTCGGGAGGTGAGCGCCTGTGAGCGAGAAGAACCTCGCCGTCTCGCCGTCTGCGCCGCAGGGCGGAGTCTCGGTCGTGCTGGCCGGCGTCGGCGGGCAGGGGATCGTCCTGGCCTCCAAGCTCCTGGCCCGCGCCGCCATGGGCCGGGGCCTGCACGTCAGGACCGCCGAGACCATCGGCATGGCGCAGCGCGGCGGCTCGGTGACGAGCCACGTGCGCATCGGCGACGGCGCGAGCTCGCCGCTCGTGGGCGCCGGGCGCGCGGACGCGCTCGTGGCGCTGGAGCCCGCCGAGGCTGCCCGCCAGCTTCCCTTCCTGCGCCCGGGCGGCGTGCTCGTGACGAGCGACGCGCCGGTGGTGCCCGTCTCGGCAATGACGGGCGGGCCGGCATACGACCTGCCGGCGATCATGGGATACCTCCGAGCGAGCGTCGCCCCCGACCGGCTCGTGGTCGTTGACGCCGCCGCGGCGGAGGGCACGCTCGGGACCGCCCGCGCTCTCAACGTTGTCCTGCTTGGCGCGGCCGTCTCCGTTGGGGCGCTCGGGCCCATCGGCCGCGAGGACCTTCTCACCGCGGTGCGTGCCAGCGTTCCCGAGCGCTTCCGTGAGCTTGACGAACGAGCCCTCGACCTCGGATCCGCCGCCACCGCAAAGGAGTAGCCATGCAGATCAGTCCCGCCCAGCTTTCACTTGTGAACGAGCAGGTCCAGCGCCTCGTCTCCTCGGGCAACCTCTTCGGGCGCCGCCTCCAGGAGGCCGGCGTCACCGAGGTCCGCACCCCGGCGGACTTCGCCGCCCTTCCTTTCTCCGAGGAGCAGGACCTCCGTGACGCCTACCCGCTCGGCCTCGCAGCGGTCCCGGAGCGGGAGATCGTGCGCATCCACTCGTCCTCCGGCACCACCGGCACACCCGTAATCATCCCGTACACGGCAAAGGACGTTGACGACTGGGCTGAGCAGTTCCGCCGCTGCTATGAGACTGCGGGAATCACCGCCGATGACCGCATCCAGATCACGCCCGGCTACGGCCTCTGGACTGCGGGCATAGGCTTCCAGGCGGGTGCCGAGCGCCTTGGCGCGATGTGCATCCCCATGGGCCCCGGCAACACGGAGAAGCAGCTTCAGTTCATGATCGACATGGGCACCACCGTCCTCGGCGCCACGTCGAGCTACGCGCTGCTCCTCGCCGAGGAGATCGAGCGCCGCGGCATCCGCGACCAGCTCCGGCTCAAGAAGGGCG
This sequence comes from uncultured Atopobiaceae bacterium, assembly GCA_944321515.1. GTDB lineage: Bacteria > Actinomycetota > Coriobacteriia > Coriobacteriales > Atopobiaceae > Thermophilibacter. The sequence continues at coordinate 39,677 of CALULO010000003.1, read as the reverse complement.
TTATCGGCTCCGAGCGCTGGGGTGAGAAGATGCGCGCCCGCATCAAAGACGAGCTCGGCATCAAGATCTACGACATATACGGCCTCACGGAGGTCTACGGCCCCGGCATCGGGATCTCCTGCGACGCCGAGTGCGGCATGCACTACTGGGACGACTACCTCTATATCGAGATCGTGGACCCCGAGACGGGCGAGCCCGTGCCCGACGGCGAGTTCGGCGAGATCGTCATCACCACGCTCGTCAAGGAGGGCGCGCCGCTCATCCGCTTCCGCACGCACGACATCTCGCGCATCCTGCCGGGGGAGTGCCCCTGCGGCTCCCCGTTCCCGCGCGTCGACGCCATCGGCGGCCGCTCGGACGACATGATGAAGATCAAGGGCGTCAACGTCTTCCCGCGCCAGATAGAGGAGATCCTCCAAGAGTTCCCGCAGCTCTCCAGCGAGTACCAGATCCGCATCTCCCACCTCGAGGGCCGCGACACCATGCGCATCTACGTGGAGACCGACGGCACCCAGGACTTCCTTGACCTGGCCGAGCAGGTGGCCGAGCGCGTCAAGCACAGGATCGGCTTCACGCCGCTCGTCAAGGTCGTCGAGCTCGGCGTCCTGCCCAGGAGCGAGAAGAAGACCCGCCGCGTCTTCGACGAGCGCTACGACTAGGCGGGCGAGCCTGGGAGCAAGTAGGACGGTGCGAGAAGGGCCAGGGCGGCCGGGCGAGGCATGTGACGAAATGCCCCGGCTGGGCTCGCGCTCGCGCGAGGGCGGTCAGCTTGCGCTACAGTAGAGGCTCCGAAGGCGAAGAGCGAGGGGGCCCATATGGCAGAGCACAAGTCCGACATCGAAATCGCGCAGGAGGCACAGATGCTGCCCATTACGGAGGTCGCCGCGCGCGCCGGCCTCACCGAGGACATGCTCGAGCCTTGCGGCCGCACCAAGGCCAAGGTGGACATCCACTCCCTTGCGGACCGTCCGATGAAGGGCAAGCTCGTGCTCGTCACCGCCATCAACCCCACGCCGGCCGGCGAGGGGAAGACCACCACCTCCGTGGGCCTGGCGGACGCCATGAACCGCTTGGGCCACCAGACCATGCTCTGCCTGCGCGAGCCCTCGCTCGGGCCGGTCTTTGGCATCAAGGGCGGCGCGGCCGGCGGCGGCTACGCCCAGGTGGTCCCGATGGAGGACATCAACCTCCACTTCACCGGGGACTTCCACGCCATCGGCGCGGCCAACAACCTCTGCGCGGCGATGCTGGACAACCACATCAAGCAGGGCAACGAGCTCGGCATCGACCCGCGCCGCATCACCTGGAAGCGCTGCGTTGACATGAACGACCGCCAGCTCCGCAACGTCGTCGACGGCCTCGGCGGCGTGGCCGACGGCATGCCGCGCCAGGACGGCTTCGACATCACGGTGGCCTCCGAGGTCATGGCCGTGTTCTGCCTTGCCACGGACCTCGCCGACCTCAAGGCCCGCCTTGCCCGCATGGTGATCGCCTACACCTATGACAGGAAGCCCGTCACCGTGGCGGACATTCACGCCGAGGGCGCCATGACGGCCCTGCTCAAGGATGCCATCAAGCCCAACCTGGTGCAGACGCTCGAGGGCAACCCGGCCTTCGTCCACGGCGGCCCGTTCGCCAACATCGCGCACGGCTGCAACTCCGTGGAGGCCACCACCACCGCCCTCAAGCTCGCCGACTACGTGGTCACCGAGGCTGGCTTTGGCGCGGACCTCGGCGCGGAGAAGTTCCTCGACATCAAGTGCCGCGCCACGGGCATCGCCCCCTCCGCCGTGGTGCTCGTTGCCACGGTGCGCGCGCTCAAGTACAACGGCGGCGTCCCCAAGGCCGAGCTCACCAAGGAGAACCTCGAGGCGCTCGAGGCGGGCCTGCCCAACCTGCTGCGCCACGTCTCCAACATCCGCGACGTCTGGGGCCTGCCCGTCGTCGTGGCGATAAACGCGTTCCCCACGGATACCGCGGCCGAGCTGGAGCTCGTCGAGCGCCGCGTGCGCGAGCTCGGCGTCAACGTGGCCCTCTCCGAGGTCTGGGCCAAGGGCGGCGAGGGCGGTGAGGAGCTTGCCCGCGAGGTCGTGCGCCTCTGCGAGGAGCCGTCCGACTTCCGCTACGCCTACGAGCTCGACGGGACGCTTGCCGAGAAGATCAACGCCATTGCCACGCGCGTTTACCACGCTGACGGCGTGGACTTCACCCCGGCGGCCTCTCGCCAGCTTGCCCAGCTCGAGGAGCAGGGCTTCGGCGGGCTGCCCATCTGTATGGCCAAGACCCAGTACTCCTTCACGGACGATCCCAAGCGCCTCGGCGCGCCCGAGGGGTTCCGCATCACGGTGCGCAGCGTCCGGGTGTCGGCCGGCGCCGGCTTTGTCGTGGCGCTCACCGGTGACATCATGACCATGCCGGGCCTGCCCAAGGTTCCCGCCGCCGAGAAGATCGACGTCACGCCGGACGGCCGCATCATCGGCCTCTTCTAGGTCGCCCAGGGCAACAGCGGGCGGGCCACGCTGAGGTGGTCCTCCGCCGGGTGCATCGACTCCGAGAGGGGAGACGCTTCTATGGACGTGAGGCTCACGGAGCTGAGCTGCGAGGAGTTCGCGGAGCGCGTGGCTGCCAAGACGAGTGTCCCGGGCGGGGGCGGCGTGGCCGCCCTCGTCGGCGCGCTGGGCGCCGCGCTCTGCTCGATGGCAGGGGCCTTCACCGTCGGCAAGGCGCGCTTCGCCGACGTGGACGCCGATGCCAGGCGCATCATGGACGAGGTCGAGGACATCCGCTACCACCTGCTCGAGCTCGTCGAGGAGGACGCTCTTGGGTTCGAGCCGGTGACGGCTGCCCACGCGCGCCCCGCTGACGACCCTGCCCGCGCCGCGGCCATCGAGCAGGCGACCGAGGGCGCCTGCATGGCGCCGCTCGCCATGATGGGGGAGTGCTGCCGTGCCGTCCCCCTGCTCGAGGAGATGGGAAAGATCTGCTCCCCGCTCCTCATCTCTGACGTGGCCTGCGCCGCCCTCCTGGTGCGTGCCGCGCTGGAGACGGCGAGCGTGAACGTCTACGTGAACACGTCCCTGCTCACGGACCGCTCGATGGCGGAGCGCGTCGAGTCCACCTGCAGCGAGCTCCTGGACGAGTACGTGCCGCGGGCAGAGAGCCTGGCCCTCTCCATCACAGACCGCATCGGCGCTCGCGTGGTCGCACGATGACGCGTGAACTGAGGGGCGTGCCCGTCGCCAGGGAGCTTACGGCGCGCACGGCAGAGCGCGCGGCGCGGCTGGCTGCCGCCGGCCTGGTCCCGCGCCTGGCGCTCGTCCGCGTGGGGGAGCGGGGAGACGACCTTGCCTACGAGCGCGCCGCCGAGAAGCGCTGCGCCTCCGCCGGCATCGCCGTCGAGCGCCACGTCTTGGACGCCGGCTGTGCCCAGGAGGTGCTCGAGGGGACGCTCGCCGCGCTCTCGGCCAGGGGCGAGGTGCACGGCATCCTGCTCTTTCGCCCGCTGCCGCCCCATCTCGACGCGGCGGCCGCGGCTCGCGCGATAGACCCGGCGAAGGACGTTGACGGCATTACTGACGCCTGCCAGCTCAGCGTGCTCGCCGGGCGCCCCGGGGGCTACGCCCCGTGCACTGCCGAGGCCGTCCTCGCCCTGCTCGACCACTACGAGGTCCCGCTCGACGGCGCCGACGTTACCGTGGTGGGTCGCTCCGACGTCATCGGCAGGCCCGTGGCAGCGCTCCTCCTGGGGAGAAACGCCACCGTCACTACCTGCCACACCCACACGCGCGACCTCGCGGCCTGCTGCCGTCGAGCCGACCTAGTGGTGGCCGCGGTCGGGGTGCCGGGCGCCGTGGGCCACGGCTGCCTCTCGGATGGGCAGACCGTCGTGGACGTGGGCGCCACCTGGGACGAGGCCGCCGGGCGCCTTGACGGCGACGTTGACGCCGCGGCCGCCGAGGGCGTCGTCGAGGCGCTCACGCCCGTGCCAGGAGGGGTCGGCTCGGTCACTACCGCCGTTCTCGCCGCCCACGTTGTAGAGGCTGCTGAAAGGACTGTTAATGCCTTCTGATCTGAACTATCGTGCGCTGGACAAGGCGCGCGTTGAGTCTGCCGTGCGCGAGCTCCTGCTGGCGGTAGGCGAGGACCCGGACCGCGAGGGGCTCCTCGGCACCCCCGACCGAGTGGCGCGCGCCTGCATGGAGATCCTCGGCGGCATGCAGGAGGACCCGGGCGCCCACCTGCGCAAGCAGTTCCACGAGCCGGGCAACCAGGAGATGGTGATCGTGCGGGACATCCCGTTCTCGTCCCTGTGCGAGCACCACCTGCTCCCGTTCACCGGCAAGGCGCACGTCTGCTACATCCCGCGCGACGGTCGGATCACCGGCCTCTCGAAGATCGCGCGCTGCGTCTCCGGCTACGCCCGGCGGCTCCAGGTGCAGGAGCGTCTGACCGGCCAGGTCGCCGATGCGATGGTTCGCGAGCTTGACCCCCTCGGGGTGCTCGTGGTGATGGAGGCCGAGCACACCTGCATGACCATGCGCGGCATCAGGGCCGCAGGCGCGCTCACCACCACCTCCGCGGTCCGCGGCTGCCTGCGCGACCTCAAGACCCGCGAGGAGGCTCTCCGCCTGCTCGGACTGTAGCGGGTCCGTGCCCCGTGCGGCACGGGACGTCCCCCGCACGGGTTGAGCTACTTAGGAAGGAAGACAATGTACGGAGTTCCCTTCGAGGTGCCTGAGATCACCTATGACGAGGCGCTTGACCTGGTGCACGGTGCGCTGCGGTTTGGCATCTGCCCCATGCTCGAGACCGTCGAGGACATGCTCGCGGAGCTCGGCGACCCCGACCTCGCCTTTGAGTGCGTCCAGGTGGCCGGCACCAACGGCAAGACGTCCACCTCGCGCTTCACCGCGGCGATCCTCGCCGGAGAGGGACTGCGCACGGCGCTCTACACCTCGCCCGAGCTCGTGAGCTACACGGAGCGCATGGAGGTCGACGGGGCCCCCGTCTCCGAGGCAGCCTTCGCGCACGGCATCTCGGCGGCGCACGTCGCAGGCGAGCGCGTCAACGCGCGCCGCGCCGCAGCGGGCGAGCGCCTCTACGACATCACCGAGTTCGATACGCTCACCGTGGCCGCCATGGTCGTCTTTGCCGAGGCGGGCGTGGACGTTGCGGTGCTTGAGTGCGGCATGGGCGGGCGCTGGGACGCCACCAGCGCCGCCAAGTCCATCCGCACGGTCGCGGTGACGGGCATCGGGCTGGACCACACCCGAGTGCTGGGGGACACCCTGGAGAAGATCGCCGGGGAGAAGGCCGCCATCATCCGCCGCGGCCGCGCCTGCGTTCTCGGCGCCGGAACCGCTACGCCGGCCTCCGTGGAGGATGTCCTGCTTGGCCAGGCCAGCTCCGAGGGCGTGGAGCCCGTCCTGCTGCGCCCGACGGACCCCGTCGACGCCGCGGGAGAGATGGCCCCCGGGGCCCCGCGCGAGCACGCGGAGCTGCCGCACGCCAGCTACCAGATCACGCGCAGGCCGCACCGCATCGGGGCGCCCCTCGAGCTCACCGTGACCACGCCGCGCGCAACCTACCCCGAGCTCGCGTGCCTCAAGCCGGCTTACCAGGCGGCCAACGTGGCATGCGCCGTGGCGCTTGCGGAGGCGCACCTCGGGCGCGCCCTCGACGCGGACGCCCTCTTCACCTCCGTGGTGCGCTGCCCGACGCCGGGCCGCTTCCAGCTGCTGCGCCCCGAGCCGCCTGTCCTCATCGACGCCTGCCACAACCCGCAGTCCGTGGCAGCCTTCCTCACCGCCGTCGCCGACGTGGCGCCGGAGCGCGAGGCACGGCCGGTCCTTCTCGCCGCGGTCCTGGCGGACAAGGACGTGGATGGGATCGTGGCGCTTCTCGCCGAGGCGTTCCCCCGCGTGGCCGTCACGCAGACCAAGAGCCCCCGCGCCCTTCCGGCGGGCGAGCTCGCCGAGCGCTTTACCCGGGCGGGCTCCGAGCTGGTCGGTACCTACCCCACTGTTAAGGAAGCAACGTCGGCATTGTGTGGAGAATCCTACGTTGCCTGCGGCTCCATCACCCTTGCGGGCGAGGTTGCCGGCCTGTTCGATTAACTTTTGGTACAATCCGGCTGTCTGTGGCGTCGCATACGGGCGCGCCCCGATGTCCTAAGGAGTCCCCGACATGCAAGATCTGCTTGACCAGCTCATCACCCCCGAGGTCCGCATGGTCCTCTACCTTATGGTCATCTGCGTCGTCATGCTCTACATCCTCTCCATCGTCTACGTGATTCGTGACGCCCAGCGTCGTGGCGCGGAGCCCTGGTGGATGTGGGCGATCATCTCCGTCATCCCCATCGTCGGCCTGCTGGCGTACGTGATCCTGCGCCCGAGCTCCTATCTCATCGACCGCGAGGAGCAGGACCTGGACATTGCCCTGCGCGAGCACCAGCTCTCCCACTACGGCATCTGCCCCAAGTGCGGCGCCCCAATCGACCGCGACTTCGTGGTCTGCCCGATCTGCAACACGCAGGTTCGTAACGTCTGCCCCACCTGCCACCGCCCGCTCAACGCGGACTGGAAGGTCTGCCCCTACTGCCGGACCCGCATCCAGTAGCCTGTCTCGTACTCGAGCGTTTCGAGAGCCCCGCCGCCGTGCGGGGCTTTTTCTTGTCTCAGCGTTGCCCGTCGTCCCGATCGTCATCGGCGCTGTGGGCGTGGCGACCGTCGTCATTGCAGGCGCCGTGATCTCGCGGAGGAGGGTCTACTGGGCTCGCACTGAAGTGCCGGAGGTGTAGAAGGCCGCCGCGCCGTGCATATCGTTTGCCCACTTGTGGTAAACCTATGCCATGTCGGCAAGACGAAAGGCTGAGATGCTTCGCGTCACTTCACAGAGCTTACGAACGCAGACTATCTAGGCGTCTGCCCATTTCCGGCCGGCAGGCCCGGGCAGGCGCCACATAACGCTCGGCGTCGCGTGCGACGCGCGGGCGTTTTTCATGTTGCGAGCCATCCCAAAGAGAGGTGTCCCATGAAGGTTCTCTACAACGACGGTCACATCGACGAGTGCCCGGCCGACGAGGTCACCCACGTCGTCCGCCACAGTGCCGCCCACATCATGGCCCAGGCCATCAAGCGACTCTACCCCGAGGCCGACTTTGCCTACGGCCCCGCCACCGACAACGGCTTCTACTATGATATCGACCTCCCGGAGGGCCAGAAGATCTCCGAGGAGGACTTCCCCGCCATCGAGGCCGAGATGAAGAAGATCGTGAAGGAGAACCTCAAGTTCACGATCTTCGAGCTGCCCCGCGAGGAGGCCGTGGCCCTCATGGAGGAGCGCGGCGAGAAGTACAAGGTGGAGCACATCGGCGACCTCCCCGAGGACGCCCGCATCACCTTCTACCAGCAGGGCGAGTACATCGACATGTGCGTGGGCCCGCACCTCACCTACACCAAGGCGCTCAAGGCCTTCAAGCTCACGGGCGTCTCCGGCGCCTACTGGAAGGGCGACAAGAACAACAAGATGCTCACGCGCGTCAACGGCACCGCGTTTGCCACCAAGGACGAGCTCGACGAGCACCTGCGGCTGCTCGAGGAGGCCAAGAAGCGCGACCACCGCAAGATTGGTCGCGAGATGGGCATCTTCATGATGCGCGACGAGGCCCCCGGCTTCCCGTTCTTCCTGCCCAACGGCATGATCATCAAGAACGAGCTGCTCGACTACTGGCGTGAGATTCACCACAAGGCGGGCTACGTGGAGATTTCTACGCCCATGATCATGAACAAGGAGCTCTGGAAGACCTCCGGCCACTGGGACCACTACAAGGACAACATGTACTCCACGGAGATCGACGGCGAGGAGTACTGCATCAAGCCGATGAACTGCCCGGGCGGCGTGCTGGTCTACAAGTCCCAGCCGCACAGCTACCGCGAGCTGCCCATCCGTGCCGGCGAGATCGGCCTGGTCCACCGTCACGAGATGCGCGGTGCGCTGCACGGCCTGTTTCGCGTGCGCTGCTTCAACCAGGACGACGCGCACCTCTTTGTGCGCCCGGACCAGCTCACCGACGAGATCGTCGGCGTGGTGAACCTCATCGACTCCGTGTACCAGAAGTTCGGCTTCACCTACCACCTCGAGCTCTCCACGCGTCCTGAGGACTCCATGGGCTCCGACGAGGACTGGGAGCGCGCCGAGGCCGGCCTGCGCGAGGCGCTGGCGCGCCTGGGCAAGGACTACGTTGTCAACGAGGGCGACGGCGCGTTCTACGGCCCCAAGATCGACTTCCACCTGGAGGACTCGCTCGGGCGCACGTGGCAGTGCGGCACCGTGCAGCTCGACTTCCAGATGCCGCTCAACTTCGACCTCGAGTACACCGACGCCGACGGCTCGAAGAAGCGCCCGATCATGCTCCACCGCGTGTGCTTCGGCTCCATCGAGCGCTTCATCGGCATCCTGATCGAGCACTTCGCCGGCAAGTTCCCCACCTGGCTCGCCCCCTGCCAGGTGAAGGTCCTGCCCGTCTCCGAGAAGAGCCGCGACTACGCCCGCCGGGTGACCGAGCGCCTGGAGGCTGCCGGCATCCGTGCCGTCCTCGACGAGCGTGACGAGAAGATCGGCTACAAGATCCGCGAGGCCCGAAACATCGACCGTCCGCCCTACATGCTCATCCTGGGCGAGCAGGAGGTCGAGGCCGGCACCATCTCCGTGCGCGACCGCTCGAACGAGACCCACGTGGCCGACCTCGAGGACTTCATCGCCGAGGTCCGCGCCGAGATCGCGGAGCGCCGCTAGCGGTGGACGAGAGGAACCTCAAGCTCCAAAGGGCGTCTGCGGCAGAGGCCGCGGGCGCCCTTTCCCTTGATGCGCTCGAGGCGCTGTCCGCAGAGATCGGGGCCTTGCGCTGGCGTAAGGTCTCCGACGCCGCTCAGGTAGTGGCCAGCTACCTGTCCTGCCATCCCCGCCTGGAGGCGGTGCGCTACCCCGGGCTCAAGTCTGATCCGGACTTCCCGCAGGCGGCTAACCGGCTCATTGGTGGCTTCGGGCCCCGCGTGGCGTGGAGGGCGTTTGGTGCCCCGGCGGGGGAGTGGACGCTCTGGGAGGCCGACGAGCGCGACGCCCGCGAGCAGGTCATGGACCTCGAGGACCTGATCGCCGAGGTATGAGGCAGGTCATGCCCGGGTCACGCCCCCGCAATGACGTCGGGGGCCTGAGGGCGGCCTAGAGCTCGGTGACGCTCGCGCGGGGGAGGAGCTCGTCGACGAGCGGCCGCTCCGCCGCCTGCGTGCCCGACTGCATGACGTTTGCGGCGCCCGTGGCCATGGCGAGCCTCACGGCGTCCTCGAGCCCCATATCCCGCTCGCGGGCGTAGGCGAGCGCAGCCACCACCGAGTCCCCGGCGCCGACCGTCGAGTCCACGCGGACCCTGGGGGAGCGGGCGAGAAGCGTGCGTTCCTCGGTTGCCACCACGGCACCGGCCCCGCCCATCGAGACGACCACACAGCTCACTCCGCGACTCACAAGTCTGCGAGCCTCTGCGGCAACCTCCCCCTCCGTCGTCAGGGGGCGCCCGCAGAGGCGGGAGAGCTCGGCGTCGTTGGGCTTGACGAGGAAGGGGCCGGCCTTGAGGCCGTGGGCGAGCGCGTCCCCGTCGGCGTCAAGGAAGACGAGCGCGCCTGCCTCACCGCAGGACCGGGCCCACGTGCGGTAGGTGTCTTGCGGGGCCCCGGCGGGGAGGCTTCCGGAGAGGACCACGACGTCCCCGGGCGTCAGCACGTCCACAAGGGCGTCAAGCATGGCGTCAAGCTGCGTGGTTGCAACCTCGGGCCCCGGCTCGTTGATGTCGGTGTGCGTCCCCGCCTCGGGGTCCACCACCTTGAGGTTGGTGCGCGTCTCGCCCGTGGCATCGAAGCCCCAGACGTCGATGCCCTGCTCACGGAGCATCGCCTTGATCTTCTCGCCGGTGCTCCCGCCGAGGAGCGCCACGGCAAGGCTTGTCCCGCCGAGCTTGGCGATCACCTTGGACACGTTGATTCCCTTGCCGCCGGGATCCTCGCGCAGGGCGCTCACGCGGTTCACCGCGTCCACGGTGAGGCCGGGGACGGTAGCGGTCTTGTCGAGCGCGGGGTTGAGCGTGACGGTGTAGATCATGAGGCCTCCCTCGCGTGCGTCTTGTCCACACGTCAAATATAGCGGCCCGCGCCTTCGCGGGCGCCCTCGCAGAGCCTAATGGGCGGATCTGAGCTGTTATGTTCAATAGATCATTGGTATACTTAACAACAGTGCCTAAAAGCACGTCTTCTGTACGACCGCGCTTGCGAACGGTCGCCCGCGCGGTCCGAGAAATAGGAGGAACGCATGGCAGACAACGTCCGAGTCCCGATCGACAGCGTTGAGGCGCTGCAGGAGCGCATCGAGCAGATGCGCGTCGCGCAGGCCGAGTTCGCCAAGTTCACGCAGGAGCAGGTGGACAAGATCTTCTACGAGGCCGCAATGGCCGCCAACAAGGCGCGCATCCCCCTCGCCAAGATGGCCGTCGAGGAGACCGGCTACGGCATCATGGAGGACAAGGTCATCAAGAACCACTACGCCTCCGAGTACATCTACAACAAGTACAAGGACATGAAGACCTGCGGCGTCATCTCTGACGACAAGGCCTTTGGCTACAAGCAGATCGCCGAGCCGCTCGGCATCGTTGCCGCCGTCATCCCGACGACCAACCCCACCTCCACCGCCATCTTCAAGACGCTCATCTCGCTGAAGACCCGCAACGCCATCCTCATCTCCCCGCACCCCCGCGCCAAGGCCTGCACCGCCGAGGCCGCCCGCATCGTGCGCGACGCCGCCGAGGCGGCCGGCGCCCCCAAGGGCATCATCGACTGGATCGACGTGCCGTCCCTCGACATGACCAACGAGCTCATGCGCTCCGCTGACATCATCCTGGCCACTGGCGGTCCGGGCATGGTCAACGCCGCCTACTCCTCCGGCAAGCCGGCCCTGGGCGTCGGCCCGGGCAACAACCCCGCCATCATCGACGACACGGCCAACGTGGAGCTCTCCGTCAACTCCATCATCCACTCCAAGACCTTCGACAACGGTATGATCTGCGCCACCGAGCAGAACGTGATCGTGCTTGACGGCATCTACGACGCCGTCAAGGCCGAGTTCGAGCGTCGCGGCTGCTACTTCCTCAAGGGTGACGAGATCGCCAAGGTCGGCAACACCGTCATCGTCAACGGCGGCGTCAACGCCAAGATGGTCGGCCAGCCCGCGCCCAAGATCGCTGAGGCCGCCGGCGTCACGGTGCCCGCCAGCACCAAGGTCCTCATCGGCGAGGTCGAGTCCGTGGAGCCCTCCGAGCCCTGGGCGCACGAGAAGCTCACCACCATCCTCGGCATGTACCGTGCCACGGACTGGGAGGACGCCCTCTCCAAGGCCGAGCGCCTCATCGCCGACGGCGGCTACGGCCACACGAGCTCGCTGTTCATCGACACCCGCGAGACCGAGAAGATGGCCGAGCACGCCGAGCGCATGAAGACCTGCCGCATCCTCATCAACACCCCGGCTGCCCAGGGCGGCATCGGTGACATCTACAACTTCAAGATGCCCCCGTCGCTCACCCTCGGCTGCGGCTCCTGGGGCGGCAACTCCGTCTCCGGCAACGTCGGCCCGCAGCACCTGCTGAACATCAAGTCCGTCGCAGAGAGGCGTGAGAACATGCTGTGGTTCCGTACCCCCGAGAAGGTCTTCTTCAAGAAGGGCTGCATGCCCGTTGCCCTGCGCGAGCTCTCTGAGGTCTACGGCAAGAAGCGCGCCTTCATCGTCACCGACTCCTTCCTCTACAAGAGCGGCTTCACCAAGAAGATCGAGGCCTCCCTTGACGAGCAGGGCATCTCCTACTCCAGCTTCTGGTCCATCTCGCCCGACCCCAAGCTCGGCGACTGCATGCGCGGCCTCGAGCAGCTCCGCGCCTTCGAGCCGGACTGCATCATCGCCATCGGCGGCGGCTCCGCCATGGACGCCGGCAAGATCATGTGGTCCATGTACGAGAACCCGGACGAGAAGTTCGAGGACATGTCCATGGACTTCATGGACATCCGCAAGCGCGTCTACACCTTCCCCGAGATGGGCAAGAAGGCCTTCTTCGTGGCCATCCCCACGTCTTCGGGCACCGGCTCCGAGGTGACGCCGTTCTCCATCATCACTGACGAGAAGACCGGCACCAAGTGGCCCATCACGGACTACCAGCTCATGCCGAACATGGCCATCGTCGACACCGACAACATGATGACCCAGCCCAAGGGCCTCACCGCCGCCTCCGGCGTCGACGTCCTCACGCACGCCCTCGAGGCCTACGTCTCCGTCATGGCCTCTGACTTCACCGACGGCATCGCCCTGCGCGCCATGAAGCTCGTCCTCACCTACCTCGAGCGCGCCTATGACGACGGCACCGACGTGGAGGCCCGCGACCACATGGCCAACGCCTCCTGCCTGGCCGGCATGGCCTTCGCCAACGCGTTCCTCGGCGTCAACCACTCGATGGCCCACAAGCTCGGCGCCTACCACCACATCGCGCACGGCCTGGCCAACGCCGTCATCCTGACCCGCGTCATGCGCTACAACGCGGCTGAGCGCCCGGTGAAGATGGGCACCTTCCCGCAGTACGACCACCCGAAGACCCTCGCCCGCTACGCCGAGGCCGGCCGCTTCTGCGGCATCAAGGGCAAGGACGACCGCGAGGTCTTCGAGAACTTCATCGCGCGCATCGAGGAGCTCAAGGCCCACGTGGGCGTGCCCGAGACGATCGCCGGCTTCGGCGTGACCGAGGAGGACTTCCTCGCCACGCTCGACGAGATGTCCCTGAACGCCTTCAACGACCAGTGCACCGGCGCCAACCCGCGCTACCCGCTCGTGTCCGAGATCAAGGAGCTCTACCTCGACGCCTTCTACGGCCGCGAGCCCAGCTCCTACGAGGACTAGTCCACACCCACGGTTCTTCTCGTTGCCCAGAAGGAGGCAGCAATGGAACTTTCTGACAGCAAGCAGGTCGTCGTCGAGCGCCACAACAAGGTCGTCTATGTTGACGGGGGGCGCATCGTCAAGGTGTTCAAGGCGGAGAAGCCCGCCTCCGACGTATTCAACGAGGCGCTGAACCTCGCGCGCGTCACCGAGGCCGGCGTTCGCGTCCCCAAGGTCGTCGAGGTGTCTCAGGTCGCCGACGGCGCCTGGGCCCTCTCGACGGAGTACGTCCCGGGCGTCACCATGCGCTCGCTGATGGACGCGGCCGAGGGAGATGAGTACACCAAGCTGCTTGAGCAGTTCGTGGACTTCCAGCTTGAGATCCAGGGCACCCCGGCGCCTGAGCTCCTCAAGGACCAGAAGACCAAGATCGCCAACATGGTCGGCAAGGTCAAGGAGATTGACCCGTCCGTGCGCTACGACCTCCAGATGCGCGCCGACCGCATGGCGCCCGGCCGCAGCATCTGCCACGGCGACTTCAACCCGTCCAACGTCATCGTCGCCGAGGACGGCACGCCCTACGCCTGCGACTGGACCCACGTCACCCGTGGCCTTGCCGAGGCTGACGCCGCCATGACCTACATCCTCTTCAAGATGTACCACGAGGACCACGCCGAGGAGTACCTCGACCTCTTCTCCAAGAAGGCCGACGTCCCCAAGCAGAAGATCCACTACTGGGTTCCCGTGATGGCCGCCGCCGAGCTCTCCCGCAACCGCAAGGACTCCGAGGAGTTCCTCCGCGGCCAGGTGGATGCCGCCGTCGACACCGACTAGGCAGCACTCAGGCCCTGAGCTCCGGGCCCGCCAGCCGCGCGCTGGCGGGCCCTTCTCGTCTGTTGTCGCGTCGGGCGGGCGCGCTGGCCCGTCCCCCGGCGCGCCCGCACGGCGGCGGTTGCGCAGCCGCCTGACGGAGGGCCGACTATGGGATAAGTTAGGCTGTGAAAAGGCGCTCGGAAGGGGAGGGACATGCGAGACAAGCGTCCGTTGGCCGTGGTCGCGGCTGTGGCCGCCGTCGTGGTCGTGTTGGCCGCCGCGTTTGCGCTCGGTGCGTTCAAGTCGGATGCAGAGCGTGCGCGCGAGAGCGTTGAGGCCCTCATGGAGGGCTACGTGGTTCCGCACTCGGATGACGGCGGGGGCGAGCCTGACGACGAGGCGTGGCGCGCCGCGGACTTTGGCGATGCGGCGACAATGGGCGTGCTCTCCACCTACGGCGTGGACGCCGACGCATGGCGCCGCCACTGCCTCGGCAACCTCACCTTCGAGCTTGGGGACGCGCGTGCGGAGGACGGCGTCGCCACGGTGAGCCTGACCGTCACCAACGCGAGCCTGTCAGCCGCCGTCGAGGCCGCGGGAGCGGACTTCGAGGCCTTCTCTGCGACCCAGGAGGCCGAGGACCTCTACGCCCAGGGTGGGCGCCCTGCGCTCTTCGCACGGCTCGTGGACGGGGTCTACGAGCACCTTGACGCAAACGAGAGCCCGGTCACCAGCACCGTCGAGGTGACCTGCCGCAGGGAAGACGACGGCTCGTGGGCGCCCGAGGTGGCCGGCGACGAGGCGTTCTTCTCGGCTCTCTACGGCGGGTCAAACGTGGTGTCGGGGCTCGCTTCGGCCACGTCGACCGAGTAGCGCCCCTGCCTAGGCGCCCGTGCGGACGTAGGTCACGAAGTCGAAGGGCACCCCCTCGGGGGTGACGCCTCCGGCGCGAACCTCCTCCACCGTCCACGACGGGTCCTCGTCAAGGTTGGGGAAGCGGGTGTCCACCGCGCGGACGCAGTGGTTCTTGGTGACGACGGCGCGGGCGCAGCGGGGGAGGAGCTGTCGGTAGACCTCGCCGCCGCCAATGACCCAGGCCTCCTCCTCTCCTGACACCGCCTCGAGCGCCTCCTCGAGCGTGTGGACGGTCTCTACGCCATCGCGCGAGAAGGAGGCGTCGCGCGTGAGGACCACGTTGCGCCGGTTCCTGAGCGGGCGTCCGCCGGGGAAGCTCTCGAGCGTGCGCCTCCCCATGAGGACCGCGTGTCCCGTCGTGCACTCGACGAAGTGCCTCATGTCATCTCGGTTTTCGACGACCATTCCGCCGCCGAGCCCGATTCCCCAGTCGTCACACACGGCGACGATCGCGTTCAACCTGCAGCTCATGTCTCGTACCTTTCCGTGACGGCGTGTCCGCGGCCGAGGTGCGGCCCCAGCCCGCGGGCCAAGACGCGTCGGCTAGACGGCGATGGGAATGTTCTTGACCTGGGGGCCGTGGCTGTAGTTCTCAACGATGAGGTCGTCTGTGGTGAAGTCGTAGAAGTCCTTGATCTCTGGGTTGAGGCGAACGGTGGGGGCGGGGTATGTGGGCCGGCTGATGAGCTCGCGGACCGTCTCCACGTGTCGGTCGTAGATGTGGGCGTCGGCGATCATGTGGACGAGCTCGCCGGCCTCCATTCCGCTCACCTGCGCCACCATCATGAGCAGGATGGCGTACTGGCAGACGTTCCAGTTGTTCGCCGCGAGCACGTCCTGGCTGCGCTGCACGAGGACCATGTTGAGCGTGGGCCGCTCGGCCCCGGGCGTCTGCGTGACGTTGTAGATGGCGTTGTAGGCGCAGGGATAGAGGTTCATCTCGGAGAGGTCGGCAAAGGTGTAGAGGTTGGTCATGATGCGACGGGAGTACGGGTTCTCGCGGAGGTCGTAGAGGACGCGGTCCATCTGGTCGAAGTCGCCCTCGGGGTAGTGGGAGACCTGGCCCACCTGATAGCCGTACGCCTTGCCGATCGAGCCCGTCTCGTCGGCCCACTCGTCCCAGATGTGGGACTTGAGGTCGTGGACGTTGTTCGACTTGCGCTGGTAGATCCAGAGCACCTCGTCCATGGCGGACTTGAGCGCGGTGCGGCGCAGCGTCAGGGCGGGGAACTCCTCGCGCAGGTCGTAGCGGTTGCACACGCCGAAGCGCTTGATCGTGTAGGCCGGGGTGCCGTCCTCCCAATGCGGGCGGACCTTCTGACCCTCGGTGGTGGTGCCGTGCTCGATTATGTCCGAGCACATGGAGATGAAGAGGTCGTCAGCCTTGCTCATGTCTGCCTTTCTGCGCGCCTAGGCGCGGGTCAGCTCCTGGTCGAGGAGCTCCTCAACGATGTCGGCGGCGTCGCCGTGCCCGTCCAGGCCATAGGTGAGCTCGTCGCGGTCACCCCAGTCGATGTGGTAGTCGGAGGAGTCCCAGTCAACGTGCGAGAGCCCGAACTGTGCCAGCGAGCTCGCACAGCTGGAGAGCGAGAGGGCGAGAAGCACGAGGGCAGCCACCGCCACCCCAAAGATGACGTAGGCGGCGTTTCCCGAGCGAGAGTTGTCTGGGTCGGTCGTGGCGCTCGGCCCCTCGATGACGCGGGGCGCGTCCGGGCGTGTCGTGCCTTCGGCGCTCGTGGCTCCGTCGGCGCGCACGTCGTTCTTCTCGTCCATGTGGCTCCTCTCGTCGGTCCAATCTTAGCAGGGGCTTGCGGATGAGGCGCGGCCCCCCGGGGCTAGAGGTGCTCCACCCCAAAGGCCTCGTCCCAGAAGTAGCCGAGTGAGGTCACGAGCGCCGTGTCCGCCGGAAGCCACTCTGCGTCCGTGAGCTCGTCCTGAGAGAGCCAGCGCAGCTCCTCGTGTACGGTGGGGTCGGCAGCGGGCTCGGAGCCGGGCGCGAGCGTGCAGACGTAGCAGTCCATGGAGAGGTGGAAGTCCGGGTAGTCGTACTCGACGGTGTCGTAGAGCCAGACGAGGCGGAGCTCGCAGCCGAGCTCCTCGGCTATCTCTCGACGCAGCGCCTGCTCGGAGGTCTCGCCGGCCTCCACCTTGCCGCCGGGGAACTCCCAGAGCCCCGGCTGGTGCTTGCTCGCGGCCCTTCTCGCCGCCAGGACCCTTCCGTCCCGGTAGATTATTGCCGCGGAGACGCGAAGAGCCCCCATGCTAGCCCTCCCTCTGCTGGAGCCTGACGATTGCGTAGGTGGTGCCGTCTCCGTCTGTGAGGTCTACGTCCCAGCCGCGCTCGCAGGGGTAGACGAGCGGTGTCACCGTGTCGCCGAGGCGCGCCATGGCGCGGTACTGCACCTGCAGGGAGCCGCCGGCGACCTCGTGGCCGAGCGACTCGAGCGCGTCCAGGGCAAACCCAACGTAGCGTGCGTTGTTGACGTGCCGGTTCGTGTCGAGGTCCCGACGGGTGACGAGGCGCTCGGGTGCGCGCTGGGCCGGGCCGTCCGGGCGGATGCGGCGCGGCAGCGCGGCCACCTCGAGGCGTTCCTCGTCGGCGAGGAAGGCGCGCTGGTCCTCCGGGACGCGCGTGGCCCGCCCGGTCGCGACGTCGAAGACGAACCACTGCGAGTCGGCCCGCACGAGCGGCGAGCCCGAGGTGTCGCTGAGGCCGAAGCTCCTGCGCGCGTGGGCGCGCGTCATCTCGTAGCACCAGGTTGACGCCGTGACCTGCTCGCCGAAGACGGGAAGCCGGTAGATCTCGACGGACCAGGAGGCGAGCACCCACGCCAGCCCGCGCGCAGTGAGCCCGTCTACGTCCATGCCGAGCTCCTGGGACTGGAAGGTCGAGCAGTCCTGAAGGTAGTCCATGGCCGAGACGAGCGTGAGGTGCCCCGTCTCGTCGCACTCGCTGTAGCGCACGCGTCCTGAAAATGAGTACATCGAGCCTCCGTTGTCGCTGTCCGCAGAACACGATACCAGCTGCGTGGCGTTGGCACGAGAAAAGCACGGGGGTGTAATATCTACAGCTACGAACTCTGGCCCACGGCTGCGAACTCCGACGAAAGGGGACAACGATGGCAACGGTCCGTTTTGCGACCATCGGGACGAGCGGGATCGCCGAGCGCTTCTGCGAGGCGCTCGCTGAGTCTGAGGGTGCCAAGCTCGTGGGGTGCTACTCGCGAGACGTCGAGAGGGCCCGCGCGTTTGGCGAGAAGCACGGCGCCACCCGCTTCTTCGACAGCCTCGACGACCTTGCGGCCTCCGCCGACGTGGACGCGGTCTACGTTGCCAGCCCCAACGGCGCGCACGCCGCCCAGGCGCTCCGGATGATCGCCGGGGGCAAGCACGTGCTGGTCGAGAAGGCGCTCGCCTCGAACGAGCGCGAGGCGCGAGGGGTCTTTGAGGCGGCGCGCGCCGCTGGCGTGGTGGCCCTCGAGGCCATGCGCAACCTGCACGTCCCCTCCTTCGCCGCAATCGAGCGCGCCATGGGGGAGGAGCTCGGCGACGTTCGCCTGGCAACCCTGCGCTTCTCCAAGGTGACCTCGCGCATGGCGCGCCTGCGCGCCGGCGAGCGCCTCAACGTCTTCGACCCGGCGCTGGCCGGTGGCGCCCTCATGGACATCGGCGTCTACTGCGTGGAGCCCGCCGTGGCGCTCTTCGGGCGTCCCGACGCCGTGCGTGCGCTCGCAGTGACGGCGCCCGTCCCCGGCTGTGCGCCGGACGACCCGTGCTCCATGATCGACCTCGCCGGCGAGGC
Source organism: uncultured Atopobiaceae bacterium (assembly GCA_944321515.1). GTDB lineage: Bacteria > Actinomycetota > Coriobacteriia > Coriobacteriales > Atopobiaceae > Thermophilibacter. The sequence goes on along the minus strand of CALULO010000003.1, from coordinate 21,187 downwards.
CATCCTCGGATACGGCGACAAGGTCGTAAGCCTCTCCTACGGCAAGATGAGCGATGACGTGCTGCCCTCCCAGGTGGCCGGCGAGCGTGCCACGCTGCTCTGGGACCAGACCTCCTGCCCGGTCAACCCGCGCGTGGCCGAGCACGAGGACAAGGGCCTCATCTTCCGCATGGAGCAGGCGAGCACCAGGCCCATCCCCGTTGACGTCCCCGCAAACGACATGGTCTGCGAGATCGACGACTTCGTGGCCGCCGTCCGCGGGGAGGACGCGGCGCTGGCGGCTCGGGAGCGCTTCGAGCAGGTGACGCTTGACTCCCTGGCCGTGATGGACGAGATCCGTCGCCAGGTGGGCGTGCGCTTCCCGGCGGACGAGGCGTAGCCCCGGGGGCTGTCGCGCGGGTGTGCGTGGCTGCCTCCGGGCACCGTGCGCCCGCGCTACTCCGGGAAGGCGATGACGTCGGAGCCGCCGAACTTGGAGGAGCCGTCGTCCGCGCTCCCGTAGGGGCTCATCGGGTCGACGACCAGGCGCACGGCCCCGGGCAGAACACGTGCCTCATAGGAGCGCACCACGCCTTCGACCACCTCGCCGTCCACCTCTACGGGCACGGGCTCGGAGCACTCCACGCGTACCTCGCGGCCCTTGAAGCTCTCGAGGTGGGGGCGCCCGACGGCCTTGCCGCTCTTGTCCACGAGCCCGAGCGCGAGCGGCTTCAGGAGCTGCGCGGCGTCGGAGGTCTCCAGGACTATGACGTCGAGCATCCCGTCATCCATGCGGCAGTCCGGCACCAGCTGGATGTCCCCCTGTATCATGGCGTTGTTGGCCACCAGGCAGGAGATCCCGTCTCGCTCGTACGTGTGGCCGTCCACGGTAATGGAGAAGTGGACCACGGCCGGCCGCGGGTTGGCGAGCGCCGCGGCGAAGTAGGCCGCCTGCCCCATGATCGCCTTGTTGGGCAGGGCTGCCTGCATGAGCTGGGCGTCGAAGCCCGTGCCTGACATGAGCGCAAAGCCGCGCACGCTCCTGTGCCCGTCCCCCGTCTCCCAGGAGATCTCCCCGAGGTCGAGCGCGGCCGTCTTCCCGACGCGGCAGGCGCGGGCGAGCGCGGAGGGCTCCGGGGCGTTCCCGACGTTGGCGCAGAGCAGGTTCGCCGTGCCCGAGGGGAAGACGCATGCCGCCACGTCGCGCCCGCGGAGGGCGTAGAGCAGCGACGCCGCGGTGCCGTCGCCGCCGGAGACCACCGCTATGTCGAAGTCCTCGGCGTCCGCGCAGGCGCGCGCGGCGTCGAAGTCCTCCTTGAGGAGGCGGACGACGCACTCGTCGCCTGCGTGGACGAGCGCCCGCTCGAATTGGAAGACGGCGTCGGAGCCGAAGCCCGACCTGGGGTTGTGGATGATGAGGGTGCGCACGGGTCTTCTCCCCCCGGAGGTGGCGGCGTCTTTTGTGTCATCATAGGTCAGGCGGCCAGGCGACGAAGTCGCCCTGGCCGGCGGGGCCGGCTCGGCCGGCGACCCAAGTGTAGCAATCATCGCACGAGAATCGAGTGCCCTTGTACCTCTCAACGTCCGAAGAGCTCGCAGCGTTCTGCGACCGCGCGTCCACCTGCAAGGTGCTCGCGATTGATACGGAGTTCCTCCGCGAGAAGACCTACTACCCCAGGCTCTGCCTCGTCCAGGTGGCCGCGGGAGACGACATCGCGGCCGTGGACCCGCTGCGTGTGAAGGACCTCTCTCCTCTCGCCGCGCTTCTCGAGGCTCCCGACGTGACCAAGGTGTTCCATGCCTGCAGCCAGGACCTCGAGGTCCTGCTCGACGGCATGGGCGTCATGTGCGCGCCGGTCTTCGACACCCAGCTTGCGGCGGCCTTCCTGGGCATGCGCCAGCAGGTGAGCTACGGCTCGCTGGTGGAGGCGTACTGCGGCGTCCACCTTCCCAAGGCCGAGTCCCTCACGGACTGGTCGCGCCGCCCGCTCGACCCCGAGCAGCTTGCCTACGCCGAGGACGACGTGCGCTACCTGCCGGGCATCTACGAGCGCATGCTCTCCGAGCTCGCGCGCCGCGACCGCCTCTCCTGGGTGGGTCCGGAGATGGCCGAGCTCTGCGACGTCTCCCGAGTGAGGCGCGACCCATCCGAGGCCTACCTGCGCCTCAGGCGCTCCGGCTCGCTCACGCGCAGACAGCTCGCCCTGGCGCGCGAGGTCTGCGCGTGGCGGGAGCGCACCGCCGCCGAGCGTGACGTGCCCCGCAAGTGGGTCCTCTCCGACGAGGTCGTGGTCGAGGTGTGCAAGCGCGTGCCCGCGAGCCTCGAGCGCCTGCGTCGCGTGCGCGGCACCGAGCAGCTCTCCGAGCGCGACGCCCGCGGGGTGCTGGCCGCCGTCGAGCGGGGGAGGTCCTGCCCGCCCGAGGAGTGCCCCCGCGTCGTGAAGCACCTGCGCCCCTCGCCGGAGACGGAGGGCGTCATCGACCTCATGTACGCGGTGCTGCGCCTCATCTCCGAGAGGAGTGGGGTGGCAACCCAGCTCATCGCCACGCGCGACGACCTGCTTGAGTTCCTCCAGGACCGAGGGTCCTCGCGTCTGGCCGTCGGCTGGCGTCGGGAGCTCGCGGGCGCGACGCTCGAGCGTCTCCTCTCCGGCGAGGTCGGCCTCACCGTCAAGGACGGCAAGATAGAGCTTCTGTAGCCGCGCCGGGGCGGTCGTTCTTCTCGCCCGTCAAAGGCCGTTCTCGCATGGGCACGGCTCCGCCGAATTTCTGTCCGGCCGGTGGGTAGAATGGGGTAGAAACAACCCTCGGATTGGAGAGAGGATGCCCCTTCACTTCTACGGATACGGCCTCGGCTACGGCATAGACCCCGGATACCTGATCGTCGCCCTCGTGGCGCTGGTCATCGGCAGCGCCGCGCAGGCATACATCAGAAGCACCTATCGAAAGTGGTCGCAGGTTGACGCCCGCGTGCCTGGCACGGGCGCGGACGTGGCACGGCGGATGCTCGCCGAGGGCGGCGCCTCCGGCGTGGGCATCACGCGCTGCGCGGGCAGCCTCACGGACCACTATGACCCGCGGGACAACACGCTCCACCTCTCGGACGATAACTACCGCGGCGCCTCGGTGGCCTCGGTCGCCGTCGCCTGCCACGAGGCTGGCCACGCCATCCAGGCAGCCCGTGGCTTCGGCTTCTACCGCCTTCGCACCGCCCTCGTGCCGGCGGTCAACCTGGCCCAGCAGTTCTGGGTGGTCCTGCTGCTCCTCGGCGTGGTTCTCAACTTCTTCGGACTGGTGCAGCTTGCCATCGCGCTCTTTGCGGTCTCGGTCGTCTTCCAGCTGGTGACGCTGCCGGTGGAGATTGACGCCTCGCGCCGCGCGGTCGCCTACCTCTCCGCCAACGGGGCCGGCCTTGACGAGAAGGGCGCCCGCTCGGTGCTCACCGCCGCCGCCCTCACCTACGTTGCCGCCGCCCTCACCTCCATCATTCAGCTTGTCTACCTGCTCGGGCGCTACGGAAGCCGGGGCAGCGACCGATGAGCGCGGCCGAGAAGGGCGAGGCGCCGCTCTCCGTCACCGACGCGGTCGCCCTTGCCAAGGGCGCCGTCTCCGCGTGGCCCACCCTCGTGGTGAACGGCGAGGTGTCGGGCTTCCGTGGCCCCAACGCCCGCTCCGGGCACTGCTACTTCGAGGTTAAGGACGACGGGGCCTCCATGAGCGTCATCGTGTGGCGCGGGACTGCCGCCAAGATGGGCTTTCAGCTGCGCGACGGCCTCTCCGTCCAGCTCACGGGCAAGTTCGACGTCTACAAGGCCTCCGGCAAGCTCTCCTTCGTGGCAAGCCGCGTTGAGGCGGCAGGGGAGGGGCTCCTGCGCCAGCAGGTGGCCGAGCTCGCCCGCCGGCTCGAGCGCGAGGGCCTCATGGACGCCTCGGCCAAGCGGCACGTGCCGGTGTTCTGCTCGCGCGTCTGCGTTGTGACCTCGCTCTCCGGCTCCGTGATAGAGGACGTCAAGCGCACGCTCGCGCGACGCAACCCGCTTGTCGAGATCGACGTGGTGGGTTGCTCGGTGCAGGGGGCGGACGCGCCGGCGACCATCGTGCGCGCGCTCGCAACCGCGGCCGCGTCCCGGCCGGACGCCATCCTCCTGGTGCGCGGCGGCGGCTCGTTCGAGGACCTCATGTGCTTCAACGACGAGGGCGTCGCCCGCGCCATCGCGGCCTGCCCCGTGCCCGTGGTCACCGGCATCGGCCACGAGCCCGACACCACGATCGCGGACATGGTCGCCGACAGGCGCGCATCCACGCCCACGGCGGCGGCCGAGTCGGTGGCCCCGGCCGTGGGGGACGTCGAGCGCCAGATGCTCCAGCGCCAGGTTCGCCTGGGCCGCGCCATGTCCAACGCGCTCGAGGTCCGCCGCCAGCGCGTGGAGGCCCAGGCCCGCCTGATGGGTGGCGCCATGGACTCCGAGCTCTCGCGCCGCCGCGTGGCGCTCGAGGCACTCGGCGCGCGTCGCTGCCTCACCGACCCGCTCGCCCCGCTTCATGACGCCGAGGCCGACCTCGCCCAGACCGCCGAGCGGCTGCACGACGCCCCGCCCCGGCTGCTCGCCCGCGCGTGGGAGGGGGTCGACCGCGTGGCCGTGCGGCTTGCGGAGGCGGGGCCGCGGCTGCTGCGCACGCCCGAGTCGACGCTCGCCCGCCTTGCCGGACAGCTTGACGCGCTCTCGCCGCTTGCCGTCCTCGCGCGTGGCTACGCCATCGCGCGGGACGCCGCTGGCCACGTCGTTAAGGACGCCTCGACGCTCAGCGTGGGCGACGAGGTGAGTGTGCTCCTGGGCGGCGGCTCCTTCGCGGCCGCCGTGACGTCCGTCGCACCAGAGCCCGTATCGGCGCAGGGGGGCGCCGGGGGCGCCGCGTCCGCTGCGCGCCCTGCATCGACCGAGGAATAGCTGGGGCCACGCCCCGAGAGGAGAGAACATGGCAGAGAACACCTATCGCCCCATCGACGAGATGAGCTTCAAGGAGGCGTCCGTGGAGCTCGAGCAGATCGTGCGCTCCCTCGAGAGCGGCGAGCTGGAGCTCGAGGAGTCGCTCGAGCGCTACGCGCGCGGCGTCGAGCTGCTCAAGAGCCTGCGCGAGCGCCTCTCTACGGCGGAGCAGAAGGTGCGCGTCCTTCTCGACGCCACGGACGAGAACGCGCCGGTGACCGACACCACCTCAGCCCCGAGCACCGCCTACCTCAACGAGTAGCGGCCCGTCACAACGAGTAGCCGCCCCAGATCTGCCCGCGCCCCTCAACTAGCGCGGGCGAGCGAGATTGGAGACCCCATGTCCGACTGCATCTTCTGCAAGCTCGCCAACGGCGAGATCCCCACCGAGTTCCTCTATGAGGACGACAACGTTGTCGCCTTCCGGGACGCCAACCCGCAGGCGCCCGTCCACGTGCTCGTGGTGCCCAAGGCGCACCACGACAACTTCGTCGACGACGTCCCCGCCGAGACGCTGGCGTCGATGGAGGCGGCGGTCAAGGCGGTGGCCGAGAAGTGCGGCGTCGCCGAGAGCGGCTTCCGCTGCATCATGAACACCGGTGCGGCCGCGGGTCAGACCGTCATGCACCTGCACATGCACGTACTCGGCGGGTGCGATCTCGGCGAGGGCCTCATCCCCGCGTAGACGGCCCGGAATGCCCTCGGGAGGTCGTGCCGCCTGACGCCCTGAAAACGCGCGCGGCCGCGACCGCGCGCCAAAGTCCCTCGTACCGTCGGGCGGCCCATGACTGTGGGCCGCCCGACGGCGTCTCCTTACGCCTACCGAGTCGTTCGCCCTCTTGCACAAAACCCACACGTACCGCGCCTGCCTCAGCGAGCCTGAGGACTTAATATATGAACGTTGTAGGAACGTCACAGGTGGGGGAGCCCCCGTGAGAGGAGAGTCATGAACGTCCTTGTCATCAACGCCGGCAGCTCGTCGCTTAAGTACCAGCTTCTTGACGTCGACACGCGCGAGGTCTATGCGAAGGGCAACTGCGAGCGCATCGGCATCGACGGCTCGTTCGTCGGCCACCAGGAGATGGGCGGCGAGAAGCAGAAGCTCGAGGTGGCGCTTCCCGACCACAAGACGGCCATCAAGTACGTCTTCGACATCCTCAAGGGCGTCGACAAGCCCATCGGCGGCATCGGCCACCGCGTGGTCCAGGGCGGCTGGTACTTCCCCGAGTCCGCCGTCGTGACCGACGAGACCCTCGGCTGGGTCCGCGAGGTCGCGCCGCTCGCGCCGCTGCACAACTACGCCGAGGCCGACGTCATCGAGATCTGCCGCGACATGTTCCCCGAGATCGGCAACGTCATCGTCCCCGACACCTCCTTCCACTACAACATGCCCGAGCGCGCCTGGCGCTACGCCCTCCCGCGTGACGTCGTCGACAAGTTCCACGTCCGCAAGTACGGCGCGCACGGCACGAGCCACCGCTTCATCTGGCGCACGGTCCACGAGCTCATGGGCGAGAAGACCCACAAGCTCGTGAGCTGCCACCTCGGCTCCGGCGCCTCCCTGTGCGCCATCGAGGACGGCAAGTGCATGGACACCACGATGGGCCTCACCCCGCTCGACGGCCTCATCATGGGCACCCGCTGCGGCACACTCGACCCCGCGACCGTCTTCTACCTCAACCGCGTCGGCGGCTACTCGATGGATGACATCGACACGATGATGAACAAGCAGTCCGGCCTGCTCGCCGTCTCCGGCGTCTCCTCCGACTCCCGTGACATCGAGGAGGGCGCGCACAACGGCGACGAGCACTGCCAGATGGCGCTCGACATGTTCTACTACCGCACCTCCCAGCTCTTCGCGGAGATGGCCGCCTCCATGGAGGGCGTGGACACCATGGCCTTCACCGCCGGCATCGGCGAGAACTCCGACGAGATGCGCGCCGGCGTGGCCGACCGCCTTGCCTGGATGGGCGTCAAGATCGACCCCGAGAAGAACGCCGTGCGCTCCGACGAGCCGCGCGTGATCTCCGCGGACGACTCCGCGATCACCGTCATGGTGGTCCCGACCAACGAGGAGTACATGATTGCCCTCGACGTCGAGGAGCTCCTCGGCTAGGACTGGCCGACTTCTTCGCGCTGTACCTTCCGATTGGGTTTGGCTGGGGCGCGGGAGTGCATTCCGGAAGGATGCACCCCCGCGCCTTTTTATGTATAGCCAATGCACTTGGGAGGTTTTTCTCGCCAAGGAGAATGCACTTGCGAGCCGGTACCGTGCGACCGGACGCACTTGCGAGCCGGTGTCGTGCGGCAGAACGCACTTGGCAGCGCGGTGCCGTAACGCCGGAGACGCTTTATTGCGGAAAAGTGACCGGTGCTTGTAACTCCCACCAGGTGGGTATATTTTCGTTCTGCGACCAGTTCCCAGGGAAAGGAACAGATATGTCACTTAATGACCTCACGCTCACCCGCCGCCAGGCCCTCGGCTTCGGCGCCGCCGCCCTCGCGGGCCTCGGTCTCGCCGCGTGCGACTCCGAGGCGCCCGCCGCCAGCGACGACGCCAGCTCCACGGACGAGCAGGCCTCGGAGGAGTCCACGCTCGACGCGGAGGCCTATGACGCGCTGATCGCCAGCGGCTCCGTTGCCACCGACGAGGAGATCGCCGCCTCCGAGTGGGCCACCAAGATCAAGGACGCCGGCACCATGCGCATCGGCGGCGTCCAGACCTCCATGCTCTTCTCCCTGCTCAACGAGGTTGACGGCAAGACGCGCGGCTTTGATGCCGGCCTCTCTCAGCTGCTCACCCGCTACATCTTGGGTGACGAGAACGCCCAGGAGATCACGCAGGTCACCTCCAACACGCGCGAGAGCGTCCTGCAGAACGACCAGGTGGACGCCGTCTTCGCCACCTACTCCATCAACGACGACCGTAAGGAGGTCATCTCCTTCGCGGGGCCGTACTACACCACCCAGCAGTCAATCCTTGTGATGGCGGACAACACCGACATCAACTCCGTGGACGACCTCGCCGGTCGCAACGTGGCCGCGCAGTCCGGCTCCACCGGCCCTTCCATCCTGGAGGAGTACGCCCCCGACGCGATGGTCCAGGAGTTCGCCACCGACGAGGAGGCCAGAAGTGCCCTTGAGCAGGGACGCGTTGACGCCTACGTCATCGACACGGCCATGCAGCTGGGCTCGATGGCCCGCAACCCCGGCCGCTACCGCCTTGCCGGCGATGAATTCGGCCCGGTTGACCCCTACGGCATCGGCCTGCCGCTGAACTCCGACGGCGTCGACTTCGTCAACGCCTGGCTGCAGCGCATCGAGGACGAGGGCGTCTGGGCCGACCTCTGGAAGGTCTGCATCGGCGACCGCGCCCAGATCGACGAGGCCCCCGAGCCTCCTGCCATCGGCGCCTAGTGGCTCTCTCGCGCCGGCGCCGAGGGAGCCTTGGCGCCGGCGCACAGGCTTGACCGCACGCTGGGCCCGTCGCTCACGTCACGACGGGCCCGCTCGCGTAAGGAGGTTCCATGGGGCTCTCCGAGCTTCTCGGCACATACGGGCAGAACTACCTCAACGGCCTTCTTGCCACCTGGTCCATGACGGCGGTGTCGTTCGTCTTCGTGATGGTGCTGGCCGTGGCCGTCACGGTGATGCGTGTCTGCCCGTTCGGGCCGCTGCGCGTGGTTGGTGACCTCTATGTGCAGATTTTTCGCAACATCCCCGGCGTCGCGCTGCTCATCCTCATAGCCTACGCCCTGCCTGACCTGAAGATCGTGCTTGACTGGCGCACCTGCGTCATCGCGACCACCATCCTCCTGGGCTCGGCCTTCGGCTCCGAGAACTTCATGAGCGGCATCAACACCATCGGGGTGGGCCAGGTCGAGGCCGCACGGTCCTTGGGCCTCTCGTTCACGAAGATCCTGAGGCGGATTGTGATTCCCCAGGCTCTTCGTACCACTGTGCTGCCGATGACCAACCTCCTCATCGCCGTGATGCTCACCACGGCGCTCGGCTCCCAGGTGCCGCTCAACCCGCAGGAGCTCACCGGCGTGGTCTCCTACGTCAACACGCGTGCCACAGGCGGCATCCTGGCGTTTCTCGTCTCCGCCGTGGGCTATGTGGGCACCGCCTTCGTGATTTCCCTCGTGGGCAACCGTATCGACAAGAGGGTGAGGATCCTACGATGAGCGCACTGAGAAGAGCCGCACGCCCCCGGGGCACCTCCATGCGCGACGCCCTCTACGAGGAGCCAGGCCCGCGTACGCGCCGCAAGATCGTTATCGGCACGGTCCTGTCCGCGCTGCTCGTGGCGGCGGGCATCGCGGCGGTCGTCCGGCAGTTCTACGTGACGGGGCAGCTCGCCCCGCGCTACTGGTCCTTCTTCCTTGAGTGGACCACGTGGCGTTTCCTCCTGCAGGGGCTCCTGGGCACGGTGGAGGTCGCCATCACGGCGGGCGTCATCGCCCTGGTCCTAGGCCTCCTGCTCATGCTGGGGCGCACGAGCGGCGTGGCCCCTCTGTCGGTCGTCTGCCGTGTGGTCACTGACTTCTTCCGCGGCGTCCCGAGCCTGCTGCTCATTTACTTCTTCTTCTTTGTCCCCGCGCAGCTCGGCCTTAAGATGCCCTCCTTCTGGATGCTCGCGCTGCCGGTGGCCCTCGCCGCCTCGGGCGTGCTGGCCGAGGTGTTTCGCGCCGGCGTCAACGCGGTGCCCAAGGGCCAGGTGGAGGCCGCGGTCTCCATCGGGCTCTCCCCGGCCAAGATCATGTTCAAGATCGTTCTCCCGCAGGCGGTGCGATACGTCATCCCGTCGCTCATCGCGCAGCTCGTGGTGGTGGTCAAGGACACGACGGTGGCCTACGTGGTGAGCTACCCCGACCTCATGCAGAACGCCCGCGTGCTCATCACGAGCTATGACGCGCTCGTCTCGATGTACCTCGTGGTGGCCGTCATCTACATCCTCATCAACTTCCTGATCAACAAGGCGTCGGTCTACGTGGCCAACCGTACCGGCGTGAAGATCATCCGCTAGAAGCGGTCCTCTCAAGCCAACCTGCGATAGGAGGGACATGGCACAGCAAGCACCGGGCGAGAAGAACGTCCCCATCATCGAGCTTCGTCACGTTGACAAGTACTTTGGTGACCTCCACGTCCTGAAGGACATCAACCTCAAGGTCGAGAAGGGCGAGGTGCTCGTGGTCATCGGGCCGAGCGGCTCGGGCAAGTCCACGATGTGCCGCACCATCAACCGCCTCGAGACCATCGACTCCGGGGAGATCCTCATTGAGGGCGAGCCGCTCCCGCAGGAGGGCAAGGACCTCACGAGGATGCGCGCCGAGCTGGGGATGGTGTTCCAGCAGTTCAACCTCTTCGCCCACATGACGATTCTCGACAACGTGACGCTGGGCCCGCGCGAGGTGCTCGGCATGGGCAAGCAGGAGGCCGAGTCGCGCGCGATGGAGCTCCTCAAGCGCGTGGGTGTGGCGGAGCAGGCCCACAAGGTCCCCGCCCAGCTCTCCGGCGGCCAGCAGCAGCGCGCTGCGATCGCCCGGTCGCTGGCGATGCAGCCCAAGGCGATGATGTTCGACGAGCCCACGAGCGCGCTCGACCCCGAGATGATCAACGAGGTGCTTGACGTCATGGTCGAGCTCGCGCGCGGCGGCATGACCATGGTCGTGGTCACGCACGAGATGAACTTCGCCCGCCGCGTGGCCGACCGCGTGGTCTTCATGGCCGACGGGCAGATCGTGGAGGAGGGCGCGCCGGACGAGTTCTTCGACCACCCCGCGACGCAGCGCGCCCGCGACTTCCTGGACTCCATCAAGGGCCACTGAGCGCACGTCGCCCGCATCTCGCCAGCAGCGTAGCCGAAGCCAAGAGTAACCGAAAGCATCCGAACCCGGGAGGTCCTTCTCGCATGTCCTGCAGTGCCACGTCTCGTCCGCTCGTCCTCCTCGCCCCGCGCTGGGAGGTTCCCCGGCCCACCCTTGCCGTCCCCGAGCAGCTCGCGCCCGAGGAGGCCATGGCGAGCGTCTTCGCAAACGCGATCGTGGCGGCGGGCGGGCTTCCGCTCATGATGCCGCTCACCGATGACGACGACGTGCTTAAGGCATGCGTTGAGATGGCCGACGGGGTTGCCATACCCGGCGGCCAGGACGTGAGCCCGACCCTGTGGGGCGAGAAGCCCGGCTACGACCCCGCGCTGCTCTGCCCGGAGCGGGACGCCTTCGAGACGAGGCTCGTCCATGCCGTGCTGGCTGCGCACAAGCCGCTCTTCACGACCTGCCGCGGTACCCAGCTGCTCAACGTGGTGCTCGGCGGGACGCTCTGCATGGACGTCCCGTCCCTCGAGCCCCGGGAGGGGACGGCGCTCTGGCGCCACACCTCGATCCTCAATGACCCTGCGCACCCCGTGGAGGTGGAGCCCGACTCGCTCCTGTGCCGGGCGCTGGGAGGCGCCACGCTCGTCCAGGCGAACTCGAGCCACCACTGCTGCGTCGACAGGCTCGGCGAGGGCGTCCGACTTGTGGCCCGTGCCACCGACGGCGTCCCCGAGGCAATCGAGGTTCCCTCGGAGCGCTTCTGCATCGGGGTTCAGTGGCACCCCGAGTACACCTGGGACCGCCTGGAGACCGACATGGGGCTCTGGCGCGCCTTCGTCGACGCCTGCCGGGGCTAGGGCTCTAGGCGCGGGCGGGCCGCACGAAGTGGTAGGCGACCCGCGGCGTCCCGTCGTCGCAGATGATGGTTCCGCACCTCACGAAGCCGCGGCCCTCGAGCGCGGCCTGCATCGCGGCGTTTGACTCGTGGGTGTCTGCGCGCACGTTGTCGTGGTGCGCGCAGAGCCACTCGAGCATCCGCGTGCCGAGGCCACGCCCCTGCCGCGCCGTGGCGAGGCGGTGCATGACCCAGTAGGGCTCGTCATTGAGCCAGGGCCTTCCTTCAATCGAGGCATAGGTTCGGTCGGGGCCCGGCATGACGCTCATGGCGGCCGCAACGCCGTCCGCATCGTCAAGCACCCACAGCCATCCGTTCTGGAAGTCGCGCTCGGCGCTCATCCTGCCGGGGTAGCCGCCCACCTACTGCACCGTGTTCCCGTGCGCGCGCATGAAAGCGCGCGCTGCGTCGTAGGTGCGGACGACCGCGTCGAGGTCGGCCTCGGTCGCCGGGCGGATTGACCCCGCCACTAGAGCGGCCTCACGGTGAAGGTGCGCTCGTACGAGGCGCCCGGTGCGAGCGTGACGGTGCCGCGCTTCTCCTCGAACACGTCCGACTCGTCGTAGGCCGTGGCGCAGCCCACCCACGGCTCGATGGCGACGAAGGGGGAGTCGGGGGAGGAGGTCCAGACGCCGAGGTAGTCAAACCCGTCGAAGCACATCTCCACACCATGCCCGGAGGGGCCGACGAGCCTCACGGAGCGTCCCGGCACGTCGACGAGCACCATGGTCAGCAGGCGCTCGAAGAGCTCGTGGGAGAGGGGGAGGCGGTCGGAGTCGCGCATGACCTCATGGGTGCTCGAGAAGTCGTGGAGGCCCGCCTCGTCGATGCTGGGGACCACGGCGGTCCAGCGCTGCGGGAAGACGAGCTCGTAGTCGGAGAACGCCTCGCCCTCGCCGCCGGGCGCGGGCACGTTGAAGGCGGGGTGCCCGCCGAGCGTGAAGGGAAGGTCGACCTCGCCGGTGTTGGTGACGCGGAAGGTCTGGGCGAGGCGCCCGCCCTCCACGGAGTAGGTCATGTTGAGCCTGAAGTCGAACGGGAAGGACTTGCGGGTCTCGTCGCCCGAGGAGAGCTCGTAGGTCACGTGCGCGGCGTCCCTCTCCACGACGCGGTGCTCGTAGAGGCGGGCGATGCCGTGGCGCTTGAGGCTCACGTCCCCCTGTGCGCTCACGGCGTGGTCCCCCCGCAGGCACCCGACGATGGGAAAGAGGACGGGGGCGCGGCGCGCCCAGTAGCGCTCGTCGCCCTGCCAGAGGTATTCGGCCCCGTCGAGGCGTAGGCTCATGAGCTGGGCCCCCATCGAATCTACCGTCGCCTCAAGGTTCCCGCTCGAGATGGTCGTGAGCTCAGACATGGTGCCTCCTCGTTTGAATGGCCAATCGCTCATTAACATAGCGCATGACGGACGAGTTGTCTCATCGGTTGCCGTGGACGGCATGACATGCTCAATGAGCGGCGCAAACGCTTGAAATCAGTTCGGGATTTGTTAACTTTGCATGCGTCGTCGCCGGTTTGGGGAACAATCAATTGGGCACGACTCACCGCAAACGCCACCGCGGCCACGGGCCGCTCTAAGGAGGACGGGATGGTCATCGAGGAACTTCTGCGCTACGGCATCGCCCACACTGAGGAGAAGACTGTCATCGACGCCTCTCCCGCGGTGCTCATCGAGACCGCCGTCGAGCGCGGCGAGGGCGAGCTCACGAGCACCGGCTCGCTCTCCGTCATCACGGGGCAGTACACGGGCCGCTCGCCCAAGGACCGCTTCATCGTCGACACGCCTGACGTTCACGACAAGATCGCTTGGGGCAGCGTCAACGTCCCCTTCTCCGTCGAGAGCTACAACCGGGTCAAGGCCGAGGTCATCGGCCACCTCTCCGAGCGCCGCCTCTTCGTGGTGCACGGGCTGGCCGGTGCCGACCGCCGCTACTCGCGCAAGATCTGCGCGATCTGCGAGCTTGCGAGCCAGGCTCTCTTCGTCCACCAGATGCTCGTCCGCCCGGACGAGAAGGAGCTGCGCGACTTCGGCGAGGCGGACTTCTGCGTGATGGCGGCGCCGTCCCTCAAGCTCGACCCGGAGGTCTACGGGACCCACTCCGAGGCCGCCGTCCTCATCAACTTCCAGGAGCGCATGATCCTCGTGGTAGGCACCCAGTACAGCGGCGAGATCAAGAAGGCGATCTTCTCCGTGATGAACTACCTGCTGCCCGTTGAGGACCACGTGCTCACCATGCACTGCTCCTGCAACATGAACCCGCGCTCGCACGGCACCACGGTCTTCTTCGGCCTCTCCGGCACCGGCAAGACCACGCTCTCGGCCGCCGAGGACCGCCTGCTCATCGGCGACGACGAGCACGGCTGGGCGGACGACAAGGTCTTCAACATCGAGGGCGGCTGCTACGCCAAGACCATCGACATCACGCCGGAGACCGAGCCGCAGATCTGGAACGCAATCCGCTTCGGCTCCATGTGCGAGAACGTGGTCATCGACCCGGACACGCGCCAGGCGGACTACTTCGACACCTCGCTCACCGAGAACGGCCGCGTGGCCTACCCGGTGGAGTTCGTGCCGGGAGCGGTGGCCAAGGGTCGCGCCAAGCGAACCCCGGACGTGGTCATCTTCCTTACGGCCGACGCCTTCGGCGTGCTGCCGCCGATTTCCAAGCTGGACCGCGACGCTGCGATGTACCACTTCATGACCGGCTTCACCTCCAAGGTGGCGGGCACCGAGCGCGGCATCAAGGAGCCGCAGCCCACGTTCTCCTCGCTCTTCGGCGAACCGTTCATGCCCCTTGACCCCAACGTCTACGCTCAGATGCTCGGCGAGAAGATCGACCAGGGCGGTGTGCGCGTCTACCTCATCAACACCGGCTGGACCGGCGGCCCCTACGGCACCGGCAGGCGCATCAAGCTTGCCTACACGCGCAAGATGGTGGAGGCCGCACAGTCCGGCATCATCGACGACTGCGAGTTCGTGCACGACGAGCGCTTCAACCTCGACGTGCCCACCACCTGCCCGGGCGTGCCGTCCGAGCTGCTCAACGCCCGCAACACCTGGGAGGACCGCGCCGCCTACGACAAGACGGCCGAGGCACTGGCCCAGATGTTCGTGGACAACGCGGAGGACCGTCTGCAGACGATGGACCCCGAGGTCCGCGCCGCCGGCCCGCACCCGATCATGGGGTAGCTGCCGGTTGACAGCCTGAACGACGCGAAGCGGCCCGGCTGCCAACGCAGCCGGGCCGCTCACATGAGGCACGAGGTTCTTCTCGCCTTATCGAGGGGCGTCGTCAGCTCAGCGGCTACTCGGCCATCTGCGCCTGGACGGAGGTGATGGCCACCACGCCCACGATGTCGTCGGCGGAGCAGCCGCGCGAGAGGTCGTTCACCGGCTTGGCGATGCCCTGCAGGATGGGGCCGTAGGCCTCGGCGTTGCCGAAGCGCTGGACGAGCTTGTAGCCGATGTTGCCCGTCTCGAGGTCGGGGAAGACGAGGACGTTGGCGTGGCCGGCCACGTCGCTCTCGGGCGCCTTGAGGGCGGCCACGGTCGGCACGATGGCGGCGTCGAGCTGCAGGTCGCCGTCGACGGCGAGGGAGGGGCGCTTCTCCTTGGCAAAGACGGTGGCCTCCTGGACCTTCTTGGCAACGTCGCCGCCGGCCGAGCCCATGGTGGAGTAGGAGAGCATGGCGACCTTGGGCTCGACGTCGCCCATGAAGGCGGTCCAGGACTCCGCGGACGCCAGGGCGATCTCGGAGAGCTCCTCGGCGGTGGGGGCGATGTTGAGGCCGCAGTCGGCGAAGATCAGCGTGCCGTCGGCGCCGTACTCGGGGGTCTTGGTGCACATGACCATGAAGGCTGAGACGAGCTTGGTGCCCGGGGCGGTCTTGAGGATCTGCAGCGCCGGGCGCAGCGTGTTGGCGGTGGAGTGGCAGGCGCCGGAGACCAGGCCGTCGGCGTCGCCCATCTTGACCATCATGGTGCCGTAGTAGGTGGCGTCCATCATCTGGGCGCGGGCCTGCTCGATGGTCACGCCCTTCTTGGCGCGAAGCTCGGCGAACTTCTGGGCGTAGGCCTCGTGCTTGGGGGCGGTGGGGGAGGTCGGGTCGATGACGGTCACGCCCTCGACGTCGATCTGGGCCGGGTCGCCCAGAATGACCAGGTTGGCCAGGTCCTCCTCCATGATCTTGCGCGCTGCCTCGATGGTGCGCGGGTCCTCGCCCTCGGGCAGGACGATCGTCTTCTTGTTGGCCTTTGCGGCCGCCTTCATGCGGGCGAGAAAGTCGCTCATGTGCTCTCCTTCACAAAAAAGCCCCAATAGTCATGCGCTCACGCCGCGTTTCGTGCTGGTTGGCGGGCTGCGGGCGCGTCGGGGTTCATTATAGGGGCGAGGTGCTAGAATCATGCGGACGATTGGGCGAGCGTGTGCCGCACGTGCGCGGCGCCGCCCGGCGACCGCAGTAAGAGACGCTGAGAGGACGCGTATGGGTATCGTGAACGGTCTGCCCGCGGGGTTCAACCCCGACACATATGACGCCATCGTGGTTGGCGCTGGCTATGCGGGGGCCGTCTGTGCCCGCCGCCTCGCCGAGTCGTGCGGCTTCAAGGTGGCCATCCTGGAGCGTCGCGACCACATCGCAGGCAACGCCTACGACTACGTCGACGACGCGGGCATCCTCGTGCACAAGTACGGCCCGCACATCTACCACACCACCAACGAGCGCGTGAACGAGTTCCTCTCGCGCTTCACCGAGTGGACCGACTACCAGCACAAGGTCCTCGCCAACATCCACGGCACGCTCATGCCCGTGCCGTTCAACCACCGCTCCCTCAAGCTCGCGTTCGGCGAGGAGAAGGGCGAGAAGCTCTACCAGAAGCTCGTGGCCACCTTCGGCGAGAACAAGAAGGTGCCGATCATGGAGCTCCGCGAGAAGAACGACCCCGAGCTCGTCGAGGTTGCAGACTACGTCTTCGAGAACGTCTTCCTCCACTACACGATGAAGCAGTGGGGGCAGACTCCGGACCAGATCGACCCCTCGATCACCGGGCGCGTCCCCGTCTTCGTGGGTGACGACGACCGCTACTTCCCCGGCGCCCCCTTCCAGGGTATGCCGGCCGAGGGCTACACGGCCCTCTTCGAGCACATGCTCGACCATGACTGCATCGACGTCATTCTCGGCGTGGACGCGCGCGACCTGCTCAGCGTCAGCGAGACGAGCGTGAGCGTCTGCGGGCGCCCCTACGGCGGGGAGATCATCTACACCGGCCCGCTCGACGAGCTCTTCGGCCTGGACCTGGGCGCGCTGCCGTACCGCACGCTTGACATGGACTTCGAGACGCTCGACGTGGACCAGTTCCAGCCCGTTGGCACCGTCAACTACACCACGAGCGAGGACTTCACGCGTATCACCGAGTTCAAGAACATGACCGGCCAGGTGGTGCCCGGCAAGACCACGATCATGCGCGAGTACTCCAAGGCCTACACCCCCGGCTCCGGCGAGACGCCCTACTACGCGATCCTCGAGGACGACAACCTCGACCTCTACCGTCGCTACCGCGAGCGCGTCTCCGGCCTCGTGAACTTCCACTGCGTGGGGCGCCTTGCCGAGTATCGCTACTACGACATGGACGGCGTCGTGGCCTCCGCCCTCGACCTCTCCGACGAGATCATCTCCCAGCACAACTAGACTGCGTTGAGCGGGCCCCGGCAGCGGGGCCCGCTGCGTGCGCACCGAGAAGGACCAGCATGAAAAAGACCATCACCTTCGGCATCCCGTGCTACAACTCCGCGGACTACATGGACCACTGCATCGAGTCCATCCTCGAGGGCACGGGCTATGCGGAGGACGTCGAGATCGTCATCGTGGACGACGGCTCCGCCAAGGACGACACCCCGGCCAAGGCCGACGCGTGGGCCGAGCGCTACCCTACGATCATCAAGGCGGTGCACCAGGAGAACGGCGGCCACGGCGCGGCGGTCATGAAGGCCGTGGCAAACGCGTCCGGCGTCTACTTCAAGAACGTCGACTCTGACGACTGGGTGGACGCCGACGCCGTGATGGCGCTCCTCGAGCAGCTGCGCCGCTTCGTGGAGATCGGCGACCTCGTTGACCTTGTGATCACCAACTACGTCTACGAGCACGTCGAGGACGACACCCGCAACGTGGTCGACTACCGTCACGTGCTGCCGGTTGGCCGCGTCTTCACCTGGAACGACATGGGCCACTTCATGATGTGGCAGTACCTGCTCATGCACGCGCTCACCTATCGCGTGGACGTCCTGCGCGAGGCGGGCCTCTCCATGCCGCCCCACACCTTCTACGTGGACAACATCTACGCGTACGTGCCGTTCCCCAAGTGCCGCAGCCTCTACTACCTTGACGTGGACGTCTACCGCTACTTCATCGGGCGCGAGGACCAGTCCGTCAACGACAAGGTGCTCACGAGCCGCGTTGACCACTACTGGCGCGTGGCCCGTGTGATGATGCACGCCTACCACGTCTACCAGGACGTCGACTCCGTGAAGCTGCGCAGCTACATGATGAACTACTTCACGATCATCATGGCCATCTGCTCGGTCTTCTCCAAGAAGAGCGACCGCCCGGACGCCATGGACGAGCTCCAGGCCCTCTGGGACGAGCTGCGCTCCTACGACCGGCGGATGTACCGCCGGGCCCGTCACGGCGTGGTGGGGCTTGCCACGAACCTGCCCGGCACGGTGGGCAGGGCGCTCACGCTCGCCGGCTACCGCGCCGCGCAGAAGCTCGTGAAGTTCAACTAGCCCCGGCTGCCGAGTCAGCTGCTCGAAACCACCCCCTCCTCCCGTTCTCCGGTTGCTTTCCGGCGCGCGGGCGGGAGGGGTTTCGTGCGGGGTCCGGCGTGAGGTGATGCATGCAAGGCGCCCCGCCACCTGTGCGGGCGGCGGGGCGCCAGGCTGAAGCACGGTGTTTTTGCGCCTAGAGGTCGCGGGCGGCAGGGTAGCCGTAGGCGCCCTCGGCCGAGCGCGCCCCGTCGACGATGGCACGGCCGAGGGCCTTGACGGCAAGGGCGCCCACCACGTCGACCGGGGCCTCCACGGCTCCTGTGGCCATCACGAAGACGGTGTCGCCGTCGTTGGTCGTGTGGGTGGGGGAGATGGCGTGGGCGTATGCGTCGGCCGCCATCTGGGCGACCTTTGTCGCCTGCGCCTTGGTGAGGCGCGCGTTGGTAACCACGCAGGAGATGGTGGTGTTGGTGCGCTCGAGCGGCATCGTCGCAAAGCCGCCGATAAGGGCCTCTGAGCTGCTTGCGAGTCCGGTGCCGTCCGGTGTCCTGAGACCGGCCACGCGCTCGCCCGTCTCCGGGTCGACCACGTCGCCGCACGCGTTCACCGCGGCGACGGCGCCGCAGACGAGCTCGCCGGCGCACTCGACGTCCTCGCCGAGGCCGGATTTCATCGCACGTCCGGGGCCTGCGAGCTTGCCCACGGTGCAGCCGGCGCCCGCGCCGACGTTGCCGCGCTCGAGCGGCTTGCCGACGCAGTCGAAGGCGGACGCGCAGGCCGCGCGGCCCTCCTCGACGCCCGGGCGCACCTGGGCGTCCCCGCAGGCGAGGTCAAAGAGGCACGCTCCGGACACTATCGGCACGCGGGCCACTCCCACGTCGAGGCCGTACCCGCGGCGCTCGAGCTCCTCGGCCACGCCGCATGACGCCGCAAGGCCGTAGGCGCTGCCGCCGGAGAGCACCACGGCGTGGAGCACGTCGACGGTCTCCTCCGGGCGCAGGAGGTCGGTCTCCCGCGTCGCCGGGGCCCCTCCGCGCACGTCGACGCCGCCCGTGCAGCCCTCGGGGCAGACGATGACGGTGCATCCCGTGCCTGCCGCCTCGAGCGTGGCATGGCCGGCGAGCACGCCGGGGATCTGGGTGACGCTGTCGATCTCTGGTGCGGGCCGCGGCGTCGCCGCGGCGTCGGCTCGGCCTTCGGCGGAGAAGGCGTTCTCACTAGGCAAGGGGTCCTCCCATCTTTATGGCGCGCGCGACGAGGTCCTTCTCGCCAAGGAGCGCGCCGAGCTCGCGGATTAGGCGTGCCACCGGAAGGCCCACGACGTTCTGGTAGTCGCCGTGGATCTCGCGGACGAGCAGGCGACCCGCCCCCTGGATGCCGTAGGCACCCGCCTTGTCGCTGGGCTCGCCGGAGGCCGCGTAGGCCGCGACCTCGTCGTCGGTCAGCTCCCAGAAGGTGACGTCGGTGGTCTCCACGAAGCTCGTGGCCCGTTCCGCCGTTCCGTCCGGCCCGACAGCCGCGACGCAGGCCCCGGTCGAGACGTGGTGGGCGCGGCCCGAGAGCTCGCGCAGCATGCGGGCGGCGTCGGCCTCGTCGGCGGGCTTGCCGAGCACCTCGCCGGCGTCGGTCCAGACGATGGTGTCAGCGGCCACGACGGCGACGGCGCCGTTGGCCGCGTCGCACAGCAGCGGCAGCGCTACACGCGCCTTCCCGCGGGCCAGGCGCTCCACGAGCTCCACGGGGCTCTCGCCGGGGCGGCGGGCCTCGTCGATGTCAGACGGCGCCACCGTGAGCTCGAAGCCCGCCTGCTCGAGCAGCCCCCTTCGGCGTGGCGACTGAGATGCCAGAATCAGGTGCACGCGCACCCCTCCTCAATACAAAAATAGCGGGAGCCGTCCTGCGGCCCCCGCCAGGCGTTCGGTGACGACTGCCAGCTACTCGACCGTGATGGCAGAGACGGGGCAGTTGTCCGCGGCCTCCTGGGCGCTGTCCTCGGCGTCCTCGGGCACGTCCTCCTCGATGGCAACGGCGACGCCGTCGTCAGAGATGGAGAAGACGTCCGGGCAGGTGCCCTCGCAGAGCCCGCAGCCGATGCAATCCTCGTTGACCGTAGCCTTCATGTTAGTTCCTCTCTCTTGCCTGAGCCCCCTGCCCAGGTCTCACTTGTTTTTACCTGTTTTGGCGCGCCTGCGCAACTGTCACCCGCGTATAGACCAAAATCACGGCCCAACGGCTCTGAGCTGGGCTTTATTCCTAGCACCGTGCGGGTGTTTTGCAGACTGCGGTGCGCGGCGACGCGCGTCGCAACGTCGGTCGCCGGCGCGAGGTCCTTCTCGCGTGTGCCTCTCTCGCATGTGCCCTCTTCGCTGCCCGAGACGTGACTTCGGTCGAGTTGACTGGTGACGGCTCGCTCAATGTCACTTTATCGCTTGAAAACGTGACTTTAAGCGAGGCGACAAACGCTGGCTCGCTCAAAGTCGCGCTTTTTCATTTGAAAGCGTTACTTCGGATGAGTCGTCTGACGTTAACTCGCTCGAAGTCACGCTTTTGCTCGAAGAAACGTGACTTTGAGTGAGTCGGAGTAGGTTAGCTCGCTCGAAGTCACGCTTTTGTAGACGGAAATGTGACTTCGAGCGAGCTGATAGCTGGCAACTCGCTCGAAGTCACAAAATAGGAGGCTTCGGTAGTTTGTGTGACAAGGGGCTAGCCTAGGCAGCAACGCTCTTCGCTCCCTTCACGCCCTTC
>CALULO010000002.1 GCA_944321515.1 uncultured Atopobiaceae bacterium | reverse complement strand
CTATTTAAGGTGTCTATAATGCCGAAATCCTTCGCATAGAGCACTCTAGCATTGGGACCTAGAAGCCGATATATCTTCTCTGGATTTAGAAGATGGTCCCCGTCAGATGAAGGGCTAACCAATATCACTGGCGTCTGGCGCTCAGGATTTGCAAGCAAATCATACTCGGCATCTATATCTTCATAGCTAAGTTCCAACGCGCTAGATGGTAGCTTACGACCATCGCTTGAGCACACCAAATGAGTATTTTTAATAAGATATCTAATGATTGCAGGAATGCTTGGAGATGGTGCCTCCTGCAAAGGACCCAAGAACCCAGGCGCATCGCTATACATTGTGATGATTGAAATTGAGCCTCTATCTGAGGAATGGCCCTCAAATCCAACTTCGGTTATCCATCGTCTTGGCGCCAAACCAAGAACATGAACGGTTTCAATATGCTGGCAAGCCCAAGTATAGACTCCCTCTTTACAATAAGCAGCGGAGAAAAGCTCAACTTCGGCACCATCTGCTTTAATAATATTGCCGTATTTTAGCTTGCTCCAACAATTGACCGAGCCCGGAATCGAATATCCGTCTCGCCTTGCTTTATATTTTGACCACTCTCTTAGACTCATTACAACAGACCAAAGGACATCTTCTCCCGAGCTCGAACTTACATCAAACTTTGCTTTAAAGAACATCGTACGATCGAGGTCAATCATGGTGACTCCTAGCTCACCTACAAATCCTGTCTATTTTTAAATGCAGTATAATCAATTTTATGCAACCTTAAGACTGTTAGCACCATCTATTCCGTCAACCACCTAGAATAGTCAGGATAAGCGGAGTATCCTGTATGCTTTTGGTCCGTAGTCGGTAATAATCGCAGTTTTCTGCCAAAGCAGGTTATGTATATAATTGGTATAAATATTTAATGATAGGTCATTCAGACAGTGAGCCATCTTCATTTTTGAATATATCTTCAATTACGCTCTATAGTATTATATTTTTTCAATAGTATGAAATCTATATTTGTCCTCCAGGAAATAGAGGCCCTGCAGTCCTCGGTCTCGAAAGCAGCTGCAGCATAC
Source organism: uncultured Atopobiaceae bacterium (assembly GCA_944321515.1). Taxonomy (GTDB): domain Bacteria; phylum Actinomycetota; class Coriobacteriia; order Coriobacteriales; family Atopobiaceae; genus Thermophilibacter. Next base: position 270,281 of record CALULO010000002.1, on the reverse strand, counting down.
GCCTGAATCTCCTAGAACAGACAACCCTCGATGACGTCCCTCCCGCACAGCACGGCTAACCAGCCCACCGGGATCGTCGCCTCGCCGTAGGCGATGCCAGCGAGGCCGCCCGCCACGGCGGCCGTGGTGTCGGTGTCATCGCCCAGGTTGACGGCGGCCAGCACGCACTCCTCGTAGCTCGAGGTCGTGAGCAGGCACCACAAAGCCGCCTCGAAGGTGTCGCGCACAAAGCCGCCGCTGCGCACCTCGTGCCTGGGGCGTTCGCGCAGCCGAGCGTACTCCCCTGCCGCCTCCGTAGGTGACGCACTCGCCATCAGGCGCCGCGCCACGTGCACGAGCTCCACACAGAGGCCGCACGAGAGCGGGTGGGCGTGCGTCACCGCCGAGACGGCGCGCACCTCGTCGTCGGTCGCCGGCGTGAAGGCAAGCGGCAGCGTCCTCATGAGCGACCCGTTGCCGTTGTCGCGCCCGCCTGCCATGCCGCGGCCCTCCCGGATGGCCCGCGCGCACGTGCCGCCCACGTCAAAGAGGCCGTCCACGGTGTAGGCGCCCTCCTCGTACCACCGGCGGAAGCGCATCCGAATGTCGTCCGTGTCAATGCGCCCCAGCTCACGATAGCTGTCGCAGATGGCAAGCGCCATCGAGGTGTCGTCCGACCACGTGCCCGCCGGCTGGTCGTGCGTGCCGTGCCCCGTCATGCCCGTGCACGCGAAGCTCCCCCGTGCGCGGAACTCATACGGCACTCCGAGCGCGTCGCCCACGGCCTGGCCGTAGATACAGTCCCGCAGTCCGGGGGTCGCTGCAGAAGTAGCCTCCACGCCACGCCCCGGGTCACCCGCCACGAGGGTCGATTCGGTCTTTGCGCATATGTCCGCTCCTCTCGCCGTCACTCTCATTACGACGACGAGATTACGCGGCCGGCAGCCCCGGGAGGTAAACCGCCGGGCGACATCTGGGTGGAAGGATTGCGGCAGGTCGGAGGAAGCCCCACAGCAGGGCCGTGGCAGGTTCGTGAAAGACTCGTGGTGGCATCACGGCAGCGTCGCGGCAACGCCCGTCCTTCTCGCCCGGTCCGCTACTGCGAGCCCAGCAGCGGCTGGCCGAAGGCGAACAGCGCCTCGTTCACGGTCATGACGTCGTGCACGCCTCGCGAGAGGTAGAAGGCCACGATCACGTCGAACTTGCTGCTGCCGGAGAGCGCGAGTCCCGCTCGGGCCAGGAGCTCCCGCGTCTGCGGCAGCGTGAGGCCCAGGGCAAGGGCCAGCGCCACGACGGTGGGCTTGCTCGGCTGGTAGCCGGGCTTGGAGCGGATCTTGGAGAAGAGCTGCCGGCTGAGGTTGGCGCGCCGGTAGACCTGAGCGTCCGTGAGCCCCCGCTCGTCGATCAGGGCGAGGAGCGTCTCGGAGAAGGTCGCGTCCAGGTGTGAGAGCCGCTCGGCGAGGTCGCCCCCCGGCTCAGGCGCCGCGGCCGGGGGCGCGGCAACGGACCCGCCCGCGGGCGCCGCCCCAAGCGCGGCGAGCTCCCCCATCTCGGCCGCCCGGCTGCGCACGTGCGGGCTGTCCTCCACGTACGCGTCCCCTATGTACTCGCGCAGCTCGCCCAGGAGAGCCACCCCCGCGGACACCACGTCGCGGGAGAAGACCACCAGCGTCACCTCCACGTCGGGGTGGGCGTCCAGGAAGGCGCCCGCCTCCGCGCGCGCCACGTCGAGCGCCTCGCGCACGGGGTAGCCGAAGATGCCCGCGGAGATGAGCGGGAACGCCACCGACGCCGCGCCCAGGCGCCCCACCTCGGCAAAGACGCTCCGGTAACAGCGCTGCAGCAGGTCCTTCTCGCCATGCCCTCCGTCGCGCCAGACGGGGCCCACGGCATGGACCACCCAGCGGCACGGCAGGTCAAAGCCCGGCGTGACCACGGCCGAGCCCGTGGGGCAGTGCCCGATCTTCCGGCACGCCGCCTCCATGCGGTCGTACCCGGCGCCCGCGAAGATGGCCCCGCAGACGCCCCCGCCCGCCATGAGGCGCTCGTTGGCGGCGTTCACCAGCACGTCGGCGTGCACGTGCGCGATGTCGTTGCGGACTATGGAGAACGGCATGGGACCTCCTTATCACGGTCGGGCCGGCGTCGTCGGCCGGGGCGCCCCTCTTGTGCTTGTGCCGCCTACCTGCGCAACCCGTCTGCCGGTCCCTAGCGCACCTCGGCGCCGAAGGGCATGAGCGTGAGCTTAGCCATCTTGAAGAGCTGTAGGCCAAACGGGATGCCCACGATGGTGCAGCAGTAGATGACGCCGCCTATGAGGTAGCACGCGGCGGACCACCAGCCGCCCAGCAGGAGCCACACGATGTTCGCCACCAGCGACGGGGTGCCGCCGCCGTACACGACCTCCCGGCCAAACGGCGCCAGCGTGAGCGACGCCATCTTGAACGCCTGCCGTCCGATGGGTATCCCGATGACGGTGATGTAGCAGAGCACGCCCACGATGAAGAAGCCGAGGGCGGTCACCCACCCGCCCGTGAGGATCCAAATGAGGTTGAACAGCACGCTCAGGCAGCCCATGGCGCCCCCTTCCCTTGGATAAGGAGAGTCTACACGCACGGCGGCCGCGGGCCCAGGCGATCCCGGCCGGCGCGGCGGCCGCCCGCCCCAGGTGACCCCAGGGCGCGGCGGCCGCCCGCCCCAGGTCGCGCGAGGCCCTTAGAACGCCGCCTGGACGGCGTCGCCGAAGGTGTCGGCGAGGTAGGCCTTGAAGTCGTCGGTGGTGAGGGCGGCAACCAGGGCGGCGATGCGGCTGTCCTCGGCCTTGTCCGGCGTGGTCACGATGACGTTGGCGTACTCGTTCTTGATGACGTCGGAGTCGGCGCTCTCCTGGGCCACGGCGTCAGCCAGCGTGAGGCCCGCGTCGATGGCGTAGTTGCCGTTGATCACGGAGAAGTCCGCGTCGGCGAGCGTGGACGGCAGCACGGCCGCCTCCTGCTCCACGAACTTGACGTTGTGCGGGTTGTCCACGATGTCGTTGGGGGTGGCGGTAATGCCGGCGTCGTCGGAGAGCTTGATGACGCCCTGGTCCTGCAGGAGCAGCAGCGCGCGGCCCTCGTTGGTGGCGTCGTTGGGGATGGCGATCGTGGCGCCGTCGGCGATGTTGGCGAGGTCGCTCGACCTGCCGGCGAACACGCCCATCGGCTCGAAGTGGATCTTGCCCACGCTCACGAGGTCGGTGCCGTTCTCCTCGTTGTAGTTGCTGAGGTAGTTGAGGTGCTGGAAGTAGTTGCAGTCCACCTCTCCGGAGGTGGTGTCCTGGTTGGGCAGGATGTAGTCGGTGTACTCGCGCACGTCGAGCGTGATGCCCTGCTCGGCCAGGATCGGCGCGGCGAAGTCGTTCAGGATCTCGGCGTGCGGGCTCGGGCTCGCGGCAACGGTGAGCGTGGAGGAGCCGGGCTCGTCGGAGCCCTTGGCGCCGGAGCCGGCGCAGGCGGCAAGCGCGGAGGTGGCGAGAAGGGCGGCGGAGGCGAGAAGGGTGCGGCGGGTGACGTTCTGGGACATGGTGGTTCTCCTTTTCTGTGAGGTTGAAGCACGATTTGCGTAAGCCAGCGGTACGACCGGGCGCGCTGCGCCCGGGTTGGAGCCTGGTGGGGCGCAGGTGCGCCCTAGGTTGGGCGCGGGTGCGCCCGTGGTCGGGTCCGGTGGGACGCGGGTGCGCCCGGGTTTCGGCCTAGTGGGGCCTGTCGCGCGCGGGGTCGCGCACGCTCTGACGGGAGGAGGTTCCTCTCGCCCGGTCTTCTTGATTGGTCTTCTCGACGGGTCTTCTCGCCCGCCCTTCTCGCCCGCCCCGGCGGCTAGCCCTGGGAGCGGTGGTCCACCTTGCGCGCGGCGAGGTCGCACACGCTCTGGATGACCTGGACGATGACTATCAGCACGACCACGGCCACCACCATGACCTCGTCGACGCGGCGGTAGTAGCCGTAGCGCACGGCGATGTCCCCGAGGCCGCCCGCGCCGATGGCCCCCGCCATGGCGGTGTAGCCGAGCACGGCGATGAGCACCACAGCCACGCCACGCACGATGGACGGCAGCGCCTCGGGCAGCAGCACCGAGAGCACGATCCGGGGCACGGAGGCGCCGCAGGCCTCGGCGGCCTCCACGCTCTCGCGCGGGACCTCGGCGAGCGACTGCTCCACCATGCGCGCGATGAAGGGCGCCGTGGCAATGACGAGCGGCGGGACGATGCCGGCGAGGCCCGACCCGGTGCCCATGACCGCCCTCGTGAAGGGGATGATGAACACCATGAGCACGATGAACGGGAACGAGCGCAGGATGTTGACCACCCAGCCGAGCGCCGCGTTCAGGGCCGGCGCCGGCCTGAGCGAGGCAGGCGCGGTGAGGTAGAGCACCACGCCGAGGGCGAGGCCGATCACGTAGGAGACGGCCGTGGGCAAAAGCGTCATCACGATGGTGGCAAGCGTCCCGTCGGCCAGGAGCTGGCCGTACTCGGCCACGAAGTCGGAAACGAGGCTAGGCATCCCAATCAACCCTCTCCAGCAGCACCTGGGCGGCGTGCGACTTCGGCGCGGCAAAGACGTCGGCCACGCTCCCCTGCTCCACCACGCGCCCGTGCTCCAGCACGGCCACGTGCTTGCAGATCTTCTCGACCACGCCCATGGAGTGCGTGATCACGATGACGGTGACGCCCGTCTCCCGGTTGATCTGGCGCAGCAGCTTGAGCACCGCGTTGGTGCTCGCCGGGTCCAGCGCCGAGGTGGCCTCGTCGCAGAGGATGTAGTCAGGGCTGCACGCCAGGGCGCGCGCAATGGCCACGCGCTGCTGCTGGCCGCCGGATAGCTGGCTGGGGTATGACTCGGCCCTGTCGGCAAGCCCCACCAGCCCCAGGAGCTCGCGGGCGCGCTCGCGGTCCTCGGCAGTGACGCGACCGTTTGCCGCGAGGAACGGGAAGCACACGTTGGCGAGCACGGTCTTCTGGGCGAGAAGCCCGAAGTTCTGGAAGATCATCGCCACGCGCCGACGGTACTCTCGCAGCTCCCTGCCGGAGAGCTCCGTGACGTCGCGCCCGTCCACGACGATCTGGCCGGACGTGGGGCGCTCCAGCAGGTTGAGGCAGCGCACGAGCGTGGACTTGCCGGCGCCGCTCATGCCGATGATGCCCATGACGTCGCCGTCGGCGATGTCCAGCGTTACGTTGTCGAGGGCGTGCGGGGCGGCCGCGGGCGCGTCGGCGGCGTCGCTAGGCGCAGAGGCGGCCGGCGCAAAGGCGCTGGGCTCCTCGCCCGCAGGCGCGCGACGCGCGCCTGCGGCGACGCCGTAGGTCTTGCACAGATTTCTTATCTGAATCATGTGAGATGGCTCCACTAGAAGGGGACGGACAGGCCGTCTCCCGCCGGAGCCGGCCTACTGGAGGCGCCCGGTCTCCATCCACAGTGGCAGCGTACGAGAGCCGCACGAAAGGACGGAGTGCCCGGGCTTGGGCATCCCCATGACCATCATCATCTGGGTCATCATCGCGGTATGTGTGGCAGTCGAAATCATGCGGGCCAGATTATCAGCGTCGCGCGGCGCCCGCAAGCCCCGTAACACGCTCGTAAGAATCTCCACAGGGGTCAACGCGACGGCCGCCCTTGGCATGCGGGCAGCCCGCGGCATGCGGGGCCCTCGGCCGGGGCGGCCGCGGTCAGTGCAGGATATGCAGGCAGACGGCGCCGGCGGGCCTGGGCCCGCGGCCGCGCCGCCCTACTCGAAGTGGTCGTCCGGAAGGTACTTGGCAAAAGGCCCGCGCTTGGCCCTGTCCGTGCCGGCGCAACCCAGCGCGTACAGGAAGCCGAGGACCATGATGAGGACCGGGGCCACCACGGAGACGTACACCACGATGACCGAGGCCCACATGAAGGCCGTGGCCGCGTCCCCGCCAAGCAGCGGGACTGCCGCCAGCGCTATGACGGCGAGCCCCGCCAGGCCGAGCACGCGCCACAGCAGCTTGAAGCCGCGGCCGAGCGAGATCTTCTTGAACCACAGCAGCAGGAGGCCAAGCACCACGCCGATCGCGTACATCAGCACCGGGCCCCCAAGCACCACGCCCAGCTGGACGAGGGCCGAGCTCCCTATGGCTGCGGACACCACGTCAAGGTCGCTCACGTGGTACCAGGCAAGGAACGCGGCGCAGACCGCCCCGACGACGAGCCACGCGACAAGGTTACCGACAAACGTAGATTTCCTCATGGAGGTCTCCTCTGAGGCACGGAAGGGTATGCTTCACCCAGACGGGCAACACGCGTCATTATACCCAGCAAGGCGGGCCACCCCACGGGCGGAGGGAGACACATGGCTGAGGCAACCAACGGCACGCAGGCCCCGGCTGGCGAGAGGCCCCTGCACAAGAGGCTCTACTCCCTCGGCGAGGAGATCGCCAACTCCGTGAGCCACGGCGTGGGCGTGCTGCTTGCCATCGCGGCCCTGGTGCTGCTCATCGTGGTGTCCGTCTCCCACGGCGGCGGCGTGCGCCTGGCCGCGGCGCTCATCATGGGCATCTCCCTCATCGTGGAGTACCTCTTCTCCACGCTCTACCACGCGATTGCCCCGGAGAAGGCCAAGGCCGTCTTCCGCGTGCTCGACCACTGTGGCATCTACCTGCTCATTGCCGGGAGCTATGCGCCCTTCTCGCTGGTCACGCTGGCGGACCGCGGCGGCCTTCTGCTCTGCGGGGCAGTCTGGGCCGTGGCGGTGGTGGGCATCGTCGCCGAGTGCCTGCTGCGCGAGCGCCAGCCCGCCTGGCTCACCGCGGCGGTCTACGTTGTCATGGGCTGGCTCGTGGTCTTCCACGTGGGGGACCTCTGGGAGCTCCTGCCGCCGCCCGCCTTTTGGCTGCTTCTGGCCGGGGGCCTCAGCTACACCGTGGGCGCTGTCTTCTACGCCATCAAGAAGGTCCCGTACCTGCACTTCGTCTTCCACCTCTTCGTGCTCGCCGGGAGCGTGTGCATCACCCTCTCCGCGCTGCTGTTCGTGGTGTAGCGCGAGGGAACGCTCCCTTAGTGCCCTTCTCACTGCAGGAACGCAGGAGGGGGCGAGAAGGACTTCGACACGCAGGGGGGCGCCGGCCGACTGCCGGTGCCCCCCCTCAAGAGAAGGCCGTGCGCGTGCGCTACTCGTCAGTCTTGTGGACCTCGGGGCTCGTCGCTGCGTCAGAGGCGACCTCGGAGCGCTCCGCCTTGCGCTTGACGTGGTTGCGCCACGCGGTGAAGCCGATGAGGGCTAGGCCCGCCACGGAGACCACGTTGATGCCAATTCGCAGCATGTCGATCTTCTGTATGCCAGGCTTATACACGGACCCGTGCATGATGCCCTGCATCGCGTTGGAGTTGGCCGTGACATAGAGCAGACGGTGCATCGCCTCGCGGGCGTAGTGGTACTCCGCAGGGTCGCTCTCGTCGTAGGTCCACTTGGCCAGACCCTCAGACTGAGCGAGCTTGGACACGCCGCCCGCCTCGATCATCTGGCTGGCGTTCATCCACTCTCCCGCGCTGCCGGCACTGTCGGTGATGACCCAGCCGTTAAAGCCCCACTCGTTGCGGGCGACACCGGTCAGCAGGCCGTAGTGGCCACCCGTCCACGTAGCGCCAATGCGGTTGAAGGCGGTCATTAGCGCCTGGCTCGCCGGCACCTCGCGCGTCGCGTTCTCGTAGGAGCCATCCTCGTTGCGACGCAGGTAGTTCATCTCGACGTCGTCGACTTTCATGCACATCTCAAAGGGCTTGAGGTAGAGCTCGCGAATCGCCTGCTCGTTAGACCAGGTGGCAAGGCTCATCTCGCCCGTGGTGTCGCCGCGGTGGTCCTCCTGGTCGTTGAGCGCGAAGTGCTTGATCGTGGCGTAGACGCCCTTCGAGGCGGCACCGCGGACCTCAAGGGAGCCGATGGTGCCGGAGAGGAAGCCGTCCTCAGAGAAGTACTCGCCGTTTCGGCCGGTAAAGGGCGTGCGGTGGATGTTCATCGAGGGTGCGTACCAGCCGTTGCAGCCGCCAAGAAGTGCCTCGTTGCCGATCATCTCGCCATAGTCCTCGTAGATCTCCTTGTTCCACGTCTGCGTCACGGTGACGGGGGTGCAGAACGTCATGCCCGTGCCGCCATAGATGAGCCCGGCGGCCGTGTCTGCATCGAGGTTGAACGGCTTCTGGATGCTCTCGAGGTAGTCGGTCCCGTAGCCACCGACGCCGATGGAGGTGAAGTAGTCCTCGGGCGTCAGCTGGTCGAGAAGGTCATCCCAGGCGGGGTCATCGTAGTCGAGGCCTCGCATGTCAATGAGCTCGAGACCGTTGTCCACACCATAGACGGGCTCGTCCGTGAACGTCGAACGGTCCGTCGGGTTGCCGGACTCATAGGAGTTCAGCTGGGCGAGAAGCTCGTCGCTCGCCTCCTTCGTGTAAACGAGAGAGGCAGGCTGCCCGTCAATCTCACCGTTGATCTCGTTGCCCCACGTGGAGACCTCGCCCGCCAGCGGCTCGCCGTCGTGGGCGGGGAAGGTCCCCTCCCAGTCGGAGCGCGTGAGGTAGGTGGCGTCGCCCGCGGCGTCGTCGAACTGGTTGGTGATGGCAGCGCCCGTCTTGGTGTCGACGGCGTAGGTGGTTACGTCGACCTCGGCGTTGTCAGGCACGTAGGTGGCGACCATCGCGGCATTGCCCTCGGCCGTCATGCCGTCGGCAACGGTGTAGCCCTTGGCGGCGAGCACGTTGTTCACGGCGTCGTGCGCGTCGCGGCCGGCGGTTACGTAGTAGGTGCCCGCGTCGAGGACATAGGTGCCCGCGCCGTTGACGTCATAGGCCTTGAGCTGCTCCTCGTCAAAGGAGATGGTGAGCGTCTGACTCTCGCCAGGCTCGAGAAGACCGGTCTTCGCCATGCCCACCAGCTCCACGGAGGCCTTCTCCACGCCGTTTGCGCGGTCATAGTCGGTGTAGGGGCTCTGCGTGTAGAGCTCCACCACGTCCTTGCCGGCCACGTCGCCGGTGTTGGTCACGGTGACGGTGGCGGTGCACTCGTCATCGCTCCAGCTGGTAGAGAAGTCGGACCACTCAAAGGTGGTGTAGGACAGGCCGAAGCCGAACGGGTGCGTGACCTCGGAGGCGTAGTCAAAGTCGCCGGCGTTGCCGGTGCCCATGACCGCGTCCTCGTAGCGGGTCTCGTAGTACTTGTAGCCCACGTAGATGCTCTCGGCGTACGTGACGTAGTTGTAGTTGGTGAGGTTGCCGTCACCGTCAACGTACTCGTAGTCTCCGTAGTTCTGAGCGGCCGGGGACGCGAGCGGCTCGCCCGAGAACGTGTCGGCCGTGCGGGCCGACGGGTTGATGTCACCGGCGAGGATCCCCGCAAGGGAGTTCAGGCCGTAGGTGCCCGCGGACGGCATGAACAGAACCGACTTGATGTTGGGCATGTCCTCGAGGAAGTCGAGGTCAAGCGCGGAGGCTGTGTTGACGATCAGCACGGTGTTGTCGAAGTTGTCGTTCAGGTACTGCAGGATCTCGAGCTCGGTGCTGTCGGGCTCGAGGTAGGTCTTGGTCTGGTCCTCCGGGACGTCCGTGTGACGATACATCGAGCGCGGCATGTCGCGGCCCTCGCCAGCCACGCGCCTCAGCACGAAGACGGGTGTGGTGCCCTCCGCAGAGTCGAGCACGCCGGACTCTTCCATCACCGAGAGCGGGCACTCATTGATCGAGAAGTCCTCGTCAACGCCAAAGCTGATCGATCCGGAGCCCATGGTGTAGTCCTTGCCGGGGCCGGTCGTATAGAAGTCGAGCAGCTCCTGGTTGACGCCCAGGCCGTGCGACTCGAGCGCAGACACGAGCGCGCTCGTGTCTGCGCCAGTGCCCGTCACCATGCTCACCATGTTCTGGCTCGAGGAGAGCGTCTTGACCGACTCGCCAAAGAAGCTCAGCGTGGTCCCCTCGGCGAGCGGCAGGCTCTTGTCATCGTTCTGGAGGAGCACGTAGCCCTCGGCCGCGATCTGCTCGTCGAGCGCGCGCTCGGCGTCCTTGATGGTCTCAGACGTGTAGTCGGCCTTGTAGTACTCGAGGTCGAGGCCGTCGTCATCGACGCCGGAGTTGTCCCAGCTCTGCTCGTAGCCAAGGATGTTGTTGATCATGCGAGGCATCTCCAGGCCCGAGATGACGCTCGGCACAACGATGTTGCCCACGCACAGGAGCGCCACGAGCACCAGAGCCACGGCGACCTTGAGCACGCTTTTGACGACCCTCCCAACCTTTCTCGCAGTGCTTATCTGCTTTGCCACGTTCCTCTCCCTTCCTCTTGCGGCCATGCCGCCCACAGATGTCGATGCTCCCAGCTTACGTTTGCCGCACGGCAAGCCGGATCCTGTGACACAATCTGTTGGAAGCCGTGACAGATTCCGGGGAGAGGCCGCCCTTGTATCGCATGCTCATCGTGGAAGACACGCCCGCTGAGGCGGACATCCTGCGCCGCCACCTCCAGCGCTACGCACACGAGAAGGGCCTCCAGTTCCATGTTGAGACCCTCGGGTCCGCCCTGGAGTTCATCAACTCGAGCCACACGGCAGACCTCGTCTTCATGGACATCCAGATGCCGGGGATCAACGGCATGGAGGCGGCCCAGGTCATGCGCACCTACGACCAGGCGACGCCCATCGTCTTCGTGACCAACCTGGCCCAGTACGCCGTGCAAGGCTACCAGGTGGACGCAGTCGACTTCGTGGTGAAGCCCGTGGAGTACCACGACTTCGCCATGCGCATGGACCGTGCGATGCGCTTCGTGGAGAGAAACGCCGGCAGCACCGTGGCACTGCCCACGCAAGACGGCGTGCGCGTAGTGCGCCAGAGAGACATCTCCCACGTTGACATGCTCAAGCACGACGTAATCTACCACCTCGCGGGCACGGGCGAGTGCCTGCGCGAGCGCGGTAGCCTCAAGGCGGCCGAGGCCAAGCTCGACGCGCAGTCGTTTCTGCGCATCTCTTCGGGATGCCTCATCAACATGGCGCGCGTGGCGCGCATCGGGCGCGACTCAGTGGTAACCGACGACGGGACCGAGCTCTTCTTCAGCCGCTCGCAGAGGCGCCGCGCGCTCGAGACGCTCGCCAACTACGTGGGCGGGAGCATCTGATGGACGCGGCGACGCTGCTCTTTTTCCAAGCGCTCTCACTTTCGGCCTCCGTCCTTTCAATCGCGCTTGCCGTCGGCCTCCTCGCGTGGCCGCTCAATCGCCGCTCGCACTTCGTCTGGCGCGCCGCCGCGATCGCCGTGCTCGTCTCTGTCGTCGCCCTCGTCCTGAGCGCCTCCGTGCAGGAGCCCCTGCCCGCCGCGAGCCCCGGGAGCGCGCACGCAACCGTGTACGTTTCCCAGTTCCTCTCGTTCTCCGGGGTTCTTCTCGCCTGCGCGGCGATGGTGGTCTTTCTCTTTGACGCGAGCCTGTGGACGGCGCTCTTTTGCGCAACGGCGGGCTACGCCGTGCAGAACCTCGCCTCGGGGCTCATGGAGCTTACGTGGACGCTGGTCGGCCCGCACCTGGGCGCGCTCGAGGGCGAACTCGTGCGCCTGGGGCTCTCCGCAGCGCTCTTCGTTGTCATCTACGCGCCCTTCTATCTGATCGTGGTTCGCCGGATCAGGCGCGACAGGCTCGAGCAGATCGGTGACTGGCGCATGCTGCTCATCATGGTTGCCGTAATCTGCGGCGTGATCGGGTTCGACCTCGCCATCAAGAGCCTCACCGCCTACGGCGTAGGCGTTGGCTACGTGGTGATCTTCCGGCTGTGCCACGCACTCACCTGCGTGCTCACCTTCGTGCTTGAGTATGAGCTGCTCGTAAGCCGCTACCAGCGCACGGAGCGTGAGACTACCGAGCGGGTGCTCGCCGAGCGCGAGCGTCAGTACCAGCAGAGCCGCGAGAACATCGAGGCAATCAACATCAAGTGTCATGATATTCGCCACCAGATTCGCGCTCTGGCCGACGGCGGCATCGGGCGCGTAAGCGCTGGAGCACTAGACGACATCGCGCGCGAGGTGGACGTCTACGACTCCACGATGCACACGGGCAACGAGGCCCTCGACACCATCCTCACCGAGAAGGGCCTGCGTTGCCGGCACGACCACATCACGCTCTCGTGCATCGCCGACGGCTCAGCGCTCGACTTCATGAGCCCGGCCGACATCTACTCGTTGTTTGGCAACGCACTCGACAACGCCATCGAAGCGGCTGGAGCGCTCGAGGACCCCACGCGACGCAGCATCTCCCTCCTGGTGCGGCGCGTAGCGGGCTGCGCGTCGATCCACGTGGAGAACTCGTTTGCTGGCGAGCGCGAGCTGGGGCCCGACGGCCTGCCCATGACGACCAAGGCCGATCGCGCCAACCACGGCTTTGGCGTGCGGTCCATGCGTCTGACCGTCGAGCGCTACGGGGGCACGCTCACCACGCTCGCCCAAGGCGGCCACTTCCACGTGAACGCCATCATCCCCATGCCATAGCCGACCGCCCCGGAACGCCGATTCCCCCGTCGTAAATCCCTCGCCAAGGCCGCGTCCCGCGCGCACCCCACGCGCTATCATGGGACGCCGAGAAGAACCCGCGGCCCCGTGCCGCCCGACCCAAGGAGGGCAAATGACAGACGAGCAGCTCAGCGCGCTCAAGTCGGACGTGGACGCCTACGTCGACGAGGTCTGGGAGGACGTCGTCGCTGACATCGCGCGCCTGGTGCGCCACGAGTCCGTTGAGGACCTCGAGGCCGCGGAGCCCGGCAAGCCCTGGGGCCCCGCCTCCAACGCCGCCCTGGTCGAGGCCGAGAAGATGGCCGAGCGCCTGGGCATGGACGTGACCGACGTTGACGGCTACCTGGGCTTCGCCGACGTCCCCGGCGCCTCCGGCCCCGACCGCTACCTCGCCACGATCGCCCACACCGACATCGTGCCGCTGGGCTTGGGCTGGAACTTCCCGCCGCTGGAGGTCACCCGCAAGGACGGCTACCTCGTCGGCCGCGGCGTCCAGGACGACAAGGGCCCCTTCGTGCTCTCGCTCTACGCCGCCCACTTCTTCGCCCGTCGCGTCGCCGCCGGCGCCACGCTCCCCTACACGCTGCGCTGCATCATCGGCAACAACGAGGAGACGGGCATGGGCGACGTCTCCCACTACCTGGAGCGCTACCCCGAGCCGCTCTTCTGCTTCTCCCCCGACGCCAACTTCCCGCTCATCTGCGGCGAGAAGGGCCAGTACTCCGGCTACTTCGTCTCCGGGGAGGTCGCCGGCGAGAAGATCGTGGAGCTTGACGGCGGCACCGTGTCCAACGCCATCCCCGGCCAGGCCACGGCCGTGGTCCGCGCCGACGCCTCCTCCCTGCCCGCCGCCGAGCGCATCTCCGTGGAGCCCGCGGGCGACGGGCTCGCCCGCGTCGTGGCCACCGGCATCGGCGGCCACGCCTCCATGCCCGAGGGCACCGTCAACGCCATCGGCGTGCTGGTGCGCTACCTCCTTGCCAACGACCTCGCCGGCGAGGGCGAGCGCGACTTCCTCGACGTCCTCGTGACGCTGACCGAGGACGCCTACGGCCGCGCCTCCGGCATCGCGAGCGAGGACGACAAGTTCGGCGCGCTCACCTGCGTCGCCGGCACCGTCCGCACCAAGGACGGCCGCTTCGTGCAGTCCATCGACTCCCGCTACCCCACCTCCACCACCGGCGACGCCATCGAGGCGCGCCTCACCGAGCTCGCCGAGGCCCACAACTGCACCTTTGAGCGCAAGTCCGAGGCCGTGCCCTTCTACATCAGCCCGGACAGCCCCGAGATCAAGGCCCTTCTCGACTCCTACGCCGACTACTCCGACCGCCCGGCGGAGGCCTTCACCATCGGCGGCGGCACCTACGCCCGTCACTTCAAGCGCGCCTGCGCCTTCGGCCCGAACGACCCCGACGAGCCCATGCCCGAGTGGGCGGGCATGGAGCACGGCCCCGACGAGGCCGCCTGCGAGGCGACCCTGCGTCGCGCGCTCAAGATCTACATCGTGTCCATCGCGCGCCTGATGGAGCTGGACCTCTAGCCCACCCGACACCGCGTCACGCACGGCGCCCCGGCGGCCACCTCATGGGCCGCCGGGGCGCTTTTTCGTTGGCTCCGACCTGGGGCGTGGCTGGCAACGCCGGCTCACGCCCGCGGTCTGACCGGCAGCGGCAGGTTCTTCTCGCCATGGGTCGTGCCCGGGGCTGCGGTCCTAGGAGCGCATCTCCTCGCCATCCTCCGCGGTCTCGCGGACGATCCGGTGCAGCACGCGGTCGTGCTCGAGGGCGTCCGCCGCGCGCTCGGGCAGGTAGACCGAGAGGCGGCCGCCGAGCGTGCGGAAGGTGGCCCAGCCGTCGGCGTCCACCACCGTATCGGCCTGCTCGCCGACCACGCAGCCCCAGGTCTCCCCCGCGTGCCGCGCGCCGACGTACATGCGCTTCTCGCCGCCGTCGCGGTCCGTGAGGACCACCGCCACGCCGCTGCCCTCGTGCTCGTCGTCTCCCTCGCGCGTCCAGCCGATGACATCCGGGGAGTCCAGGAAGTCGTGCTGCTGGCCGTACGAGAAGCGCCTACGGACCTCCATGAGCAGCGGAAGCTCCGTCACCGCGGGTATGTTGCCGCCGTTGGGCATCCCGTAGAGGTCCCCGTAGAAGACGCAGGGCAGGCCGGCCTCGCGCAGCAGGATGAGCGCGTAGGCGGCCGGCTTGAACCAGCTCTGGACGAAGGACTGCAGCGCCTGGCCCGGCTGCGTGTCGTGGTTCTCGGCAAAGGTCACGGCATGTGCCGGGTCACGCGAGACGAGCGTCCCCTCGAAGATCTTCGAGAGGTCCACCTCGCCGTTGGAGCACGACGCCCGATAGAGGTTGTAGTGCAGTGGCACGTCGAAGAGCGACATCGTGCGCTCGACGCCGAGGTAGTCCTCGAGCTCCTCCGCGCGGCGGCCCCAGTACTCCCCCACGCAGAAAAGGTCGCGCCCGGCGTGGGCGCGCATCTCGCGCAGCCAACGCAGGTAGAACCCCCGGTCTATGTGCTTGAGCGCGTCGAGGCGGAAGCCGTCGACCCCGCTGGCGTCGAGGTACCACGCACCCCAGCGCACGAGCTCCTCGAAGACGCGCGGGTCGTTGACGTCGGCGTCGGCGCCCATCAGGTAGTCGTAGTTGCCGTTCTCCACGCGCTCCACGGCGTCGTCCCAGTGCTTGCCCTCAAAGAGGAAGATGCCCTGGCGCCGGGAGCGCTCGTCCCAGTCCACGCCGTGGAAGCAGGTCCAGTCCCAGGTGAAGCCCGAGTGGGCACCGGCGCGTCCCGGGAAGGTGAAGCGCGTCCAGGCGGAGATGGTGAGCGGGGCGCCCACGGACTCGTCACGGTCCTGGCCCAGCACCTCCTGGGCGCGCACGTCCTCGAGGCCGTCGGCACCCATGCGCTGGTTGAGCACTATGTCGGCGAGCGCGCGGATGCCGTTCGCGTGCAGCGCGGCAACGGCGGCCTCGTACTCGGCGCGCGTGCCGTACTTGGTGGCCACGCTCCCCTTCTGGTCGAACTCGCCGAGGTCGTAGGTGTCGTAGACGCCGTAGCCCACGTCCTGCGCCCCGGCCTGCCCCTTGTAGGCGGGCGGGAGCCACACAGCGCTCACGCCCTCGTAGGCGAAGGTCGGAGCCTGCTCGGCGATCCGTCGCCAGTGCGAGCCGTCCGCGGGCAGGTACCACGAGAAGCCCTGGAGCATGGTCTCGTTTGTCACGACTCCTCCTCCCTGGTCGGGGCGGCCGTCGCCGCGCCGACCGACTCCGCAAGAATCTCCCCGGGGGCGGGCTGGAGGCACACCCGGAGGGCTAGGTACGCGCACGCCCCCATGAAGAGCAGGTCGAGGACGACGTCAAAGGACACGCTGAACGTCCCGCCCAGGGCTATGGAGAGCACCACGCGCACGAGGTCGGCGACGGCCACCACCGCGCCCGCCAGGCGCGGCGCGGCCGCCAGGGCGGGGCGGTTGGAGCCCCGCACGCCCAGGCACCCCACGGCCACGTCGACCACGGAGAAGACGACCCCCACGAGGAGCCGGGTCACCATGGAGGCCGACACGACTATCGAGACGCCCGAGACCACCGCGTGGGTGCCCTCGCCGTAGGCGAGAAGCGCCGCGAGGAGCACGACAGCCACGACGGCGCCGAGCACACCCTTCACGACCAGTACCTCGGAGAGCAGGTGAAGCGCGCGCTGGTGGCGCGAGCGCAGGAACGTCTCGCCGCGCTCGCCGGCGTCGTGCTCCTCCTTCACCCTGTCGGCGAGGCGAGAGCAGACGAGCACGTAGACAATCGTCACCGTGAGGACCACGGGGTTGAACAGGATGAAGGTCCCCAGGCCCCAGCCCCAGGCTATGGCCACGAGGGTGGCCAGCCCCACCAGGTAGCAGAGGAAGCGGTACGGCTCCACGCGCGCGGAGTCGTCCGAGGCGGCGAGGCCGAGGGCGGCGGTGAGCACGAGCAGCCCGGCCACCACCACGATCATCGCGCCGAAGGTGGCCACGGCCCACAGGTCGCCGCGCGCCACGCCGCCGTTCTCGTCGGTGACGAGCACGATGACGCCGCCCACGGCAATGGCCGCGCCGATGATGCCCATGATGATCGAGACGATTCTGAGGACCGCCTGCGTGGGCGTCCTGGGCACGGAGGGCCTAAGGCCTCCGATTTCGTTTGACTCTTTCACTCTCTCACCCCCGTTGTCGCACCATACGAGTATACCCCCGGGGCAGCATAGGAAGTCGAGGGGAGGGGGTGCGCTCAGCGGAGGGGCGTGGCGGGGGCGGTGCCGGGGGCCGGGCCGGGACGGAGCGGCGCCGAGGGCCGGGGGCCGGGCCGGGCGGCTACGCGAAGGTGCGCGCCTCGTACTCCGTGGGCTCGACGAGGTAGCCGCAGCCCGCGAGGGCGTGCTCGATCTCATCGAGCTCCTCCTCGCTCGCGGCGCTCACGTGGTGGAAGTGGTAGCCGCTCGTGACCTCCATGAGCGGGGAGGACTTGCCGCCCTCGAGCTCCCCCATGAAGCGCGCCACGTCGCGACGGCTCGAGATCCCGAGCTCCGAGGAGACCTTGCCGTAGACCCGGTGGTTGACGAAGACGTCCTCGACGCATCCGCCGAGGTCGACGATGCAGGTGAGCTCGTCGGCGGTCTGCTCCACGGTGTGGAGGCACTTGAACAGGCGCCGCGGGCGCGCCGAGGCGTCCGCCAGGACGTAGCCACGGTTGGTCGAAAGTATCTTGGCGCCGCGGCTGCGCAGCAGCGCGACGTCGTTGACGACCACCTGGCGGCTCACGCCGAACCTGCGAGCGAGGTCGGAGCCGGAGAGCGGCCCCGCGGCGGAGGCGAGCTCGGCGACGATCTTCTCGCGTCGGGAGTCGCCCGCCGTCATCCCAGGACCTCGAGGTGCTTGAGCGAGAGGTCGAGGATCGGCGCGGAGTGCGTGAGGGCCCCGCACGAGACGAAGTCCACGCCGAGGTCGGCGTAGCGAGCCGCGTTGGACGCGTCGACGTTGCCGGAGGCCTCGGTCTGGGCGCGCCCGTCGATCAGAGCGATGGCGGCGGCCATGTCGTCGTGGGACATGTTGTCGAGCATGATGATGTCGGCGCCCGCGTCGAGCGCCTCGCGCACCATGTCGAGCGTCTCGCACTCCACCTCGACCTTGTCGACGAACGGCGCCGAGGCGCGCGCCATGGCCACGGCGGCCGCGACGCCGCCGGCCGCGTCGATGTGGTTATCCTTGAGCATCACGCTGTCGGAGAGCCCGAAGCGGTGGAGCGAGCCGCCGCCGAGGCGCACGGCCTCGCGCTCGAACAGGCGCATGCCCGGCGTGGTCTTGCGCGTGCAGACGAGGGTGGTGCCGGTGCCGGCAAGCGCGGCGACCACGGAGTGGGTGTAGGTGGCGATGCCGCTCATGCGCTGGAGGTAGTTGAGGGCGGTCCTCTCGCCCTCCAGCAGGGCGCGCACGTCGCCCTCCACGGTGGCGAGCAGCTGGCCGGCCGTCACCTCGTCACCGTCGGCCACCTCGGCCTCGACGTGCGACGTCGGGTCGAGGAGCTCGAAGACGCGCGAGAAGACCGCCAGGCCCGCGATCACGCCGTCGGCCTTGGCGTAGAGGCGCACGCGGCCGGGGCGCGCCTTCGGCATGACGGCCGCCGTGGACACGTCGCCGAACGGCATGTCCTCCTTGAGCGCTGCGCGGATGTGCTCGTCCATGACGAGCCTGGTCATCGGGTCACCCATGGTCTCTCCTCCCGGCGCCTCCGGCGCCCTACTCGGCCCCCGTGAGCAGCGCCACGTCGGTCACGGCGCGCGACCCCGCGATGAAGCGGGAGCGGGCCTTGGCGGCAACGGCGAGCTGGGCGGCGGTGTCGTCCTCAAAGCGATCGCGCATGATCTTGTCGGCCGCACGCTGCGCGAAGACGAGCGACTCGAGCAGGCTGTTGGACGCCAGGCGGTTGCGCCCGTGCACCCCGTTGCAGCACGTCTCGCCGCACGCGAACAGGTGCGGGAGCGTGGTCTCGGAGTCGGAGTCCACGTGGATGCCGCCCATGAAGTAGTGCTGGGCGGGCACCACCGGGATGGGCTCGCGCCTGATGTCGTAGCCCTCCTCGAGGCAGTGCTCGAGGATGTGGGTGAAGTGGCCCTCGATGGTCTCCAGCGGCACGCGCTCGAAGGAGAGCCAGACGTGCTCGGAGCCCTCGCGCGCCATCTCGTCAAGGATGGCGCGGGAGACCACGTCACGCGGCTGGAGCTCGTCGACGAAGCGCTCGCCCGAGCCGTTGAGCAGGATCGCGCCCTCGCCGCGCGCGGACTCGGAGATCAGGAACGACCGGCCAGGCTCGCGGGTCCACAGCGTCGTGGGGTGGATCTGCACGTAGTCCATGTGCTCGAGAAGGACGCCGTGCTCGGCGGCGATGCGGCAGCCGTCCCCGGTCAGGCACGGGTAGTTCGTCGAGTGCGCGTAGAGGCCGCCCACGCCGCCCGTGGCCATGACGGTGGCGTCGGCGTGGATCTCGAGGCGCTCCCCGTCGGGGCCCAGGGCCACCATGCCGCGGCAGACGCGGCGCCCCGAGGCGTCGAAGCCCTCGATGATGTCCGTCATGCAGGTGTGCTCGAGGATGCGCGCGTTGGGCAGCTCGCGCACGCAGGCCAGCAGGTGCGTGGTGATCTCCTCGCCGGTGACGTCCTCGTGGTAGACGATGCGCGGGCGCGAGTGGGCGCCCTCGCGCGTGTAGTCGAGGCTGCCGTCCTCGCGGCGGGCGAAGCGGACGCCGCGCTTGATGAGGTCGTCGATGATCGGGCGGCTCGCGCGGATCATGAGGTCCACGCTCTCGAGGCGGTTCTCGTAGTGGCCCGCGCGCAGCGTGTCCTCGAAGAAGGCCTCGTAGTCGTCGGGGTCGTGCAGGACGCAGATGCCGCCCTGGGCGAGCATGGAGTCGCAGCTCGCCACGTCCTCCTTGGAGAGCAGGACCACGTTGAGCGCGCGGGGCAGGTTGAGCGCGCAGTACAGGCCCGCCACGCCGCAGCCGGCTATGACGACGTCGCAGTCAATGACGCCCGGGGTCGGGGCGCCGGTCTTCGCGGCCTTCTCGGCCTTCTCGGCCCTAGCGTTCTTCTCGTCTTCGGTCTTCTCGGACTTCTCGTCCTTCTCGCCTGTCATGGGGCCTCCTACCTCCCGAGCTCGAGCATGCGGTCGAGGGCCGCGCGGGCCCCGCGGGCAACGTCCTCGGGCGGCAGGCCCACCTCGCCGGCGCCGTCGCGCAGGCAGGCCGCGAGGCGCTCGGCGGTGATGCGCTCCATGTCGGGGCAGGCCGGGCGCGTGGACGGGAAGTGGAAGCGCGTGGACGGGCAGCGGCGCTCGAGCTCGGCGCGCACGCCGTCGACGGTCAGGATGATGCAGTCCGCCGGGGCGAGCTCGGCGGCGCGGTCGATGATCTGCGAGGTGGACCCCGCGAAGTCCGCGAGCGCGAGGGCCTCGGGGCCGCACTCGGGGTGGGCGAGCACCGGCGCGCCGGGGTGGGCGGCCTTGAGCGCCTCGACCTCGGCGGCGGAGATGGCCTGGTGGATGGGGCAGAACCCGTCGTTCAGGATCACGTTCTTCTCGGGCACCTGCTCCGCCACGAAGCGGCCGAGGTGGCGGTCCGGGATGAACAGGACGTTGCTCTGCGGGAGCGCCCGGACGATGCGGACCGCGTTGGACGACGTCACGCAGACGTCCGACCACGACTTGACCTCGGCGGTCGAGTTGACGTAGCACGCCACGGCGAGGTCGTCGCCGTACTGCTCGCGGGCGCGGTCGATCGTCTCGCGGCGCACCATGTGGGCCATCGGGCAGTCGGCGGTGGGCTCGGGCATGAGGACGACCTTGTCCGGCGAGAGGAGCTTGGCGCTCTCGGCCATGAAGCTCACGCCCGCGAAGACGAGCGTGGAGGCCGGCAGCGTGGCCGCCAGCCGCGAGAGGGCGAAGGAGTCCCCCACGTGGTCCGCGAGCTCCTGAACCTCGGGCGTCACGTAGTAGTGCGCGAGCACCACCGCGTCGCGCTCCTTCTTGAGTCGCGCCACCTCGGCGCGCAGCTCGTCCGTAACCATGGATCTCCCCTCGACTCGCTGCAAACAGACGCCAGTATGACACCAATCTTTACACCTGACAAGACAGTGGGACAGAGGGGACGGAGGTTTTCGTCCCATTTTGGGCGGGCGGACGGGACAGAGGGGACGGAGGTTTTCGTCCCACTTTGGGTGGCGGAGCCGCTGCCCCGAGGTGGGACAGAAACCTCCGTCCCCTCTGTCCCACTTTGGGACGAAAACCTCCGTCCCCTTCGTCCCATGGCGAGTTTGTGGAGGGCGACTAGAGGGCCCGTCCCGGTGGTATTAGCTTTCACCGTAAGTATCTTCTACCGTTAGGAGTTGAGGTGGAGACAGACGGAACCTACGAGGAGCTTGCGCGGGAGTTCCTCGCCAACCTGACCCGCATCGGGCAGAGGATCACACCTATGGTCCTCAACTCGACCCGAGGGGAGACCGCGCTGCTCATGACCCTGTTCAGGACCGGGAGCCCGCTCTCGCCCGGCGAGCTTGCGGACGCCTCGCACGTCTCTAGCGCGCGGGTGGCTAACATCCTCCGGTCCCTCGAGGACAAGGGCCTCGTCACAAGGAGCCACTCCGAGAGCGACCGGAGGCGCGTTGAGGTCACGCTCACCGAGGCCGGGCGCGCCGACGCCGAGGCGCGCCGCAGCAGGCGCCAGGCCTCCGTCGCGGAGTACTTCAGGGCCCTCGGCGAGGACGACGCCCGCGAGCTCGTCCGCATCATCGGGCGCTCCGAGGGCATCCTCGGCGAGATGGCGGAGAGGGGGTGTGCACATGAGGCTCGTTAGGCTCTTCAAGAACCACGTGCTCGCCATCGTCGCCGTGGTGGCGCTGCTCGTTGTCCAGGCCAACGCCGACCTGGCGCTGCCCAACTACATGAGCGAGATCGTCGACGTGGGCATCCAGCAGGGCGGCATCTCCTCCCCCGTCCCCGACACGATCCGCGAGTCGTCCCTCTCCGACCTCGAGCTCTTCATGAGCGACGGAGACATCGCGCTGGTCGAGTCCGCCTACGGGCCCGCGGGCGCCGACGGGGTCCGCGCCTACCAGCTCGCCGAGTCCGAGCGCGACGAGGGCAGCGCCCTCGCCCAGGCCATGAGCCTCCCCGAGACCGTCGTCCTCTCGCTCGAGCAGGGCGTCGACGCCTCGGACCTAGCCGAGGGGATGAGCGGCACCCTGGACCTTGACTCCGTCCGCGCCGCGGTGGACTCGGGGCTCGTGAGCCGCGACCAGCTCGTCGGCGCCGCCCAGTCCATGGGCGACGCGATGGGCGCCATGAGCGGCTCGATCGTGGAGCAGCGCGCGATCAGCTTCGTCCAGCAGGAGTACCAGGCCCAGGGAATCGACCTCACCGACGTGCAGAACGCCTACCTCGGGTCCACCGCCGCGCTTATGTTCGGGCTGTGCCTCGTGAGCCTGGTCGCCACCGTGCTCGTAGGCGCGATCGCCTCACGCACCGCCGCCACGATCGCGCACGACCTGCGCCACGACGCCTTCGAGAAGGTCATGAGCTTCTCGCCCGCCGAGGTCAACAAGTTCTCCCAGGCCTCGCTCATCACGCGCTGCACCAACGACGTCCAGCAGGTCCAGATGGCGGCGACGCTGTTCGTCCGCATGGTCCTTCTCGCCCCCATCATGGGCGTGGTCGCGGTGATGCGCGTGGTCGCCACCTCGACCGGACTCGAATGGACCATCGGGGTCGCCGTGATCGCGGTGTGCGCCGTGGTCGGCGTGCTCATGGGCCTCACGATGCCCAAGTTCAAGCGCATGCAGCGCTACGTCGACCGCGTCAACCTCGTCGCGCGCGAGATGCTCGACGGCATCATGCCGATCCGCGCCTTCGGCCGGCAGGACCACGAGCTCGAGCGCTTCGACGAGGCCAGCCGCGACCTCATGCAGACCCAGCTGTTCACCAACCGCGCCATGTCTTTCATGATGCCGCTCATGATGCTGATCATGAACTGCGTCACCGTGATCATCGTCTGGTTCGGCGCCCACGGCGTGAGCGACGGCGTGATGCAGGTCGGCGACATGATGGCGTTCATCTCCTACACGATGCAGATCGTCATGGCGTTCATGATCCTCACGATGGTCTCGGTGCTGCTCCCGCGCGCCGAGGTGGCCATCGACCGCATCGAGGAGGTCATCTCCTGCCCGCTGTCCGTGTGCGACCCCGCGAGCCCCAAGACGCCCGCCGAGGACGCCCCGCGCGGCGAGCTCTCCTTCAACAACGTGAGCTTCCAGTACCCTGACGCGCGCGAGGACGTAATCTCCGGCATCTCCTTCACCACGCACACGGGGAAGATGACGGGAATCATCGGCTCCACGGGTTCGGGCAAGTCCACGCTGGTCCAGCTCATCCCGCGCCTCTACGACGTGACGGGAGGCTCCGTGACGCTTGACGGAATCGACGTGCGCGACATGTCCCTCGCGGACCTGCGCGGGCGCATCGGCTACATCCCCCAGCAGGGGATGCTGTTCTCGGGCACCGTTGAGTCCAACCTCAAGTTCGCCGGCGACTCGGTGAGTAACGAGGACATGCGCGAGGCTGCGCGGGTCGCCCAGGCCACGGGCTTCATCGAGGAGCGCGAGGGCGGCTACGGCTCCCCCATCAGCCAGGGCGGCACGAACGTCTCCGGCGGCCAGCGCCAGCGCCTCTCCATCGCGCGCGCCCTGGCCAAGCGTCCCGAGGTCGTGGTCTTTGACGACTCCTTCTCGGCGCTCGACTACGCCACCGACTCCCGCCTGCGCGAGGAGCTCGCGCGCTCCGTCACCGACGCGGCGTTCGTCGTGGTGGGCCAGCGCATCGCCACGATCATGCACGCCGACGAGATCCTCGTGCTCGACGAGGGGCGCGTCGTGGGGAGGGGCACCCACGAGGAGCTGCTGAGGAGCTGCCCCGCCTACCTTGAGATCGCCCAGAGCCAGCTCTCGGCCGCGGAGCTCGGCCTCACCGAAGAGGAGATCGCGGCCGTCATGGAAGGGGGTGAGCGCTGATGCCGGGAATGGGACACGCAGGACGCGGGCGCTCCGTCGAGAAGGCCAAGGACTTCAAGGGCACCATGCTCAAGCTCCTGGGATACGTCGGGGAGCACAAGATGGCGGTTCTTCTCGGCATCTTGTTCGCCATCTGCTCGGTGGTGTTCAACATCGTGGGGCCCAAGGTGCTCGGCTCCGTCACGACCAAGCTCTACGAGGGGCTCATCGCCACGGTCCAGGGCACGGGCTCGGTCGACTTCGCCTGGATAGGAATGACCCTGCTGGGACTTCTTGGCCTCTACCTGGCGAGCTCCGCGTGCAACCTCGTCCAGGGCTGGCTCATGACCGGGGTCACGCAGAAGGTCTGCTACAGGATGCGCGCCGAGATCGCTGAGAAGATCTCCGTCATCCCCATGAGCTACTTCAACGGCCACAGCAAGGGCGACGTGCTCAGCCGCATCACCAACGACGTCGACACCCTGGGCCAGTCGCTCAACCAGTCGATCACGCAGCTCATCACCTCGGTGACGCAGGTCGTCGGCGTCCTCGTCATGATGCTCTCGATCAGCCTGCCGCTCACGGGCGTCACCGTGCTCACGCTGCCGGTCTCCGTGGTGATCGTGGGCGTGGTCGTGCACTTCTCGCAGCGCTACTTCCGCGAGCAGCAGCAGGTGCTCGGCACCGTGAACGGCATCGTGGAAGAGGACTTCGCCGGCCAGAACGTCATCCAGGTGTTCAACCGCTCCGAGACGGCCGTCTCCGACTTCGAGGCGGAGAACGACCGCCTGTTCACGAGCGCATGGCGCAGCCAGTTCCTATCCGGCCTGATGATGCCGCTCATGAGCCTTGTGGGCAACATGGGCTACGTGGGCGTCGTTGTGGTGGGCGCGCAGCTCGCCCTTGCCGGCCAGGCGATGCCCGGCGACATCCAGAGCTTCATCCAGTACGTGCGCAACTTCACGCAGCCGGTCCAGCAGCTCGCCAACGTCTCCAACACCATGCAGAGCATGGCGGCGGCGACCGAGCGCGTCTTCGAGTTCCTCGCCGCGCCCGAGGAGGACGAGCCCGCCGATCCGCGCGTCCCGAGCGAGCGCGACGGCCGCGTGGAGTTCGACCACGTCCGCTTTGGCTACGACCCGGACCAGCCCATCATCCACGACCTCACCTTCGCCGCCGAGCCTGGCCAGACCGTCGCCATCGTGGGCCCCACGGGCGCCGGCAAGACGACCCTCATCAAGCTGCTCCAGCGCTTCTGGGACGTCGACGGCGGCTCGCTGCGCGTGGACGGCCTGGACGTGCGCGAGTGGGACCGCTCCGAGCTGCGCTCCGAGTTCGCGATGGTGCTCCAGGACACGTGGCTGTTCAACGGGACGATTCGGGAGAACATTCGCTACGGCCGGCCCGACGCCACCGACGAGGAGGTCGAGGCGGCGGCCCGCGCGGCACGCTGCGACCACTTCATCCACACGCTCGCCGGCGGCTACGACTTCGTCATCAACGAGGAGGGCACCAACCTCTCGCAGGGCCAGCGCCAGCTGGTGACCATCGCGCGCGCCGTCCTTGCCGACAGGCCCGCCCTCATCCTCGACGAGGCCACCTCGAACGTGGACACGCGCACCGAGGAGCTCATCCAGCGCGCCATGGACGAGCTCATGCGCGGGCGCACGAGCTTCGTGATCGCACACCGTCTGAGCACGATCCGCAACGCCGACGTGATCCTCGTCCTGCGTGACGGCGACATCGTCGAGAAGGGCACGCACGAGGAGCTCCTCGCCCTCGGCGGGTTCTACGCGGAGCTCTACAACTCCCAGTTCGACCACGCCGCCTAGTGGGACGAAGGGGACGGAGGTTTTCGTCCCACTTTGCGGGCGGCCGGCGACCCGCGCGGAGCGTGGGGCGCGCAGCCCGCCATCAACGAGGTGAGGGGGCGGAGGCCTAGCAAGGCCTTCGCCCCTTTTTCGTGCGGAGCCGCTAGTGCGGCGCCGCGTGGGCAGACACGTCCGCCGCCCGGTTTGCGCCTTGGTCCGCCGCCCGGCCTATCGCCCGTCCCGTCGCCCACGTCGATCCCTTACCACACCCCCCGCCACCAGGTGGAACGGCAGGTGGGACGTTTTCCTCCGTCCCCTTCGTCCCAGCGTCTTGCGGGCGGCTGACGGGTGTCTCCGGTCATCGCCGGCGGTCGGACGGCGGCAGCCTCCTACCGATTCCGCCCCTCTCCCCGCGCCGGTGTCAGGTAAAAAGCCCCCACCGAACGGGCCGGCGGAGGGAGGCCGCATGGGAAGGACGGCACGGGACCACGGGGAGTCGGGCATCTATCACGTCGTCGCAAGGGGCGTCGGCAGGCAGATCATCTTCGAGGACGACGCGGACCGCACGCGCTACCTCGCCGAGCTCAGGCGCGGCCTCGCGGGGGACGCAGACGACGCGGGCGCCACGGCCCTCCTCGCCTGGTGCCTCATGGACAATCACGTCCACCTGCTGGTCGAATCCGAGCAGGGCGCGCCCTCGAGGCTCATGCGCGACGTGGGCTCCGCCTACGCGCTCTACTTCAACGAGCGGCATGACCGAGTGGGCCACCTCTTCCAGGGGCGCTTCCGCAGCGAGGCCGTGGACGACGAGGGCTACCTCCTCACCGTCGTGCGCTACGTCCACCAGAACCCCGTGCGCGCCGGGCTCGTCGACGCCTGCGAGGAGTACCCCTGGAGCAGCTACCGCGCCTACGCGGTCCCGGGGGCGGAGGACGGGCTCACGAGCCGGGAGCGGGTCCTCGAGGCGTTCGGCGGGCGGGCGACGCTACGCGCCTTCCATGAGGAGGTCGACGAGGCGGCAACCTGCGTGGATGTGGGGAGGGGCGGGATAAGGCGCCTCCTCGACGACGCAGACGCGCTCGAGGTCGCACGAGCCGTGCTCGGGGACGTGAGGCCGGAGGAGGTCGCATCGCTCCCGCGGCCGGAGCGCGACAGGGCGATAAGGACCCTGCGCGCGGCACGCCTCTCGGTCAGGCAGGTGGAGCGGCTGACTGGCGTCTCGCGCGGCGTCATCTCCCGTGCGTGAGTGGGACGAGGGGGACGGAGGTTTTCGTCCCACCCCAAAGTGGGACGAAAACCTCCGTCCCCTTTGTCCCACTAGTTGTTGATGTGGTGGTGGCAGACGAAGCCGTCGCGGTCGATGGGGGCGAACTTGTAGCCGCGCGCCTGGTAGAACTCGATGATCTGCGGCAGCGCGTCCACGGTGGTGTCCTTCGTCCCGGCGTCGTGGAAGAGCAGCATTACGTTGGTGTAGCCCTCCACGCACGACGACGACACGATCTTGTCGACGGGCACGTTGTTGCCCGCCGCGTCACCCGAGCTCACGTTCCAGTCGTAGTACTGGTAGCCGCGCGCCGTCAGGTCGGTCGAGAGCGCCGTCATGATGCCGGGGCAGTAGCTGGCCGAGACCGTGTTGGACGCGCCGCCCGGGAAGCGGACGAGGTACGGCACGAACCCGATCTGGTCCTTCACCACCTGGCCCACCTGGTCGAGGTCCGAGAAGTACGCGTCCTCGGAGGAGTAGACCTGCGCGTAGTCGTGCGTCATCGTGTGGAGCCCGATGGAGTTGCCGTCGTCGTAGGCGCGCTTGATCATGGGCCGGTAGTCGGGCTCGTGGCCCGTCACGAAGAACGTGGCCTTCACGCCGTAGCGGTCCAGGACGTCGAGCACGCGCTGCGTGTTCTTGGAGGGGCCGTCGTCGAAGGTGAGGTAGACGGTCTTCTCGCCCGTGCCGTCGGTCTTCCAGTCGGTCTGGGCGGAGGGGTCCAGCGCCAGCGACGCCGCGCGCGGGTCGTTGGCCGCAGGGGCATCCGCGCCGCCCGCACCGTCCCCGTCGCCTTGGCCCGGCTGGGCCGGCGCGTCCATCTCACGGATGACTCCCAGGACGCCCCCCGTCGGCGCGCCGGACGTCTGAGAGAAGGCAAGCGCAAGGAGCGCGCCTCCCACGCCCAGGAGCGCCACGAGGAGCGCGGCGGCCGCGACCGTGAGGCCACGGGCCTGCCGCCGCTGGTCACTGGCGCTCGGTCTTCTCGGCTCGGGGGCGCCGCCCACGTTCTTCTCGCTCATTTTTTGGGCCTCCTCACGATCTGCGAGGCAAGCATTCTAGGGCGCCCGGGTGACCCCGTCGTGTGGAAGGAGTGACCGTTTCGTAAGGCTCCCCCCGCACGCGGGCCCGGGCGCAAACGGTTACGAGAGGGCGACCCCTCCGAGCCAGCCGCAGCGGACCGGCGTGGTGACGCTGTACATGCTGACCCAGCTCGAGAGTGAGTCGTTCTTGACCGAGCCGCTCTGGTTGTGGCGCACGGTGCCACCGCCGATGTAGATGCCCACGTGGCCGTAGATGATGGCTGCCGAGCTGTACGGGGCGGACGGGGTGGCCACGATCATGCCGGGCTGGATCGACGACGTGGAGTAGCCGCACCAGGAGTAGTACATGTCGTCGGCGTTGCCGTAGAAGGTCCCGACGCCGGCGTTGCGGAAGACGTTGGTCACCCACGCGGCGCACAGGCCGGAGCCCGGCGAGGGCGTTGAGTTGGCCGCGGCGACGACCGCGGAGAGCGAGCCGCTGCCCGTGACGACGGTGCTCCCCATGCCGCCACCGGAGCTGCCTCCCGTGGAGCCGCCGCTCGGGCGCTGCTGTTGCTGCTGTTGCTGCTGGGCGAGCTCCTGCTGCCGGCGCGCCTCCTCCGCCGCCTGCTGCGCGGCGAGAAGCTCGGCGTCACGCTGCTGCATAAGTGCCTGGACGTCGGCGGACAGGCCGTTGACAAGCTCCTGAGACTCGTCCTGCTTGGCGCGGACCTCCTCGAGCTCGCTCTGCTGCTGGGCCTGAAGGCCCTCGAGCTCGGACTTCTGCGCCTCGAGGTCGGCCTTCTGCTGCTCGAGGTCGGCCTTCTCGGTCTCGAGCTCGGCCTTGAGGTTCCTCACCTCGTCGATCATCGCGCGGTCAGACTCGCTGACCTTGTCGAGGTAGTAGATGTTGCTCGTGAGCTCCTCGATGGTGGCCGAGGAGAGGATGAGGTCGAGCATGGAGCCGGAGCCGGCCTTGTAGGCCGAGCTCATGCGCTCGCCGAGGACCTGCTGCTTGGCCTCGATCTCGGCCTGGCGCTGCTCGATCTCGGCCTGCTTGGAGTCGATCTCGGACTGCTTCTGGTCAATCTGGCCGGAGAGGTCGCTCACCTGCTGCTGCGTCTGAGAGAGCTGCGCGGCCGCGTCGGCGACCTCCTGGGCGATCTGGTCGAGCTCGGCCTGCGCCTGCTCGTAGCTGAGCTGGGCTGCGTCGAGCTTCTCCTGGGTGGTCTCGGCCCCGGCGACGGCCGGGAAGAAGGTGGCGCAGATGCCTGCGCCTATGAAGAGCCGCAGGGCGTCTCGGCGCGTGACGGCGCGCGGCGAGATCCCCGCATCAGACAGGGATACGTGCTTCAGGGACATGGCGTCTCCTTGGGATACGAATAGGGTGCAAGTACACGCCACTCCATTCTATCCAAATCGCGTGGGGCCACGATAAGCACATCGTCCCAAAATCGCCCCGGCGGGCGTGCGGCGAGCGCGCGACAGGCTGCCGGCGGGCGTGCGGCGGGCCTTCGGTTGGCCGTCGGCGGGCCACCCGCAGACAACAGGCATGCTGCCGGAAAGCCGTCGGCTGCCGGCCGGCTGTCACCCAGCCGCCAGCGGGCTTACGCCCGGCTGCCGGCAGACCTCCCCGCCCCTAGCGGTTCTCGATCTTGGCGACGTTGCCCACGGTGATGGTGATACGCCCCTCGGCGTCGGTCGAGAAGTCCAGGTAGCCCGGGCGCTCCGCGAGCTCGGAGGGGAAGGTGATCTCCACGCCGGTGTCAGTGCGGATCTTGTGGCTCTTGGTGAGACGGTTGGCCACCCCGCGCTTGACCGGCGCTTCCTCGGGCAGCGACGCCTCGCGGACGCGCTGCTCGTAGCGCTCCGCGAGCTCCGGGCGGTCCTCGAAGACCGCGCGACCCACCTCGGCGGGCGAGAAGGACTCCTCCACGTCGGCCGTTCGGGCCACCAGAGCCTTGGCGCGGGAGACCTCCACCGCCGGCTCCAGGCCGAACTCCTCGGCCACGTCCTGCACGATGACGCTCACCTCGTCGATGACCTCGTGGCTCGAGGCCTCGCTCGAGCACTGCAGGAAGCGCTCGGGGATCACCATGAGCTTCTCGCCGCCCACGGAGCGCTCCTTGTCGTGGAAGTCGATGGCACCGGTCTGCGCGTCCACCAGCACGTAGCTCGCAACCTTCTGCGAGGGGTTGGGCAGCGTGGCGTCCACGCGGGAGATGTCGTTGACGGCGCCGCCCACCTCGTGCACGAAGGCCTGGCGGCGCGGTAGCAACACCACGGCGAAGTAACGCCGGCCGGCCTCGCCGTCGAAGTCCGGCGTGCCCTCCTCGCTCGTGCCTCCCGCGTCCGTGTCGGTGAAGTCCGCCACCAGCAGGTCGCACTGCTCGAGGTCCTCCGCGCGGCGCAGCTCCTCCCAGAACCACTGCGCGATCTCCTGCGAGAACTCCACGAACTCGCGCTGGCCGGCCAGGTAGCCCTGCAGCTCGTTGGCAAAGCCGGAGTCGGGGGCAAACTCCCCGTGGCGGCTCTCGGCGTTGGAGGAGATCTTTCGCAGGTGGCGCTGCACGTAGGAGCGCGTGGCCCTCGCGTCCAGGTCAAGCGGGCGCTCCGAGAAGTACGTGGAGCCTGAGTCGAAGTCAAAGACGTGCAGGATGGCGTTGGTAACCCTGAGCACTGCGTTCCCCTTCCAACAGACGGGCGCGCCCGCCGCCACGCTGACGGCAGGCGCGCCCGAGGTCCTTCTCGCCCGAGCCTACTCCTTGGGGCTCTGGGCCTCGATCGTCTCCGCCACGGCGTCGACCCCGTCGACGCGCTTGCCGTCGGCGTCGCGCTCAAGCGCCGGGATCAGCATGCGGTAGGAGTTCTCCGTGGCGTTCTTGCGCGGCGACTTCTTGGCGTAGCGCTTGACGGCCGCGGCGGTCTTGTTGATGGCCTGCAGCGTGCCGGCGCCGGCCACGCAGCCGCCCGGGCACGCCATGCCCTCCAGGAGGTAGCCGGGGTACTTGCCCTTGACGGCGTCCTTCATCATCTTGCGGCACTCGTCGAGGCCCTCGGCGTTGACCACGTTGACCTCGCGGTCCGGGTAGCGACGGTGGATGGCGTTGACCACGGCGTTGGCCACGCCGCCCGCCACCGCGAAGCCGCGGCCGTCGGCGGAGGCCACCTCGAAGTCGGAGTCGCCCTCGCCCTCGAGCTTGTTGTAGTCCTCGATGCCGCGCGCCTTCATCATGCCCATCATCTCCTCGAAGGTGAGCACGAAGTCCACCTCGGAGCGCACGGAGCGGCGCATGGCCTCGAGCTTCTTGGCCGAGCACGGCCCCACGAAGACGATCTTGGCGTTGGGGTGCTGCTTGCGGATCAGGCGGGCGGTGAGCGTCATCGGTGTGAGCGCCATCGAGATGCAGTCGGCGTGGTCCGGGAACTCCTTCTTGGCCATGACCGACCACGCCGGGCAGCACGAGGTGCCCATGAACGGGTACTTGTCCGGGACCTCCTCGAGAAAGTCCTCGGCCTCCTGGACGGTGCAGAGGTCGGCGCCCAGGGCCACCTCCTCCATGCCGGAGAAGCCGAGCACGCTGAAGGCCTGGCGCAGCTTGTCCACGTTGCCCTTGCCGCCGAACTGCCCCACGAAGGCCGGGGCCACCTCGGCGATGACCTCGTCGCCGGCGTTGATGGCCTGGATGACCTGGAAGATCTGGCTCTTGTCCGCGATGGCGCCGAACGGGCAGTTGATGAGGCACTGGCCGCAGGAGACGCACTTCTCGTAGTCAATCTGGGCGCGACCGTGCTCGTCGGAGCCGATGGCGTGCATGCCGCAGGCCTCGGCGCAGGGGCGCACGTGGTGCTGGATGGCGTGGTAGGGGCAGGCCTTGGCGCACATGCCGCAGTGGATGCACTTCTCCTGGTCGATGTAGGCCTTCTTGTCCTTGAAGGTGATAGCGCCCTTGGGGCAGATCTCGCGGCAGGGGTGCGCGAGGCAGCCCTGGCACGCGTTGGTCACGCGGTAGACGTTGTCCTCGCAGGCGTTGCACGCGAACTTGATGACGTTGATCAGCGGCGGTTGGTAGTAGGTCTCCGGGACCGAGGCGTCGGCCACGCCCTCGGTGAGGCTCTCGCGGTGGTCGACGCTCTGCAGCGGCAGGCCCATGGCAAGGCGGATGCGCTGCTCGACGATGGCACGCTCCAGGAAGACCGACTCGCGGTAGGTGGCCACGTCGCCGGGGATGATCTCATAGGGCAGGTCGCGCAGCTTGCTGCGGGTGGTGGCCTCGTCGTCCTCGGCCATCTCGTAGGCGATCTTTGCCACAGAGCTGAAGACGTTGCGGCGGATCTCGGTCAGGTTGGTGTACACACCACGCATGGTGTCGGCCATTGTTGCCCCTCTCCTGGCTGGATGTGCGTTGGCGCTCCCCCTCAGAAGCGCCGGTCCCTAGCTGTCTAGTATCGCACAGCGCGGGCCCCGCGCGCGGCGGGGAAAGCGTGAGGCGAGCCTGTTGGGCGCCCAACGCGAGGGCCTCCCGGTCGCGCGGCCGAGGCGCGCCCGCGGGGCCGGCGGCTCCCTACCGGAGGCCGTCCGGACGCCGGGGCCAGAGCCGGGGCCGGCTCCCTACCGGAGGCCGTCCGGACGCCGGGGCCAGAGCCGCTCGGGCCAGGCGGTCTCCAGGCGCAGGCGCTCGCCGCTCACGGGGTGGTCGAGCTCCTCGCGCCAGGCGTGGAGCAACAGCCCCGAGGTACTTCTCGCCCCGCCGTAGAGGGCGTCGCCCACGATCGGGAACCCGAGCGAGGCCAGGTGCACGCGAATCTGGTGGCGCCGGCCTGTCGCCAGCTCAACCAGCAGCAGGGACCGACCGCCCTCTCGCGCCACGAGGCGGACGTGGGTCTGCGCCGGCTTGCCCTGCCCCGGGCGGCAGGTGCGCATGCGACGCGAGTCGTGGCGGTCACGGCCGATGGGGGCGTCGACCACCCGCTCGCCGCCCGGGAAGCTCCCGCGCACCACCGCGAGGTAGGCCTTGCGCATGGCGTGGCCCGCCACCTGCGCGTCGAGCGCCGGCTGCGTGGCTCGGTCCAGCGAGAAGAGCACGAGCCCGGTGGTCTCCACGTCCAGACGCTGCACCGCCTGCGGCCGCACGGCGGCGCGGCCCTCCGCGGCCAGGTGCTCGGCCACGGCGTCCGTGAGCGTCCGAGCACCCGTGCCGTCACCGTGTACCAAGATCCCCGCGGGCTTGTCCCAGGCGAGAAGAACCTCGTCCTCGAATATCGCACGCCCGTCCGCCATGGCGCCCCCTTTCTCGTTGACAGCGCTCCGCGGCGCGCGCCGTGCCGGAAACGTGACTATGTGCGAGCTTCGATGTGCCAGCTCGCCCAAAGTCACGCTTTGGCGCCCGGAAACGTGACAATTAGCGAGTCGCAGCGTGCCACCTCGTCCAAAGTCACACTTTATTGCTCGAAAACGTGACAATCAGCGAGTCGCGCCGCATCAGCTCGTTCAAAGTCACGCTTTTCTATCCAAAAACGTGACTTTGCGCGAGTTGTAGTGTGCCAGCTCGTTCAAAGTCACGCTTTAGTGGCTCCAGCGCCCAAAAACGTGACAACCAGCGAGCCACAACGCGCAAAACTCGCGCAAAGTCACAGTTTTGCGGCCCGCACACGACTGCCGCACGGCCCACGCCGGTTTGCGGCCGCGTACGCCCCGCCGCGCGCCCCGCGCGCCCTACGCCAGGCGCGCCCTCACAGCGTCGGCCAGCTCCGCGGCGGGCACCTGCACCTGCTCGTGGCTCTCCATGTCGCGCAGCGTGACCGCACCCGCGGCCACCTCGTCCGCGCCGATTACCACGCAGAGCGTCGCGCCGAGCTTGTCGGCCTGCTTGAACTGGCTCTTGAGCGAGCGGCCCTGGTAGTCGGCCTCGGTGCGTACGCCCGCCGCGCGCAGCGCCAGGCACGCCTCGAAGGCAGCCGAGCGCTCCGCCTCGCCGGGAGTGCACGCCACGTAGACGCAGCCGGGTTTCTCGCCGCCCAGCTCCACGCCCTGAGCGGCCAGCGCCAGCGCGATGCGCTCGAAGCCCACCGCGAAGCCGAGACCCGGCGTGGGCTTGCCGCCCTCCAGCTCGACGAGGCCGTCGTAGCGGCCGCCGCCGCCGATGGCGCCCACGCCCGCGCCCTCTACCTCGACCTCGAAGACGGTGCGCGTGTAGTAGTCGAGGCCGCGCACGAGCGTCGGGTCCTCGACGTAGGACACGCCCGCAGCGTCCAGGTAGCGCTTGACGGCGGCGTAGTGCTCGGCGCACTCGTCGCAGAGGTTGTCCGGGGCCAGGGGCGCCGCCGACATGACCTCGCGACAGTGGTCGTTCTTGCAGTCGAAGGAACGCAGCGGGTTGATCTGGGCGCGCTCCAGGCAGTCCTCGCACATCTCGTCCGCGTGCTCCATGATGAAGGCGCGGACCTTCTCGCGGTAGGCGGGACGGCACGCGGCGTCGCCCATGGAGTTGATGGTCAGGCGCAGGCTCTCGCGCGAGAAGCCCAGGCGCTCGAAGAACTGCATGAGCATGATGATGCACTCGGCGTCCGCGGCCGGGTCGGACGCGCCCAGCCACTCGACGCCCACCTGGTGGAACTGGCGCAGGCGCCCCTTCTGCGGGCGCTCGCCACGGAACATCGCCTCTGCGTACCAGAGCTTGACCGGAGCGCCTCCCTGCGGCACGAAGTTGTTCTCGACGGCGGCGCGCACCACGCCGGCCGTCCCCTCCGGGCGCATGGCCATGCGCTGGCGCGGCTTGAGGTGGGACTCGCTGCCGCGCTCCAGGATGTCGGGCAGGAGCGCCCCCGAGAACACGCGGAACATCTCCTTGCGCACCACGTCCGTGGACTCGCCGATGCCGTGGACGAAGGTGTCCACCTGCTCGATGGCCGGCGTCTCGATCATGTCGAAGCCGTAGGCGCCAAAGAGCTCGCGCGCCACGTCCTGCATCCGCTGCCAGGCGCGCATGTAGCCGCCAAAGAGGTCCTCGGTGCCCTGAACCTTCTGTCCCATCGCGGGTCCCTTCTCGCGTTTCGCGTCGTTTTCCGAGCGTTCAGTATAGCGCTGGCGAGAAGAACGGCGGGGCCCGGGCATGTGACGAGAAGCTTCCTGACAGCCCCGCGCCCGGCAAGCGCCAGACGGACCCGCGCCCCGCGTCCGCTCCGCGCCCGGCCCGCACGCGTCTCGCATCCGGCACGCCCCCGGCCCGTATTCGACACGCGCCCGCCCCACGCCCGGCGAGCGCGCGTTCTTCTCGCCAGCTTCTCCCCGACCAAAACCGACCGCCCGCAACCTTGTCCCGCCCGCCCGGACGGTCGCGGGCTAACCTTTTGTAATCGGTCAGTAAACGGATTTTGGTGGTGATTTTAATGGGTCAGTACGTTGTCGTTGAGAACGAGGGCCGCTACTGCTTCAACCTCTGCGCCAGCAACGGGCACATCCTGATGTCGTCGATCATCTTCCCGTCCAAGGACGAGTGCCTGCACGGCATCGAGTGCGTCCGCAAGAGCGCCGCGGACGCGGAGATTGAGGACAGCACGATCGACGCCTTCGACCGCGAGAAGTCGCCCAAGTTCCGTATCTACGAGGACTTCGACGGCCACTTCTTCTTCCGCTTCATCACCGAGGACGCCGGGGACATCGCGCGATCGCACACCTACGAGCTCAAGGAGAGCCTGCTCAGGCGCATCGAGCGAACGCGCGCCGAGGCGGACTCCTCGCTTGCTGCGGACGAGAACTAGCATCTGGCGAGAAGGACGCGGACGCGTCACGCCCCCGGGTGCCGCCGGCGCTCGGGGGCGCTTCCGTGAGCGGGGCCTCGGCGCGGCCCCGCGCGAGAATGGACCCGACAGGACCGTCGCAGGGAACAGAACCATCGCAGGGAGGAACCCATGGACATGACAGGCGTTCGGCTCACGGAGCTCGTGGAGGCCGCCGGGTGCGCGGCCAAGATCGCGCCGGGGGAGCTCGCGGGCGTGCTGGCGGACCTGCCGCGCGTGCCCAGCGAGAGGCTCGTGGTGGGCTTCGACGCCTCCGACGACGCCTGCGTGTGGGACCTCGGAGACGGGCGCGGGCTCATCGCCACCACGGACTTCTTCCCGCCGATGGTCGACGACCCGTTCCTCTTCGGCCAGGTGGCGGCGACCAACGCGCTCTCGGACGTCTACGCGATGGGCGGCTCGCCGGCGCTGGCGCTGAACCTCCTGTGCTTCCCCAACTGCCTGGGCATCGAGGTGGCCGGGCAGATCCTGGCGGGGGGCGCCGAGGTGTGCCGCCGCGCGGGCTGCGTGGTGGCCGGCGGCCACTCCATCAACGACCACGAGCCCAAGTACGGCCTCGCGGTCACGGGCTTCGTGGCGCTGGACGAGCGCCTGGAGAACGGCGGCGCGCAGGCGGGCGACGCGGTGGTGCTGACCAAGGCGCTCGGGACGGGCGTGCTCACCACGGCCTACAAGGGCGGCCTCCTGGACGAGGCCGGGCTCGCCGTGGCCACGGAGTCCATGACCACGCTGAACGAGGCCCCGGTCCGCCTGGCCCGCGAGCTCGGCTGCTGGCCGCACGCCGCCACCGACGTCACGGGCTTCTCCCTCATGGGCCACTCGTGCGAGATGGCCGAGGCGTCCGGCGTCACGCTGGAGCTCGACGCCGCGGCGGTGCCCCTGATGCCGCGGGCGCGCGAGATGGCGGCCCTCGGCCTCATCCCGTCCGGCGCCTACCGCAACCGGGACTTCTTCGGCCCGCGCGTGGAGCTGGACGAGGCGCTGCCGCTCGACCTCACCGACGTGCTCTTTGACCCGCAGACCTCCGGCGGGCTGCTCCTGGCGCTTGGCGAGAAGGACGCGGAAAGGCTCGTGGAAGCCCTGCGCAACGAGGGCCTGCCCGCGGCCGTGATCGGCCGTGCCGTGGAGCGCGGCGAGAGGTCCGTGGTGGTACGCGGCTAGCGACCCGCGACACAGGGGCGAGAAGAACGCGCGCGGGCGGCGGCGCGTGATGACGCGCGGCTAGCGCAGGCCCGGCCCCGTCGCCTCGCCGGCCGCCGCCTCGCCGGCGCCCAGGGCCGCGATCGCCGCACGGCCGCGCTCCCCCGCCACAAGGACGTGCTCGAGCGCGCCCGAGCCGTGGAGCGGCGCCCCGCAGACCACGACCGCGCGAGCAAGCCCGGGGTCGGCCACGAGGCTGCCCGCAATAAGGTCGGCGCCCGCCTCGAGCAGGGGGCGGCACATCGTGGAGGTGGGGCCCACCACGCAGCAGAGAGGCGCGCCGGCAAGCTCGAGCAGGCGCGGCATCGTCTTGTTCTCGAGGGCCATGCCCGTGACCACGGCCACGTCGCAGTCAGGCAGCAGGTACTCGCACGCGGTGTCGGGGAGATCGTCGTCGGAGCGGGCGGCGCGCTCGAGCACCGCCACCTCGGCCTCCTCCCCCAGCCTCCCGAGCCTCGGGAAGTGGCCGATCACCACCGCGCGGGGCCGGGCGCCGTTCCCGCGCACAGCCGCCCCGCGGGCTTCGCCGCCGCTCGCGGCCTCCCCGCGCGCCGCCGCCATTCTCGCCGCCACGGACCCCAGAAGCGCAAACGGGTCAGTGCCCGCCGCGTCCTCCACGCGGCCGAGCGCCGCCACACGCCCGGGCTGGTTGTGCCAGGCGTTGAGCGCGGCCACGCCCACGGACGCCACCTCAAAGTCCCACGAGCGCGCCAGGGCCGCGAGCTCGCGCAGGGGCCGGCCCGCCCAGCCGCCGCGCATGCGCAGCCGGGTGCCGCCGCGGTGGAGCGCCGCCACGCCCACGCCGCACTCCGCGTCCACGAGGCACTGGTGAGAGCCGCTCACGACCTCGCGTACGAGCACGTCCTCGGGGACCTCGTCGATCATTCGGTCGTAGAGCGACCACGCATCTGCCATCATTTCCTCCAGGGAACGTTGGGGAGGGACCATGCTGCTCATTCTCACCGGTCAGATTCGCACGGGCAAGACCACGTGGCTCCGGGCCCGCGTAGGAGCGCTCGAGGCCGCGGGCGTCGCCTGCTACGGCGTCACCGCCCCCGGCGTGTGGGACGACCGCGGCAGGAAGGTCGCGATAGACAACGAGCTGCTCCCCGGTACACGCCGCGTCCGGCTTGCCCGGGCGGCGGACCCCGCCGAGGCGGGCGGCATGGCGTGGGACTTCGACGCGGCCGCCCTCGCCCGCGTGAACGCGCACCTCGCGGGGCTGCGCGGCGGCGGGCCGAACGGCGGCGAGCCACGCGAAGGCAGCCCGCACGGGGACGCGTCGCCCGTGCGCGCCGCGCGGCCGGGGCTCCTCGTAGTCGACGAGCTCGGCCCGCTCGAGCTGCGCCGAGGGGAGGGCCTCACCGAGGCGCTCGTCCTTCTCGCCGAGGGGCCGACGCCCGCGTGGCACCACGCGCTCGTGGTCGTGCGCGCCGGGCTCGCGAAGGAGGCCGCCGCGCTCCTGGGCCCCGCCTGGGGCGAGGTGCGGGAGCTCCGCCCCGACGAGGCGGGGACGGAGCTCCTGACAGGGGTCGTGCTCGGGACCCGGGGCTAGGAGGCCGACCGGGTGGCCTTGGCCATGAGCTCGGCGTACTCCTCGTCGGTGAGCTCGTGGCCGTAGAAGAGGCGATAGTACTCGCCCACCACGTCGCGCAGGTCGTCGTCAAAGCGGTCGGGGTAGCACAGCCGCGCGAACCACTGCAGGCCCATAATCTGGTTGACCGAGGCCGGCATGCTCATCCAGTTGTACGGCGTAGCGGGCACCTCGAAGTAGGTGCCGGACTTGATCGCCGAGATGCCCGCCCAGGCGGGGTCGTCGCCCACGGTGTCGTAGATGCTATCGTCGGAAAAGACGATGAGGTCGGGGTCCCACAGGGCGATCTGCTCGAGGCCGATCTCGTTGCCCTTGCCGCTTGAGGACGGGTCGTCGACCTCCACCACGTTGTCGCAGACCATGTCGAGGATCCCGGACTGGAAGCCGCCGCGCGCCATCGCGTTGGTGCCCGTGTCGCCGATCAGGTAGGCAGCGCGGACACGTTGGTCCTCGGGCACCTCCGTCATCACGGACGCCACCTGGTCGTACGCATTGCGGCAGTAGTCGGCCAGCTCCCGGGCATGGTCGCTGCCCAGCAGCTCGGCGAGCTCTTCGTAGAGGTCCGCGTAGCTCGTGAGGTCCGTCGAGTCGAGGTGCACGCACGGCACGCCCAGCTGGTCCTGCAGGGTGTCCAGCTCCTCGGCGATCCCGTCCTTGGGCTCGCCCACGTCGATGACGACCTGCGGGTCGGCCGCCGCGACCGCCTCGCGGTTGAAGTCACCCTTGCCGCCGTAGATCTGCCCGAAGACCGGCAGGTCGGCAAGGTCCTCGCCCAGGTAGGCGAGCTGCTCCTCGGTGAGCTGGCTCGACAGGCCCACCATGCGCTCCGGCGCCACGGTCAGCAGCACCTGCTGGGCCACCGGGCCGGACGCCGCCACGCGCTCGACGCTCTCGGGAATCTCCACCTCGCGGCCGAGCGAGTCGGTGAACGTCCTCGTCGCAGCCTGCTCGCTCGTCTGCTCGCTCGCTTGGTCTCCGCCGGCCGCCTGGCCAGCGGCGCACCCTGCAAGGCCGGCTCCCCCGAGCGCGAGCGCCGCGCAGGCGAGAAGAACCACCGCGCGGCGGCTCAGCGCCGCCCGCGCCCCATCCGTCGCCTTCATGTCAGGCTCTCCCTTCCGCCGCGGTCCTCCCCCGCGGCAACGTCGGCGCCCCGCCCCGCGGGGACGCCGTTCTTCTCGCCACGCCTTCTGAGCCCCCGCACGGGCACGCAGGCGCGCGCCCTGTCGCCGTGGAGCGACGTGACCTCGACGTCAAGCCCGTAGAGCTCGCTCAGGAGCTCCGCGGTGACGACCTCCCCCGGCGCCCCGCACGCCCGCACGCGCCCCTCGTCGAGGGCAAGGACCACGTCCGCGTAGAGGTAGGCGAGGTCCGGCTGGTGCGTCGAGGCCACCACGGCCAGGCCGTCGTCGGCGAGCTCGCGGACAACCCCCATGACGCGCGCGGTGTTTCCGAAGTCGAGCGCGCTCGTGGGCTCGTCCATCACGATGGAGCGGGCGTCCTGCGCGATCGCACGGGCAATGAGGACGAGCTGACGCTCGCCACCGGAGATCTGCGAGAAGCTGCGGTGCGCGAGCTCGGCCACCCCCACGCGCTCGAGCGCCGCCAGGGCCGCCTCGCGCTCGCGCCGCCCCGGGGAGCGCAGCGGCCCGAGGCGCGACGAGGCGCTCATGAGCACCACGTCGAGCACGTCGTAGTCAAACGGCTGCGCGTGGCTCTGCGGGACGAACGCCATCTCCCGCGCCCGCTGCACCACCGAGAGCGTCGCGAGGTCGCGGCCGTTGACGCACACCGTCCCGCGATCGGGCCGCTCGAGCCCGAGGATGCAGCGGAACAGCGTGGTCTTGCCCACGCCGTTGGGCCCCAGCACGCACGCGAGCGTTCCGTCCGGGACGGAGAGGCTCACGTCGTCGAGCACGGGACGGCCCCCGTAGGAGAAGCTGAGCGAGCTCACCTTGATGCCCACGTCACCGCCTCCCCCGCCGCACGATCAGCCACAGGAAGAACGGCGCCCCCACGACGGACGTGAGGATGCCGATGGGTATCTCGGAGGTGAGCGCCAGCCGCGCGATGTCGTCGACGACGAGCAGGAACGTCGCGCCGAGCAGCGTGCTCGTGGGAAGCAGCGCGCGGTAGTCGCTGCCCACGAGCCCACGGGCGAGGTGCGGCACCACGAGGCCCACCCAGCCGATGAGCCCGGACACGGCCACGCTCGCCGCCGTCACGAGCGCCGAGAACACCACCGCCAGGGCCCGGACGCGAGGCGCGTCGACGCCCATGGAGAGGGCCTCGTCGTCGGGCATGGTCAGCACGTTGAGGCGCCAGCGCATGGCGAGAAGCCCCACGAGCCCGACGGCCACGGGCGCGGCGACGAGGGCGAGGTCCGAGGCCTTGGCCCCGTTGAAGGAGCCCAGCAGCCAGAAGGTGATGGCCTGGAGCTCGTTGGAGGGGTCCGCCACGAGCTTGGTGTAGGAGACCCCCGCCTCGAAGAGCGACTTGACCATGATGCCCGCGAGCACGGTGACCAGGACGCGGTTGCCCCGCGCGCGGCTGCTCACGAG
Organism: uncultured Atopobiaceae bacterium; assembly: GCA_944321515.1. Classification (GTDB taxonomy): domain Bacteria; phylum Actinomycetota; class Coriobacteriia; order Coriobacteriales; family Atopobiaceae; genus Thermophilibacter. The sequence goes on along the minus strand of CALULO010000002.1, from coordinate 229,453 downwards.
CAGGACCAGCCCGACCGCCGCCATGGAGACCACGAAGGCGGAGAGCGAGACCCCGAGCGCGGTGGCCCCCGCCAGGATCGCCACGCAGGCCCCGAGCGCCGCCCCCTGGGAGGCGCCGAGGAAGTCGGGCGAGACGAGCGGGTTCTGGAAGATCCCCTGGAACGCGGCGCCGGCGGCCGACAGGCTCGCCCCCACCACCGCCGCGAGCAGGATGCGGGGCAGCCGGACGTTGAAGAAGAGCGCCTGCTGCTGGTCGGTGAAGGACCCCGCCAGCCCGGTGAGGCGCGAGACTATCATGCTCGCCGCGTCGGCCGGGCTGATCGGGTAGCGGCCGAGCGCGAGCGAGACCAGGACCGCCGCCACGAGGGCAAGGGCGAGAAGAACCATCACCAGGCGCGACCGCGTCGGGCGCGGCTGGCCCGTGGGCTCCTGGCCCAGGCGCAGCTGGCCCGCGGGCTCCTGGCCCGGGCGCGGCCGACCTTGCTGCGACGGCGTCGGCCGCAATTGTCCTGGCTGCGCCGGCCTCACGCGCCCTCCCCCTTGCCCGGGCCCTCTCCGCGCAGGGCCGCGCGGGCACGGACGAGCTGGGCGGCGATGGCAAGCGCGATCTCGGGCGGCGTCACGGCGCCGATGGCGATGCCGATGGGCATGCTCACGGCGTCGACGCGCGCCCGCGGGACGCCGGCGGCCACGAGGTGCTCCCGCGCGAGCGCCGACTTGCGCCGGCTCCCGATGCAGCCCACGTACGCAGGCTCGACGTCGCGCGTGAGGACGTGCTTGAGCACGAGCTCGTCGGCGACGTGCCCGTGCGTGAGCACGACGACGAAGTCGCGCGGCCCGATGGCGGCGCCCGAGGCAAGATCATCAAACGAGCCGCAGGTCACAGACGTCGCCGCTGGGAGGTTGCGCGCGTTTGCGAGCTCGGGGCGATCGTCGTAGACCAGGACCTCGAACCCCACCGCCGCGGCGATCGGGACCAGCGCCGAGCCCACGTGGCCCGCGCCGAAGACGTGCAGGCGCGAGGGGGCGAGGACGGGCTCGCGGTAGAGCGCGCGGCCCTCGTCCCACCCCACGTTGGTGGGGTGCGCGGGCGGCGTCACGCGCAGCGACGGTGCGGCAACGTCCCGCCAGCCCTCCTCGACGGCGACCGGCTCGCAGCGGCCCAGGGCGCCCTCGAGCTCCCGCAGCGCGGGGAGGTCGTCAGGACCGAGCGCGCGGACCGCGAGCAGGGCGTCACCGCCGCAGGCCATCTCGCTCCTGCCGCTCGTCACCCACTCGATGCTCGGCTCGCCGCCGGCGAGCGCCTCCCTCGCGCGCGCCGTCGCTATCAGCTCGATCGCCCCGCCGCCCACGGTGCCGAGCGCCCGTCCGTCCTCCGTGACGGCGAGGCGGGCGCCGGCGTGCCGGGGCATCGAGCCCCGCGTGGCGAGCAGGCTCGCGAGGCCCACGGCGCGGCCGGCGGCGAGCTCCGCGACGAGCGCCCCCACGAACTCGAGGTCGGAAAGCGAGCCGTTCATGCAGCGCCCCCGTTCTTCTCGCCAGAGTTCTTCTCGTCAGCGCCCTTCTCGCCGTCCTTGTCGGCAAGCGCACCGGAGAGCGCGAGGATGGCCTCCAGGACGCCCCCTCCCACGGCCGACGCCTTGTCCGAGACGGTCCGGATGTACTCCGGGTGGCAGCGGGGGTCCACGTCGCCGCTCTTCATGCCGGCCGTCACCCGCACGTCGGCCTGGAGCAGGCCGCGCACCACGCCGTCGATCGTCGCGCGCATGGGCTCGCCGGCGACCGTCGCGCAGACGTCACCGGCGCGCACCTCCGCGCCAATCTCCACGCAGGGCTCGAAGGCCCCGTCGGCCGGGGCGCGCATCACGCGCTCGCCCGCGTAGCCGCCGATGAGCCCGGGCACCGCGGTGTTGGGGATCGGCGAGCCCTCGTAGTAGACGCGCCCCAGGTAGTGGCCCCGCATCGTCTCCACGGCCGCGTCGCAGTCAACCTGCGCCGTGAAGCCCGGCCCCACGCCCACGACCACGGGCGCCATGTCGCGCGTTGTGCCGAGGTTGCGCTTGGCCAGGATCGCGTCCACGAGCGCGTCCGGGGCGAGCTCGACCGTGCTTGCCGCCTCGGGGTCCACGAGCACTGCCACGTCCCCGGCCTGCGCCGCCGCTCGCGCCGAGGTCGCGTCCGCGCAGAGCACCCCGCGGACGCCCTCGACCTCGGTCTCGCCCAGGCGGATGGCCTCGGAGAAGCAGACGGTCCGACGGATGGAGGTGGGCACGGGCAGGTCGCACATCACGACCCCCATGCCCGCCCGGTGCAGGCGCAGCGCGATGCCCGTGGCGATGTCGCCCGCGCCCCTGATCTCTACCAGCATGTCTCCCCCTCCAACGAGCGCGCCCGCGCCCGGTCGCCGACGCCTTCACACCCGGACGCCGACGCCACCGCTCCCAGAGCGCACTAGTGTCCGGCGTGCGTTGGCGCCTGGCGTGCGCCCGAGCTTGACGCGCGTCGGCGTCTGGCGTGCGCCCGAGCTTGACGCGCCCACCCTTTCACTGCCTTCACTGCTGGTAATCGTTGTATTTTGAAAAGTATAACGATTACCGCACAGCCATGTATTCCATCTTGTGAGTATAGCTTACAAAAAGTATGGTGCTGCCGCGGGCAACCCCGCGGGCCGCAGGCGGCGCGGAAGGGCTGCCAGGCGGTCGGGTCGGCGCCGGGGCTGACGGCCTGAAGGGTACGTACACTCCCGTCGCCCCCTCCACAGGGTACGTACACCCATTCATCGGGTATGCGTGCCTAAATTTAAGTTAGTCTCACGTTTCCGCAGCTCACAGGCCTGTCGAGAAGAACCAACCAACTGAAAAGTGTACGTACCCTCAAGCTGGAGTGTACGTACCCTTCAGGGGGCTCGGAGGAGTGTACGTACCCTTCCGGAACTGCCGGGTTCGGGGGCTTCGGGGGACGCCCGCCCCCCCGGGAACCCGTCGCCCGCCCGCGCCCGCGCGCCCGCTACCCCTCGGCGATTGCGCGCACGGCCCCCGCCGCCGCGTCGACCTCGTCCTCGGTGGTGAACCAGGACGTGCTCAGCCGCACGATGCCGCGCCGCTCGGTCCCGAGCGCGCGGTGCATGAGCGGCGCGCAGTGCGCCCCGGCGCGACACGCGATGCCCCAGCCCTCCGCAAGGGCGTCGGCCACCTCGCCGGACCCCAGCTCGCCCACGTTCAGGGCCACGATATTGCCGCAGCGCCCCGGGTCTGTCCCCCAGCCGCCGTAGACCGTCACGCCGGGCACGTCCCGAACGCCCTCGTAGAGCCGGCGCGCCAGGGTGTGCTCGCGCGCGCCGACCGCGGCTGGCCCGCCGTTCTTCTCGATGAACCCCACGCCCGCCGCGAGGCCGGCGAGCCCGTGCGCGTTGGACGTCCCCGCCTCCATCCGAGTGGGCCACTCGAGCGGCTGACGCCGGTCGAACGAGTGCACCCCGGTGCCACCCTCAGCCCACGGGCGCACGTCCACGCCCTCGGCCACGACCATGCCGCCCGTGCCCTGCGGGCCCATGAGCCCCTTGTGCCCGGTGAAGCACACCACGTCGAGGCCCATCGCATCCATGTCTATGGGCACGGCCCCGGCCGTCTGGGACGCGTCGACCACGCAGAGGGCCCCCGCGGTGTGCGCGACCCGCGCCACGCGCGCCACGTCCACGAGGTTGCCCGTCACGTTGGAGGCGTGCGTCACCACCACGGCGCGCGTACCCGGCGTCACCAGCCGCTCGAGCGCGCCCATGTCCAGGAAGCCGTGGGCGTCGGCGGGCGCGTACTCCACCGTGACACCCCGCTCGTCGGCGAGGCGCGCGAGCGGGCGCAGCACGGAGTTGTGCTCCAGCACGGTGGTCACCACGCGGCCGTCCGGGCCGATGAGCCCGGACAGGGCGGCGTTGAGAGCGGCGGTCGAGTTTGCCGAGAAGCACACGTGGTCCGCGCGCGGGCACCCCAGCAGGCGCGCGACCGCCTCGCGACAGTGCCAGATGACGCGCCCGGCGTCGAGCGCGCCCGCCGACGCGCCGCGGCCGGCGTTGCCGAGCGAGCCCATCGCCGCCACCACGGCGTCGACCACCTCCTGCGGCTTGTGCAGCGTGGTTGCGGCGTTGTCCAGGTAGATCATCGACCTCACGTCCTTCTCGCCAGCCGGTACGACGGGGCGCGGGGGGCGCCGGGGCGCTGCCGGCTCGCTGCCGGGGTGCAACCGACTCGCCGCCGGGGCGCTGCCGGCTCGCCACCGGGGCGCCGAAGCCCCACGCACGCCTACCGAACGAACTCCAGCAGCTCCACCACCGTCATGGCCTCCACGGGCACGCCGTCGTCGGCCAAGGCCGTCGCCAGCGCGTCGCGGTCCCCCGGCGAGGCCTTCCAAGCCAGCCCGCACCCGGCCGATACCTCGCCGGGCAGCGGGATCATCCGACCCGGCAGGCCGCGACGCCCGCAGCACTCCTCGCACGCCATCGCCGCCGCCGTGGTGGGGAAGCTCACCACGAGCGAAGGCACACGAACGCGCGCCATTCCTACGGCCTCACCACGAGGCTTGCGCCAGTCAGACGCTGCGCGATCACGTACATGTTGGTAACCTCGCCGACGGCGAGCGTGTCGGCGATGCCGTAGTGGTCCAGGCAGGTCCCGCAGGTGAGCACCTCCACGCCGGACTCGGCGAGCCCGCGCAGGTCGTCAAGGGCGGGCGAGCCCTCGCAGCTCAGGTGGGCGCCGCCGTTGTAGAGCACGATCGTGGCGGGCAGCTCGTCGAGCTGCGTGAGCGAGTAGATGAAGCTCCCCATGAGCTTCCTGCCCAGGACGTCGTCGCCCGTGCCCATGGTCTCGGCCGTGATGGCCACGACCACGTTGCGCGGCGCCGGGGCCGCCCCCGGGACGTCGCACGTCACGGCCTCCGGCTCGCCCGACGCCACGACAACCGCCTCGCTCGCCGTCACGGTGACGTGCCACTCCTTCTCGCCGGTCCGCTCCGAGCTCACCGCGCAGCCCTTGCCCTCGCCCATGCGCGTGAGGTTCTGAACCGCGATCTCGTTGTCCACGATCGTCTCCACCGAGCCCGGCCCCGCCAGCGCGCCGAGCGCCTTGAGCGTCCGCACCACCGGGATGGGGCACGCCTCGCCCCGCGCGTCAATCGTGAGCGTCGTCTCTGCCATGTCTTCCTCCCGTCCGGCCCCCAGGGGCCGTCGTCTTGTCCAAGGGCCCGTCCGGCGAGAAGAACCTCCCCGCGCGGGCCCGTCACTATCCCAGGTCGAGCGCCGCGAGCGCGGCCCCGATGGCACCAGCGTAGCGCGCCTCCGGGCACGTAGTCACCGGGGCCCCAAGCGTCGCCGAGAGGCGCTCGACCACGTAGGCGTTGTCGCAGAGCCCGCCGGTGAGGAAGTACGGCGCCGCACCTCCCGCCGACCCCGCGAGGGTGGCCACGCGACCCACCACGCTCTCCACCACGCCGCGGGCGATGCTCTCGCGCGGCTCCCCGCGCCCCACGAGGCTGATGACCTCGCTCTCCGCGAAGACCGTGCACATGCTGGAGATCTTGATGGGCTCGCCGGCGCGGGCAAGCTCGGAGAGCTCGTCGTGCCCCACCCCGAGGCGGTCCGCCATCACTTCCAGGAAGCGGCCCGTGCCCGCCGCGCACTTGTCGTTCATCACGAACTTGATCACGCGGCCGCCCCGCAGGCGGATGACCTTGGTGTCCTGGCCGCCCACGTCGACCACCGTACCCTGCCCGCCGAAGAGGCGCGCCGCGCCGCGACCGTGGCAGGTGATCTCGGTCACCACCTTGTCGGCAAAGGGCACCGCCACGCGCCCGTAGCCGGTGGCCACCACGCGCACCCCCGACCGGTCGGGCGAGAAGCCCGCGGCCTCGAGGCACTCCCTCGCCCGGGCCGCGGCGTCCACGCTCGAGTAGCCCGTGGGCATGAGCGCGGTGTACACGAGCTCGCCGTACGCGTCGACCACGGCGACCTTGGTGGCCGTGGAGCCCACGTCGACGCCCACGCCCGCGCGGCCGGCCGGGCCCGCGGGCGCAGCCGCGGCCGTGGCGGCGGGACCCGAAGCCGCGGCCGTGCAGGCGGCCGGGCCCGCAGCCGTGGCCGCGCGTGTGCTCGCAGCCCCCGCGTTCTTCTCGCCAGACCCCATGCCGAAACCCCTAGAGCGTCTCGATGAACGCGGCGATGCGCGTCTCCAGCTGGCCGAGGTCGCCGGAGGAGTAGTCGGTCTCCACCTTCATGTACGGCACGCCGGCCTCCTCAACCGCGCGCTCCATCCGCACGGCCTCCACGTTGAAGGTGTGGCAGGCCGTGAGCACGCACTCGATGACGCCGTCTACGTGGTACTTCTCGATCATCTCGCGCGTCGCGGCGAAGCGGTCGTCGTTGGGCGTCATGACCGAGCAGTTGATCTTGAGGTAGCGGTCCGCGATGGCGCGCAGGATGTCCGGGGCGTCCTCGTCCACCATGAAGCGGTTGGTGCGCTCGCCGCCGCAGTCGTCCTCGCACACCACCACGCCGCCGTTGCGCTCGATGGTCGCGCCGACCTTGCCGATGACGCCGCCCACCGGGCACCCGGTGATGAGGATGCGCTTGGCGGCGGGCGCGCCGGCGGCGGGGGCGGCGCAACGCTCTTCGTAGAGGCGCTCGAGGCTCTCCACGTAGGCGCGCACGTCGAAGTTGAACGTCCCCGCGAACATCGTGCTCATGAGCTCGACGCCGCTCATGGCCGGCGGCTCGGAGCGCTGCAGCTCGAAGAGGGCCAGCGTGGCGCGGCGCAGGCGGTTGCGCAGGCGGGCGGCCTCGCGCAGGTCGTCGTCAGTTATCTGGATGCCATACGTGCGCTCGAGCGCCTCCTTGAGGCCCAGGACCTCCTGGTACCAGCCCTCCCGCTCGTGCGCGCGCGAGCGGCCCTGCGGCAGGTGCAGGATGTGCGTGGGCTTGAGCTCGCCCAGGAGCTCGTACATCTTCTTCTTGCCGTCGCAGGTGGTCTCGCCCACGATGAGGTCGGAGAAGTGCGTGAACGGGCACTTCTGCGAGTATGCAAAGCCGTAGGTGGACTTGATGAGCGGGCAGAGGTTGGCCGGCAGGACCTCCTCGGCAGCGGGGATCACCTCGTCGGAGGTGCCGCAGAGCCCGACCGCCGAGGCGCCAGCCGCGTCGATGACCTCGAGCGGCGTGTAGCTGCAGAGGTACCCCACCAGCCGGCCGCCGGCCTGCTTGAAGTCCTTGACCTTGAGGAAGCTCTGGCGACGCTGCTCGTTGAACTCCTCGAAGGTGCGCGGGAGCTCGGCGGCGGGGGCGGCTGCGGTGGCAGCTGCGGCGGTTGCGGCGTCTGCGGCTACGGTGTCGGCGAGGGCGTCGCTCATGGGGGGTCTCCTCTCTCCGGCCGCGCCCGCGGGTCGCGGACGCGCCGACGGCGTACAAAAACAGTGTTTGGCACCCAAACAAAGAGTAATACATCGTTATAGTTTGGAAACTACAAGGCTGTGAGCGGTAGGATTGCGTCGAGGAGGCGTGACATGGAGCTTGCGGAAATGCTCGGCGTGGGCACGGGCGTGACGGCGGTCGTAGGCAGCGGCGGCAAGACGTCGCTGCTTGCCGAGCTGGCGCAGGAGCTGCCGGGCACGGTCGTGCTTACCACCACCACGCACATCCTCCCCTTCCCCGAGGTGCCGCTGCTGACCTCCCCCACCGAGCGCGAGGTCGAGGCGGCGCTGCGCAAAGGGCGCGTGGTCTGCGTGGCCTCTCGCGCCGAGGACGGGCGCAAGCTCACGGAGCCCGCGCTGGGCATCGAGGCGCTCGCCGGGCTCGCCGACCACGTGCTAGTCGAGGCCGACGGCGCGAGGAGACTCCCCCTCAAGGCGCACGCCGCCTGGGAGCCCGTCATCCCCGCCTGCGCGCGGAGGACCGTCCTTGTGGTGGGCGCGAGCGGGCTCGGGCGACCCGTCGAGGAGGCGGTGCACCGGCCGGAGGTCTTCTGCGAGCTCGCAGGCTGCGCGGCGGGCGACGCGGCGACGCCGGGGCTCGTGGCTCGCGCGGCAAACGCCGAGGCCCTCGCGGACGTCGCCCTCGTCAACCAGGCGGACGTGACGCCGGACGCGGCGCGCGAGCTGGCGACCCTCCTCGACGTACCGGCCCTCGTGGGCAGCCTGCGCCAGCGTCGCTTCTGAGACAATGACGGGACAAGGGGGACGGAGGTTTTCGTCCCACTTGGGGACAAGGGGGACGGACGGGACAAAGGGGACGGAGGCTTTCGTCCCACTTGGCAGAGAGGGGCGGAAGTTTTCGTCCCGCATCAGATGGGACAGAGGCCGCTGCCCTAGGGTGGGACGAAAACCTCCGTCCCCTTTGTCCCAAGAGAAGGGAGCGACGTGCCCGCAGAGACGCAGCCCAAACGACCGCTCGTAGCGGCCCTGCTCACGGACGGCATGTGGTCGCACGACCTCGCCAACGTCATCCAGGTCTTCGGGGACAGCGTGACCCTCGGCGAGGCACCGGCCTGCGAGCTCGTGTTCGTGGCACCGACGGAGAGGGTCGAGCTTGACCACGGGCTCTCCGCCCGGGCGGTCCCGCTCGAGGACTTCCCGTGGCGGCCGGACCTCGTGTGCGTCCCCGGCTTCACCGACCCCGCGAGCTCCCTTCTCCCCCAGAGCCCGGGCGGGCGCGCGGCGGAGAGGGACCTCGACGCCTGCACCGCATGGCTCCGCGACACGCATGACGCGGGCGCACAGGTGGCCTCGCTCGGCACCGGGTCGTTCCTGCTGGCGCGCGCCGGCCTGCTGGACGAGGCCCCCTGCACCACGCACCACGCTTACGCCGAGTTCTTCCGGTCGCTCTTCCCGCGCGTGCCTCTAGAGCCCGAGCTCATCCTCACCCACGACGCCCGGCTGGGGATCTGGACGTCGGCGGGCGGGGCCTCGGGACTCGACCTCTGCCTCTCCCTGCTCTCTGCGCTCGCCGGGCCGCGCCGCGCGGCGGCTGTGGCGGGGGCGATGAGCCTCTGGCGGCCGCACTCCCCCGACGCACGGCAGGAGGCGTTCGGCATGCCCGAAACCACGGTCGGCGAGCTCGCGATGAGCGACATCGACACGCTCCGCAAGGTCGTCCGGAGCGACCTCTCCCACCCGTGGACCGTGAGCGAGATGGCGCGGCGCGCCGGCATGAGCGAGAGGACCCTGCAGCGGCGCTTCCTGCAGGGGACGGGCGAGACCCCCAAGGCCTGGCTCGGCACCCAGCGCATCGAGCTCGCCGCCGCGCTGCTCGAGCAGACCGACCTCCCCCTACCCCTGGTAGCCCAGCGCGTGGGGCTTGGCAGCGCGGACGTGCTCTACCGCCTCTTCCGCGACAGGTACGGGGAGTCCCCGAGCGCGCACCGCAGGCGCTTCTCGCCCATTTAGACAAGGTGCCCCGCGACGCCGTGGTCGCGGGGCACCTCCCAGGAGCGGTCTTCCCGGACTCTCCCGTCAGCGAGCCTAGAGCTTCTCGTCATACTCTCCCGGTGCCTGGCCGTCGGACGCGGTGACGCCGCCGTCGACGCACAGGACCTGGCCGGTGATGTAGCCGGCGTCCTCCGAGGCGAGGAACATGACCGCGCGGGCGATGTCCTCGACCTGGCCGATGCGGTTCATCGGGATGCGCTCGATGAACGGGGCGACCTTCTCGGGGACGCTCCAGACGCTGCGGTTCATGTCCGTGGCGGTCATCGCGGGGGCGACGGCGTTGATGCGCACGCCCTTCTCGCCGTAGTCGATGCAGAGGCTCCGCACCATGCCCACGACCGCGTGCTTAGTCGCGTTGTAGGCCCAGGACATGTAGTCGCCGCCGAGGCCGTTGACGCTGGCGGTCTGGACGATGTTGCCCTTGGTCTCGATCAGGTACGGCATGGCGTACTTGGTCAGGTAGAACATGCTGTCCACGTTGACCGAGAAGAGCTTGTGCCAGTCGGAGGCCGGCATGTCGGTCACGGGCGCCTGGGTGAAGATGCCCGCGTTGTTCATGAGCACGTCGAGGCGACCGTACTTCTCGACGACCGACTCGACGAGGTCCTTGCAGGCCTCCTCGTCGGCGATGTTGCACGCCATGGCGCACGAGCCCTCGAAGCCCGCGACCGTCTCCTGCGCGCCCTCGAGGTTGAGGTCGACGGCGACGACCTTCGCGCCGTTCTCGCAGAAGGCGCGGGCGATGGCCCGGCCGATGCCGCGGGCGCTGCCGGTGACGATGACTACCTTGCCGTCGAAGTCGTACTTGTTGAACGTGATGGCCATGTTCGTTTGTTCCTTTCTCTCGCGTGTTGCGGGCCTTGGCGCCGGCCGAGCTTTTGGCCGCGGCGCCCCCGCGTTGCGGGCCCCGGCGCTAGCCGAGCTTGGTGATTCCTATGGCGACGCCGCCGAGGGCGATGAGCACCATGCCCGCGATGACGAAGCGCAGCTCCTTGGGGGTCTTCTTCTCGTGCAGGATGAAGAGGCCGCCGAGCGTGGCAAAGATGAGGTTCATGTTGGCGAGCGTCCAGCCCACCGCGACGCCGTTCACCTGGTTGGAGAAGAGCACGGCGATGTTGGCCACGGACCACAGCACGCCGGTGACCATGTTCTGCCAGCTCTTGATGCCGAAGACGCCCTCCTCGCGGCCAAGGACGCCGTCCTTGGACTCTCCCCTGCTCACGAAGACCGCGATGACGATGGTGGCAGCGAGCATAAAGAGCGCCTGGGGGAGAAGAATCTGGAAGCTATCGACCGAGAAGAACCTCGCGGCCGTGGCGTATGCCACGTAGAGCAGCGAGGAGATCGTCGTGATGACGATGCCCTTCACGTAGGCGCCCGCGTCCCGTCCCGCGTCGTCGCCGTCGGACTTCTCGGTGAAGGCGGTGAAGACCGTTCCGAGGATGATGAGGGCGATGCCCCCGAAGCCGAGCGCAAGCTGCGTGGTCGTGGTCCACTCGCCAAAGCAGAAGGTGCCGATGAGCGCCGTGAACACGAGCTGCTCGCCCGAGGTCAGCGGCATGGTGCGCGAGACGCCCAGGTACTCGAAGCTCTTGATTTGCAGAATCTGGGCGATGGCCCAGGGGATGCCGTTGACCGCGGCGGCGGCAACAAGCGCGGGCGTCCACGCAATCGGGTTCACCAGCGCCACGAACACGCTCATGACGAGCGCGGTCAGCACCATGCCCATCTGCTTGTTCGCGGTAGTCCCGCCAATCTTCTGCATGACGATGCCCTGGAAGCCCCACCCAAGTGCGGGGACAAGGCCTATGAGAATCGACTCCATACGCGTCCTCTCGACGTCTCCTTCTGGTGGCAAGCGGGTCCGGACCGCGTCCGTGAGAAGTATATGAAGCCGAGAGGGTCGGCGTTTTACGTCATTGCGTCATAAATCCGACGATTTCCGACAAACTGGGACAAAGGGGACGGAGGTTTTCGTCCCACTCCAGAGGTGACAGAGGCCGCCTCCCAAGGTGGGACGAAAACCTCCGTCCCCTTTGTCCCACGTCCCCGTTGTCCCACCCCACCCCGCAACCGCACGTTGCGCGATAGGTGCTGTTCGCAACCGAAGATACCCGGGTAGAATCGGCGCAGACGAGTCATACGACGAAAGGGGTGGGAACAAAGATGCTTGGGAGTCTGGTTGTCTGGATAGTCCTCCTCGTCAACGTGATCCCCTGGGTGCTCTTCGTGGTGGTATGCGTCCTCGCGATCCGCTGGTTCCTCCGCCAGGAGCGGGCGAGCAAGGACCCGGAGTCGGTGGCGACGCGCCGCTCGCTCGCCGAGGTCCTGAAATCCCACCGCGAGCGCTGCAAGATGACGCAGGAGTTCGTCGCCGAGCAGATCGGCGTGAGCCGGCAGGCCGTGAGCAAGTGGGAGTCCGGCGCCTCCGAGCCGAGCACCACCAACCTCATGAAGGTCGCCCGTCTCTACGGCGTCGACCCCGCCGAGCTCCTCCGCGAGGTCGAGAGGTAGCGGGACAGAGGGGACGGAGGCTTTCGTCCCACTCGAGGTAGCGAGGCAGAGGGGGCAGAGGCCGCCGCCCAAGGTGGGACGAAAACCTCCGTCCCCATCGTCCCACACGAAGCCCCCGGGCCGTCGCAACGACCCGGGGGCCTCCGCGCACGCCCCGTTCGCGGGCGCGCGAAACCAGCAGATCAGAGCTACAGGTACGCCACGGCCTTGATCTCGACCTTGGCGGCCTTCGGCAGCGCCGCGACCTCAAACGCCGCGCGGCTGGGGTACGGGGCCATGAAGAACTCGCCGTAGACCTCGTTCATCGCGCCGAAGTCGTTGATGTCGTCCAGCAGCACGGTGACCTCGGCCACGTCGGCCATGCTCGCGCCGGCGGCCTCGAGGATGTTCTTGATGTTGGTCAGGCTCTGGCGGGTCTGCGCCTGGATGTCCTCGCCGGCGAACTCGCCGGTGGCGGGGTCGATCGGCAGCTGGCCGGACACGTGGATGGCACGGGTGGCCGGAGCGGACACCGCCGCGGAGTAGGGGCCGAGCGCCGCAGGCGCCTTGTCGGTGACGATTGCCTCGATAGCCATTTGTTCTCCTTCTTCTCGGTTCCTCTATTGGCCCGCGCGCCAGGTCGGCGCCGGGTCGGCAAAAGGGGCGAGGGACTCAGGCGGGACGAAAGCCTCCGTCCCCATCGTCCCAAAGTGGGACGAAAACCTCCGTCCCCATCGTCCCAGCCCCTATCTTGCCACGTATTGGCCGGGCGTGGCGCCGGTCGGCTCGCCGTCGCGGGCCACGAGCTCCCCGCCCACGTAGACCAGGTGCGCGCGGCCGTGGGCCTCGAAGCCCTCCCACGGCGTGTAGTCCACGGCCTGGTGCTGCGTGGCGGCGCTGATGACCCAGCGGGCGGCCGGGTCCCAGACGCACACGTCCGCGGCCGCGCCCACGGCGAGGCGCCCGCGCTCGGGCCACAGGCCGAACACGCGCGCCGGGCCCTCGGAGAGCAGGCGGCAGAGCTCGCTCGGGCCGAGCTGCCCCTCAAAGGTCGTGGCCACCACGGCCGGGCGGTGCTCGATGCCGGGGCCGCCGTTGGGAATCTTGGTGAAGTCCCCGCCGTTCTCCGGCTTGCCGCGATCCTTCTGCCCCACCAGGTTGAACGAGCAGTGGTCCGTGGCGATGGAGTCCACCTCGCCGCCGAGCACCGCACCGCGCAGCGCGCGCACGTCGGAGGCCGCACGCAGCGGCGGGCTCATCACGTACTTGGCGCCCGCAAAGCCGTCCGCGCCGCCCTCCAGGTAGCGCGTCTCGTCGAGCGTGAGGTACTGCGGGCACGTCTCGACGTAGACGCCGCGCTGCCCGCGCGCCCGGGCCGCCCGGACGGCGAGAAGACCCAGCTCGGTTGAGAGGTGCACCACGTTCACGCGCGCCCCCGCGATCTGGGCCAGGTACAGAAGCCTGCTCACGGCGTCAGCCTCGGCCTCGGCGGGCCTGCTCAGCGGGTGCCCCTCCGGGCCCGTGACGCCGCGCGCCAGCACCTGGCGCTGCAGCTCGTTCACCACGTCGCCGTTCTCGCAGTGCACGCAGAGCACGGCGTCGAGGTCGCGCACCGCCTCGAGGCAGCGCAGCGTCTCCGCGTCCGTCAGGCGCAGGTGGTCGTAGGCAAGGTAGGTCTTGAACGAGCTCACGCCCGCCTCGCGCATGCGGCGCATCTGCTCGGGCGAGTCCTCGCCCCACTCGGAGATGGCCATGTGGAAGCCGTAGTTGGCGGTGCAGCCCGCCCCACTCTCGGCGCGGCGGTGCCACTCGGCCAGGGCCTCGTCCATCGTCACGCCGCGGTCGGCGGTGGCGTAGTCCACCACGCACGTGGTGCCTCCGCAGGCGGCGGCGCGCGTGCCCGTCTCGAAGCTGTCGGCCGTCCAGTCCATGCCCGTCCAGCACTGCAGGTGCGTGTGCGCGTCGATGAAGCCGGGGAAGACCCAGCAGCCGCGCACGTCCTCCACCTCGTCGCCCGGACCAGGCTCTATGTGGGCCGCCAGACCTGCGATCCTCCCGCCGTCCAGCGCGAGGTCGCCTCGGCGCAGGCCCTCCGGCGTGACGAGCGTACCCCCTGCAAGAATCCTCACTTGGACCCTCCCTTCTCCGTCAGGGCGTCCTCCATGCGCGCAAGGTCATCCGGCGTGTCAACATCCGCAAGCTCCCATTCGTCGGCGGCCTCCACCAGCCGCACGCGCCTCCCCAGCTCGGCGTGGCCGGAGAGGAGCGCCGTGCCGCCGTCGTCCCCGGTAAGCCCCGCCAGCGCCGGCAGCTCGTCGGCCGGCCAGAGCACGGGGCTGCCCGGCCTCCCATGCCAGGCGAGGCGCACGATGGCACGCGGGCTGCGCGTAAGCTCGGACGCCAGCGCACGCACGCTCTTCTCGGCGAGAAGAGCCTGGTCGCCGGGGACGAAGAGGCACCCCGCGCGCCCGCCGAGGGCGGCGAGGCCGGCGCGCACCGTGTCGCTCTTGAGCGGGCCACCAGGGGCCACGCAGCGCACCCCGAGGCGACCGCAGAGCGCCGCCACGTCGGCGTGCCCGCTCACCACCACCACGTCGAGCAGGTCGGCCGGCAGCGCGGAGAGCGTCCGCTCCAGCACCGGCGCGCCCGCCAGGGGCGCCGTGAGCTTCTCGCCGGGGGCTCCCCCGAAGCGCGCCGCCGCGCCAGACGCCATAACCACGCAGCCCAGGCGCCGCACTCCGGCGAAGCCCGCGAAGCACGTGGCGTAGGCCGAGGCCAGAGCGTCCTCGCTCGTGCGCTCGAAGGAGCGGTAGCGCTCCACGAGCTCGCGCGCCTCCGCCGTGAGGCGGGAGCCGCCGCCGCCCGCGCCGCCCACCGTGCGCTCCGTGAGCGGGAATCCGAAGGCCTCCTCGGCCTCGCGCACGATCCGTGTGGCCTTGGTGTAGGCCATGCCCATGCTGATGGCGGCGGCGCGCAGGCTGCCCAGCTCGCCGACGCGCTCCAGCAGGTCGGCGGGGCCGGGCCCGAAGACCCGGTTCCCGCCGTCGCTCAAAACGTATGCCCTGAGGTCAGGACGCATGAGGTAGGTCGCTCCCCTCTCAAGAGACGCCCGCGGCCCGCGGGGCCGCTCCGGTCGCGGGACCCTCCCAGCCGCGCGGCCACCCGTCTCCAGGCCACCCCGTCGCGGGCCGCGGGTCCTTCTCGCTACCCGCGAACGATGGTACCCGTCTTGCCGGCGATGCCGTCGCTCGCCCGCTCAAGGAGCGTGATGAGCGACGAGCGGCCGGGCGCGGACTGCGCGAACGCCAGCGCAGCCTGGACCTTGGGGAGCATCGAGCCGGGGGCGAACTGCCCCTCGGAGATGTAGCGCTCCGCGGTCTCGGGCGTGATCTCGTCGAGCCACTGCTGGTCGGGCTTGCCGAAGTTCACGGCGACCTTCTCCACGACGGTGAGGATCACGAGGAAGTCCGCGTCAAGCTGCTCGGCGAGCTTGGCCGCAGCGAAATCCTTGTCGATGACGGCAGCGGCACCCTTGAGGTGGTTGCCCTCGGTCTTGAAGACCGGGATGCCGCCGCCACCGCAGGCCACGACCACGTGGTTGGTCTCCACGAGCGAGCGGATGGTGTCCAGCTCCACGATGCCGGCCGGCTTGGGCGAGGCCACCACGCGGCGGAACCCGCGCCCGGCGTCCTCCACCACCTCGTAGCCGCGCTCGGCGATCATGCGGTCGGCCTCCTCGCGCGTCATGAAGGCGCCGATGGGCTTGGTGGGGTGGGCGAAGGCGGGATCGTCCGGGTCGACCTCGACCTGGGTGAGCACGGTGGCCGCGCCCTTGTCGATGCCACGGTCCAGCATCTCCTCGCGAAGCGCGTTCTGCAGGTCGTAGCCGATATAGCCCTGGCTCATGGCCACGCAGACGGAGAGCGGGCACGGGATGTACTTCTCGGGGTCGAAGCGCGTGAGCTGGGTCATGGCCTCCTGGATCATGCCCACCTGCGGGCCGTTGCCGTGCGCCACGACGACCTCGTTGCCCTGCTCGATGAGGTCCACGATGGCGCGCGCCGTGTTCCGCACCGCCTCCATCTGCTCCGGAAGGTTCTTGCCAAGCGCGTTGCCACCCAGCGCGATGACGATTCTCTTAGACATTTTATGCCCTCTCAAGATAAGGGCGGGGCCGCCCATAAGTCAGTGAGCGACTTCTGCGCCAGGCGCAGCGAGCGAACGACTTATGGGCGGCCCCCACCCGGACGAGCGTTTTGACTACGCCTGGTTCCAGCGCGGCTTGGCCTGCTCCTCGATCGCGCGAAGCGTGGCAACCGGGTCCTTGACCTTCTGCAGGAAGATCATGGCCGCGATGGCGTAGGGCTTGTAGCTGGCCTCCTTGTACATGCCCACGCGGTGCATGTCAAAGACGTCGGCCATGACCTCGCCGTGCTCGCAGGAGACGCCGGAGATGTCGGCGGGCAGCGGGTGCATGTAGATGGTGTCCTGGCCGTTGGCGGTCTTCGCCATGAGGTCGGTCGTGGAGCACCAGTCCTGGTGCGTGGCGTTCTGGGCCAGCAGCTCCTTCTCGAGGGCCTTGATGCCCTCGTCGTCGCCCGCGGCGTAGAGCTTGGTGCGCTTCTCCATGGCGGCGTACGGAGCCCAGCTCTTGGGGATGACGATGTCGGCGCCCTCGAAGGCCTCCTCCATGGTGTTGACCTGCTTGAAGGTGGCGCCGGACTCGGCAGCGTAGGCCTTGGCGGCCTCCACGCGGTCGCCCATGAGGTCGTAGCCCTCGGGGTGGGCGAGCGTCACGTCCATGCCGAAGCGCGGCAGCAGCGAGATGAGCGACTGCGGACAGGAGAGCGGCTTGCCGTAGGAGGGCGAGTAGGCCCAGGTCACGGCGACCTTCTTGCCGCGCAGGTTCTCCAGGCCGCCGAACTCCTCGATGAGGTAGAGCATGTCGGCGGAGGACTGCGTCGGGTGGTCGGAGTCGGACTGCAGCGAGATGAGCGTCGGACGGTGGTCGAGCACGCCCTCCTCGTAGGCGCCCGCCACGGAGTTGGCGACCTCGGCCATGTAGGCGTCGCCCTCGCCGATGTACATGTCGTCGCGGATGCCGATGACGTCAGCCATGAAGGAGATCATCGTGGCGGTCTCACGGACGGTCTCGCCGTGGGCGATCTGGGACTTCTTCTCGTCGAGGTCCTGGAGCTGCAGGCCCAGGAGGTTGGTTGCCTTGGAGAACGAGAAGCGCGTGCGCGTGGAGTTGTCGCGGAAGAGCGAGACCGCGAGGCCGGAGTCGAAGATGCGCGGCGAGATGTTGCGCTCGCGCAGGTTGCGCAGGGCGGCGGCGGTGGCGTAGAGGGCCTTGAGCTCGTCGGTGGTCTTGTCCCAGGTGTGCAGGAAGTCGGCGTTGTACATGCCGGAGAAGTCGTAGGAGCCGAGCTCGTCGAGAAGTGCGGAGAAGTCCTTGGCCATGGTGAAGTCCTTTCTTGTGTCGCGGGGTCTCCCCCGCGTCGGGGGTCGTTGGGGTCCCTCCCGCCGGGACGGGAGGGACGTCGGGGGCTGGCTGCTACTTGATGTCGTTGTCAGTGGCGCCGGCGCGGAAGACGGTGACGTCGCCGGTCTTCTTGGACGGGTCGTAGAGGTTGAGCGCGGCGGTGTAGAGCGCGGCGCAGGTCACGAGGTCCTGCTTGTAGGTGACCTCGTTGGGGGCGTGCGCCTGGCTCTCGGCGCCGGGGCCGAAGCCCACGCACGGGATGCCGTAGCGGCCCTGGATGGAGACGCAGTTGGTCGAGAAGGTCCACTTGTCGGTCAGCGGGCGGCCGGCGCGCTTGTCCATGGAGGCCTCGCAGCCGATGCGCTCGTCGCCGAAGAGGGCGTGGTGCGCGTCAACGAGCGCCTGCACGTGGGCGGCGTTCTCGGCGTTGATCCACGTGGGGAAGTAGGCCTCGGTCTCGTAGACGGTGCCCTTCCAGCTCGGGCGGTCGTACATGTACATGGAGACCTTGACGTCGTCGCCGTACTTCTTGACGGAGGGCAGGTCGCGGATCTCCTGGAGGCAGGAGTCCCAGGTCTCGCCGGCGGTCATGCGGCGGTCGATGGAGATGGCGCAGGAGTCGGCCACGGCGCAGCGCGACGGGCTGGTGTAGAAGATCTGGGAGACGGTGCAGGTGCCGCGGCCGAGGAAGCGGGCGTCGGCGTAGTGCTCCGGGTTGTACTTGGGGTCGAGCATCTTGACGAGGCCCTTGATGTCGGTGGACTCGTCGCAGCCGTTGTTGTTGAGGGCGCGCACGTCGGCGATGATGTCGGCCATCTTGTAGATGGCGTTGTCGCCGCGGTCGGGGGCGGAGCCGTGGCAGGAGACGCCGTGGACGTCCACGCGGATCTCCATGCGGCCGCGGTGGCCGCGGTAGATGCCGCCGTCGGTGGGCTCGGTGGAGATCACGAACTCGATCTTGTTGCGCGCGTCCTCGGGGCCGTCGAAGTACTTGTTGACGATGTACTGCCAGCACATGCCGTCGCAGTCCTCCTCCTGGACCGAGCCGACGACCATGATCTTGTAGCCCTCCGGGATGAGGCCCATGTCCTTCATCATCTTGGCAGCGTAGGTTGCGGAGGCCATGCCGCCCTCCTGGTCGGAGCCACCGCGGCCGTAGATGAGGTCCTCGGTCTCGTAGCCCTCGTAGGGGTCAGCCTCCCAGTTCTCGCGGTTGCCGATGCCCACGGTGTCGATGTGGGAGTCGATGGCGATGATCTTGTCGCCCTCGCCCATCCAGCCGATGACGTTGCCCAGGCCGTCGACCTCCACCTTGTCAAAGCCGAGCTTCTCCATCTCGGCCTTGATGCAGGCCACGACCTCGCCCTCCTCGCAGGACTCCGACGGGTGGGAGATCATGGCGCGCAGGAACGCGGTCATGTCCTTGCCGTACGCGGCGGCCGCGCTCTTGATCTCGTCGAAGTTCAGTTCCTTGGCCATCTCTACGTCCTTTCTGACGCTTTACGGTTGCTTGCTCGCGGGCCCGGCGGCTGCCTCCCCGCACGTGACGTCTTCCCTCGGGGCTACTCCTCGGGGTAGGCGCCCTCCCACACGACCTTGCGGTAGTTCACCGGGTCGGTGTCGCCCTCGGTCGAGAAGAGCAGCACGGAGCTGTTCTCGTCCAGGCCGATGGCCTCGCGGAGCTCGGCGTACTCGTCGGACTCCATGAGGGTGGTGACGAGGCCCGCGCCCACGGCGCCGGACTCGCCGGAGATGACGCGCGGGTCGCCCTTCTTGGGGGCGCCGAGCACGCGCATGCCCTTTGCGGCCACCCAGTTGGGGCAGCTCACGAAGACGGAGACGTGATTGCGCAGGATGTCCCAGCCCAGGGTGTTGGGCTCGCCGCAGGCGAGGCCGGCCATGATGGTGGGCATGTCGCCGTCGACGATGCGCGGGTCGCCGTCACCGGCAAGGGCGCCCTTGTAGAGGCAGGCGGCCGTGTCGGCCTCCATCACCACGAAGGTGGGCGGGTTGTCCGGGAAGAGGTTGGTGAAGTAGCCCACGACGCCGCCCGCAAGGGAGCCGACGCCCGCCTGGACGAAGACGTGCGTGGGGCGCTCGACGCCGGCCGCGGCGTACTGCTCGGCGGCCTCGGACGCCATGGTGCCGTAGCCCTCCATGATCCAGGAGGGGATCTCCTCGTAGCCGTCCCAGGCGGTGTCCTGCACGATCACGCCGTTCTCGCAGGCCTCGGCCTCGGCGGCGGCCATGCGGACGCACTCGTCGTAGTTGACGTCCTCGATGGTGACCTGGGCGCCCTCGGCGGCGATGTTGTCAAAGCGGCTCTTCACGCTGCCCTTGGGCATGTGCACGACGGCCTTCTGGCCGAGCTTGTTGGCGGCCCAGGCGACGCCGCGGCCGTGGTTGCCGTCGGTGGCGGTGAAGAAGGTGGCCTGGCCGAAGTCACGGGCGAGCTCGTCGCTCGTGAGGTAGTCGTAGGTCATCTCGGAGACCGGGCGGCCGATCTTCTGCGCGATGTAGTTGGCCATGGCGAAGGAGCCGCCGAGGACCTTGAACGCGTTGAGGCCAAAGCGGTAGGACTCGTCCTTGATCGCAAGGTTGGCGACGCCCAGGTCAGCGGCGAGGGCGTCGAGCTTCGCAAGGGGCGTGACGCTGTACTGGGGGAAGCTCTGGTGGAAGCTGCGCGCAGCCGCCACGTTCTCCAGGGACATGATGCCAAGGTGACGGTCGTCGCTCTTGGGCATCTTGTTTGCCACCCACTTGATCTTCTCGCTCACCGCTCGCTCCTTTGCTCTCTGCGGCCTGCCAACTTTTTGTCTGATTACCAAACAGAAAGTTTGTTACTGCATATGGTGGCACATTTCAAGGGGGTTTCAAGGGGAATTTTCGTGACCCGGCAAACGTTGTATTTGGAGCGGTGAGCGGTGGGGCGAGAAGAACCTGCAGACGCTCCGACATCGGTGGGGCGAGAAGAACCAGACGAGGCTTCGACATGAAGGGAACCGACCGCGACTTCACGCGCTCAGCGTGGCGCCGTCGTCCCCGGCGCCGTCACAGCCCCAGCAGCTCGCTATGGCTCCCCGTGCGGGTAGCCACGAGCACAAGCCCCTCTTCGTCCGCCCGATAGATGAGCAGCCAGTCCGGCTCGATGTGGCACTCGCGATGACCGCGATACGTCCCACCTACTCCTCGTCGAGTGCGGCCATCGCCTCCCTGACGGTGCGATAGGGGCCGGAGAGGTTCCTGCCCGTCGCAGCATCGTCCATCGCGGCAAGCGTCTCCTGGCTGAACCCATAGGGGTTGGACGGGTCAAACGGGAAGCCCCCGCGGCGGTTGAACGCGGAGACGAACATGCGGATTGCGTTGCTCGGAGAGGTGCCGATCTCGTCGCAGATCATGGAGAAGCGGTCCTTCTCGTCCTTGCGGAGCTTGGCAGAGATGGACTCGGTCGCAGCTGCGGTGGCCATGTCAACTCCTTATCACAATATCCTACATAGTCCTACATTGTATACCCCAAAGATAGAGGCTTGAGACAAGCGAACCATGTGTGCCTAGGCCAATTGCCCCCGGCGTGGCAGATCGGCAGACCCCTGGGGCCTGTGACGGGGTAAGCGCGGCTACCTGCCCGGACGGTGCCCCTCGCCCCAGACGCAGAGCTGGTCGAGCACGTCCATGAGCGAGACCCCAAGGTCGGTGAGGGAGTACTCGACCCTGGGCGGGACCTGCGGGTACTCGCACCTGTGCACCAGGCCGTCCCGCTCGAGCTCCTTGAGGTTGGTGGAGAGCGTCTTGTCGGCAATGCCGCCGAGGTAGCGGCGCATCTCGTTGAAGCGCACCGGCTGGTACTCCATCAGGCAGTAGAGGATGGCCATCTTGTGCTTGCCCTGGATGAGGGAGAGCGTATAGCTGTAGCCCGTGTCCTCAAAGCGGGCCTGCGAGATGTCACGGCACTTCTCTCCCATGCTTGCCTCCAAGTAAGTACCTGTGGTGAAAGCCAGTACTGGTATCAACGTATGACTACGACGATACTGCAAGTAAGGCACGGGCCTGCCGGTCTTCGACGAGAGGAGTCCACATGAAGAAGAGCCTGGGCGACATGGGCGAGCTGTTCCCGCAGTCGGTGTTCATCATCGCGAGCTACGACGAGGACGGCATCCCCAACGCCATGAACGCGGCGTGGGCCGGCGAGTGCACGCGCCACGAGATCTGCTTCAACATCGGCGACCACAAGACCACGGCCAATATCGTCAAGAAGGGCGCCTTCACCGTGGCCCCGGCCGACCTGGCCAACGTGGTCTCCGCCGACTACTTTGGCATCGCCACCGGCACCAAGGTCAACAAGGCCGAGCAGAGCGGGCTGACCTTCACGCGCTCCGAGCACGTGGACGCGCCCGTGATCGAGGAGTACCCGCTCACCATGGAGTGCGAGGTCACGAGCATCGACGGCGACGAGCACGGCGCCCGCGTGGTGGGCAGGATCGTAAACGTGCTGGTTGACGAGAAGATCCTCGGCGAGGACGGCAAGGTCGACTTTGGCAAGTTCAAGCCGCTGGTGTACGACTCCTCGCACATGAGCTACCGCGTGGTGGGCGACGAGGTCGGCTTTGCCTGGAAGACCGGCAAGGAGCTCATGTAGCGCAGGCGCGCGGCCCACGGACAGTCCGCGCGGGTGAGCCCCAGCGGCCCCACGCAAAACCAACCCACAAAAAAGCGGGACCCGCCGGGCATGGCAGAACCGGCGGGTCCCTTCTGAGGGGGTCGATCGTCAGGTTGGAGACGATCAGCGGGAGTAGTACGTGTTCTGAAGCGGCAGCTTGGTCTGCAGCTTGCCCGTGAGCGCGTGGTAGGCGTTCTGGACGGCCGGCGCCGTGGGGATCGTGGCGATCTCGCCGATGCCCTTGCCGCCGTAGGCAACGGGCAGCAGCTCGTCCTTCTCGACGTAGATCGCGTGGATGTCGGGGATGTCAGTCGCACGGAACAGGCCGAGCGTGCCGTACTTGACGGTGGGCACGCAGTCCTTGAGGTCGAACCTCTCGGTGAGCGCGTAGCCCATGCCCATGAGCACGCCGCCCTCGATCTGGCCCTGGATGGCGGTGGGGTTGACCACCTTGCCGGAGTCGTGCGCGGCGTAGACCTCGCTCACGCGGCCGTCGTCGTCCAGGATCACCACGTGCGTGGCAAAGCCGTAGCAGATGTGGCTCTTGGGGTTGGGGACGTCGGCACCCAGCTTGTCGGTCTTCTCGAGGTACTCGTAGGAGAACTCGCAGCCCTCGAGCGCGCGTATGGCCGCGCCGGGGTCCTTGGGGTGCAGCCCCTCGCCCGCGTGCAGGTGGGAGCCCCAGCCCTCGTACGGCGTGCCGTCGAGGAACTCGGAGGTGATGCCGTCGCCCTTGGCCCGCACGGGCTCGGTGGGGGCGGGCTCCCCCGCCTCGACGCGCAGCATGGCATCGCGCAGCAGGAAGGACGCCCCGCGCACCGCCTCGCCGGTGACCACGGTCTGGCGGGACCCCGAGGTGGTTCCGGAGTCGGGCGCGGCCTCGGTGGAGCACTCCCCGTTGGCAACCTGGGCGCGCGGGAGGCCGGTGGCCTCGACGATGTCCTGCAGGAAGACGGTGTTGCAGCCCTGGCCGATGTCCGAGGTGGCCGCGTAGGCCACGGCCACGCCGTTCTCCACGCGAATCTTGCAGCGGCCCGCGTCGGGCAGGCCCACGCCCACGCCCGCGTTCTTCATGGCACAGGCGATGCCGGCGTGGCCGGGGTGGGCCTCGTAGACGTCCTTGACGGCCAGCAGGGTCTCCTTGAGGGCCGTGGAGCAGTCGGCGATCTGGCCGTTGGGCAGCACCTCGCCGGGCTCGATGGCGTTCCTGAAGCGGATCTCCCACGGCGAGATGCCCACCTTCTCGGCGAGAAGGTCGATGAGGCTCTCGAGGGCGAACTCGCTCTGGCACACGCCGAAGCCGCGGAAGGCGCCCGCGGGCGGGTTGTTGGTGTACCAGCCGTAGCCGCGGATGTCGGTGTTCTGGTAGCGGTAGGGGCCCACGGAGTGCGTGCAGGCGCGCTCGAGGACCGGGCCGCAGAGGCTCGCGTAGGCGCCCGTGTCGAAGTTGATCTCGCAGTCGAGGCCGGTGAAGATGCCGTCCTCGTCGCAGCCGAGCGTGAACGTGCCGATCATGGGGTGGCGCTTCGGGTGGAAGTTGATGGACTCCTGCCGCGTGAGCTTCACCTTGACCGGGCGCTGGAAGCGGTACGCGGCGAGCGCGGCCAGGTGCTGGACGGAGACGTCCTCCTTGCCGCCAAAGCCGCCGCCCACGAGCATGGTCTCCACGACCACGCGGTCCTGCTGGTCGTCCCAGCCGAACATGTGGGCGATCTCGTGGCGCGAGTCGTAGGCGCCCTGGTCGGTGGACTGCACCCACACGCCGTCCTTGTAGGGGTGCGCCACGGCGCACTCGGGCTCCAGGAAGGCGTGCTCGGTGAACGGGGTCTCGAAGGTCTCCGTGACCATGTAGGCGGAGTTGGCGAGCGCCGTGGCGGCGTCGCCGCGGGTCACGTGGCGCTGCTGGCAGATGTTGTTCTCCAGGACCACGGTGTTGCCGAAGGCGTTGAAGCTCTTGTGCAGGATCGGGGCGCCCTCCGCGCGGGCCTCCTCGATGCTGCGGACGGGCTCGAGCTCCTCGTAGTCGACCTTCACGAGCCTCTTGGCCTTTGCGAGGGCCTCCTCGCTCTCCGCAACGACGAGGGCTATCGCGTCGCCCACGCAGCGGGTGACGTCGCCCTCCGCGATCATGACGTCCCAGTCCTGGATGAGGTGGCCCACCTGGTTGACAGGCACGTCCTTGGCGGTGAGGACCCCCACCACGCCCGGCACGGCCTCCGCCTTGGAGGTGTCGATCTTGAGCACGCGGGCGCGCGGGTACTTGGAGCGCACCGCAGAGCCGTACGTGAGGCCCGGGTAGTCCGTCTCGTCGAGGTCGTCGGGGTACTTGCCGAAGCCGAGGACCTTGGGGCGCACGTCCACGCGGAAGGCGCGCTCGCCCACGCCGTAGGCGTCGCCACGCTCGAGGCCCTCGTCGATGCTCTTCTCGCCGCGCAGGATGGCGGCGGCGAGCATGATGCCCTCGAGGATCTTCTTGTATCCCGTGCAGCGGCAGACGTTGCCCTTGATGGCCTGCTTGACGTCGTCCTCGGTGGGGTCGGGGTTGTGCCGGAGCAGCGTGGCGCCGCTCATGACCATGCCGGGGATGCAGAAGCCGCACTGGACCGCGCCCACGGCGCCGAAGGCGTAGACGAAGGCCTCCTGCTCCTCGTGGGTGAGCCCCTCCACGGTGACGATGTCGCGGCCGGCGGCAAGGCGGGTCGTGAGCACGCAGGCGCGCACGGCGCGGCCATCGACCATGATGGTGCAGGTCCCGCAGGCGCCCTCGGAGCAGCCGTCCTTGGCGGAGTGGATGTGAAGGTCGTCGCGGAGGTAGCGGAGGAGCGGCTTGTCCTCCGTCACGACGCGCTCGACGCCGTTGACGGTAAAGCGAAACTCGTCGTTTGCAGCCATCTTTTCCTCCTACCTGCCCGCAAAGAGGCCGAACGCGTCCGCGATGGCGCCGCGGGGGCACTTGGTGGCGCACATGCCGCACGCCAGGCAGAGCGAGTGGTCGATGTGCGCGCAGTTGTCAGTGACGGTGACGGCCCCCGCCGGGCAGACGCGCTCGCACATGCCGCAGGCGATGCAGCTCGTGGAGCAGAGCTTGCGGGCGGCGGGGCCGGGGTCGGCGTTGACGCAGCGCACCGAGATGGGCTGGGACGGGTCGACCATCTCTATGACGCCCTGGGGGCAGCTGCGCGCGCAGAGGCCGCAGCCCTTGCAGGCGTCGCGGTCCACGAAGGCGACGCCGCGCTCGTTGATAGAAACGGCGCCGAACCTGCACGCCTCGACGCATGCGCCGCAGCCGACGCAGCCCTGGTCGCAGCAGGGTCCGCCCTCGGAGAGGGGGCTCCCTCCCCCGCAGCGCACAAACGCCACGGGGCGCGGGCGGCGCGGCCTCTTTGCCGCGGGCTTCCTTGCACTTGAGCGGGAGTCTTCCATGTTCGCTCCTCATCGTGCGTGGGGTCAGTGGGAAACGGGCCGGCCCGCCGCGAGCGGCGGGCCGGACGCAAGGGGGCGCTTACTTGGCGAGCAGGTAGGCGTAGTCGTCGCGGACGGCGCGGATGGTGAGGCGCACGTCCTCGGGCAGGCCGCACGCGGCGTCGTCGACGTCGTAGACGCCCTCGCCGGAGGCAAGGCGCACGCGGACGCGCCCGTCAGCGAGCGGCAGCCAGCCGCGGTTCTCGCTCGCGTCCATGTCCTGCTCGCTCCAGAAGAGCGTGAGCTTGTCCTTGTAGGGGCGGCCGCTCCACGGGCAGAACACGGCGCAGTTGCCGCACTCGTTGCACATGCCGTCCACGTGAACCACCTGCTGCTGCGCCAGGCCCGGCACCTTGATGGCCACGTTGGCGCGGTTGGGGCAGACGTCGCAGCACACCTCGCAGACCGTGGCGCACCCCAGGCAGCGGCTCGTGGTGCAGCCGGCCACGTCCAGGCACAGCTCTCCCTTGCGGCCCATGATGGCGTCGAGCTTGTCGGCGCGGACGTTCTTCTCGGCGTAGGCGTTGAAGTCGACGCCCGCGAGATCGCGCGCGACGGCCTGCGCGTCGGCGATGGCCTCCACGAAGGTGGCCGGCCCGCGGCGGCAGTCGCCGGCGGCCCAGACGTGGGCCACGCCCGTGGCGGTGCCAGACGGGCGGCCGCGGCGGTCGCACTCCACGCCGGCGCCCTCGTAGAGCCCGGCCTCGATCTTCTCGCCCACCGCGCAGATGACGGCAGTGGCCGGGACCTCGACGGTCTCGCCGGTCCCCTCGGGACGGCGGCGGCCGGACTCGTCGGGCTCGCCGAGGCGCATGCGCTCGCAGCTGAGCACGCCGTCGACCACGCCGAGCGGCGCCACGAGCTCCATCAGCTCCACGCCCTCGTCAAGCGCCAGCTGCAGCTCCTCCTCGTCGGCGGGCATCTCGTGAACGGTGCGGCGGTAGACGATCCTCACGTGCTCCACGCCCGCGGCGCGCTTGGCCACGCGGGCGGCGTCCATGGCGGTGTTGCCGGCGCCCACGATGACCACGTCGGTGCCCAGGTCCATCGGCTCGCCGGACTTGGCGGCCTCGAGGAACTCCAGGACGTCGATCTCCTCGCCGGAGGTGAGGCCGACCCTGCCGGGCGCCCAGGCGCCCGTGGCAACCACCACGTCCGTGAAGCCCTCGTCAAAGAGCTCGGAGACGCTCGTGACCTCGCGGCCCATCTGGACCTGCGCGCCGAAGGCCAGGCAGAGCGCCACGTCCTTGTCGATGTCGGCGGACGGGATGCGGAACTCCGGGATCACGTGGCGCGCGATGCCGCCGAGCGCGTCCGTGCGCTCGATGACGGTGACCTTGGCGCCGGCGCGCGTGAGGAAGAACGCGGTGGCCAGGCCGGCCGGGCCACCGCCGATGACGGCCACGTTCTTGTCGGCCGCGGAGGCGAGGCGCTCGGGGCCGGCGGCGCGCAGGGCGCCGATGACCTCGTCGAAGCCCTCGTGGGCGGCCGTGAGCTTGTGGCCGCGGATGCGCGCGCCCTCGGGCTCGTAGAAGCTGCGCTCGCACTTGGCGCCGCAGGGGTGCGGGCAGAGGTTGCCGGTGATGTGCGGCAGGGCGTTGCGCTCCACGATGATGCGCAGGGCCTCGGCGAACTTGCCCTCGTCGACGCGGGAGAGGTAGGCCGGGATGTCCTGGCTGATAGGGCAGCCGGAGCGGCAGGGGGCCGTGAAGCAGCTCATGAGCGGCAGCTCGGCGTCGATCTTGTGCGGCTTGGCCGGCTTGATGGGCTTGCGGTACTCGGCGCCGGAGGCCGTGCGCGCCGCGAGCTCGGTCACGGCGTCCACGTCCACGTGGTCCAGGCGCTCGGCACCGGCGAGAAGGCCCGCGATCTGGTGGAAGCGCTCGTAGCCGCCGGGCTTGAGGACGTTGGTCGCCATCGTGATGGGCCAGATGCCCGCCGCGTAGAGCTCGCGGATGTTGCGGGCGTCCGCGCCGCCGGAGTAGGAGATGCGGAGGCTGCCGTCAAACTGGCGGGAGATGCGGCGCGCCAGCTCGATGGTCAGCGGGAAGAGCGAGCGGCCGGACATGTACATCTCCTCGCTCGGCAGCTCGCCGCGGGTCACGTCCACCGGGAACGTGTTGGTGAGCTTGACGCCGAACGCGAGGTTCTTCTCGGCACAGAGCTTGGTCAGGCGCTCGAACATCGGCACCGCGTCGGCCCACTGGAGGTCCTCGCGGAAGTGCTTGTCGTCAAAGGCGATGTAGCCGAAGCCCAGCTCGTCGAGGCGGCCGCGAGCGAAGTCGTAGCCAAGAAGCGTCGGGTTGCACTTGATGTAGGTGTTGACGCCCTTCTCGGTGATGAGGTAGGTGGCGATGCGCTCGATCTCGTCCGGCGGGCAGCCGTGGAGGGTGGACTCGGTCACGGAGTTGGACACACGCGGCGAGACGGACTCCACGAAGGCCGCGTCAACGTTCTGGAAGCGGTCGAGGTTGGCGAGCGCCCAGGACTTGCACTCGGCCCAGACCTCTGAGCCGGAGGCGTCCTTCATGCCCTCGATGTAGGCATCCACCTTGGGCGACTTGATGCCCTCGAGGCTGTAGCCCACGGACATGTTGAAGACGAAGCCGTCGGGGTCGCCCAGGCCGTACTCACGGGCGATGAGCTTGCACGCCCACCACGCCTTCACGTACTCGGCGAAGGCCTGCGGCACCGTGAGCTCGGTGGACCACTCGCAGTTGTAGCACTCGTCCTCGGCCACGATGCAGGGCTTGTTCACGCAGGCGGAGAGCTCCTCGCCGTCCATGATCTGGACGGTCTTGAGCTCGAAGAAGCGCGAGCCCGCCACGTAGGAGGCGATGATGTTCTGCGCGAGCTGCGTGTTGGGGCCGGCGGCCGGGCCAAAGGGCGTCTCGATGCGCTCGTCGAAGATCGGCTCGGCGCCGCCCTCGTGGACGTAGGCCTTGCGCACCCCGAAGATGGACCCCTGGGTCTCGTACTCGGTCAGGGCCCAGTCCATGACCTGCGCAAACGGCATCGGCCTCATGACGTCGCTCATTTCGTTCTCCTCTCCTGTGTGACAAAGGGGACGGAGGTTTTTGTCACATTTCCTTCCGTGGCGGCGGGCTTGCGGACGCCGCCACCGTCGCTGACACTCGGGCCCCCTGCGTGACAAAAACCTCCGTCCCCTTTGTCACGCGGCCCGGTTCGGTGCTAGTAGGCGCGGCCGTTGAGCTCCCCCCAGAGCTGCTTGGCCTGCTCGAGGGTCCACGCGTTGATGCGCTCCTCGTCAATGCCCACGAACTCGCGGTCCTTGTAGACCACGCGCCCGTTGATGATCGTGGTGCAGCAGTTCTTGCCCATCATCCCGAAGAGCATGTGCCCGTCGATGTTCTCCCCCGAGAAGGGCGTGAAGGCCGGGTAGTCCATCACGATGACGTCGGCCACCGCGCCCGGCTCGAGCGCGCCGACCTTCTCGCCGAAGTACGCGCTCGCCATCGCGGGGTTGTTCTTGAAGAGCATCGTCATGTCCTCGACCCAGCCCACGTTGGGCATGGCCGCGTTGTGGCGCTGGATGATGAGGAAGACCTTGAGGCTCTCCAGCATGTCGTGGGTGTAGGCGTCCGTACCCAGGTGGCACGGAATGCCGCGGCGGAAGAGCTCGAGCACCGGCGCGCAGCCCACGGCGTTGCCCATGTTGGACTCGGGGTTGTTGACCACGTGGGTGCCGGTCTCCTTGATGATGTCCATCTCGGCGGGCGTGATGTGGATGCAGTGGCCGAGCATGGTCTTGGGCCCCAGCAGGCCGTGCTGCAGGAGGCGCTCCACCGGCGGGATGCCGCCGCGCTTGGTGCGGGAGTCCCAGACGTCGTTCATGCCCTCGCAGACGTGGATGTGGAAGCCCGTGAGGCCGTCGTTGGCCTCGGCCATCTTGTCCATGGTCTCGTCAGAGAGCGTGAAGGTGGCGTGCCCGCCGAACATCGCGGCCACCATGTGGTTGCCGTCCGCCTGCTGCTCGGCCGCCCAGCGCGCGAACTCGGCGTTCTCGGCGATCGACTGGTCGCGCTTCTCGTCGCCGCGGCGGTCGGAGGTCTCGTAGCACAGGCACGAGCGGATGCCGACCTCCTCGCAGACGTCCTTGATGGCAAAGAGGCTGCCGGGGATCTCGCAGAAGCTCGCGTGGTGGTCGAAGATGGTGGTCACGCCGTCGCGGATGGAGTCGAGCACCGTGGCGTAGGCGCTCGCGCGGGTGCCGTCGAGCGTGAGGTTGTCGTCGATCTTCCACCACTGCTGTTCGAGGTTCTCCAGGAAGTTGTGCGGGTCGCAGCCCTTGATGGACAGGCCGCGCGCCAGCCCGGAGTAGATGTGGGTGTGGCAGTTCACCAGACCCGGCATGATCACGCCGCCGCGGGCGTCCACGTACTCGGCGTCGGGGTACTTCTCGCGCAGGGCCTCCTCGGGCCCCACCTCCACGATCTTCTCGCCGTCAATGGCGACGGCCCCGTGCTCGAGGTAAGTGTTGTCTGCGTCGCGCGCGATGACGCGACCGTTTGCTACGAGCAGCATTTCTACTCCTGTTCTCTGGGAGAGCTCTGGCGAGAAGGACGGTCCGCCCGACGGCGGGGGCGGGGTGCAGGGCGCCCGCGCCGCCGGGCCGGGACCGTCGCGTCCTGGCTACTCCTTGCTGGCGGGCATGACCTTGGCGACGGCCTGCTCCTTGGTGGCCGCCTGGCGGATCTCGTGCGGCGGGTCAACCGGCAGGATGAGGTTGAGGACGATGGCCATGATGGCGGCCGGGGTGATGGCGTTGGAGCCGATGACGGTGGTGACCCAGCTGGGCATGCCGGGGCCGGCCAGGCAGCCCGAAGCCATCCAGATGCCGAGGCCAAAGACCACCGAGGTGCCCACGATGGTGGTGGTGCGCGGCGTGAGGCCGTCCTTGGTGAACATGCGCACGCCGTTCATGGTGATGGTGCCGAAGACGCCCACCGTGGCGCCGCCGATGACCGGCTGCGGGATGGCGGTGAGCACGGCGGAGAGCTGCGGCAGCAGGCCGGCCGCGGCGAAGACCGCCGCCACGATCACGAAGACCCACTTGTTGACGACCTTGTTGGACGAGATGATGCCGACGTTCTGGCCGAGGGCGCTGGTGGGCAGGCCGCCGAGGAACGCGGAGACGATGGACGTGGCGCCCTGGGAGACGATGGCACCGGAGAGCTCGCGCTCGGTGGGCATGCGGTCCATGGAGCCGAGGCAGGCGGCCGAGACGTCACCGATGACCTGGATGGCCACCATTGGGTAGACCACGGCAAGCGTGATGCAGACCTCCGGGGCGAACTCGATCTGATACGGCATGATCTTGGGGAACGCGAAGACGCCCGCCTGGCCCACGGCGGAGAAGTCCAGCATGCCGAAGGGCGCGGACACGATGATGCCCACGATCATGCCGAAGAACACGCTGCCGAGCTTGAGCGTGCCCTTGGCGAAGTTGCTGAGGCCAAAGACCACGGCAAAGGTGATGAGCGCCACGAGCCAGGCCTGCGGGGTGCCCCAGAGCTCGGTGCCCTCGCCGCCGGCCATGTACTTGATGGCCGTCGGGTAGAGGGAGACGCCGATGGTGAAGATCACCGTGCCGGTGACCACGGGCGGGAACAGGTTCTTGAGCTTGCTGTAGAAGAGGCCAAAGAGGATGGCCGCGATGCCGCCCACGATCTCGCCGCCCAGGAGCGCGCCGAAGGAGAACGTAGCGCCCATCGCCTGCAGCGCGGGCAGGAACGCAAACGAGACGCCCATCACAATGGGCAGGCCGCCGCCGATGCGACGGAACGGGGCAAAGGCCTGCAGCGCCGTGTCGATGGCCGAGAGGATCAGCGCCACCTGGATGATGTCGGTTCGCTGCTGGGTGGTGAAGTTGAAGGTGGCGGCTATGAGGATGGCCGGCGTGATGATGCCCGCAAACGACGCCAGAACGTGCTGGAGCGAACAGGGCAGCATCGCCCCGATCGGCGGCATCCCCTCGCGCTGGAACAGAATTGCGGACGAACCACCGTCGCCCGTCGGACGTGACTTCGCCATGATCGTCCTCTCCACGAGTCTGCGACTATGGCCTACATTATTCACGTGGAATATCTAACAAAATGTCTGCTTTGATGAAAATCTGTTAGACGGTAGGTTACGAAACGCGAACGGTTGACGCGCACGCCGGCTATGGTGAAAATCTCGTTACACTCAACGCACTATAACGCCATGTCAGCAGGTGTGCCGCTCACCACGCAGATAGTACCTTTGGTTTGTTTGGCTGACAAAAAGTAAGTTCTGGCGGACACTTCGGGTACCATAGCACCACACCCGACCACATACGCCCCCGCCTACCTAGGAGGTGCCCTCGTTGACCGAGACTCAGCTCGACTTCTACAAGAGAATCGCCCACGCGCTTGCCCTGCAGTTTGGCAGCGGCTGCGAGGTCGTGGTCCACGATCTCGAGTCGGCCGACCCAAGCCACTCCATCGTGGCCATTGAGAACGGGCACGTCACGGGCAGGCGCCTGGGCGACGGCCCGAGCCACGTGGTGCTTGAGGCGCTCCACGCCGACGGCGCCCAGCTCGACGACCGTCTCTCCTACCTCACCCGGACGGCGGACGGCAAGATCCTCAAGTCCTCGACGGTCTTCATCCGCGACGACGACGGCCGCGCGGTGGGCATCTTTGCCATCAACTACGACATCACGGTGCTGCGCGCCGCGAACGACGCCATCAGCTGGCTCGTGGGCACCGAGCCAAGCGAGGCGCGCGAGCCCGAGCCCATCGTCCGCAACGTCGCCGACCTCCTGGACGACCTCATCGAGCAGAGCGTGGAGCTGGTGGGCACGCCGGTGGCGCTCATGACCAAGGAGGAGAAGGTCCGCGCGATCCGCTACCTCAACGACACCGGCGCCTTCCTCATCACCAAGTCGGGCCCCAAGGTCTGCAAGTTCTTCGGCATCTCCAAGTACACCCTCTACAGCTACCTCGACGAGGCAAAGAACGGCGAGAAGAACGCGTAGGGCCCAGGGCCGCCGCGGGCGGTGGCCTCCGCAGGCGGGGCCTTCGCGCGGGCGGGCCGACCGGCAAGGCGCCCAGCCAGGCGGGACCGCAGGCCGCCCGTCCCCCTGTCTCTAGTTCACGCCGCGGAAGCCGCGGCCGACGATCTCCGAGCTGCTCACTATGGTGATGAAGGCGTTGGGGTCCTTCGAGCGCACAAAGAGGCGCAGGCGCATGGCCTCGCGGCGCGAGAGCACGCTCGTGAGCACGATGACGCGCTTGCCCGAGTACGCGCCCCACCCAAACTGAAGCGTCGCGGTACGCCCGAGCTTCTTCACGATGAACTCCTCGACCTCGCGCGGCCGCGAGCAGATGACCTGACAGACCTTGCGCTGGCGGATGGACTCGATGAAGCCGTCCACCACGAAGGTCTTCCCGATGAGGCCGAGCACGCAGTAGAGGCCCACGCGCGGGCCATAGAGCCCGATGGCCGCCACGACGATGCCGGCGTCCACGGCAAAGAGCGCCTTGCCGATCTCAATGTCGGTGCGCTTGCGCAAGATCATGGCCGCGATGTCGGTGCCGCCCGTCGAGGCACCGATGTCAAAGACGATGGCCGAGCCCACGGCAGGCAGCAGCACGGCAAAGCAGACGTCGAGCCAGAGGTCCCCGGTTATCGAGCTCGTGACGGGGAACAGCCACTCAAAGAGCGACGTGTAGCCCGAGAGGGCAAACGAGGCGAAGGCGCTCCAGAGCACCGCCTTCCGGTCGAGGAACACCACGCCAAGGAGCACGAGGACGGCGTTGAGGATCCACATGTAGGCCGAGACCGGCAGCACCGGAAACGCCGTGGCAAGCAGGATCGAGAGGCCCGACGTGCCGCCGAAGGCAAGGTGGTTGGGGGTCTTGAAGAGCACGAGGGCCACCGCCGTGAGGATGAGGCCCACGTTGAGCAGGGCGAAGAACGTGGGGAAGCTGTACGCCCCGCGCCGGGTCGCGAGCTTCTCGGCCCTTCTCGCCTCCTCGTCGCTCACCACCTCGGAGACGGGCTCGACCGCCTGCTCGACCTGCGCGTCACGCGCCTCGCTCTCCTCCACGCTCTCCCCTCTCGACGCCCTCGGCTCGCGAGTCTAGCAGGTTTGCGGCAGGCGCCCGGCGAGAAGCACGAACGGCTGGCGGGCGCCCGCGACAGAGGGGCGCCCGCGCGCCGCTAGGCCCCCAGGCGCTCGGCGAGCATCTTGTTGAACGCCTTGGGGTTGCCCGAGCCCTTGGCCGCCTTCATGCACTGGCCTACCAGGAACCCGAGAACCTTCTTGTTGCCGTCACGATACTGCTGGACCTGGTCCGTGCAGCGGCCGAGCACCTCGTCCACGATGGCGCCGAGCGCGCCCTCGTCGGTGGACTGCCGCATGCCGTGGGCGTCCACGTAGGCCACCGGGTCCTCGCTGCTCTGGCTGACCGCCTCCAGCACCTCGCGCGCCTGGGCAAACGTCACCGCGTCCTCGGCGAGAAGACCGGAGATGCCGCGGACCTGCTCCACGGTGAGCCCCGGGAAGCTCGGGACGAGGTTCACCATGACGTTGGCCAGCGTGCCCACGACCTTCTCGCCCACGCCGGAGAGTGCCTCCTCGAAGAAGGCCGCGACCTTCGGGTCGCCCGCAAGCTGCGCCGCGTCCTTCTTCTTGAGGCCGTAGTCGGCCATGTAGCGCTCGCGCTTGGCGTCCGGCAGCTCGGGGATGCGCTCCCTGCAGTGCTCGATGAACTCATCGGTGAGGTCGAACGGCGCGAGGTCCGGGTCAGGGAACAGGCGGTAGTCGTCGGCGGTCTCCTTGACGCGCATGACCACGGTGCGGCGGCGGCTGGGCTCCCAGTGCCTCGTCTCCTGGTAGACGATCCCGCCCTCCTCGAGGACCTCGGCCTGTCGGCAAATCTCGTACTCAAGGGCGTCGTGGAGGCTCTTGAACGAGTTGATGTTCTTCATCTCGGTCTTGGTGCCCAGGCGCGTCTCCCCGCGGCGGCGCAGGCTCACGTTGCCGTCGCAGCGCATGGAGCCGCTCTCGAGCGAGCAGTCGGAGATCCCGAGCGTGAGGAAGGTCTCGCGCAGCTTCTCCATGAAGAGGCGGGCCTCCTCGGGCGTGCGGAGGTCGGGCTCGGTGACGAGCTCGATCAGCGGCGTGCCGCAGCGGTTGTAGTCGATGAGGGACTCGGTGGCCGCGGTGATGCGGCCCTCCTCGCCGCCCACGTGGACCATCTTGGCCGCGTCCTCCTCCATGTGGATGCGCAGGATCCTGACGGGGGCCACGTACGAGCCGTCCCCGGCCTTCTCCACCCCCGTGCCGTCCGGGCGCTCGGCCGCGCCGGCGCCGGAGACCTCCAGGTCAAGGTGGCCGTGCATGCAGAAGGCGACGGGGCCCTGGGTGGTCTGGAAGTTCTTGGCCATGTCGGGGTAGAAGTAGTGCTTGCGGTAGAACATCGAGTGGCGCTGGATCTCGCAGTTGGTGGCAAGGCCCGCCATGACGATGGACTCGATGGCCTTCTTGTTGGGCACCGGCAGCGCGCCCGGCATGCCCAGGCACACGGGGCAGACGTTGGTGTTGGGCTCGTCGTCGTGGCTGAGTCGGCAGTTGCAGAACATCTTGGTCTCGAGCGTGGTGAGCTCGGTGTGGACCTCGAGACCGATGACGGCCTCCCAGTCACGCAGAACCTCGGCGAGCTTCTTCACTGGAGCTCACCCCCCTTCCCGGCAAAGGCGGGCGCGACGACGCCCTCCGCGGAGCACGAGCGCTCGATGGCGCGGGCAAAGGTGAGCAGGGAGCGATCCTTGAAGGCCGGGCCCTGGAGCTGCACGGAGACCGGCAGGCCGGACTCCGCGCCCACGCCCATCGGCACCGAGATGCCGCCGTTGCCGGCGATGTTGTTGGAGATCGTGAACATGTCCGAGGCGTACATCTCGGTGGGGTCGGAGATCTCGCCAAAGCGGAAGGCCGTGCGGGGGGTCGCCGGCAGGAGGATGACGTCGCACTTCTCGTAGGCGCGCACGTAGTCCGCTGTGATGAGGGTGCGGACCTGCTGCGCCGGGTAGTAGTACTTGTCGTAGACGCCCGAGGAGAGCAGGTAGGCGCCGAGCATCTGGCGGCGCTTGGCCTCCTCGCCAAAGCCGTGAGCGCGGGAGAGCGAGGTCTGCTCGGCGAGCGTGGAGCAGCCCGGCTCCTGGTAGCCGTAGCGCACGCCGTCGAAGCGCGCCAGGTTGGAGAACGCCTCGCACGGGGCGATCACGTAGTAGGCCGCGATGGCCGAGGCGATGTTGGGGAGCTCCACCTCCACCACGCGGGCGCCCTGCGCCTCAAGGGCCACGGTGGCCTGCTGGATGGCGGTGCGCTCCTCCCTGGAGAGGCCCTCCGCCTCAAGGAGCTGCGGGACCACGCCCACGGTGCGACCCTCCACGGGGTCCTCGAGGTGCTCGAGGAAGTCCACCGGGCAGTCCTGCGAGGTGGAGTCGTACGGGTCGCGGCCCGCCGCCACGAGCGCGTTCATGGCCAGCGCCACGTCCTCCACGCGCCGGCCGAACGGGCCCACCTGGTCGAGGGAGCTGCCAAAGGCCACCACGCCGTAGCGGCTCACGGCGCCGTAGGTGGGCTTCATGCCCACCACGCCGCACAGGCTCGCCGGCTGGCGGATGGAGCCGCCCGTGTCCGAGCCCAGTGCCACGGTCACCTCGCCGGCCGCCACGGCCGCGGCCGAGCCGCCCGAGGAGCCGCCGGGGACGCGCGTGGTGTCCCACGGGTTGTACGTGGGGTGGAAGGCCGAGGACTCCGTGGAGGAGCCGAAGGCGAACTCGTCCATGTTGGTCTTGCCCACGGGCGTGGCCCCGGCGTCAAGCAGGCGCTGGACGCAGGTGGCGGTGTAGGGGCTCTCGTAGCCCTCGAGCATGCGGGAGGCGCAGGTGGTGCGCGTGCCCACGAGGTTCATGTTGTCCTTGAACGCCACGGGCACGCCGGCGAGCGGGCCCAGCGGCCGCCCGGCGGCGCGGGCGGCGTCGGTGGCCTCGGCCGCCGCGATCGCAAGGTCGGCCGAGACCTGCAGGAAGGCCTGGACCTCGCCGTCGCGCTGCTCCACGGCGTCGAGCGCGGCACGAGCCACCTCGACGGCAGTGAAGTCGCCGGCGGCGACGCCCGCGGCGATCTGGCTGGCGGAGAGCTGGTCAAGGTTGGCTGCGCACATCAGCGGTCACCCCCCTGGTCACCCAGGATGGAGGGCACGCGGAAGCTGCGGTCACGGCTGGCGCCGGCGTTCTCAAGCGCCACGTCGATGGGCAGTGCGCGGACGCTCGTGTCGGGGACGTCGTCCGACATCACGTTGGAGAGGTCTCCGATGGGGTGGAACGTGGGCTCAACGCCCTCGAGGTCGTACTGGCGGATGGGCTCGAGGAGCTCGACGGCCTCGTTCATGTACGTGGTCATCTCGTCGAGCTCCGCGTCGGTAAGGGCGATCCTCGCATAGTCCGCGATGCCCGCTACCTCTTCTCTGGTGAGCGGCATGGGTCCTCCTGTCGTCTGATGGGGACATTCTACGACAGGCCCGCCGGGCCGGACGGGGCCGAGACGAGGGCGCAACAATGGGCGGGGCCGCTCAGGCCGGGCCCGGGCGCGGGGCCGCGGGCAACGCGCGCGTTCTTCTCGCCGCCCGTGGGGCCCGCGCACAAAAGAGGCCGCCCGGCCCCGGCAGGCGCCAGGGGGCCGGGCGGCCACGTAACCCAATAAGGTTGATCTAGCAGATCTTGACGACCCAGCCCTCGGGGCCCTCGATCTCGCCGG
Source organism: uncultured Atopobiaceae bacterium (assembly GCA_944321515.1). Classification (GTDB taxonomy): domain Bacteria; phylum Actinomycetota; class Coriobacteriia; order Coriobacteriales; family Atopobiaceae; genus Thermophilibacter. Next base: position 192,079 of record CALULO010000002.1, on the reverse strand, counting down.
CCTGGATGCCGGTGAGGGTCTCGCGCAGCTTGGCCATGACGGGGCCGACGTGCTCCATGCCGCTGCCGAAGACGATCTCCTCGTCCCCGTTGACGACCTTGCCCACCGGGGAGATCACGGCCGCGGTGCCGCACATGCCGCACTCGACGAACTCGCCGGAGCGCACCTCCTCGAACTTGACCGGGCGCTCGACGACCTTCATGTCCAGCATGTTCTCGGCCACGTAGACGAGGCTGCGGCGCGTGATGGACGGCAGGATGGAGTTGGTCGCGGACTTCGGGACCACGAGGGTGCCCTCGCCGTCGACGAACAGGAAGTTGGCGCCGCCGGACTCCTCGACGTAGGTGTGGGTCTGCGGGTCGAGGAACATGTTGTCGGCGAAGCCCTCGGCGTGGGCCTGGACGCTCGGGTAGAGGCTCATGGCGTAGTTGAGGCCGGCCTTGATGGCGCCGGTGCCGTGGGGCGCGGCGCGGTCGTACTCGGGGACCTTGAGGGCCACAGGCTTCACGCCGCCCGAGTAGTACGGGCCGACGGGCGTCACGAGGATGCGGAACTGGTACTCGTCAGCCGGCTTCACGCCGATGACGTTACCCGTGGCCACCATGAACGGGCGCACGTAGAGCGTGGCGCCGGAGCCGAAGGGCGGCACCCAGGCCTCGTTGGCCTTGACGACCATCTTGACGGCCTCGACGAACTTGTCCTCCGGGAAGGGCGGCATCACGATGCGGCGCGCGGAGTCGGCCATGCGGGAGGCGTTGAGGTCGGGGCGGAAGCAGACGATGTCGCCGTCCTTGGTGGTGTACGCCTTGAGGCCCTCGAAGACCTCCTGGCAGTAGTGGAAGATGCCCGCGCACTCGGAGAGCGTCAGGTTGTGGTCGGTGGTGAGGCCGCCCTCCTCCCAGGCGCCGTCACGGTAGTTGCAGACGTAGCTGTAGTCGGTGGGCTGGTAGGCGAAGCCGAGGCTGCCCCAGTCGATGTCCTTCTTCTCCATGTGCGAGATGCCCCCTCAAAAGCTGTTATCGGTGCTGCGCACACGATAAACCCTGTGCGACGGGGCGACACACACCTTTGCCGAGCTTGTAACAAAGCGCGGCGGGGCGAGAGGAGTCGGCAGGCGAGGCCGCGGGGCCGGGCACGCGAGGGCGGTCGGGCGTTCGCGCCGCACGCGGCCGGGACGCGCGGGCGGGCTACAATCGTGCGCGTCAGAAAACGGCGAGAGGAGCGAGACACCACCATGCGCATGTTCCGCAACGACTACTCCGAGGGCGCCGCCCCCGAGGTCCTTCAGACGCTCGTCGCCACCAACGACGAGCAGACCGTCGGCTACACCGAGGGCGACGCCCACTGCGAGCGCGCCCGCGAGCTCATCCGCGTCGCGTGCGGGCGCGACGACGTGGACGTGGAGTTCTGCGTGGGCGGCACCTCCGCCAACGTCATCGGCGTGACCGGCCTCCTGCGCGAGTGGGAGGGCGCCGTCTGCACCAAGGACGCCCACATCAACGTGCACGAGACGGGCGCCGTCGCCGCGTGCGGCCGCACCGTGCTGCCCACCGACGACTCCGACGGCTTCCTCTCCCCCGAGGCGGCCGAGCGCGTGTGGCGCTTCCAGAACTCGTGCGGGCGCCACATGACGCGCCCCGGCTGCGTCTACATCTCCGACACCACCGAGCTCGGCGGCGTGTGGGACCTCGAGCGCTTCGACGCCATCTGCGACTGGGCCGACTCCCACGACCTGCCCGTCTTCCTCGACGGCGCGCGCCTGGGCAGCGCCCTCACCTCCCCCGCCGCGGGCGGCCTCACGCTTGAGCACATCGCCCGCCGCTGCGGCGCTTTCTACATCGGCGGCACCAAGAACGGCATGCTCTTCGGCGAGGCCATGGTCATATCCAACCCGCGCCTGCGCGAGTCGTTCCCGTTCCTCCAGAAGGAGCGCGGCGGCCTCATGGCAAAGGGACGCCTGCTCGGCGTGCAGTTCGAGGCCGCCTTCGAGGCCCCGGCTGACGGCGGCGAGGCGCTCTACTGGCGCCTGGCAAGGGGCGCCAACGAGTGCGCGCTGCGGCTGCGCGCGGGGCTCGTGGAGCTTGGCTTCAAGCCCTACGGTGACTCTGCCTCCAACCAGCAGTTCTTTGTCGTGACACCCGCCCAGCGCGACGCCCTCGAGGCGGTCTGCGGCTGCGAGACCTTCTACGAGCTCAGCGACAAGCAGGTGGTCGTGCGCTTTGTGTGCTCCTGGGCCACCGGCGAGAAGGACGTGGACGAGCTGATTGCCCTAGCTAGCACGCTCGCGTAGGCCACGCCCGGCCCACACCCGCCTCACGAAGGGCCCCGCCGCGACTCGTCCGCGACGGGGCCCCTTTCCTACCCTATGTGCTGGACCTCGTTCCAGCCCACGCTACCTCGCTGCGCGACGCCTGGAGAGGACGACGAGCCCCGCACCCGCAGCGGCAGCGGCGGCGATGGCAAGCGCGGGCGCAGAGGGGTCGCCGCTCGCCGGGAGCTCATCGGCCGACGCCTTCTCGGCCTTCGCGGCCTCCTCGACCTTTGCAGTCTCCGCGACGGTAAGGGAAGCGCGCACCGTGCCGGACCCGGACACAATGAGGAGCTCGTGGTCGCCGGCCTTGAGGCCCTCGAGGAGCTTCGCGGGAAGCGTCACGACCGTGCTGCCCTCGCGGACGACGTACTCGGAGGCGGAGAGGACCTGCCCGTCCAGGCGCACCTCCACGAGGTCGGCGAAGGCCGCGCTCGAGACGAACGTCAGCCCCTTGTTGGAGCCCTTGGTCCACTTGGCACCTTCACCAGAGACAAGCGCCGGCGAGAAGGACGTGTCACGCGCGCCGCAGACGGAGCAGAGCCCGCCCTCGAACTCGTGGCCGGTGGCCGGGATCGCGGCGTCCTCGGGGGTGATTTCGTGCTCGCCCGCGGCGTCGGAGAAGGCCTTGCCGCAGACCCCGCAGGTCCAGTACTCCGCGCTGCCCGGCTCGGTGCAGGCGGGGGCCTCGGCCTCCGTCTTGGTCAGCTTGTGGCCGGCGGCCGGGATGTCCGCCACGTCCTTGGTGGATGTGTAGGTCTCGCCGTCGAACTCGACGGTGGCCATATAAGTAGTCACGCCGGCCTCGGTGCAGGTGGCGGGCGTCTTCACGGCCGAGGTGACCTCTACCTCCGGGGTCTCCTGATGCGTCGCGTCGCCCTCGCAGGTGAACGTCACCGTACAGTTCTTGCCGTCCGCAGACCAGCTCCACTCAGGCTCACCCCATGCGTGTGCGTGAACCGTCAGGATGGCTTCGCTGCTGATGATGCCGCCCACGCTGTTGCCCACCGCGCAGCGGTACCTGCAGCCGTCTATGGCCGTTGTGGCAGTCTCCGTGGTGTATGTGGCGGCATTTGCGCCGTCAATATTCTCCCAGCTTTGGCCGTCGTCGTTGCTTTTCTGCCATTGGTAGGACAGGTTCCCGCCGATGGCTTCGATAGCGAACGTGGCGGTTTCGTCCTCGGTCACGGTCTGGCCTATAGGCTGGCTAGTGATGGCAGGGGCGGTTTCGGTTGTGCCAATTCCTGCCGGCGTGCCAGTCAGCGTGCCCTTGTTGATGATGGTTCCGTTGTTAGTCAGGTTGGCGTTGGTGTTGAGGGTAGAACCCTGCGGGACGGTCAGGGTTTCGCTCTCGCTGATGGTGAGGTTTTCGTCCAGAGTCACATCGCCGTACACGGTGCCGGTATCGCCGTCAAAGACAATGCCGCCTGTACTATCGCTACCTGTTCCGTACTGAACCCCAGTAGAAGAATCACTCGTAATTCCACCGGCACTGCCGTTGGCCCGCACGATGGCGTTGTTGCTGACGGTCACTGTGGACGAGCTGCCGCCGGTTCCATCGGCGCCGACCGAAAGACTAATTCCTGAAACATTCTCCGACTGTGCTGTAGCGGTCAGACCGCCACCATCCACGGTGAGTGTTGAGGTTTCGTTACTACCGCTCCGCACGGTAACGCCATTGCCATAGGAACTTGTGGCTGTGACCTTCGCGTTTTCGATGCCCAGGGCAGCATTACCGTTGGAACTGATAACAAAGATTGGACCAAAATATGAGTTGACAAACAAGGTGCCGCCGCCCGTGATGGTCAGGTTGGCACTGCCAATAGAGGGGGCACGCACATTAATTCCATAGCTGACACCTTCTATTGTATTGCTGCTCTCCAACTGGATGGTCAGTTCTGCATTCCCGTTTTGATTGAGCACGCCAATGGCCGCTCCGGTAATATTAGTAAGGGGAAGGTCGCTGGCATACAATTCTTTTTTATGGTGGCCCCGCGCAGAGTCAGCGTGCTGCCGTCCCACTTGATGTTGTAGTTGTCGGCAGTTGCACCTTCCGTTGTCACTTCGCCGTTTTCGTTTGTTGTGGCGTAAACGATACCGTCAGAACTTCCGGCAAGCGCCACGCCTCCCACATAAACGGTGCTTGTCTCCGCCGCCGGCGCCGTGGCGGGCAGCAGGCCCAGGCAGAGCGCCGCCACCAGGAGGCAACCTCCTAATGCGGTCGCAACAAGCTTCTTGAACATGGGGACCACCCTTCTCTCCGGACCGCCGCAGCCGGCAGGTTCTTCTCGCCCCCTATTGTCCCGCAGGGTAACGGCGTCCCGCATCGCCCGTCTTCGGCCCGAAAAGGATGAGACCGCCCACGGCGCGGGGAGGACCGTCTACGGGAGCATGAAGCGGCCGAGCTCCCGCCTGCTCGAGACGCCGAGCTTTCGCAGGGAGGACGAGACGAGCGTCTTGACGGTATTGACGGAGACTCCAAGGTGGTCGGCGATCTCCTGGTTGGTCCAGCCGCGCGCGGCGAGCGTCGAGGCGGCGAACTCGGTGGTCGTGAGGTTGTCCGCCACCGCGTCGAGGGCGTCGGGGTTGTGGACGAGCCTCCAGCCGGCGGAGAAGCGGTAGGTGATGTCGATGATGCGCCGGAAGTCGTCCGGCCACCCGCGCTTGATGACCGCCTCGAGCATGCCGCCGAGGAGGCCGTGGTGCTCGCCGAAGGGCTCGATGAGGCCGTCGGGTCGGGCGAGGTCCCACGCGGCCAGCAGGTGCGCGCGGGCAGCCCCCACGTCCCGCATGCCTACGTAGCCCATGACGCAGGCGAGGTGAAGGTAGGTGTTGGTGATGGGCCGCTCCTTACCCTGGACGGCGAGCGCCGCCTCGGCGACGCCCACGCACCGGCCGTGCTCGCCCACGAGGTACGCCTGGTGCGCCAGCACGTAGAGGGCGAATGGCCGCAGGCCCTCCGGGAGGAGCCCGACGCAATCTTCGAGGGGCGGAACGCGCTCGGGGAGCGGCAGGTGGAGAAGGGTGCGCGCCGTGGTGACGAAGAACGAGGCGACTGCCGTGGCCAGGGGGTCGGCGTCGTCGAGGCCCTCCCCCACCGCGGCCCGGGCGGCGCCGAGCGCCGCGCGGGCGTCATCGGCCTGGCCGAGCGAGAAGCTCGCATAGCCGAGGACGAGGCTCGCGGAGAGGAGCACGGAGAGGTCGTCGCTCGCCAGGAGCGGGCGCGCCGCGGCGGCGGCTGCCTCGGCCTGGCCGGTGAAGTAGAGGAGCTCGGCGCGGGCCACGTCGCGAGCCGGCCCCTTCGGCATCGACTCGACGAGCTCACGGCACCTCCCCGGCTCGAACGCCGAGCTCAGGAGCGGCATGGGGTCGCACTGGGGGTGTCGCGCGGTCACGGCGATCACCCCCCTAGAGGATGAAGCCGAGATAGCTATCCACGACCTCGTCCGCGGCGGAGAGGTCCTGCCCGAGCGAGCAGCCCGAGTAGCCGATAGCATGGAGCCCGGCGGCGTGCGCCGAGGCTATCCCCGCCGGCGAGTCCTCCACCGCCACGGCCTCCCCCGCGTCCGCTCCCAGGAGGTCGAGCGCGCGCAGGTAGGGGTCTGGGTGCGGCTTGCGCCTCTCGACCATGTCGCCCGTCACCACCACGTCGAAGAGGTCGAGGGCGCGCAGGCGGTCGAGGGCGGTGAGCACGCAGCGCGCAACCGTCGTCGAGACGAGCGCCACGGCGACCCCGCGGCCGCGCAGGGACGAGACGAGCTCGCGCGCGCCCGGCTCGAGGGCGAGCGGGGCCTGGGAGTAGGTCCGGTAGCAGCCGTCGCGGCGGCGCTCGTACTCCTCGATATCGTAGGGGGACCCGTAGCGCTCCAGGATCGGCGGGATGACCACGCGGTCGTCCCCGCCGGCTATGGAGAGGAGCTCCTCGTCGCTCACGGGCGCGTCGAGCTCCACCAGCACCTCGCGGACTAGTGCGAGGTTGTGCCGCTCGGTGTCGCACAGCGTCCCGTCGAAGTCAAACAGGACCGCCCCCAGGGTCTCCGGCCTTGCCATGGCGCCCCCTCCCCTCGTCTCGTCCCGCGAGTGTAGCAGAGGGGGCGCCGAGGCGGCCTTCCCCGCGCAGGCTAGCCCGCCAGGCGGCTTGCGAAGTCCGCGAGCGTGCCAGGGATGTCGATCTGCTGCGGGCACACCGCTGCGCAGCTCCCGCAGCCTATGCAGGCAGCCGGGCGCTTGTCCTCGGGCAGCGCGGAGAGGGCCATCGGGGCGATGAAGTCGCCCTTGCCGGTGACCACGAGCTGGTTGTAGAGCGAGAGCAGGTGCGGGATGTCGAGCCCCATCGGGCAGTGGCTCGTACAGTAGTGGCACGCCGTGCACGGCACGGTCCCCTGCGCGCCCATCTCGTGGGCGATGTCCATGAGGGCGGCGAGCTCCTCCTCGGACAGCGGGCGCTCCTCGGAGTAGGTCTGGACGTTCTCCTTCAGCTGCTCGAAGTCAGACATGCCGGAGAGCGTCACCGTGACCTCGGGGATGCCCTGCAGGAAGCGGAACGCCCAGGCAACGGGGCGCTCGTCGGGGCGCAGGGCGGCGAGGCGCGCCTCGTCCTTCTCGCCAAGGCGCGCAAGCTTGCCACCGCGAACCGGCTCCATGACCCACACAGGGATGTCCCACTTGCGCAGGAGGTCGACCTTGCCGCGAGCGTCCTGGAACTCCCAGTCGAGGTAGTTGAGCTGGATCTGGCAGAACTCCATCTCCTTGCCGTAGGCCTCGAGGAAGCGCTCCATCACCGGGATGGCACCGTGCGCGGAGAAGCCCAGGTGGCGGATGCGGCCCTCGCGCTTCTGCTCAAGCAGGTAGTCGAGGATGCCGTTGGCAGGGTCGAGGTAGCCGTCCACGTTCATCTCGCACACGTTGTGGAAGAGGTAGAAGTCGAAGTAGCCGGCGCCGGTCTTCTCGAGCTGACGCTCGAAGATCTCCTTGACCTTGCCCATGTTGGAGAGGTCGTAGCCGGGGAACTTGTCGGCGAGGTAGAAGGAGTCGCGCGGGTGGCGTGCAAGCGCGCGGCCCAGGACGACCTCCGAGTTGCCCGCGTGGTAGCCCCACGCCGTGTCGAAGTAGTTGACGCCGTGCTCGATGGCGTAGTCGACCATCTCGTCCACAGCGGCCTGGTCGGGCTGCGCGTCGTCCCCGTCCACCACGGGGAGCCTCATGGCGCCGAAACCAAGCGCGGAGAGGCTGAGTCCCTTGAAGTCACGATACAGCATGTGATTTCCCATCTCCTCAAGTGACGTTACGTTGCTTGAATTATACGCCTCGGGGACGGGTCGCGCACGCGGGGCTGGGCGCGCGGGGCGAGGGGCTGGCACGAGAGACACGGGGCCGTGACGGGCCCCACCAGGCACGAGAAGGCCGGATGAGGCGTACCGAGGCCAAGCCGGACATGAGGGGGCCGGGTAACGCGCGTCGAGGCCGGGTCAGACACGAGAAGGCCGGGCCGGGGAAGGTCCCCGACCCGGCCCGCCACCCGGGTGCAGCGTCCCGGGGACCGTCGTTCTTCTCGCCGTTCTCGCTCTTCTCGCTAGGCGTCCTTCATGATGATGTCGCGCACGATGCCGGCGACGCGGTCGCACGCGTCCAGGCAGAGCTCCATGCGATCGAAGATGCGCAGCCAGGTGACGGCGTACTTGCCGCTCGCGTCCTCCTCGTCGCTGAAGAGGCGGCGGAGGGCCTGCTGGTAGACGGTGTCGCCCTCGTCCTCCACGCTGCCGATCTCGATGGCCTTCTCCAGGACCACGCGGTCCTTCTTGTAGTCGGGAAGGTGGTCGATCATGCTCTTCATCTCGTTGACGGCGTGGACCGTAAGCTCGGAGATCTGCCTGGCCTCAAGGCGCAGGTCGCTCATGTTGAACAGGTCGAGGCGCACCGAGACGCCGTACATGGAGTCGACGACGTCGTCCATGGCCAGGGCGAGCGTGGAGATGTCCTCGCGGTCAATCGGGGTGATGAACGAGGTGTAGAGCTTGGCCATGATGGCCTTGACGCGCTCGTCGGCGTTGGACTCGTAGACCTTCATCTGCGGGATGCGGCTCATGGAGCCAGGGAAGTCGCAGACGATGCCGTTGTACTCCTCGGCCGCGTCGGTGATGAGCGACGCGAGCTCCTTGAGCATGGTGTAGAACTCGTCTTCCTTCTTGATGCGGGGCATGTGGGAACTCCTTTGCTTTGCGTTTGGCCTGAGGGAGGGGACGGGCGTGCGCCCCTAGAAGATCACGAGGAAGAGCTTTGCAAGCAGAAAGCCGATGATGCCGCAGCCGGGGAACGTGAAGACCCAGGTGAGGACCATCTCCTTGGCGACGCCCCAGTTGACGGACTTGGGGTCCTTGGCGGCGCCGGCGCCCATGATGGCCGCGGTCTTGGTGTGGGTGGTGGAGACGGGCAGGCCCGTGAGCGTGGCGATGAGCAGGGAGGCGGTGGCGCTGACCGAGGCGGAGAAGCCCTGGTACTTCTCGAGGCGGACCATCTCCATGCCGACCTTCTTGATGATCTTCTTGCCGCCCACCGCGGTACCGATGGCCATGACGGCGGCGCAGAGCACCTCGATCCAGAAGGGGAAGCCGCCCATGTCGCCCACCGTGAGGTTGAGCGAGAGCGCGATGGCGAGCATGGCGGTGGACATGAACTTCTGGCCGTCCTGCGCGCCGTGCATGAGGGCCACGCCGGCGGCGCCGAGCACCTGCATGCGGCCGAAGAAGTTGTTGGCGCGCCGTCGGTCGGCGTTCTTGCAGGCGATGGGTATCACCTTGGCGATGACCCAGCCCGCGAGGAAGCCGAGCACGGTGGAGAGGACGAGGCCGTAGATGACCTTGACCCACTCGTTGAAGTTGACGCCGCCGAACCCGCCGGAGACGGCCAGGGCGGCGCCGGTGAGGCCGGCGATGAGGGCGTGGCTCTCGGAGGTGGGGATGCCGAAGAGCCAGGCTCCGACGCCCCACGCGACGATGCCGACCGTGGCGGCGGCAAGCGCGATGAGCGCGGCGTGGGAGTCTCCGCCGAAGTCGACCATCCCGGAGATGGTGTCGGCGACCGCCGTGGAGATGAACGACATGGCCACGAGGCCGACGAAGTTGCAGATGACGCTCATCATGATGGCGTGGTCGACGTTGATCGAACGCGTGCCCACGGGCTCCGCGATGGCGTTGGCGGCGTCTGTGGCGCCGTTGACGAAGATGGTCCCCATGACGAGAACCATGACCAGGATCAGAAAGGGGTTGCTCGACAGGACGCCGAGGAACTGGTCAAACGTAATCAATGGCGCACTCGCTTCCTTCGCTGACGCATTGTCACAAATATGTAAACGCTCGATAAGAATAACGTAAGCTATGCGAGCCGAAGGGTGAGAAACGGCGCTCCAGGCTTTGATTAGCTGGCATCTTACAAACACCTTACATTACCCGGGACAAAGGGGACGGAGGTTTTTGTTCCACTTTCCGGGCGGGGTGCGGGGCGCCGGGCGTCGGGCTCTCACCCCGTCTGCCTGGGGACATCGGCAGAGTGGGACAAAAACCTCCGTCCCCTTTGTCCCACTCATATTGATGAATTTCAATTTGTCGGTATCGCCGGCGCTGTACGGTGCTATGGTTACCCCCCGTCATATCGATACTCTTCAAAATGAAAGGTGTGAAATGGACGCCATCGGATCGTTCCTTCTCGACCAGGTCCTGAAGATGCAGTGGCTCAGCGGTCTTCTCGCCAGCGCGCTCTCCGCGGCAGGGGTCGACACCTCCTCCCCCGTCGGCGCAAGCCTGCACTTCTTCATCTACGACACGGTGAAGATCGTCATCCTGCTCACCGTGATGATCTTCATCATCAGCTACGTCCAGAGCTACTTCCCACCCGAGCGCAGCCGAAAGATTATGGGTCGGTTCCGCGGCATCGGCGGCAACGTGGTCGGCGCGCTCCTCGGGACGGTGACCCCGTTCTGCAGCTGCAGCTCCATCCCCATCTTCATCGGCTTCACTCGCGCCGGCCTGCCGCTCGGCGTCACCTTCAGCTTCCTCATCTCGAGCCCGATGGTCGACCTGGGGAGCCTCGTGCTCATCATGAGCATCTTCGGGCCCTCCATTGCGGTCGTCTACACCGTGGTGGGTCTCGTCGTCGCCATCGTCGGCGGCGCGGTGATACAGCGGCTCGGTATGGAGAACCAGCTCGCCCCGTTCGTCCACGGGGACCTCGCCGAGGAGGGGGCGCCCGTCGAGATGAGCCGCCGCGAGCGGCTGTCCATGGCCGCGTCCGAGACGAGGTCCACCTTCCTCAAGGTGTTCCCGTACGTGCTCGTCGGCGTGGGCATCGGCGCGCTCATCCACAACTGGATCCCCCAGGACTTGATCGAGCTCATGCTCGGCGGCAACAACCCGTTTGCCGTCGTCCTCGCCACCGTCGTCGGGGCCCCCATCTACGCCGACACCTTCGGGGCCATCCCCATCGCCGAGGCCCTCTACCTCAAGGGGGTCGGCCTTGGGACGGTCCTCGCCTTCATGATGAGCGTGACCACGCTCTCGCTGCCTAGCCTCACCATGCTCTCGCGCGTCGTCAAGCCCAAGCTTCTCGTCGTCTTCGTGGGGGTCTGCATCGTGGGGATGATGGCCAGCGGCTACCTGTTCAACGCGCTCCAGCCGATGCTCGGCTAGGGCCAGCCAACGAAAGGAGACATCAGTATGGGACTGTTCAAGAGGAAGCAGGAGTCTGCGGTCGAGTGCCAGTGCGCCTGCGGCGGGGCCGACGAGGCGGGGTGCGAGACGGCCTCCGGCGCCCGCGGGGCGCGCGTGCAGGTGCTCGGAACCGGCTGCAAGAAGTGCCACGCCCTCTACGAGAACGCCGTCGAGGCGCTTGGCGAGAACGCCGTTGAGTACGTCACCGACATGGGGCGCGTCGCCGCGTCCGGCGTCATGACCCTGCCCGCCCTCGTTGTTGACGGGAAGGCCGTGAGCGGTGGGAGGGTCCTCAGCCCGGAGGAGATCACCGCACTCGCGTAGCGCGCGTCTGCGCAGCTCGTACGCCCCGGCCCGCACGTGCGCGCGGGCCGGGGCGTACTACAATTCTCGCTGTTGATGGCACCGCAGAGGCGGCGGGGAGGAAGCGAGGGGGCCATGGCCAACCAGGACGAGATCGTTCTCGACAACGCGGGGGGCGCTGAGAGCGCGGCAAGGGTATTCAAGGCCCTGGGCGACGCAAGCCGCCTTAGGTTTCTCGAGGCGATAGCCGAGCATCCCGGCATCTGCGCCTGCGAGCTCCTAGAGACGATGGAGCTCTCCCAGTCGACCCTCTCCCACCACATGAAAATCCTCTGCGACGCGGGGCTCGTCGCATGCGAGAGAAACGGCAAATGGGCCCACTACGTGCTGAGCCCCAACGGGGCGGCCCTCGTCCGTGACTACCTCGACCGCCTCTGGGCGTGACAAAGGGGGCGGAGGCGCGCTTTCGCGGCACCTCCGCCCCCGTCGGGTGAATGGGACAAAAGCCTCCGTCCCCATCGTCCCAAGTGGGACAAAAGCCTCCGTCCCCTTTGTCCCAGCTAGATGTCCTTGCCGGGGAAGTGGCAGCTCACAAAGTGGCCGGGTGCGACCTCCTTGGGCTGCGGGACCTCGCGCGAGCAGCGCTCGGTGGCAAGCGGGCAGCGCGTGTGGAACGGGCAGCCGCTCGGAATGTTGGTCGGGCTGGGCAGGTCGCCCTCAATGAGGACGTGCTTCTTCTCGACCTCGGGGTCGGGAACGGGCACGGCGGAGAGCAGCGCCTGAGTGTAGGGGTGCTGCGGGTTGCCGTAGAGCTCCTCGTTGGGCGCGACCTCCATGATGGAGCCGAGGTACATGACCGCAATGCGGTCGGAGATCATCTCCACCACGGCGAGGTCGTGGGAGATGAAGAGGTAGGTCAGGTTGTACTCCTCCTGGACGTCGCGCAGGAGGTTGAGCACCTGGGCCTGGATGGACACGTCGAGCGCCGAGACGGGCTCGTCGGCCATGATGAGCTTCGGGTTGACGGAGAGCGCGCGGGCGATGCCGATGCGCTGGCGCTGGCCGCCGGAGAACTCGTGCGGGTAGCGCTCGCCGTGGGCGGCGGACAGGCCGACGACCTCGAGGAGCTCGTGGACGCGCTTGAGGCGCTCCCCCGCCGACATGTTGGTGTGGACGAGGAGCGGTTCGCCGATGATGTCCTGGACGCGCATGCGCGGGCTCAGGGAGCCGTAGGGGTCCTGGAACACCATCTGCATCTCGGCGCGCAGCGGGCGCATCTCCTTCTCGGAGATGCGCGCGATGTCCCGCCCGTCGAAGATGATCTCGCCCTCGTCCGGGGTGATGAGGCGGTTGATGAGGCGGCTCGTCGTGGACTTGCCGCAGCCGGACTCGCCCACCAGGGCGAAGGTCTCGCCGGGCATGATGTCAAAGCTCACGTTGTTGACGGCGTGGACCCACTTCTTGGGCTTGCCGAAGAAGCTCTTCCCCACGGGGAAGCGCTTGCTCAGGTTCCTGACTGAGAGCAGGGGCGCGGTCGAGCTGTCACCCATGGCCTATGCCTCCTTTCGGACGTTGGCGTAGAACGGGCAGGCGCACTTGTGGTCCGGGCCCACCTCGACGAGCTCGGGCAGGCGCGCGGAGCACTCGGGGCGCGCATAGGCGCAGCGCGGGGCGAAGCGGCAGCCGGAGGGCATGGCCGAGAGGTCGGGCACGGAGCCGGGGATGGACGGGAGTCGGCGCACCCTGCGACCGAGCCTGGGGACGCTCTCGATGAGGCCCTTGGTGTAGGGGTGGTGCGGGTTGCGGAACAGCTCCTTGACCGGGGCCTCCTCGACGATGTTGCCGGCGTACATGACGATGACGCGGCTGCAGGTCTCGGCGACGACGCCAAGGTCGTGCGTGATGAGCAGGATGCCCGTGTTGTGCTCGTTCCTGATCTGCTCCATGAGCGCGAGGATCTGGGCCTGGATGGTCACGTCGAGGGCCGTGGTGGGCTCGTCGGCAATGAGGAGCTTGGGCTCGCAGGACATGGCCATGGCGATCATCACGCGCTGGCACATGCCGCCGGAGAGCTCGTGCGGGTAGTTGCGCAGCGTCATCTCGGGCTCGGGGATGCCCACGAGCTTGAGCGCCCTCACGCAGCGCGCGTGCACCTCGCTCTTGGAGAGGCCCTGGTTGTGGAGGGAGATGGCCTCGGTGAGCTGGTCCTCGATGCGCATGATCGGGTCGAGGGCGCTCATGGGCTCCTGGAAGATCATCGAGATCTCGTTGCCGCGGATCTCCTGCATCTCGGGCTCCTTGAGCTCAAGCAGGTGCTTGCCCTCAAAGGTCACCTCGCCGGTGATGCGGGTGTTGTGCTTGGAGTGCAGGCGCATGACGGAGAGCGAGGTCACGGACTTGCCGCAGCCCGACTCGCCCACCAAGCCGACGATCTCGCCGGCGCGGACCTGGAAGGAGACGCCGTTGACGGCGGTGATCCAGTCCTTCTTTCCGCGCTTGAACTCAGTCTTGAGGTCCTTGACCTCTAGCAGTGTTTCAGCCATAGGGACCTCCGGTTAGTTGAGCTTGGGGTCGAGCGTGTCACGCAGGCCGTCGCCAAAGAGGTTGAAGGCGAGCACGGTGAGGAAGATGACGAGGCCCGGGAACAGGACGAGGTGTGGGGCGATCGCAAGGTAGTTGCGGCCCTGCGAGAGGATGGCGCCCCACTCGGCCTGTGTGACGGACGCGCCGAAGCCGAGGAACGAGAGGCTCGAGGCCGACAGGATGGCGCCGCCGACGTTCATCGTGAAGTTGACGATGAGGGCCTGGAGAGTGCCGGGGAAGATGTGGACGAACATGATGCGGGCGGGGCTGCACCCGATCGACTTGGCCACCTCGACGTAGAGCTCGCCACGGACCTCGAGGACGGCGCCGCGGATGATGCGGGCGAACGACGGGACCGTGAAGACGGCGAGGCCGATCATGATGTTGGTGATGCCGGGGCCGATGATGGCCACGATCGCGATGGCGAGCAGGATGCTCGGGAACGCGAACATGACGTCGCAGACGCGCATGATGAACGAGTCGATGAGGCCCCCGAAGAAGCCCGCGATGAGGCCCAGGACCACGCCGCCGGCGGTGCCGAGGATGGACGCCGTGAGTGCGGTGCCCAGCGAGAGCTGCGTGCCGGCGATGATGCGCGAGAAGACGTCGCGGCCGAACTCGTCGGTGCCCCAGATGTGCGCGGCGTTGGGCGCTGCGAGGATCGCGTTGTAGTCGTAGGCGTTGGGGTCGTAGGGCGTGATATTCGGCCCGATAACCGCCAGGATGAGGATGAAGACAATGAAGATAAAGCCGGCGACCGCGGTCTTGCGGCGCAGGAACTTCTTGATGAACTGCTTGACGGGGCTCTGCGCGCGCGGGAGCTCCTCGCCCGCCGCGAAGCCGCTCGAGGCGGACCCCTTTTCGGTGGTTGCCATGGCCGCTCCTATTCGTATCTGACTCGAGGGTTGATCAGGGCGTACAGCACGTCCGCTATGAGGTTGATCACCATGTACTCAAACGAGAAGAACAGGATGAGCGCCTGGATCACCTCATAGTCCCTGAAGCCGATCGAGTCGACGAGCAGACGGCCGAGCCCCGGGATCGAGAAGACCGTCTCCACGACCACCGAGCCGGCGATAAGCGCGCCGATCTGGAGGGCGGTGACGGTGATGATGTCGATCGAGGAGTTCTTGAACGCGTGCGCCATGATGACGCGGGACTCCGGAAGCCCCTTGGCCCGCGCGGTGCGCACGTAGTCCTTCCCGAGGTTCTCGATCATCGAGGAGCGCGTGACGCGGGCGAGGATGGCCATGATGCCCGCGCCCATGGCAAGCGAGGGCAAGATGTAGCCTCGCCAGTCCTCGAGGCCACCCGTGGGCAGAAGGCCAAGGTTCACCGAGAAGATCTGCATGAGCTGCAGGCCGAGCCAGAAGTTCGGCAGCGAGATGCCGGCGATGGCGATGAGCATGCCGAGCATGTCGAGGGTGCGGCCTCGGTTGATGGCAGCGACCACGCCGATGACGATGCCGATGAGCACCGACCAGGTGATCGAGCAGATCGTCAGGTAGATCGTGATGGGCAGACGAGGTGCGAAGAGCTCGGCCACCGTCGTGTTGTTCGTGTACGAGATGCCCAGGTCACCGTGGAAGATGCCGGTGATCCACTGGATGTACTGCGGGATGAGGGGCTGGTCGAGGCCAAGCTGCTTGCGGACTGCCTCGACCTCGCCGGCAGTCGCCGTGGCACCGGCAACCTGGCGAGCCGCGTCACCCGGAATGAGGTGGATGAACAAGAAGACAAGAATGGAGACAACGAACAAGAGCGGGATCATGCTGAGGACCCGCTTGAGGATGTACTTCCCCATGGGACTCCTTCCCTTTGACGCGTCCTTCGGCAACAGGGCTGCCAGCCCCCGGATGGGAGGGCTGGCAGCCAGTCAAAGTCAAGCACGCAGGCAACGCGTCGAACTAGTCCTAGACGTTGAGCGTGGCGTGGGTGACGTCGATACCCGCCGGGACGTACTTGACGTCATTGAGGTAGGCCTTGTAGGAGAGGAGGATGTTGTCGCTGGCAAGGTAGAGCCAGGGGCACTCGGGCCAGACGATGTCCTGGCACTTGCCGTAGTGCTCGTTCTGCTCCTCCTCGGTCGGGGCGGCGTTGCCGGCCTCGAGCTCAGCGTCGAACTCCTCGTTCTTCCAGAAGGCGGTGTTGTAGCCGGTGGGCGGCACCATCGGGGTGGAGAGCAGGGAGCGCATGAAGCCGTCGGCGTCGTTCTGCGCCCAGTTGACGTACCACATCTGGAGCGTGGTCTCGTCCTCGGGAGCGGCGGCGAGGTCGGCGTTGGTCGCGGGCTCGTTGGGCTGGACGTTGACCGTGACGCCGATCTTCTCGAGCTGCTGCATGACGAAGGTCATGCCCTTGGTCTCCTGGGTGGAGTTATCGCCGATGATGGTGACCTCGAAGCCGTCGCCGTAGCCGGCCTCTTCGAGGAGGCTCTTGGCCTTGTCGAGGTCGACGTCGAACGGGGTCTGGGCCTTGTAGCCGGAGACGGCGGCGGGCAGGACCGAGGTCGCGGGCGTGGCGGCGCCGGAGTACATGACCTTGACGTACTCGTCCTGGTCGAGGGCGTAGTTGAGGGCCTGACGGACGCGGACGTCAGAGAGCGGCTCGTAGTCGGTGTTGAGGGTGACGTAGCGCATCGTCGTGGAGGGGATGGAGATCATGTTGATGTCGCCGGCGGCGCGGACGGTCGCAACCTGGTCGGTCGGCATCGGGTAGATCGCCGTGGCCTCGCCGGTCTGGAGCGCCGCGATGCGGGAGCCGGCCTCGGGGACCACGCGGAAGTTGATGCGCTCGATCGAGGGCTTCTCGCCCCAGTAGTCCTCGTTGCGGACGAGGCTCACGTGGTCGCCCTGCGCGTACTCCTCCAGGACGTAGGGACCGGAGCCGACGGACTGCTTGGAGTAGTCGAAGCTGGAGTCGGTGACCGCGTTGGGGCTGATGAGGTAGAACTGGGAGATGGAGTTCATGAACGGCGCGTAGGGCGTCGGAAGGTGGAACTGGACCGTGTACTCGTCGACGGCGGTGCAGGAGTCGACGCGGGTCTCCTCGGTGTTCTCGTCGATGGACTCGATGAACATGCGGCGACGACGCCAGTTGTTGGCCGGGTCGATGGCGCACTCGTAGTTGGTCACGACCGCCTGGGCGTCGAGCTTGGCGCCGTCGGTGAAGGTGATGCCCTCACGCAGGTGGAAGGTGTAGGTGCAGGCGTCGTCGGAGACCTCGTAGGACTCGGCGGCACGCGGGACGGGCTCGTAGTTCTCGTCGAGGTCGTACAGGCAGTCGTAGATGTAGTACACAACGTTGCCGGAGTTGCTGTCCGACCAGTTCATCGGGTGCATCTCCTGGAAGTCGCCCTCGAAGGCGATGATGCACTCGTTCTTGGGGGCCTTGCCGTCGGTCTTGGTAGCGCGGACGACGAAGCCGTCGGAGTCGGCCTCGATCATCTCGACGGACGAGGTGCTCTCCGCGGCGTCCGAGCTGCTGTCGGCGGACGTGTCGCCGCCGTTGCCGCTGCAGCCGACGAGGCCGGCGCTCACGGCAGCCACGGCGCCGGTTGCGGCAAGGCCAAGGAAGCCACGACGGGTCATCCCGGGCTGGACGTTGTTCTCGCTCCTCTTCATGAATCTCTCCCCTCCCGTGCCGCCAAAAGGGCGGACACATCTTATATATCGGCCTCCCGGAGGCCAGCGGACAGGGGCCAGGCGAGGTTTCCTCGCTATACTGTGCCCAACCAAATCATAGTCGTTTGCCGCTGCGCAGCACGACCGTCCACGGCCCGCCTCACGACCTTTCATCCCCTCGTAACCGCGCGTTCACGGGAATGGGTCAAAAAAGGCGTCGCGGAGAGGGCGCTGCAGGCGAGAAGGGAGAGTCCGAGAGATGGCCTATCAGTTTGACCGCGAGCGCTACGAGGAGCGCGTCCGATGGTTCCAGCACGACCGCTTCGGCATGTTTATCCACTTCGGCGCCTACAGCATCCCGGCGCGGGGCGAGTGGGTGAGGAGCACCGAGGAGATGCCCGAGGAGGACTACCTCCCCTACGTCCGCGAGTTCAACCCCACGGCGCTCGACGCCCGCGACTGGGCCCGACGCGCCCGGCGCGCGGGCATGCGCTACGCCGTGCTCACCGCCAAGCACCACGACGGCTTCTGCCTCTTTGACACCGCCACGACCGACTTCAAGTCCACGAACACCCCCCTCGGGCGCGACGTGGTGGCCGAGTTCCTCGACGCCTTCCGGGCGGAGGGGCTGCGCGTTGGCCTCTACTACTCCCTCATCGACTGGCACCACCCCGACTTCCCCCAGTACGGCGACAGGCAGGCACCCTTGCGCAACGACCCCGTGGCCGGGTCGAACGAGGGGCGCGTCTTTGACCGCTACCTCGACTACATGCACGAGCAGGTCCGCGAGCTCTGCACCAACTACGGCAAGCTCGACCTGATGTGGTTCGACTTCTCCTACGACGACCTACGCGGGGAGGCGTGGCGCGGCACCGAGCTCATGTCCATGGTCCGCGAGCTGCAGCCCCAGGTGGTCGTCAACAACCGCATCGAGGTGAGCGGCGAGGGGTACGGCTCGCTCGCAGAGTGCCGCCCCACCCCCTACCACGGGGACTTCGTCACCCCCGAGAGGATCGTGCCGCCCAACGGCATCCGTGACGTCGAGGGCCGCCCGCTCGTCTGGGAGGCCTGCATCACCATGAACGACAACTGGGGCTACTGCTCCACGGACACCAACTACAAGCCGGCGCCCCTGCTCCTCCACAAGCTCGTCGAGTGCGTGTCCAAGGGGGGCAACCTCATCCTCAACGTGGGCCCCGACGCCACGGGGCGCTTCCCCGACCAGTCGTGCCGCATCCTCGACGAGATGGGCACCTGGATGGAGCGCAACGGCGACAGCGTCTACGGCTGCGGCCCGGCCGCCGGCGGCCCCATCGACCCGGACCGCCCCGAGTACGGGCCCATCACCCGCAACGGGAACGTCTACTACTACCACCTCTACGAGAACGCGCTCGGCCCCGTCCCGTTGCTCGGGGTGCCCAAGGACAGAATCGAGTCCATCCGGCTCCTGCGCGACGGCACCGAGGTGAGGCTCTCCAACAGCTGGGTCCACAGCGACTACCCCGACATCGCCTTCGCCGACCTCGGCCCGTCGCCGGTGCTGCCCGACCCCGTCGACACCGTCATCGCCGTCAAGATCAAGGAGGGCTAGGAGATGTCGAGCCTTCTCTCTGCAGAGTACAAGTCATACGTCGAGCAGGGCCTTGCGAGGCGAGAAGAACTTCTCGCCCCCATCGCCGGGGAGGTAGCCGCCGCCCTCGAGGGGCTCGAGGGCGAGGACGAGCGCGTGCTGCTCAAGGGCTACCTCGCCACGCTCCCGCTCGAGGACGCCTTCGACGCGGGGGTGGCGACGCTCGCCTCCTTCGCGCGGCAGGCCGCGCGGCTGAGGGCCGAGAGCCCCTGGTGCTCGGACGTGCCCGAGGACGTCTTCGTCCACTACGTGGCATGCCCGCGCGTCAACAACGAGCGCGTCGCCGACGCCTGGCCCGCCCTGCACGAGCCGCTGGCGCCGCGCCTCGAGGGGCTCGACGCGGCGTCGGCCGTGCTGGAGGTCAACCACTGGTGCTGCGAGGTCGCCACGTACCAGGCATCCGACGGGCGCACGCTCGGCCCGCTCGGGATGCTCGCCTCGGGCAGCGGCCGGTGCGGCGAGGAGTCCACGCTGCTGGTCTCCGCCCTGCGCTCCGTGGGCATCCCCGCCCGTCAGCTCTACGCCCCCTGGTGGGCCCACTGCGACGACAACCACGCCTGGGTCGAGGCCTACACGGGCGACGGCTGGCACTACCTCGGCGCCTGCGAGCCCGAGGAGGCGCTCGACCGCGGCTGGTTCACGGCGGCGTCCGGCCGCGCGATCGTGGTCCACACGCGCCTGTTCGGCGACTTCGGCTGCGACTTCGAGCGTGACGGGCACCTGCTTGCCCGGGAGGGCTGCCAGGTGATCGTCAATCTCACCGACCGCTACGCCCCCACCACCACGCTCGCGGTGCGCGTGACGGACGCGGGCGGACAGCCGGTGGAGGGCGCCGACGTGTGCCTGCGCATCCTCAACGAGGCCGTCTGGCGCGACGTGGCGTCCCTCGTCACCGACGCCTCGGGCGTCGCTCGCGCCCTCGTGGGCGAGGGCACGCTGCGCGTGTGCGCCTCGCGCGGGGACGAGCTCGCCGAGCTCACGATCGACACGGCGGAGCGCTCGGAGGTCACCCTGGGGCTCGGTGCGCGCGAGGTCTGCGCGGACGGTTCCTGGACGGAGCTCGACGTGCGGGCGCCCTCCGACCACCCGGCGCCGTCCCAGCCCCTCACCCCCGAGCAAGCCGCCGCGGGGCGCGCCAGGAAGCGCGCCGACGACCTCGCGCGCACACGTCGCGTCTCCGGCATGCTCGAGGCGGCCCGCGCCCTGGCCGCGGGCGAGGGCCTTGGCGAGGGCGCCCTCCCCTACCTCGAGCTCGCCTTCGGGAACGCCCCGGAGGTCGCGCGCTTCCTCGGCGCGGACGACGGTGCCGACCGTGCGGAGCTTCTCTCCACCCTTGCGTCCAAGGACTTCCGCGACCTTAGGGCCGACGTCCTCGAGGACCACGTCGCCGGCGCGCGCCTCGTGCGCGAGGACGCCCTCTCCTACCTCGCGCGCGAGGGCTGCACCGACGCGGCCGAGGCGGAGGGGATCTTCCGCCGCTACGTGCTCTGCCCGCGCATCCACTTCGAGGGCCTGGCCCCCTGGCGCGCGCTGCTGTGCTCCTGGCTCGGCGACGAGCTTGGGGCCAAGGTCGTCGCCGACCCGGCCGTGGCCTGGGAGGTGGTAGCTGACCGCACGTCCTTCTCGCCGAGCGAGCACGTGCGGGGGGTCGTGGGCTCCCCGCGCTGCGCCGTCCTCTCGGGGCAGGCTGGGGAGGAGGGGCGCAGGCTCCTCTTCGTGGCCGTGTGCCGCACCATGGGCGTGCCCGCGCGCGTGAACCCCGCGGACGGCGGCGCCGAGTACTGGCGTGACGGCGGCTTCGTGCCCGTGGAGGGCGCAGGACGACTCGCCACCGTCACGGTCACGAGCGCCGACGACCCCGAGGCGGGCTACTACCAGACGTGGGGGCTCGCCCGCCTCGAGCGCGGGCTTTCCCCCGCCGGCGCGGAGCGGACGAGCTTCCGCGAGCTTGACCTGCGCGGCGTCGCGCTGGAGGGCGGCTCCTGCGATGTGACCCTTCCCCTCGGCGCCTACCGGCTCACCACGGCGTCCCGCCTGCCCTCCGGCGACACGCAGGCCGCTGAGCGCGAGCTCGTCGTGGGCGAGGGCGGCGTCGCGGAGGGCGCGGTCGAGCTCCTCGTGAGGCGCCCCGACGTCTCCCAGCTGCTCTCCGACATCCCGCTCGACCACCTCGCGCTGGGCGACGAGAGGGGCGGGGCGCTTGACGTCTCCGCCGTGGCGCGGGCCGGGAGCCCGCTCGTCGTGGCGTTCCTCGAGCCGGGCATGGAGCCCACCGAACACCTCCTGAACGAGATGCGCGAGCAGGCGGGCAGGCTCGCCGCCGCGGGGCTCCCGCTCGTCCTCGCCGTGCCCGGGCCCGAGTCGCTTGACGACCTCACGCTCGCGCGCACCCTTCCCGCCCTGGACGGGGCCGTGGTCGCCTACGACGACTTCTCGGAGCTGCCCGAGCGCCTGGCGCGCCGCATGTTCGTGAACCCGGAGAAGCTGCCGCTGTGCATCCTCGCGCAGGCGGGCGCTGACGGCCTGCGCGGCCGCTACGCCGCCGCGGGCTACAACGTCGGCACCGTCGACCTCGTCCTCAAGCTCGTCCCCCTCCTCTAGTGGGACGATGGGGACGGAGGTTTTCGTCCCACCTGGGACGATGGGGACGGAGGTTTTCGTCCCACCGCCCCGTTAGGCCATAGCCCGAGACAGGGGGCGGAGGCGAGACAGAAGCCTCCGCCCCCTTGTCATGCGCCCCCTTGTCGGGCGCTGAAGTGGGACAGAAACCTCCGTCCCCTTTGTCCCACCCGCCCCTTAAGTGGGACAGAAACCTCCGTCCCCTTTGTCTGAAACCTCCGTCCCCTTTGTCTGAAACCTCCGTCCCCTTTGTCACAGAAAAAGCCGCCGGGCTGATGCCCGACGGCTTTGCACTTACGCTGGAGCCAGCTACCAGACTCGAACTGGTGACCCCCGCTTTACGAGAGCGGTGCTCTACCAACTGAGCTAAGCTGGCGTAAGCGGCTAACAACTATACGAGATGTGCCCGCTCGGCGCAAGCCCCCTTTTTTGGAAGGGCTCATGCCCGCGCGGCCGAACCCCGCTACAGCAGGCGCAGGACGCCGCGCACGAGGCGCTCGAACTGGTCGGCGTACTCCCCTGCCGTCTGGAGCACGGTCTCGTGGCTGACCGCCGGCGCGCCGGACTCGTTGGCCGCAAGCGTGAGCCCGAGCACGTTCATCCCAAGGGCCTTGGCCATGATGACCTCGTTGACGGTGCTCATGCCCACGTAGGACACGCCGAGCGAACGCAGCGCGGCCACCTCGGCCGGCGTCTCGAAGCAGGGGCCGAGCACGCCGGCGTAGACGCCCTCCTCCACGGCGATGCCAAGGTCGTCGGCCACGCCGCGCGCGATGGTGCGCAGGTAGGGCGAGTACGCCTCGTTCATGTCCACGAACGGGCTCTCCACCTCACGCAGGCCGTCCCACTCGGCCAGCGGGTTGCGCCCGGTGAGGTTGATCTGGTCCGTGAGGATACCCAGGCCCACGTGCGCCTGGCCCGGCACCGCGCCCGTGGCGCAGGCGAAGACGATATCACGGCAGCCAAGGTGGTGGGCGTGACGCACGAGCGAGGTCACCTCAGCGGCGGAGTATCCCTGATAGAGGTGGATGCGACCGGGGTAGACCACCACCGGCACGTCGTCGATGGTGCCCACCGTGGCCTCGAAGCTGTGGCCCGCCACCGGGCGCGCGTCCACGGGGAAGCCCTCGATGTCACGGTAGTCGATGCGGCGAACGGGGCGCACGAGCGAGCCAAGGTGCCCCAGGCCGCTCCCCAGGACGATGGCTACGGGGTGCTCGACACTCGGCTTGCACGCCTTGACGGTGTTCTCGGTGACCACGCAGATCCCCTCCCTCTCGAGCCTCTCGGCAAAGACGCCCTGGCCCGGTATCAGTCTTCCAGAGTAGGTTCCATCGTAGACCAGACCGACCCCGCACGACGGGCTCTTTGCCTTGAGTACGGCGAGCGTAGGCTGCGCGCGGTGTACCGCCTTCAGACACCGCTCCGAGCCCCGGTCGAAATCCTCGGTCACGTCCGTCCCGTCGGAGAGGAAGACGCGACCGTCCCGCTGCTCCGCGGGCGGGCGAGGGACGGGCAGGCCGCTCGCCGTCTCCGGGCAGACGCGGCACACCTCCACCTTCTTGGCAAGCTCAATGACCTCGTCGCACGGCTTGGAGCCCCCGTCGTAGCGGGCCGGGACGCCAAGCAGGCACGAGCTTATCGCCACACGCATGCCTGCCCCCTACTCAGCCAGCGAGCCGAGCTGGATGGTGGCCTGCGAGAGCAGCGCGTCCGTGTAGGTGTTCCACTCGTCCGAGCGCTGCGAGTAGGCGGTCTGGTAGAGGTTGGACGCCACGGAGTAGGCCGCGCTGGCCGCCGCGTAGGTGGCCGAGTCGTTGCTGATCTCGTAGCTGGAGAGCGTGGCGTAGTAGTCGCCGTCCGTGCGGGCCCAGTCGTTGGCGTCGGCGTCCCACTCGTCGCCGAGAAGGGCAATCACGTAGCTCGCGTAGTCAGCGGTGGGGGTGTCCTCCTCGCCGTCGGCGGGCGCGGTGGGCTGGGTCGGCTGGTCGGGGAGCTCGGTGGTCACAACGCTGTCCTGGAGCTTCCGGATGGAGAGCGTCTCGCGCAGCATGCTCTGCACGGTCTCCGCGTCGATGCCGTAGCTGGAGGCGATGGTGTCGTAGTCGCTCGTCCCGAAGCTGGTGCTCGCGAACTCGGAGAGCTCGTCGTCCGAGACGGTGATGCCCTGGTCCTCGGCCTGGGCCAGCAGGATCTGGTTCTGCGCATAGGAGACCACGTCGGAGGCTGCGGGCACGTCGTAGGTGCCGTCATCGTTGGCGCCAAGGCTGGAGCCGTTGATCTCCTCAAGCACCTCACGCGCAGTGATGTTGCTGCTGCGGCCCTCGTAGGTGTAGGTGGCGATGGTGCTGTCAAGCTCGCCCGCGGAGAGCGTCGTACGGCCGGAGAGCGCCACGCCGCCCGACCCTCCGAACAGGAAGTGGCCCGCCAGCACGCCGACCACGAGCACCACCACGGTCACGACCACCCACGCCGCGGTGGGCAGGCCGCAGCGCGCACCGGGCTCGTCCACGACCTCGGGCGCGCCGCCCTTGCCCGCGCCCTTCTCGCCGGTCTTCTCGCCCTTCTCGCCGGTCTTCTCGACGGGCTTCTCGTCCTCGCGCTTCTCGTCAGTCGTCTTGGAATCTGCCATGAGGTCCCCCCTGAAAAGGTCAGGCCCGCACGAGGCGGGCCGTCTTTACGCAACCAGTTGATTCTACGTCGCCACGCGGCGCGCGCCGCGGAAGGCCACAAGGGCGGCACAACCCTGCAGCCACGCTGAGGGCGCCGTCCGGGCCCCGCAGCCCTACTTCAGCGCGTCGATAATCTCCGCCGAGAGCGTCTTCACGTAGCCCGAGCCGTTCTCGGAGTCGAACTTCACGCGCGCGCCGAGCGCCTTCTTGGTGGCGTCGGAGGCGTTGCCGCGCGCCACGGCGAGCAGGGCAACGAGCATGTCGCGGTACTCGGCGTCGCCGTGGTAGCACTGGATGGCCTCGTCCAGCAGCGGCCAGGCCTCGTCGGAGCGTTCCGCTGAGCTCGCAGCGAGCCGGCACAGGAAGACGAAGGCGGCAAGGCGCACCGTGGCCGAGCCGTTGTCAAACAGGGAGGCCTCCGCGCCGTCGAAGGCGCCGACGACCTTGTCGGCGTCCGCCTCCGCAACGGCGGAGAGGGCGTCGAGCACCTCCCAGCGCGTCTGCGCCTCGGGACGGAAGAGCGCGTCGATGAGCTCGTCCACGTAGTCGAACATGAGCTGCGGGTTCGCCTTGGCCGTGAGGGCCAGCTGGTGGGCGACCTCCTGGCGACGGCGCCTGCTCGCGCCGGAGAGCTCCTTGACGAGAGTCGCGATCTGCGCGCTGTTCGAGTTTGCCATGTGTCCTCCTTACTCGCAGAACCCGTCGACCACGGCGGTGCCGCTCTTGGGGTCCTGGTGAATCTCGATGAAGCCGAGCTTGGCCGCCTCGCGCAGCAGCGCCGTGAACGAGCGGTACCCGTAGGTGCCCTCGGCGAACTGCGGGCGCTTGCGCTTCATGGTGTCCTTGAGGCGCGAGGCCAGGATGAAGCCGTCACTCTCGCGCTGCAGGGCGTCGATGGTCTCAAAGAGCAGCTGGTAGCACTCCTGGCGCTCCTTGGGCACCTTCCCGGTGAAGTCGGGGATGCCGGCGCGGCGCGTGAGGTCCTCGTAGAAGAGGAACTCGTCGCAGACCTCGGTGAGCAGGCTGCTCGTGGCCTCCTTCATGCCCACGCCGATAACCGTCTTGCCGAACTCCTTGAGCTTGGAGACCAGCGGCGAGAAGTCCGAGTCCCCGGAGAGGATGGCAAAGGTGTCGATGTGGTCCTTGGTGAGGCAGATCTCCATGGCGTCCACCGCCAGGCGGATGTCGGCGGAGTTCTTGCCCGTGTAGGCGCGGTCCGGGATCTCGATGAGCTCGATGCCGAGCTCGTGCAGGGGCGTCACGGCCTCGGAGAAGCGCTGCCAGTCGCAGTAGGCGCGCTTGGCCGTGATGCGGCCCTTGTCGACCAGGCGCTCCAGGATGAGCTTGACGTCAGGCAGCGGGCCCGGCTCCTGGTGGCCGTTCCTCTTGCGCTTGCCGGTGCCGAGCGCCAGGTTCTCGTAGTCGATGAGCACCGCGATGGAGCTCTGCGGGATGTCGTTTTCGTTCAAGGTCGGTGGTTCCTTCTTTCTCCATGGGCGAGAAGAACCGCGGGCCGGCCGACACGCGACGGACGGGTCCCGTCACGGCAGGCCGGCCGAGGCGGCTAGTCGTCGTGGTGGTGGCAGTGGCACTCGTGGTCGCCGTCGTGGCCGTGGCCGCCGCAGCACTCGTGGTCGTCACCGTGGCCGCCGCAGCACTCGTGGTCGCCGTCGTGGTCGTGGCCGCAGGAGCACTCGTGTCCCTCGCCGTGGTCGTGGCCGCAGGAGCACTCGTGGTCGCCGTGGTCGTGGCCGCAGTCGCAGCCGTCCTCGTCCTGCTCCAGCAGGGACCAGTCGAGCCCGGCGGCGGTGCAGGTGGCCTCGTCGTCATAGAGCAGGGTGATGGCCTGGGTGCCCATGCGCGAGCCGCCGATCTGGCAGAGCATGTCGAAGAGCGTGAAGGCCGTCTCCGCGCCCGGCAGCGTGATGTCCAGGTCCTCGGAGCGCTGGAGGGCCAGCCCGATGTCCTTGCGCAGGTGCTCGGCCATGAAGCCGGGCTTGAAGTCGCCGGCCACCGAGCGCGGCGCGAGCGTCTTGGAGGCCCCGGAGCCGCCCGTGCCGTTGGCGAGCACCTCGAGCATGCGGTCCACGTCGATACCCGACTGCTCCGCCAGGGCCACGGCGTCGGCGTAGCCCATCATGCAGGAGGCGAGGCTCACCTGGTTGCAGAGCTTGGCCGTCTGGCCGCCGCCCGGCACGTCGAAGTAGAAGCGGCGGCTGGAGAAGCACTCGAGCAGCGGGAGCACCGGGGCGGCCTCCTGCTCGGTGACGCCCATGATGAGCGTGAGGGTGCCGTCGATGGCGCCCTGCTCGCCGCCCGTGACCGGGCAGTCGAAGGCGTGCTTGTCCTCGACCTCGGCAGCGTCGTGGATGTCACGCGCGAGCTGCGGGGAGCTCGTGGTGAGGTCGATGAGCCAGGCGCCCTTCTTGGCGGAGCGGATGAGGCCGTCGGTGGTCAGGTAGACGTCCTCGACGTCCGTGGGGTAGCCAACCATCGTGAGGACCACGTCGGCGTCGGCCGCGGCCTCTGCGGGGCTGTCAGCCCAGTGCGCCCCCTTGGCGAGAAGACCCTCGGCCTTCTCGCGCGTGCGGTTGTGGACCGTGAGGTCAAAGCCGGCATCCAGGATGTGGCCGCCGATCGGCGCACCCATGATGCCGCAGCCGATGAGGGCGACCTTGCGGATGTGCGTATGAGTCATGTGTGCGGAGTTCCTTTCTTGTCTCACCGACAGGGGACGGAGACGTTGTCACATAGGCTAGCTTACCCCACCTGCCTGCGTGACAGACGCCTCCGCCCCCAAGGCCACGTCCCCTCCGCAGCCCGCCGGCCGGCGAGCCGCGGCCCCGCGGCTACTTCTCGCCCTTGACGCGACGGGCGAGACGGTCGGTGAACGAGAGGGACTCCCTGCGGTCCTTGCCCCAGAAGACCACGGCCACCATGCCTGGCCCCACGTGGGCGCCGACAACCGGGGAGACCGAGCTGTGGATGATCGGCACGTCGGAGCAGCCGGGCTCCTTGCGGATCTGGTCGGCCAGCCAGCGCGCGTCCTTGTCGGCGTCAGAGGAGACGATGCCGATGGGCAGGTGCGCGTCCCCGCCCTCGGAGCCGAGGTAGTTGGCCTTGAAGTCGGCGATGATGGCACGCAGGGCCTTCTTGCGGCCGCGGCACATGCCGCGCAGCGTCAGGGCGCCGTTGAGGTCGTAAGAGAGCTCGGGCTTGATGTCGAGCTTGCCGCCCACCTGAGCCGCGGCCGGCGGGATGCGGCCGCCGCGCGCCAGCGCGTCGAAGGACTCGAGCGTGAAGTAGCCCTGGATGTAGTAGCGGGCCTCCTCCGCCCACGCCACGAGCTCGGCGGCGGTGAGCCCGCTCACCGCCTGGTGGACCGCCTCGATGGCGAGGAGCTCCGCGGCCGCGGACGGGCAGAGGTTGTCCACCACGTAGATCTCGAAGTCCGGGTGGTCCTGACGCACCATGTCGGCCGCCTGGCGGGCGGCGTCCACGCTCGAGGAGAGGCCGCGGGTGAAGGCCAGGTAGACCGTCGGCGTGCCCTCCTCGGCGGCGCGCTCGAAGACCTCCAGGTAGTGCCCGGGCGTCACTGCCGACGTGGTGGCGTACTCGCCCTCGCGCATGCGGCCGTAGAACTCCTGCGGCGTCATGGAGCGCCAGAGGTCGTCGGCGTGCTCCTCCCCGCCCATGACGTAGGAGAAGCTCACCACCTCGACGCCGAGCGCCTCCGCCACCTCCGGCGCGAAGTCCGCGCAGGAGTCCACGATGATGCGCACGTTGGACTCGCGGTGGTACGCCTTGCCGAGGCGCGCCACCTCCTGGGAGGCCTGGGCGTTGTCGTCGGGGGTGCCTGCGGCCGCCGCGTCGGCGGCCGGGGCGTCGGACGTCGCGGCGCCCGTCGCCGGAGCCTCGCCCGCCATGGGGGCGGCCCCCTCCTCGGGGGCCGCCTCGTGCTTCTCGCCCGTTAGATTCTGCTGGGTGCTGCTACTCATTCTCTTCCTCGATCTTGGGCTTGATGATTCCGTAGCCACCGTTCTTGCGGTGGTAGATCACGTTGATGAGGCCCGTGGTGGCGTTGGTGAAGACGTAGAAGTCGTGGCCGATGAGGTCGGTCTGGACGAGCGCCTCCTCCTCGGTCATGGGGACGAGCTCGATGTACTTCTCGCGCACGAGCTGGTCGTCCTCGGTCTCGTCCGGGGCCGGCTCAATGAGGGCCGCCAGGTCCTCCTGGGTGACCGTGCCGCCCTTGGCCTGAGCGACGCGCTGGCGGCGGTCGATGACGCGGGTCTTGTACTTGCGCAGCTGGCGGGTGACCTTGTCGGCCGCCTCGTCGATGGCGGCGTACATGTCATCGGAGCTGGCGACCACGCGCACCACGCTGTCACGCACGAAGACGGTGACCTCGCAGGCCTTGCGCTCGGGGTTGGAGGGGTTCTTGTCCACGCGGAGCACGACGTCGCACGTCATCGGCTTGATGTCAAACACCTTGAGGGCGTTGCCCACCTTATCCTCTACATGCTCGCGCAGGGAATCGGAAACGCTCACCTTGCGGCCCGAGATCTTGATGTCCACCATGCGAACCTCCTTCGGTTGACGTAGGGCGCGGGCAATGGGACCGGCGCCCTTAGGACACTGATACCCACTTGCGGGCGGGGCAGTCCATGCTCGGGGGGCCGCAAGCCACCCGAACGGGCGCACCTATTCGGCGGGCGTTGCGTCGGCTGCGTCAGTGGCGTCGGTGGAGGCGTCAGCGGAGCCGGCCTCGTCGGCGGCATCGGCGGCGCGCTCGGTGAGGCCGGTCACGCGGCTGTCGGCCGTGAGAACGGGCATCGCGCCGAGCCAGCGTGAGCGCACGAGGTCGCCCACGCCGTTGGACTGGATGGAGGAGAGCGCGGAGTCAACGGCCGTGGCCAGGGCCTCGTTGGAGACGGCCACGCCCACGGAGACGGGCTCGTCGAGCGCGCCGGCAAAGACGGTGCCGGGATAGGCCGTGGCCAGGTAGGCGCCGGAGAGCGCGTCGCAGACCACGTAGTCGACCTCGCCGGCGCTGAGCGCGTCGAAGGCCTCGTTGAGGTTGGAGAAGGTGGACTCGGTCACGTCGACGGCGTAGCCCTCGAGCGTGCTCTGGGAGACCGAGCCCTCCTGCACGCCCACCGTGGCGCCGGAGAGCGCGGATGCGTCGATCGGGGCGGTGACGTCCTGGTGGGTGAAGAGCCCCGTGGCGGTCTGGGCGTAGGAGCCCACCACCGTGGCGTCGCCGGCGTTGTCGGCGGAGACGCCCATGACCACGTCACAGCTGTCCTTAAGGCCGGAGGAGACGTTGCTCACCGAGACGAAGGAGACGTAGGGGAGCCCGAGCGCGTCGGCGAGCGCGTGGGCGGTGTCCACGTCGATGCCGGACTGCGAGCCGTCCGCGGAGGCGAAGGACAGGGGCGCGGTCTCCGTGGCGAGGATGCCCACGGTGAGCGTGTCGGCCTGGCGCAGGGCGTCGGAGGAGACCGCGGGGTTCAGGGCCTCGCGCCGGGCGGCGCGGGCGTCGGCCACGGAGGTGCTGGCAAGGAAGTCGTCCAGCTCCACGGGGCCCACCGAGCACCCGGCCATGCCGAGGGCGGCGAGAAGGGCCAGGGAGGCGGCAAGGGCTCGGGCGCGGCCGTGATTATGACTGCTCGTAGGCATGGTTCCTCTTCCTCGCGTGTCGCTCAGGTCGTCTCACCCAGCTGACCTGGTCTTTGCCCCCACACCCGCGCACCGGGGACGTCGCTTCCGGCGCCGCGGCGCCTCCACTTTTGCCCCTCTCGCCCGCGAGGCCGAATGCCTCTTGCGTATGACGGGCGGTGCGACTTACCTCTAGGACGAGCCATGATCGCCGCCGCGCGCACGCGCCGGCTTACGTGGATCCCTTTGCCCTCGTCTGGCTTGGACTTGGACGGGCGGCCGCAAGGCTGGCCCGGCCGCAACCACAGACCTGGGTCGAGACCTCCCCAGTATACCCCGCCGAAGCTTCGCGGCGAAGGCGCAGGTTCCGGCACACGGCGAGAGGAACGGGCGGTCGGGCGGCAGCAGCGTGCTCCGCGCCCGTGCGCGGGCGAGGCGCCGGAGGGCCCGCCAGGGCACGGCGCCGACCGCGACCCCCTACCACACCCGCGCCAGGACGCAGGCCGTGACGGAGGCGGCGCCACGGGAGAGCAGGGCCCGCGTGGACTCGGCGAGGCTCGCGCCGGTGGTGGCCACGTCGTCCACGAGCAGCAGGCGCGCGCCGGAGACGTCCGCCGCAGCACGCACGGCGCCGGCCAGGTTGGCCGCCCGCTCGGCACGCCCGAGCTCGCGCTGGTCGCGCCTCGCGGCGCGCACGAGCACGTCCGCGAGCGGCAGCCCCATCCCGCCGGCCAGCTCGCGCCCCACGAGCTCCATGTGGTCGAACCCGCGCCGCGCGTACGCCTCCGCCGTGGCGGGCACGAAGCACACCGCGTCCGTCTCGCCGGGAGAGAAACGCGCGGCCCCGTCCGTCGCCCGCCACGCCGACGCCTCCTCGAGCGCCGTGAGCATCGCCGCCGCCATGACCGGGGCGAGCCTCAGCTCGTGGGCGTCCTTGAGGGCGGTCACCATCCGCGCGGGCGCGCCTGAGAAGCCGAGCGCCGCGACCGTGGCCCGCGCCGGCCAGGCGGCGGCCGCGTCCGGCGTGCGCGCCGTGGCGCCGCCGCACTCCGTGCAGGTGAGGTGCCCGTAGGGCGCGCCGCAGACCGGGCACGCCAGCCGCTGCTCCACCCACGGCAGCGAGGCACGGCACTCCTCGCAGAGAAGCTCGCCGGGCTGGTCGCAGCCCACGCAGCGCGTGGGCCACAGCACCTCCGCAAGCCCTTCCGCCGCCGCGCGGGCGGCGCGCCCGATACGCATGCGACCCCCTTCCGCTGAGGATGGGGGTCGCTCGGTAGGGAGAGTCTAGCACGGCGGGCCACGGGGGCGGGTATCATCTCTGCCGGGAGGAGAGATGAGAATCGTCACCTGCGACATCACGGCCGAGGGGGCCGACCCGCTCGTGGGGCACCTGCTCGCGGACCTCGCCGAGGCGCTCGGCGTCTACGCGCGCGCCTACGGCCGCGGCGAGC
Organism: uncultured Atopobiaceae bacterium; assembly: GCA_944321515.1. Lineage (GTDB taxonomy): Bacteria > Actinomycetota > Coriobacteriia > Coriobacteriales > Atopobiaceae > Thermophilibacter. Next base: position 160,527 of record CALULO010000002.1, on the reverse strand, counting down.
CGCCCGAGCTCGTCAGCTCAGACGGCAAGGAGGGCCTGCACGGGGACGTCGTGGTCCTGGGCGTGGCCGCGGGACGGGGGGTGCGCCCCGCCCCCGTGCCCGAGGGCGCACGCGTCTATGCCGTGGTCACGACGCCCTCGCTCGACGGCGCGGAGGCGCGCCCGGCGGCCACCTCTCTCGAGCGCGCCTGCGCGGCGCGGGGCGCGCTCTGGTCGGGCGCGCTGGTGGTCGGCGACGCGGCCTGGCAGCTGCGCTGGGCCGCCGCTCCCCGCATGGGCTGGAGGCGGCGCGGCACGTCGGAGGCCGTCGACCGGCTCATCGCCGCGATCCGCGCGGGCGCGGACTTCCCTTCCGAGCGGGCACGCCCCGCGCTCTCCCGCCGCGTCCTGCGCGCGCTTCTCGGCACGTCGTCCCCTCTCTCCCGCGGCTAACGGCCCCGGAGCGACGCGCGCCGCCTACAGGTCGAAGAGCGCGCAGGCGTTCTCCCAGAGCGCGCGGTACGTCACAGCTCGGCTCTCGCGGCCGGCACCCTCGCGCACGTCGGCCACCTGCGCCGCCGTGAAGGCCACCATGGCCGGCTCGCACTCCTCGCCGCGCAGCGGCACCGGCGCCATGTAGGGGCTGTCCGTCTCGGTGAGCAGGAAGCGCCTGGGGCAGAACGTGGCCGCCTCGCGGATGTCGTCGGAGCGGCTGAACGTGACCGCCCCGCCAAATGCGACGTGGCAGCCGAGGCGCGTGAAGTCCTCCATGGCCTTGAGCCCCGAGGTGAAGCAGTGCAGGTCGCACCCGCGCCCCGGCACGCCCTCCTCGGACATGATGCGCACGGCGTCCAGGTGGGCCTCGCCGCGGACGTCGCCGGCGGCGTCGCGGATGTGGAGCTCGACGGGGAGGTCGAGCTCGTGGGCCAGGCGCAGCTGGCGACGGAAGGCGTCCTCCTGCACCTGGTAGGGCACCTCGTTGTAGGGGCCGTAGTCCAGGCCGAACTCGCCCGCGCCCACGCACCGGGGGCTGGCGAGAAGCTCGCGCAGCCGGGACATCGCCTCGTCGTCGAGGTCGGGGGCGCCGTAGGGGTGCGCGCCCGCTACGATCCGCACGTTGTCCACGAGGTCGGGCACGTCCTCGTAGCCCTCGAAGGAGGGCGGGACGAAGCCCCGCTCGGCGCACTCGTCCAGGCACGCTCGGGCAAGCTCGACCTGCTCGTCCAGCCAGGCGAGAAGGGAGGGCACGTCCGGCCACTTGCGGGGCACGTCGCTCACCGGGTCCACCGGCACCACGAGCAGCCGCACGCCCACGAGCGCGGCGCGGGCGATGGCAAGCGCCGGGTCGTGCTCGCGGAGGCTCGTGAGGTGGCCGTGGGTGTCCGCGAGCGGGGCGGCAGGCGCGGGCACCGGGCAGGCGCGCCCCTTGCGGTCGTGGAAGAGCTCGCCGTCAGCGAGCGTGAGGTCGTCGAGGGCTATGGGTTCAGGCATGGCGTGCTTCCTTGTCGAGCGCGGCGGAGAGCCGCACGAAGTCTGCCGGCGCGAGCGTCTCCGCGCGGCAGGTGGGCGCGATGCCGCAGGCGGCGAAGGCCGCGTCCAGCGCGCCCTTCTCGAAGCCGGAAGCGGACATCGAGTTTCTAATGGTCTTGCGCCGCTGTGCGAAGGCGGCGTCTATGACGGCGGACGTGGCTGCCAGCCGCCCCGCGTCGAGCGGGGCCCCCGTGGCGGGGTCGTCCATCGGCGCGCGGTCCAGGCGCACCACGGCCGAGTCCACGTGCGGGGGCGGCATGAAGTTGCCCGGCCCCACCTCGAAGCGGCCGGTCACGCGGGCGAGAAGGGCCAGCTTGGCCGTGTAGGCCCCGTAGGTCTTGTTGCCGGGCTCGGCGCAGATGCGGTCGGCCACCTCGGCCTGGACCATCACCACCATCCGGCGCAGGCTCCCCAGCTCCTGGAGGTACTGCAGGATGATCGTGGCGGCCACGTTGTAGGGCAGGTTGGAGACCATGACCTCGGGGGCGCCGCCCAGGGCCCCCGAGATCTTCTCGGCGTCGACGCGCAGGGCGTCGCCCATGAGGTAGGCAAAGTTCGGGTGCGCCACCGCGTGGGCCGAGAGCACGGGCTCCAGCTCGCGGTCGGCCTCCACCGCGGCCACGCGGCCGCCCTCGGCCAGCAGGGCAAGCGTGAGGGTGCCGATGCCCGGACCGACCTCGAGCACGCGCTCCTTGCCCGTGAGCTCGGCGAGGCCCATGATCTTCTCGATGACGGCGTTGTTCACCAGGAAGTTCTGGCCCAGCCTATGCTTGGTGGCAAGGCCGTAGCTCTCCAGCAGCGCGCGCGTGGCGCCAGGGCTTGCCAGGGGTGAGCCTCCCACCGCGCTACTTCTTCGTGTCCAGGCGCGGGAAGAGCGCCTCGCCCTTGGTCACGGGCACGCCGCCGGCGAGGCCGCCCCACGCGCAGGCGGCGCGCAGGTCGTCGGTGTCCGCCTCGTCGCCCAGGCTCATGCGACGCAGGACCTCGGCCGAGGTCTCCGGCATGAACGGCGCGAGCAGGTGCGCGCAGACGCGGATGGACTCCAGCAGGTCGCGGATGATGCCCGCGAGCTCGTCGGCGCGAGCCGGGTCCTTGGCAACCGCCCAGGGGGCGGAGTCCTCGATGTAGTGGTTGGCGGCGTGCACGAGCTCCATCACGGCGTCCTTAGCGCCCACGTAGTCGAAGCGCTCCATGCAGGCAGCGTAGCGGTCGTAGATACCGGCGGCCACGTCGTGCAGGACGCCGTCCTTCTCGCCCCACCCGTCCGGGGTCTCGGGGGTCTTGCCGTCGAAGTACTTGGCGCTCATGTTGAGCGCGCGGGAGACGAGGTTGCCCCAGCTGTTGGCGAGGTCGGCGTTGTAGACCTGCTCCATGCGCTCGAAGGAGATGGCCGAGTCCTCGCCGTGGGCCACGTCGGTCATGAAGTAGTAGCGGTAGCCCTCGACGCCCAGCAGGTCGATGACGTCGCGCGGGGCGATGGCGTTGCCGCGGGACTTGGACATCTTCTCGGCCTTGCCGGTCTCGGAGTTGCGCACCGTGAGGAAGCCGTGGGCGAAGACGTGCTCGGGCAGGGCCTCGCCGATGGCCATGAGCATGGCCGGCCAGATAACGCAGTGGAAGCGGATGATGTCCTTGCCCACCACGTGGCACTGCGCGGGCCAGCGGCGCGCGAACTCGGCGGCCGCCTCGGGGGTGTCCACGCTGTAGCCCACCGAGGTCATGTAGTTGAGCAGCGCGTCGAACCACACGTAGGTGACGTGCTTCTCGTCAAACGGCAGCTGGATGCCCCAGTCGAAGGTGGTGCGGCTGACCGAGAGGTCCTGCAGGCCGCCCGCCACGAAGGTGCGCACCTCGTTCATGCGGAAGTCCGGCTGGACGAAGTCGGGGTGCTCGTCGTAGAGCGCGAGGAGGCGGTCCCGGAAGGCGGAGAGCTTGAAGAACCAGGACTCCTCCTGGACGCGCTCCAGCGGGCGCCCGCAGTCCGGGCAGAGGTGCTCGCCCTTGGTGCCGCGCTCCTCGTCGGCCTTGTTGACCTGGGTCTCCGTGAAGTAGGTCTCCTCCGGCACGCAGTACCAGCCGTCGTAGGAGCCCTTGTAGATGTAGCCGCTCTCGCGCATGCGCTCCCAGAGGTACTGGACCGCATGGTACTGGCGCGGCTCGGTGGTGCGGATGAAGTCGTCGTTGGAGATCTCGAGCTCGCGCCAGAGGTCCTTGAAGAGGGGCGCCTGGGAGTCGCACCACTCCTGCGGGGTCATGCCGTGCTGCGCGGCGGCCTCGGCGACCTTCTCGCCGTGCTCGTCCATGCCGGTCAGGAACTTGACGTCGTAGCCGGCGGCGCGACGGAAGCGCGCCTGGACGTCGGAGAGGATGGTGCAGTACGCAGTGCCCAGGTGCGGCGCGGCGTTGACGTAGTAGATGGGGGTGGTGATGAAGTAGGACGGCTTCTCTGCCATATGTCGGCTCCTCATGACGGAAGTGCATGCGGAGTTGATTGTACCGCAGGGTGCGGGGGCAACGGGTCAGCGCGCCGCGGCCACCACGGCGTCGTAGACCTCCGCGCGAGGCATGCCGAACGCACGGGCCAGCCGCTTGGCGAGCGCGCTCTTGGGCTCGCCGGCCGCGAGACCGGCCTCGATCTCCTCCTCCAGCGTGCGGGCGGGACCGGCCGCGGCCGCCCTGCGGCGCTCGAGCTCGGCCGCGTCCGGCGCGGCGATCACGATCACGCACTCGCCGCGCACCTCCCCTCGCGCGGCCACCTCGGCGGCGAGCTCGGCCGCCTCGCCGCGCACGACCTCCTCGTGGACCTTGGTGAGCTCGCGCACCAGCGCCACGCGGCGGCCCGGCATCACCGCGGCAACGTTCGCCAGCGTCTCGGCGACGCGGCGCGGGCTCTCGTAGGCCACGAGCGTCCCCGGCACCACCGCCAGCTCCTCGAGCCGCGCCCGCTGGGCGCCCGCGCGACGGGGCAGGAACCCCTCGAAGAAGAAGTGCTCGCTCGCCAGGCCCGAGGCAACCAGCGCGCAGGTCACGGCGCTCGGCCCGGGCACCACCTCCACGCGCAGGCCGGCGTCGAGGGCGGCGTCCACGAGCCGCTGGCCGGGGTCGGAGACGCCCGGCATACCCGCGTCGGAGACGAAGGCCACGCGCGCGCCGGCCGCGAGGCGCTCCAGCACGCCCGCGACCTTCTCGCCCATGACGTTCTCGTCGCAGCGCTCGAGGTGCGCGTGCAGGCCGAACGCGCTCATGAGGCGGCCCGTGACGCGCGTGTCCTCGCAGAGCACGACGTCGGCCTCAGAGAGCACCCGTCGCACGCGCGGCGAGGCGTCCTCGAGGTTGCCTATGGGGGTTCCCACCACGGAGAGCAGGCCGTCTTGCGCCGGCGCGGCGGCACCGGCCGCGGCCCGCAGGTCCTTCTCGCCCACCGTCACACGATCATCCCGCGCTCGAAGGTCGCCAGCGCCACGCGGGCGTCCCAGCCGGCGAGCATGCCGCTCGTCTTCCAGGTGTTGAAGAACCACGCCGGGCACTTCTCGTAGGCGGCGATCTGCTCGGAGGTGTAGACGCGCTCCAGGGCGATGCGGCCCTCGGGCGTCATCTGGGAGTCGGCGATGGGCAGCGAGGAGGACCACTTGCCCACCATGGCCGGCATGCCGGTGCGGCGCGCGTCCGCGATGTGGCGGGAGTGGGCGGTCACGAGCTTGCGGACGCCGGACGGCCCGGAGACGTCCATGCGGGCGACGGGGTGGTCCAGGTGGCAGTCCAGCCACACGTTGCGGTAGTGGCGCTGCGCCATGAAGCGCCGCCAGGCGCCGGGGACGCCGCCGTCCGGGATGATGACCACGGGGTCGTCCCCCGCGGCGCTGCGCACGAGCTCGTAGGCCTCGCGGTAGTAGTTGCGCAGGCGGTGGGTGGGCACGCCGTCGGTGAGGGTGAGGCCCCGGCGGACCTGGGGCACCACGCCGTCGGCGAGCTCGATGCCAAAGAAGCCCACGCGCGAGGCGTAGCGCTTCGACAGGGCAAAGACCACGTCCAGCATGCGCTCGCGGGGGACGTGGCAGTCTGCGAGGTCAGGGGAGATGCCGTTGCCGGAGTGCGGCGCGCCGAGGTTCATTGCCATGGCGAAGACCATCTTGAGGCCGATCTCCTCGGCCCAGCCCAGCGCCTGGTCAACGAGCTCGATGCAGCCCACGTAGGGGCCAGGCTCGGGCCCCAGCGCGCCGAAGACGTACCAGGGCACCGGGAGGCGCACCGCGTTGAAGCCGCGCGAGGCGATCTTGACGAAGTCCTCCCGCGTGACGAAGTCCTCGCGGTGGGCGCGGACCACGTCGGCGTAGCGCTTGCGGCCAAGGGTGGTGGCCAGCGTCTCCTCGTCAAGGGCGCCGGCCTCGGCGAAGAGCTCCGGGGTCACCCACGACTCAAGCGTCAGCCAGCCCGTCAGGTTGACTCCATGTAGGGTCTTGCCGCCCATGACACACCTCCGCTCCCCTTTAACTCTCCCTTCAGCCAGTATAGCCGTGCGCCTGGACACTTCCGCCCGCCGGGGGAAACATCTGGCAGACGGCGCGGCGAGGGGGTTGGGTGAGCGACGAGGGGTCGGGCCGTGGTTCTTCTCGCCCGCCGGAGGCACCCCTCGCCCGCGGCGCGCTGCCGCCGCTCGCCCGCCGGGTCGCGGTCCTTCTCGCCACGCCGCCGGCGCCCCTCGCCGGGGCCGTCGCTACCCCGCGAGGTAGGTGGCGCAGTTGAGAGGCGTCTCGTAGACGTCCACCTGCGAGCACGGCAGGCCGCGCTCGCGCAGGCGCTCACAGAAGTGGCGCGCGAGGTTCTCGGCGGTGGTGCGGAACGGCAGCAGCTTGAGCGTGAAGCCCTCGGACTCCAGCGCGGCTATCGTGGCCGTCTGCAGCGTCCCCTCCTCCACGAGGAAGGTGTGGTCGAACTCCTCGGCGAGGGCGCGGACCTCCCGCTTGAAGACGCCGAAGTCGCAGACCATGTCGCGCTCCGTGCCGGCCTCGCCGAGCTCCTCGGCGCGGAGGTAGGCCACCACTCGCCAGCGGTGGCCGTGGAGGTTCTCGCACTTGCCGTGGTAGTCGGCGAGGAAGTGCGCGGAGTCGAAGCTCGCCTCGGTCTTGAGTCCGTACATGGAGGTCCCTTCGGTCGGGTGGTCGCCGCGGCGCCGAGCGCGCGGCGTGGCTGGTCGGCGTCCATGGTAGCGCGTGGGACGTGCGTGGGCAGGGCAGGCGCCCGGGGCGGCAGGGTGCCGGGATGCCGGGTGCCGGGTGCCGGGTGCCGGGTGCCGGGTGCCGGGTGCCGGGATGCCGCAGAAGGGTACGTACACTCCGCCTAAAGGGTACGTACATAGTTGCACGGCCAATATGTGGTTCTTCTCGACAAATCCGCAGGTCGCAGCTCTGGCGAGAAGAGCATCAATCCCGTAATAGTGTACGTACCCTTTGGCGGGGTGTACGTACCCTGCCACGGCCCCGCAACGTACCCTGCCACGGCCCCGCAGCACCCCCCGCCGCGCCCCCGCCGCGCCCCGCGACTATGGAGCGACGGTGCCCACCAGGCATGCCGTGCTCCGTTGGCGTACCATAGGCGCCCAATGTCGCGCGTGCCGCCGGGAAGCGGCCGCGCGAGCCACCCGCGCCGGGGACCGCCGGCGCCCGACTAAGGAGCACCCATGCCGCTTTCCGAGCAGCTCGCGGACTACGCCGCCTCCCGCTTCGACGCACGCCTCCCCCTCCTCGGCGAGAGGGGCGGCCAGATCGAGTCCGCCCTCCAGGCGCTGCCGATCGACGAGGCCGTCCTCACGCGCTACTTCTACGCCACGCTGCCTCTCACGGACGTCTTCGACACCCCGTTCGACGTGCTTGCCGCCCACGCGCGCCACGCGCTCATGCTGCGCGAGGGCCCGGCGGCGGAGCTCCCCGAGGACGTCTTCGTCCACCACGTCGCCTGCCCGCGCGTCAACAACGAGCCGCTCGACCGCTGCCGCGAGGCCCTCTGGGAGACGCTCGCGCCCCGCGTGAAGGGGCTCTCCACCGAGCAGGCCGTCATCGAGATCAACTACTGGTGCGCGGAGGTGGCCACCTACCAGACCACCGACAACCGCACCCTCGGGCCGCTCGGCGTCATCGCGGGCGCAGCCGGCCGCTGCGGCGAGGAGGCCACGCTGCTGGTCTCCGCCCTGCGCTCGGTGGGCATCCCCGCCCGACAGATCTACGTGCCCTGGTGGTCCCACTGCGACGACAACCACGCCTGGGTTGAGGCTTTCGCAGGCGGCAGGTGGCACTACCTCGGCGCCTGCGAGCCCGAGGAGGCCCTCGACCGCGGCTGGTTCACGGCGGCCTCCGGGCGCGCTCCGATGGTGGCCACGCGCCTCTTCTCCGACTTTGGCTGCGCGGCCGAGGACGTCCTCATGCGCAGCGGTTGCGCCGTCACCGTAGGCGTCACCGAGTCCTACGCGGACTGCTCGCCGCTTGAGGTGCGCGTCTTCGGCGCGGACGGCGAGCCGGCGGCCGGCGCCACGGTGGCGCTCGAGGTGCTCAACATGGCCGCGTGGCGCCCGCTCGTCACCCTCACCACCGACAGCGAGGGCCGCTGCCGGGCGGTGCTGGGCCACGGGAGCGTCCGCGTGCACGCGTCGCGCGGCTCGTTCATGGCCGAGAAGGACGTGGACACCGCACGCGTCAACGAGGTGCGGCTGGCGCTCTCCGCCGTGCGCGTGGACGAGTCCAACTCCGGCTGGCGGGGGCTCGACTTCCGCGCGCCGGAGGACCACCCGGCGCCGTCCGGCACCCTCACGCCCGAGATGGCCGAGCGCGGGCGCGCCCGCAAGGCCGCGGCCGACGAGAAGCGCCGTGCCTCCGTTGCGGCCATGCGCGCGCACGCCAAGGAGCTCGCGGCCCGCGCGGCTGAGCTCCGGCCGGCCGATGACGCCTCCCTGGTGGCACGCATGCTTGACGGCGCTCTTGGGAACGCGGACGAGGTGTTCTCGTTCCTGACCGCCGGGACGGAGCCGGAGCGCGCCGCGCTCCTGGCGGGGCTCGCCGAGAAGGACTGGCTCGACCTCCCCGCTGACGTGCTGGAGGGCCACCTCGCCGCCGCGCTCGCCGGGCGCGACGAGGCGCTGTCGCGGCTGGCGGCGGAGGGCCTGGGGGCCGATGCGGCGCTCGAGGCCTGGGAGCGCTACGTGCTCTGCCCGCGCATCGGCCTCGAGCACCTGAGCGCCTGGCGGCCCGCGCTGCCGGCGGCGCTGCCGGGCGAGCTTGCGGGGCTGATCAAGGACGACCCGCGCGCGGCGTGGGCGTGGCTCGTCGAGCACCTGCGCTTCACGGCCTCCGAGCACGTGGCCAAGCTCGTGGGCACGCCGGTCGGGGCTCTCGAGTCCGGCGAGGCCTCCGAGGTCACGCGCCGCACGCTCTTCGTTGCGGCCTGCCGCGCGCTCGGGGTGGCCGCGCGCCTGGGCGAGGCCGACGGCCGGGCCGAGGTTCTTCTCGCCGGGCAGTGGGCCTGCGTGGAGGGCGACGGTGCCGACGCGGGCACTGAGGCGGACGCGACGACCGAGGAGGTCGAGCAGGTCTTCCCACTGCGCGTCACCTGCGGCGACGGCCGCGCGCCCGTCTACGGGACGGACTGGTCGCTCGCTCGGCTGGGCACGTCCATGCAGGTGGGCGGCCAGGAGCTCTACGGCTTCGTCTCTCTCGACCTGTGGGGCCGCGAGTTTGAGGAAGGCGCGCTGACGCTCTCGGCGCCGGCCGGGCTCTACCGACTCACCACCACGGTGCGCCTCCCCAACGGCAACCAGCAGGCCTGCGAGCGCACGCTCACTGTGAGCGGCCCGAGCGAGGCCGCGCTGCGGCTGCGCGAGCCGGACGCGGAGGACATGCTGCAGCGCATCCCGCTGCCGGACGCGGCGGGCCTCGCACGCGCGGCCACAGGCGCCGGCGAGAAGGACCTCGCGCTCGTGGCCTTCCTGGAGCTGGCCGAGGAGCCCACGGAGCACCTGCTGAACGAGCTCGCCGACAGCGCGGCGGGCGTCGCGGCGGCGGGCGTGGGCGTGACGTTCGTAACTCGCGAGGACCCCGAGGCCGCGGCGACGGGCGATCCCACGCTCTCCCGCTCGGTGGGCGCGCTGCGCGCGGCCGGCGTGAACGTGGCGCTTGCCCGCGACGACTTCTCCGAGCTGCCCGAGCGCCTCGCGCGCCGGATGTTCGCCAACCCCGAGCTGCTGCCGCTGGCGCTGCTGCTCGACTGCCGCGGCGACGCTCCCGTGGGCGTCTTCGCGCGCGGCGGCTACGCCGTCGGCACCGTGGAGCTGACGCTGCGCCTGGCCGCGCTCGCGTAGGGCGCGGGGCCGAGCCGGGGCCGCCCTCGCCCTGGCACGTCACGGCCCGCCACCGGCGGCCACCAGCCATCACCGGCCGTCACGACGGCCCGCCACCGGCGGCGCCGGCCCGCCACCGGCGCAAGGTGGCTATGACGCGCCAGTCGATGCGCGCTCAGCCGAGAATTTAGACCGTTTTTCTCGCCAATTCGCCCAGATTCCGGTCCAAATCCTCGGCTGAGTTTATGGTGCCCCAGAAGAAGTCACAATCGGATCGATGTTGGCAGGCACTCGATCGGCGCGAGGCCGGAGCCAGATGACACGAGGGCGCAATCGGACGCATAAGGTAAGCGAAGCCAAGGAGCGCTTACGGAATCGCGGCCGAGGCGGCAGCGGGGGCCGGAGCGCTTACGGAATCGCGGCCGAGGCGGCAGCGGGGGCCGGAGGCGCTTACGGAATCGCGACAAAGGTAGTCTCCTCGGCGTGATAGAGGTGCCTTCCAAGCAGAAAGCACCCCTCGACAACACGCCAACTGGGATTTCTTAAGCAGTCACGCTCGATACGGGGCGACACCCCCGCATCGAGCGTGATTTGTAAGCACATGACGGCCACAGACGAGCCCCATCCGCTATTTCGTAAGCACCCCGCGGCCACAGGTGCGAACAACCGCGGTTCCGTAAGCGCGGCGACGCGACCGTTCGATGGGGTAACGGCACGCTGGCACGGCAACCCGACGGCGCGACGGCGTAATGAAGCGCCACCACGCCAGCACGACGCGGCGAGAAGAACCTCCCGCCGCTACTCGCTGCCGCCGGCGGGCGCGGCGCCGGACCCGCCACCCGCAGCGCCGCCACGGCCGCGGCCGCCACGGTGACGACGGCGCCTCGGCTTGGCCGCGCCCTCGGCGCCACCCTGGCCGGCCTGCTGGCCGCCGCGCTGCTCGGCGCTGTTACCACCGTTGCCGCCGTTGCCGTTGCGACGCCTGCGGGACGGCTGCATCCCACGCGGCTGGCCCTCGCGCCCGCCGCGCTCGCCGCCGCCCTGCGCGGCCTGGCCGCCCTTGTCGCCCGGACGGCGCGTGCGGCGCGCGCCCTGCTGGCCGGAGCCCGCCTGCTGCGCGCCTGCGGATCCGCCCTCGCCGGCCTGGTGGTGACGGCGTCGGTGGGCGCCCGCGCCCGCACCCGTTGCCGCCGGGGACTCGGCCGCACCGGCCGCCGCTCCCCCGCCGTCGCCGGGGCGACGCTTGCGGCGGCGACGCCCCGGCTCCTCGCCGGACGGCGCGCCGGAGCCAGCGGCCCGCTCGTTCTTCTCGCCACGTGAGCCGCCGCTGCCGTTGCCACCGCCGTTGCCGTTGCCGTTGCCGGCCCCCTTGCCGGCGCCCGGGCCAGCGCTGCCAGAGCCACGCCGACGCTTCCGGCGCGTCTCCACGAAGATGTCCGACGCGTCCGGCTCCTCGGCCGGGGCCACGCCGTTCTTGCGGTCCAGCTCGGCAAGGGCCATCTGCACGTCGGGGGACTCCAGCTTGTCCAGCACCTCGCGCGTGACGGTGTCCGGGCGGCACGGGCAGCCCAGCTCCTCGCTCTTCTTGTGCGCCGCCTCGGAGGCGGTCATGTCAGCCAGCGCCACGCGGATCTGCTTGCCGTTCTCGAGCCGCAGGCAGAGCTGCTCCTTGGGCGTGTCGTACTCGACGATCTTGGCCTTGCCGAGCGGCGTGTCGATGACGGCGTTGCGCTTGGGCGCGCGGCCCTTGAAGTCGCGGTAGGCCTCGAACTCGTAGCGCAGGCAGCACATGAGGCGGCCGCACGCGCCGGAGATCTTGGTGGAGTTGAGGGGCAGGTCCTGCTCCTTGGCCATGCGGATGGAGACCGGGTCGAAGCCCGTGGCAAAGCGGCGGCAGCAGAGCTCCTGGCCGCAGTGGCCGTAGCCGCCCACGATGGCGGCCTCCTCGCGCACGCCGATCTGGCGCATGTCAATCCGGACGTGGAACTCGCGCGCGAGGTCGCGGACGAGCTGGCGGAAGTCCACACGCTCCTCGGCGGCGAAGTAGCAGACGGCCTTCTCGCCGTCGAAGAGGTACTCGACGCCCACCGGCTTCATGTCCAGCCCGGACTCGGCCACGTGGCGGCGGAAGGCCGGCATGGACTCCTCGCCGCGACGGGCCAGCTCGTCGGCACGCTCGAGGTCGGCGTCGGAGGCGATGCGCACCACCTCGCGCAGCTGGGCGTGGCCGATCGTGGCGTCCAGCTCGTCCTCGGTAACCTCGCGGGCGTCGCCCACGGCCAGGCCGAACTCGTGGCCGCGCTCGGTGGCGCAGATCACGTGGTCGCCCTCCTGGGCTCCGGTGCCGGCCGGGTCAAACCAGAGGTCGCGCGCGGCGTATTGAAACTTCACCGGGATGATGGTGGGCATTCGAGTGCCTCCTTGATGTGAAGAAGCATGACCTCGAGGGTCAGCTGGGGCGATACGTTGTGGGCGAGGTCGTCACCCGCGCGGGAGACGGCCCCGAGCGCCTCGAGCACGCCACGGGTGTCGCAGCGCGCCGCGATGCGGTCCACGACGGCGGCGGCGTCCTCGTTGACGATGGGGCGGCCGGCGTCCTCGCGGCGGACGAGCACGTCACGCAGGAGCGACTCCGCCGCGGCCAGGGCCTCCATCATACCTGAACGCTCTCGGGCGGTGAGCTCGCGCTTGTTGGCGTCCTCGACCTGCTTGAGCGCGGAGGACGTGAGGAAGTCCTGGCTCTCCTTCAGGGCCTCCTCCTGGGCCTGCTTGACGTCGGCAAGGGGCACGGCGTTGGCGGCCACGACCTCCCGGGCGGCGAGAAGGACGTCCCAGGAGTCGTCGCGCGCGAGGGCGTCCAGCGTGTCCACCATGAGGCGCCTGACCTGCCGGCGGCTTGGGGACTTGAGGTAGTCCTCGGCACGCGAGGGGGTCCCCGCCACGGCAAGGGCCACGCGGGCGTCCGCCTCCGCGGCCCCGCTGCGGCGCACGACCTCGGCCACGCCCCCCGCCGGCGAGACCGCGCGGAACGGGACCTGCTGGCAGCGAGAGACGATGGTGGGCAGCATGGCCGCCGTGGAGCGGCCGCAGAGGATGAACATCACGCCCTCGGGCGGCTCCTCGAGGGTCTTGAGCAGGGCGTTTGCCGCCGCCCCGCGGAGCAGGTCAGCACGTTCAAGCACGTAGACCTTGGCGCGGGCGCGCACCGGGGCCAGGCTCACGTCCGCAATGAGCTCGCGGACCTGGGCGACGAGGTACCCCGTGGCGCTGCCGGGAATAAGCCAGTGGACGTCGGGATGGGTGCGGTGCGCCACACGCCGGCACTCGTCACAGGAGGCGTCTCCGCCGTTGGGGCAGACCACGCACTTGGCGAGCGCCTCGGCGGCCTCGTGCTTGCCCGACCCGGGGGCTCCCACGAAGAGATAGGCGTGGGAGAGCCGGTCCTCCGCGACGGCGGTGGCCAGGAAGTCGCGCACGCGCGGCTGGTCGGCAAGGGCGGCCAGGGCGGCAGGGGCGGCAGCGGCGTTGGAGGCGCCCTGCGGAGCGGGGGCGTTGGGGGCGCCCTGCGCGGTGGAAGCGCCCTGCGGGGTGACCTCGCCCATGGCTACGCCCCGTCCCCGGAGCGGCCGACCGTCCCCACGAGGTCGGCGAGCTCATCCAGAAGACGCCGGGTGACCTGGTTCTTCTCGCCAGACGCGTCGACAAGGCGCACGCGGGCGGGCTCCCCGGCGGCCAGGCGACGGAAGCTCTCGCGCACGCGCTCTTGGAAGGCGAGGCCCTCCGCCTCCATACGGTCCGCGCCGCCGGCCGTGGCTCGCGCGTAGGCGGTGCCCGGGTCCAGGTCCAGCACGAGGGTGCGGTCCGGGACCCGCCCGCAACGGCCGAGCTCGTTGGCCACGTCCACGAGCGTGGCGTCGATTCCGCGACCGCCGGCCTGGTAGGCGCGGGTGGAGTCGTAGAAGCGGTCGCACAGGACCACGGCACCGCGGGAAAGCGCCGGGTCAATCACCTGTCGCACGAGCTGGGCGCGGCTGGCCTCATAGAGCAGCAGCTCGCACTCCGGGCACATCTCCGTGTTGGCGGGGTCCAGCAGCAGCGCGCGGACCTTCTCCGAGATGGGGGTGCCACCGGGCTCGCGCAGGCGCACGACCTCGCGCCCGGCCGCAGCAATCGCGTCAGCCAGAAGCGCTGCCTGTGTGGACTTGCCGCAGCCGTCCGCGCCCTCCAGCGTGATGAACACCCCGCGCATGCGCCCTCCCGTCATGGGGCGGCCCGGCGCCCCGTTTGCGTTAACCCTTTAATGGTAGCGCGACGTGGACGGCGGCGCGAGAAAACCACGGCCAGCGGTCCCTTCTCGCCGTGACGCAGCAAGGCGGCGAGGCGAGAAGGACGTGGCGCTGGCTCGCTGCTTGTCACGTTTCGGCCGTCGAAACGTGAGTTTGCGCGAGTTTGTGGCTGCCGACTCGCTGATTGTCACGTTCTTCTCGCCGGAAGCGTGACTTTGCGCGAGCTGGCGACCTCCGGCTCGCTGGAAGTCACGCTTTCTACCTAGAAAACGTGACTTTCCGTGAGCTGGCAGCTATCAGCTCGTCGAAACTCACACTTTTCTAGACGAAAGCGTGACTTTGTGCGAGTTTGTACCCGACGGCTCGCTGGAAGTCACGCTTCCGGCGAGAAGAACGACGAGAACAGCGTGACGCCTACGGGACAACGCCTCGGGCCGACGCCGCGCGAGCCGGCGCCGGCTTCGGGTCGCCTACCGCACGAAGTTCGTCCAGGTGCCCGCCTCGCCCTCCGGCAGCCCCACGCCTGCCGCGCGGCCGGCCTCGATGCACTTGAGCAGCCAGGCCATGTTGCGCCCGAGCTGGCGCATGGTCCAGAGGCCCTCGGCGTCCTGCTCGGCCTGCTCGGCGGAGGAGCCGTGCACCATGTTCCAGTAGCGGCTGCTCACGATGGGCATCTGCGAGATGGTGAAGTACTTCTCGATGTCCGCGAGCGCCGAGGTGGTGCCGGCGCGGCGCGCGGAGGTCACCGCGGCCGCGGGCTTGTACGCAAAGGCGTTCGGCTGTCCGGCGCGGCCGTTGGAGTAGAAGAGACGGTCCATGAAGCCAAGCAGCGACGCGCCCGCGCGGCCGTAGTGCACCGGCGCGCCGAAGACGAAGCCGTCCGCCTCAACGGCCTTGGCGCGGAACTCGTTGACGCCGTCCTTGTCGCCAAACGCGCAGCGCCCCAGCTTGTCGCAGGCGTTGCAGGCCACGCAGCCGCCCACGGGCTGGCGGCCGATCCAGACGATCTCCGAATCCACGCCGTTCTCGCCGAGCGCCTTGGCGATTTCCTCGAGCGCGCGGTCCGTGCAACCGTGCTCGTGCGGGCTTCCGTTAAGCATCAGAACCTTCATTACGTGCTCCCCTCTCCGTCGCACGCGCCCGCGTTGCGGGCGAACGCTCAATAGGTAACGTTTCGTCGCCTATGCTAGCACTCCGACGCGATGCGCCGAGTCTCTCCGCACGTCGCAGGGGCGGCGCGACAGCGGGCCACCGCCGCTTCCCGCACGGCAGACGCACACGGCGCGCACCCGGGCCCACGCCCGCACGCCCATGCGCGCGACGTCGCAAAAAGGCGAGAAGGGCGTGCGACTCGCGGGTCGCACGCCCTTCCCCCGGTGCTAGGACTTCTTCTTCGCAGGGGCCTTGCGGCTGCCGCCGCGCCCCCCGGCAGCGCCACGCCCCGCAGCGCCGCCGCGACCGCGCGACGCGCGGGCGGCCTCCTTCTTCTCGCGCCCGGGACAGCTCATGTTGGGGCAGAGCTTCCAGGGACCGCGGGCCGTGGTCACCACGACCATCGGCGCGCCGCAGTCCGGGCAGGACTCGCCCGTCGCCTCGAGCTTGCCGCGGGCGGGCAGCGGGTAGCTGGTCCCGCAGTCGTCGTAGTTGGTGCAGCGGATGAAGCGCTTGCCGCTCTTCTCGGACTTGTGCGCGATCAGCCTCCCGGAGCGCCCGGCCTCGCGGCACGCGGGGCACTCCCCCACGTCCACGTCCGGCTCGCGATTGGTCGGGCAAGCGGGGTTGATGCAGGTCTCGTACGCGCGGCTGCGGAACGGCTGCACCTTCACACGTGGCGCGCCGCACTCCGGGCACACGGAGGCCTCGCCCTCCAGCGCGGAGATCTTGCCCTGCGGCAGCGGGTAGGTGACGTCGCAGTCGGGCCAGCCCATGCAGCCGGCGAAGCTCCCGCGCGTCTTGGCGGACGTCTTGACCACGAGGTCCTTGCCGCACTTGGGGCACACGCCAATCTTGGCGTCAGCCGTCACGGCGTCGGCGATGGCCTCGGAGAGGTCGTCGGTGTGCTCCACCAGGGCGTCCATGAGGCCGGCGAGCAGCGCACGGGAGTGGTTGACCACCTGCTCCTGGGTGTCCGCGCCCTCGGCCACGTGGGTCATGTCGTCCTCAAGCTCGGCGGTCATGTCGGCGGAGGTGATGCGGGGCGCGTAGGTGGTCAGGGCGTCGATGATGGCCATGCCCAGCTGGCTCGGCTCCACCGGGTCGTTCTTGAAGTAGCGACGCTCGTAGAGCGTGTCGATGATGCTCGCGCGCGTGGACTTGGTGCCCAGGCCGCGCTTCTCCATCTCCTGGATGAGCTTGCCCTGGCTGTAGCGGGCGGGCGGCTCGGTCTGCTTGGCGACGAGCTCCATGTCGCTGACGCTCACCACGTCCCCCTCGGCGAGCGCCGGGAGCTGGTCGTCCTTCTTGAGGCCAAAGGGGTAGGCGGCACGGAAGCCCGGGTCCACGAGCACGCTGCCGGAGACCGTGAACGGCTCGCCGGCCACGTCAATGGTGACCTTGGTGCCCTCCATGGTGGCCGGGCCCATGAGCGTGGCCAGGAAGCGGCGGGCAATGAGGTTGTAGAGCTTCCACGCTGCGGGCTGGAGCTTGTCCGGGTCCGCGGGCGCGGTGGGGTAGATCGGCGGGTGGTCGGTGGTCTCCTGCTTGCCGCGGGTGGCCGTGAGCTTGTCCTGCTTGAGCAGCTCGTGGCAGACCTTGCCGTAGGCCGGCACCGTGGAGAGCATCCGCACGCAGTCGCGCAGGTCGAGCGACTTGGGGTAGACCGTGTTGTCCACGCGCGGGTAGGAGATGAGGCCGTCCATGTAGAGGCTCTCGGCCAGACGCATCGTGCGCGCCGGGGACAGGCCCTCGGAGGCCGCGGCGGCCTGGAGCGACGTGGTGTTGAACGGCGCGGGCGGGCGCTGGGTGCGGCGCTTGCGCTCGACGGCCGTCACGCGGCCCTGCTCGGTGCCCTCCACGTGCCCGAACGCCGTGGTGGCGGCTTCGTTGTCCCAGAAGCGGCCCGTGGCGTGCGTGATGCGGAAGGGGCCGGCGGCGTCGCCATCCTTCTCGGCCTGCCCCTGGATGACCCAGTAGTCCTCCGGCTTGAAGGCCAGGCGCTCTCGCTCGCGCTCGACGACGAGGGCCAGCGTCGGCGTCTGGACGCGGCCGGCCGAGCGCACGTTGCCCAGGCCGCTCCAGCGGGCCGCCGTGAGGTAGCGGGTGAGGACAGCGCCCCAGATGAGGTCGATGTACTGGCGGGACTCGCCGGCGTCGGCGAGGTCCTGGTCAAGCTCCACGAGGTTGGCGAAGGCGTGGTCAATCTCGGCACGCGTGAACGCGGAGTAGCGCGCGCGAGAGACGGGGACGTCGGGGGCAACCTCGCGGATCTGGCGAAGGGCGTCCGAGCCGATGAGCTCTCCCTCGCGGTCGAAGTCCGTGCCAATGATGACGCTGTCGGACTTCTTGGCGAGGTTCTTAAGCGCGCGGATGATCTCCTTCTCCGCGGGGAGCTTCTCGATGGGGGCCCACACCAGGTATGGCAGGCTGGCGATCTTCCAGCCCTTGAGGTCGATGCCGTTGGCGAGGTAGGGCTTGCGCTTGGACTTGTAGGGCGGGCGGGCCAGGCCGTCGGGCACATCGGCGGGCAGCAGCTCGCCGTCCGCGGTGACGCCCTGCCAGCCGGCGTCGGAGTCAAAGGTCAGCTGGACGGGGAAGTCCACCTTGAGGATGTGGCCGCGCAGACCGATGGTCACGCAGTCCTCCCCGTCCCAGGTAAAGCGATAGACCGGCGTGTTGTAGACCTTGTCGGCCTTGGGCTTGCCGGAGGTGGAGAGCAGCCGCGCGATCTGCTGGGCGGCGTCGTTCTTCTCGGTGACGATGAGCCTCACGCAACCACCGCCTAGAGCTGGTCGAACTCGTGCTGCTCGTAGTCCTCGCGCGTCCACTTGAGGGCCTGCTTGCCGTCGCGCGCAACGATGATGTAGCGCGCCACGGCCAGGGCCACCTCATAGAGGGCGATAAGAACCGCGAACATGAGGATCATCGTGACCGGCGAGGCGTCGGGCGTGACCACCGCGGACAGGACCATGAGGCCGACGTAGACGATGCGCCACTGGGAGCGGAAGGTGGCGTAGGGCACGAGGTGGAAGATCGAGAGGTAGAAGATCACGAGGGGCAGCTGGAAGGCTACGCCGAAGCCGATCTCAAGCAGCATGTAGATGTTGAGGTAGTCCTCGGCGTTGGCCAGCGACTGGGCGAACTCGAAGGTCTGGTCGAGCAGCCAGCCGAAGGCCGCCGGCTGGATCACGAAGAAGCAGAAGATCATGCCAAGGAAGAACAGCACCACCATCGCGGCGACCGTCGGCACCACCCAGCGCCGCTCGCTGGGCTTGAGCGCCGGCAGGAAGAACGCCATGACCTCCCAGATGATGATCGGGCAGCAGACGATAACCGAGAAGAACAGGGCGACCTTGAAGCGGATGGTGAAGCCGCCGAGCGCGGTGAAGACGTAGAGGTCGCCGCCACGCATGGCCTCCCGGATCTGGTCGATCATGAGCTCGATGAGCGTGGGCGTGGCAAAGTAGACAATGAGCGCGCAGACGATGACGGAGACCACCACGATGGTGAGGCGGCGACGCAGCTCGCCGAGGTGGTCCATGATGGGCATGCGTGCGGGTCCGATCGGCATGGCTTAGGCCTCCTTCTCGTCGTCGGTTTCGGGGGCCTCGGAAGCGGGGGCCTCGGCGCCGTCCTCGGCGGCGTCGGCCGCCTTGGGCTTGGACGCGGGGGTCATCGCATAGAGGTCGGCCAGTGTCGGCTTAGAGGGCTCCTCGGGGGCGGGCTTGGGCTCGGCCGCGCCGTCGGACGCCGGCTGAGTGGGCGTGTCCTCGGCTGCGTCAGCGTCGGAGTCGGCGGAGTCGTCCGCCGCCGCGGCTGCGGTCGCGGCCTTCTCGGCGGCCTCGCGGGCGGCCTTCTCCTCGGCGAGGCGCTTCTTGCGCTCCGCGAAGGTCTCGGTGCGCTTGGGGCGCACCGGCTCGCCGTCCTCGCCCTCGGGGACGTCGATGTCGGCGTCCTCGTCAAACTCGGCCGAGCGCTTGCGGTTCGGGCGCTTGGGCGCGTCGCTCATGGCCTCGGCGGCCGGGTCGACGATCTCGGTCTGGACGACCTGCGTGAAGCCCTCCTGGGCGTTGCGGAACTGGCGCAGCGCGCGTCCGAGGGTGCGTCCCATGCCCGGCAGCTTGTCCGGGCCAAAGATCATGAACGCGAAGAGCACGATGAGGACGAGCTCTGTCTCTCCAATGCCAAACACTTGGTGCCTACCTCCTCTGGGGACGGGGCCTAGGCCTCGCGGACGTTGAGGTCCGCCGACACGCCGAGAAGCCCGAGCACGCGCTCGACGTTCCTCTGCGGGCGGGCGACCTCGAAGCGGACGCTCTTCTCGGCGGCGCGGTGCGCGGCGCCCACGAGGACGCCGATGCCCGTCGAGTCGATGTAGGGGACCTCGGCGAGGTCGACCACGACGGAGGGCGCGCCCTCGTCGAGGCACGTGTCGATTGCGGAGCGAAGCTGGTCGGCGTTGGAGACGTCGACCTCCCCGCTCACGGCGACGACGCTCGCGTTCTGCGCGGCGTCGGCGTTGACGTTGATGGAAAGGCTCATCTTTCCTCCCTTTCAGGCGGGGCGGCTACAGGCCGGTGCCCGCGGAGTCGGACAGGTCTTCGGAGAGGCTCTCGGCACCGGAGGCGTCGGAGCTGGAAGCGGAGTCGCTCGAGGCGTCAGAGCTGGAGGCGGCGGCGCTGGAGTCGCTGGAGCTGGCGTCGGCGGCACTGGAGTCATCGGTGTCGCTGGCGTCGTCGGAGTCGCCCGACTGCAGAGACTCCAGGCGCTGCTCGGCGTAGCTCTTGGCGCCGGCCTCGTCGTCCGGGTCGCACTCGATGGCGCGCTGGTAGGCGGCGATTGCCTTGTCGGTGGAGCCCGAGTACTCGTAGAGCAGGCCGAGGTCGGCCCACGCGGGCGCGTAGGAGAAGTCCTCGGAGCTCTGCGTGAGCTCCTCGAGCGCGGAGAGCGCCTCGTCGGTCTGCCCCTGGTAGTAGAGGCACATCGCGCGGCTCACGCGGGCGCTGTTGACGTCGTCGGAGGAGGTGTCGTCCCCGACGAGCCCCAGATACTGGTCGTAGCGCTCAACGGCCTTGCCGAAGAGGTCGAGGCCGTGGGAGGTCTCGTCGTCGGTGGTGGCCAGCATGCTCACGTAGCTGCCCCACGTGTAGTAGTCGTTGGCCAGCGTGAGCAGGGACGCCGAGTCATCCGGGTTCTGCTCGACGGTGCTTTCGAGGTCGGCCACGGTGTCCTCGTACATGTTGTCGAAGTACTCGACATTGTACTCGACCGACTGGCTCTGCTGCTGAGACTGGAAGACCGAGGCGAGCGCGCCGGCCAGCGTGGAGAGCGCAAAGACCACGATGAAGATGATGACGACGACCTTCTGGAAGCGGGAGAGCTCCCCCGGCTTGCGGGCCGCCTTGGGCTTCTTGCCCTTCTGTGGCTCGGCCTGGTCGGCCTTGGACCTCGTCTTGGCCTTCTGCGTCTTAGCCATTCGGATGACACCCTTCAAAATCACCTACGGGCCGCACGCCCGCAAACTCTAAGAATATGCCACGAAGCCGCGCCCGCAAGCGAACGCGTTCGCGCACGGCGATAATTACAGAACTCTTTGGGACCCCGTCGCGCGCAGCTACGCCCGGGCCGCCTTTGCGAGGCGCGCCGCCACGAGCTTCACGGCCACCACGAAGACGTCGAGCGCCTGGCCGAGCTCCTCGACCGTGGGGTAGGTCGGCGCGATGCGGATGTTGGTGTCCGCCGGGTCCTCGCCGTAGGGCCAGGGGGCGCCGGCCGGCGTGAGCTTGACGCCGAGCTCGCCAGCCAGCTTCACGATGGCCTTGGCCGAGCCCTCGGGGCCCTCGAAGGAGACGAAGTAGCCGCCCTTGGGGTGCGTCCAGCTGGCCACGTCGAGGTCGGCGAGGCCTTCGGAGAGCTTCTGCTCCACCAGCGCAAAGCGTGGCGCCACGATGGCGGCGTGCTTCTTCATGTGCTCGGCCACGCCCGCCGCGTCCTTGAGGAAGCGCACATGGGCGAGCTGGGAGATCTTCTCCGGGGAGACGCGCATGGCCGAGAAGGACCGGCGCAGCTCCGCCATGTCAGCCGGGGAGGCCGTGACCCACGCCATGCCGGAGCTCGGGAAGGTCACCTTTGCCGTGGAGGCGAACTCGTACACGAGGTTCTTCTCGCCACCCTGCTCCGCGAGCGCGTCAAAGATGTTGAGGAGGCTGTCGCCCTCGCCCTCGAAGGTGTGCACACAGTACGCGTTGTCCCAGAAGATGCGGAAGTCAGGGGCGGCGGGCTTGAGCGCCGCGAAGGCGCGCACGACCTCGTCGGAGTAGGTGACGCCGGTGGGGTTGGCGTACTTGGGCACGCACCAGATGCCCTTGACCGTGGCGTCCTTCTCCACGTACTCGCGGACCACATCCATGTCCGGGCCGTCCTCGCGCATGGGCACGGGGATGTTCTTGATGCCAAAGCTCTCCGTGACGGTGAAGTGGCGGTCGTAGCCGGGGGCCGGGCAGAGGAACTTGACCTCGCCCTGCTGGCACCAGGGCTCGTTGCCGCCGATGCCGTGGACGTAGGCGCTCTCCACGCAGTCGTACATGAGGTTGAGGCTGGAGGAGCCGATGACGGACACGTTGGCCGCGTCCACGCCGAGGAGCTCCGCGGCCAGCGCGCGGGCCGACGGCAGGCCGTCCGGCGCGCCGTAGTTGTCCGCGTCCACGCCCTGGTCGGAGAGGTCGGAGGAGCTGGTCAGGAGGTCGAGCATCGGCCTGGAGAGCGCGGTCTGCTCCGGGCTCGGCTTGCCGCGGGCCATGTCCAGCTTGAGGTTCAGGGCCTTGAGGTCGGCGGCCTGAGCCTCGAGCTCGGTGAGGGCGGCGTCCAGCTCGGCGTCGGTCATCTTCTGGTAGGCGGTCATGGTGGGTCCGGTAGGCATGGGTCTCCTCCTTGGGGTTCCCGCGGCTGGCCTCGCGTGGTCCCGCGGCTGGTCCCGCTTAGTGGTCCCGCTTAGTATAGATGCAAACCCCGGGCGGGCTGCTACCATGTTCGTCTGGAAACAAGAGCTTACACGGCGGGCCGCCGGCCGCGGCGCGACGGGACGGCCGGGCGCGACGGGACACGGCCGGGCGCGACGCCGCGACAGACGAGTGCGCACGGCGCAACGGGGGCCCGGGCGGCCCGCACGCCCCCCGAGGCTGACAAGGAGGACGGATGGACTTTCGCAGCGAGGACTACGGCGAGCTTCAGCGCCTGGTGGACGCGATCTTCGTGCCGGGCATCTCGTCCGCGGCAACCTGCTCAAAGCTCGACGTGGTGTCCCGCGCGGAGATCTTCGACCTATGTGCCGACCTCGCCGAGGTTGTCGAGGCCCTCCCCTCTCGCACCTACACCCGCCAGCGCCTCTGCGACCAGCTCAACTCGATAATCGTGGCCCACGGGTGGGGCGCCGTCTACGGCACCGTGGAGTAGCGCGAGAGCCGCGGGGACCGCGGGGGTTGCGGGGCCGCGGGGGGTTGCTCGCCGCCCCCCGGCGAGGCCTCAGGTGGGACGAAAACCTCCGGGGCAAACGTCCCAGGCCGCAAGTGTATTCCGGCAGCATGCACTCAAGCCCTTCTCGCCGACCCATAACGCACTTGTCGCGTTTTTCTCGACAGCGTCAATACACTTGCGGCGGGCGTAGAGCGGGCCTTTGATGAGATCCTTGCCTGCAGAACGCACTTACGGCGAGAAGGACGGTCCGCTCGTCACAAGACGGCGGGGCGAAGCCCGAAGGCCCCGCCCCGCCGCGACAGCGCGTTCTGCCTGATGGCGACTACTCGTCCTCGGCCAGAGCCTCGGCGATCTCGTCGGTCATCTCCATGGTGTGGTAGACGTTCTGAACGTCCTCCAGCTCGTCGAGGCGGTCGACGAGGCGCTGGACCTTCTTGGCATCGGCCACCGAGACCTGCGTCGGGGTGGTGGGCACCATCGTGAGCTCGGCACCCTTGACCTCGATGCCCTGGCCCTCGAGGCCCTTCTGGACATCCTGCATCTTGTCGTAGGCGGTCCAGACGATCCACTGCTCGCCGGCGTCCTCGTAGTCCTCGCCGCCAGCCTCGGCCACGGCCATCATGAACTCGTCCTCGTCGACGGCGTTCTCACGGTCGGCGACCTTCTTCTCGTCGGACTTGATGACCTTCTCCACGGCGATGGAGCCCTTGCGCTCGAACTGGAACGCAACGGAGCCGGAGGTGCCGAGCGAGCCGCCGGAGTGCGCAAACGCGGAGCGCACGTCGGCCGCGGTACGGTTCTTGTTGTCGGTCAGGCAGTCAACGTAGACGGCCACGCCCGCGGGGCCGTAGCCCTCGTAGGTGATCTCCTCGTAGTTGGCGGCGTCGGCGCCGGTGCCGAAGGCCTTGTCAATGGCGGCCTTGATCTTGGCGTTGGGCATGGAGACCATGCGCGCACGGGCGACAGCCGCGGCAAGGGTGGCGTTGTTGTCCGGGTTGGGGTCTCCGCCGAGCTTCGCCGCGACGGTGATGTTGCGGGAGAGCTTGGAGAAGAGCGACGAACGCTTGGCGTCGATCGCGGCCTTCTTGTGCTTGGTGGTTGCCCACTTAGAGTGTCCGGACATTTGCATCTCCTTCTTTGCCCCGCACGTGACGTGCCAACGCGCGCGAGGACCTCGATGGACTCTTGGCATGAAACATGCCTACGATAGCGAAGCAGAATGCTGTTGTAAAGGGAGTGGCGAGAATCGGACGGCGGAGAGGCGCGTGCAAGCGTCGCGGAGAGGGGCGGGCATCAGCGAGCGCACTGGTGGAGCTGCAGGGGACGGGGCCGACAGTAGGGCAGGGCGGGCAGGCCCCTCACAGGTCGTACTTGGCCACCACGCGACGGATGGCGCGACCCCAGGGCAGCCAGATCGCGGCGAGAAACGCGCAGGTGGCAACGCCGTGCGTCACGTCAAGAGGAAGCGACGCCGCACAGGCAGCGAGCACCGACGGCCAGGTAAGCGGCTGCACGTACCCGAGCACGTAGTATCCGTTGAGGATGAGCCCGTAGAAGATGCCGGAGGCAAGCCCCCAGCCGTAGAGCACCGCGGGACGGCCGAGCGCCCCGTGCTCCGCGAGCACGCCGCCGACGTAGCCCACGAGCCCCCACGCGTACATCTGCCAGGGCGTCCACGGCCCCTGCCCGAAGAAGAGGTTGGACACGAGCGCCGCGACGGCGCCCACCACGAAGCCGCTCCGCCGTCCGAGGGCCGCCCCCGCCACGATGGCGATGGCCGAGACCGGCTTCACGTCCGGCAGCGGCGAGAAGAGCACGCGCCCGGCGGCCGCGACGGCGGCGAGCACCGCGGTGGGCATGAGCTGGCGCAGCGCCGGCCTCGACGCCTCGAAGCTCGCAAGCAGCAGGGCGAGGGCGAGAAGGGCGACGGCGAGGGTGAGGCCGGCCGCGGCGGGGACGCCGAGCGCCGCAAGGGCGACCATCGCCGCAGGCACCGCCACGAGGGCAGGCACCTCGAGGGCCGCGAGGACGCGGGCGACGGGCCTCCTGCCGCGGTTCTTCTCGCCGGGTCGTTCGTCGGGCCTCTCGCCGAGGTTCCTCCCGACGAAGCGTTCGCCGGGCTTCTCGCCGGGCCGCTCGGGGGCTGGGGGTGTTTGTGCGCTGCCAATCATGGGTACCAGTTTGCCATAGCGACGCCGGACCGCGAGGAGGCACCATGCTGTACATCGGTAACTTCAGCTACAACGACGACTCGGACAGCAAGGACAACTACTGCCTCATGCCCTGCGTGGTGGAGGCAGGCAGCGCAGACGAGGCCATAGACAAGTTCGCCACCTACCTGCAGAAGGTGCGCCGCAGCTCAGACCTGCTGGACGGTGCGCACGAGATCTTCTTGGACTCCCTCACCGAGCTCGAGGCCGCACCGGAGGAGCCCGTCATCTGCCAGTGGCAGAAGATCGTGCCGGCCATGAACGGCCTGTGCAGCATCACGAGCGCACTGCCCGTGGTGGACGAGGCGGACGAGTCAGCCAACGCATACGCCTGGGGCGACGACGGCCACGACCATGACCACGATGACGAGGACGACTACGAGGACGACCACGGGGACGGTGGCCTCGACCTCGAGAGCCTCAGCGAGGACGAGCTCGTCTCCAGCGAGGCGTTCCTGCTGTTCTAGCGGCCTAGCCCTCCCGCTGTTCTAACGACCCCGCTCCCCCGCCGTTCTAGCGGTCGCGGTAGAGCCAGGAGCGCTCGAAGAAGGTGGCCGTGGGCTCGGTGACGGCCACCTCGCCGTCAAACAGGAGTGACACGGAGTCCGCCACGGCGCGTACGAAGCCAAGGTCGTGCGTGGCCACGAGCACCGTCGCCCCCGCGTCGCGCGCCGCCGCCACGCGGGCGGCCACCCGTGCGCGGAAGGCGTCGTCCAGGCCCTTAGTGGGCTCGTCCAGGAGCAGCAGGCGCGGATGCAGTAGCAGGAGCTTCTCCAGGGCCAGGAGCTGCTGCTGGCCGCCGGAGAGGTCGTAGGGGTGGCGTCCGGCGGCGCCCGCAAGGCCGATGCGACCCAGGGCGGCGGAGACCTCCGCCGCGTCGTAGCCGCCGGCGCGTCGCCACTCTGAGAGCTCGTCGGCCACCGTCTCCCTGGCGAGAAGGGCGCGCGGGCTCTGAGGCAGGAGCGCCTGGGAGGCCGCGGCCGCGTTGCGCACGCGCCCGCGCTGCGTCCGGAGCGCGCCCGCCAGCGCGGCGAGCAGCGTGGACTTCCCGCAGCCGTTCGACCCCACGAGCGCGCGAACCTCGCCGGCGGCGACGGAGAGGTCGAGGCCCCGGAGCACCCAGCGGCCGTCGCGCGCGTAGCGCAGCCAGAGGTTGTCCGCGCGCAGGAGGTCCTTCTCGCCGGCGAAGCGGGACGCGGCGGCGGAGCGGGACGCAGGGACCACGCGGGACGCTGCGGCGGAGCGGGACGCGGGGTCACCGCAGGCTGAGGGGCCACCGCGCCGCGGCACGGGCTCGAGGCTCGGCGCCTTCGCCAGCTCCCCCAGCCCCACCGGCAGCACGGAGCCGTCCTCGATCCGAAGGGCGCGCGTGGCGTAGTCGAGCATCGGGCGCGGCGCGTGGGTGGCCACCACCACGGTCATCCCGAGCTCGCGGTTTGCGCGGAAGAGCAGCGAGAGGAAGCTCTTCTCGGCAAGCGGGTCGAGCATCGCGGTGGGCTCGTCGAGCAGCAGCAGGCGCGGGCGCAGCGCGAGCGTCGCCGCCAGGGCGAGCGTCTGCCGCTGGCCCCCGGAGAGCTCCGCGGTGCGCATGCGGAGCCACGGCTCCATGCCCAGGAAGTTGCAGGTCTCGGCCACACGGCGGCGCATCTCGCCCTCGTCCACACCGAGGTTCTCAAGGCCAAAGGCCACCTCGTGCCAGACGGTGTCGCAGACGATCTGCGCGTCGGGGTCCTGGAAGACGTAGCCCACGGCACGCGCGGACTCCACGGGACCGAGCCCGCGGACGTCCCGGCCAAAGGCGCGCACCTCCCCCTCGAGGCGGCCCGCCGGCGCAATTTCCGGCTTGGCCAGGCGCAAAAGCGTCGACTTGCCGGACCCCGTGGCGCCCACAAGCAGCACGAACTCGCCCTCCGGCACCTCAAGGGTGACGTCGCGCAGCACCTCCCCCGAGGCAGACGCGCCGGGGGCGGCGGCGTAGGAGAAGCCCACGCCCTCGTACGAAAGTGCCGGGACGACGCTCATGAGAGCCCCCGATCGCGCACGCGGCCGACCGCCGCGACCACCGTGGGAAGCGCGGCGAGAAGAACCAGCGGCACGTAGCACCACCACGGCGCAAGCCCCTCCATCCGCGGGTAGAACCGCCAGTCGGCGCACGCGACCCACGCACCGGCCGCGGCAAGCGCGAGCAGCGCCGCAAGCCCCACGAGCGCCGCGACGTCCGAGCGCCGCAGCCGCTCCGTCCGGTAGCACGTCCTCGGGAGCCCGGACTCCCAGCCGCGGGCCCGCATGGCGTCGGCGCGGCCGAGCGAGTCCTCGAGCGCCCAGCCCATGAGCAGCGTGGAGGTGCGGACGAGCCCCTCCCTGCGGCCCGGCCGCGGGCCCGCGGCGGTGCAGGCGTCGAGAGCCGTGCGGACCGCGTGCGCGCGGCCCAGAAGCTGCGGCGCCAGCTGCGCGGCCATGCTCACCACCAGCGGCAGCGAGCGCATCCGCCGGCCCGCCAGCGCCAGCAGCCTGTCCTGCGTGAGCACCGCCGCCGCGTCCTCCAGCCAGAGCACGCCGGCCACCATGAGCGCGCCCATCGTGGCGCCGTAGGCGAGGCTCTCCGCGTAGACGCTGCGCGGCCCCAGCTTGAACAGGAGAGTCGAGCCCGACGCCGAGAAGAGCGGGTTGAACAGGCAGACCAGGGCCAGCATCGGCACCTGCCAGACGAGCCCGCGCGCCGTGGCCCGCGCGCCGCGCGCCGCCAGCGAGAACGCGAGCGCCCCGGCAAGCGAGACGCCCACGCAGACGGGCTGGGCAGCCAGCATCGAAAGCGCGACCGTGCCCGCAAGGCAGACGGCGGGCACGGTCGCGTGGCAGGTCTCAAAGGGCGTGGGGCGACGTCGCGCGGGCGCGGCGTCTGGGCGCGCGACGCACGGGCCCGGCCGCAGGTTCTTCTCGCCTGCAACCGGGCCCGTCAGTTCTCTGTGCGCGGACTCGCTCACGAGCTCGCGTTACTCCGAGACGAACTCGGTCACGTAGGTCCAGGTAACCACGTCGCCGGACGAGAGCTTATACTCGGAGCAGCCCACCTCGGCGGTCTCCCCGTTGACCGAGTACATCCAGCCGCTCATGTCGCCGTGGTCGCCGGCGGCCACGCCGTTGATGCCCTGGACGTACATGCCGTAGTCGGAGTCCTGGGCGTTGACGTCGGCGTCGGTGGCGACGAGCGCGTCGTAGGCGGTGGCGCCCTCGGGCAGCTCCACGTCCGTGGTGGTCTTCTCGCCGTCGGCGGCCGTGGCGTCGATCTCCACGGTCACGGCGAGCGTGGCCTGCTGCTCCTGGGCGGCGTCGGAGCCGTTGGAGGCGTCGCTCGTGGTGGCGGGCGCCGAGCCGCACGCGGCCAGCGTCAGCGCGAGCGCGAACGCCGCGGCGCCGGCGCCGAGCTTGGTCAGCAGGCTCTTCTCGACGATGTTGTTCTTAGACATGATGCCTCGCTCTCTGCCCCGTGGGGCGTCTGGAGGGCAAGGCAGGACAGGCGACACGCGCGGCCGCCAACCTATGAACACAGTCTTGTGCTGTTCCGGGGTCAAACCGGAATCCTTTTTTCATCTACTAGGCGTAGCAGCTCTTCGAACCGTGCCCTCTATGCTGTTGGGCCACCCAGTGTAGCAGCTTGCCCGCCGCCTCGCGCCTGAGAGGCCGGCGCGCTTGCGAGGCCGTCGCACTTGCGAGGCCGCCGCGCTCCCGCGAAGTCGCCCGCCCCATGCGCGACTGCGGCCCAGGCACGACTGCGGTTAAACGTGACTTTCGACGAGGCACTCGACGCCAGCTCGCTAAAAGTCACGCTTTCGCCACGGAAAACGTGACTATCAGCGAGTCGGTACGGGACAGCTCGCTCAAAGTCACGCTTTGACGGCTGAAAGCGTGACTTTCCGCGAGTTGGCATCATCAAACTCGTTCAAAGTCACGCTTTCGGCGAGAAAAACGTGACTTTCCGCGAGTTTGTGCCGCCCAACGCGTCGGAAGTCACACTTTGACTGCAAAAACGTGACTTTCCGCGAGGCGCCAGTAGACCGGAGTCACCCAGCTCGCCCAAAGTCACGCTTCCGCCGCAGAAAGCGTGACTTCTAGCGAGCCGGCGAGAAGAACGAGCGCGGCCGGGCGGGCCCGCCGCCACAGTCGTGCCCACCGCCACGGCCGTCGCTACAGGTCGCGCGCGAGCTCGTAGGCGGCGGCCATCGCATCCTTGATGTTGCCCGGCTTCTCCGCATCGCCGATCACGTGGACGCTCACGCCGGCGGCGGCAAGGCCCTCGGCGAGCGTCGGGTCCGGTCGGTAGCCGAGCGCCAGTACGAGCGTGTCCGCGCCCTCAATGACGTGCTCGGCGCCGTCCTTCTCGTAGGTGATCGCATCCTCGGTCACGCCGGTCACGCGGGCCTCCGTGAGCACGTGGACACCTTTGGAGAGCATGCGGGTGATGAGCGCGGCACGCCCGGCGGCGCCCTCCGTGGGGTCGAGCGTGGGGCCCATCTCCACGATGGTGACGTCTCGGTTGCCCTTGGCGAGGTCGTTCACCAGCGGGGCGAGGTAGTCGGCCACCTCGCAGCCCACCGAGCCGCCTCCAACCACCACGATCTTCTTCCCCGGGAAGGCTCGTCCGGCCAGGATGTCGTCAGCTGTCACGGCCTGCTTGAAGGCGCCCGACCACGCCGGCACGATGGGCTCGGCGCCAACGGCGAGCACCACCTCGTAGCCCGGGAAGTCGCGCGTTACGTCCTCGGCGGTGAGGCGCTGGCCCAGACGAAGCTCCACGCCCGCCTGCTCGAGGCGACGCGCCTGGAACTTGATGACGCGCGCCAGGTCCTGCTTGGCAATGGGCACCGCGGCGATCCGCATGGTGCCGCCCGGCTCGTCCGCCGCGTCCGCAAGGACCACGTGGTGCCCGCGGCGAGCCGCCACGAAGGCGGCCTCCATGCCAGCCGGCCCCGCGCCGACAACCAGCACGTCGCGGGGCTCCTCGGCAGGCGGGACCGCGCCGTCGTCGTGCTCGACGTCCGGGTTCACCGTGCATGCGATGGGCTTGCCGAACATGATGCCCGTGAGGCAGCGCAGGCAGCCGATGCAGGGGCGGATGTCGTCCACCCGCCCGGCCGCCGCCTTGTTGCAGAACTCGGCGTCGCAGACGTTGGCGCGACCCATCATGCAGGCGTCGGCCACGCCCTCCTCGAGCAGCTCCTCGGCGATCCACGCCTCGTTGATACGCCCGACCGTGGCCACCGGGATGCTCACGCAGCGCTTGATCTGCCGGGAGACGTCCGCGTGGCTGCCCTGGCGCGTGCCGGCCGCCGGGATGGCGCTGCCGCGCTTGATGGTGGTGCCGCCCGAGACGTGCAGCATGTCCACGCCGGCGCGCTCGAGCTCACGGGCCACATGGCACATGTCGGTGATGGTGAGGCCGCCGTCGGAGTACTCGTCGCCGGAGATGCGCACGTCGATGATGAAGTCCTCACCGCAGCGCTCGCGCACCTCGCGGACCACCTCCAGGGTGAGGCGCAGGCGGGCGTCGATGTCCCCGCCGTACTCGTCCGTGCGCTTGTTGTAGAGAGGCGAAAGGAAGCCGCCCAGAAGGCCGTGGGCGTGCGCCGCATGGATCTCGACGCCGTCCGTGCCGGCGCGCCTCATGCGCTCAGCAGCGTCGCCGAACTGCCGGACGAGCACCTTGAGCTCCTCGCGCGTGACGGGGCGCGGGGCCTCGCGCGCGTAGTAGGGGCCCACGCTTGACGGGGCGATGAGCCGAGGCGTGCCCGGCAACGGGAAGGCCATGTAGGCCGGGTGGAAGAGCTGGGGCAGGAGCTTTGCGCCGCCCTCGTGGACGGCCGCGGCCAGCCGCGTCCAGCCCTCCACGTAGGAGTCGTCCGCCATGCACATGTCCCCGGGCAGGTAGACGTAGGTGGGCTCCACGGTCACGACCTCCGTGACGATGAGCCCCACCCCGCCGGCCGCACGCGAGGCGTAGTGGTCGATCAGCGCGTCGGTCACGTAGCCGTGGTCGGCCAGGTTGGTGGAGACGGGGGGCATGAAGACGCGGTTGCGCACCTCCTGGGTCCCCACCTTGAGCGGCGAGAACAGCAGAGGGAACCTTTCAGAGCTCGACGCGAGGTCCTTCTCGGCAGACATGGCGGCTCCTCTCCGGGCGCACGGCCCAACGCCGGGAATGCGCCCAACATGCAATGGCTATCCTCCTCCACGATACCGCCGGGCAAGCGGGCAGGCGTCCTGCCGGGCAAGCGGTCCGCCGGGCGGCGGATGCGCCATACCCCCGCGCCAGGCGTCCCCGCGCGACGATCCCCCTTGTGCGACAAGCCCCCCGCGTGCGCGACAAGTGCATGCTCACAGCACGCACTCCTGGCGTTTTTCTCGGCACCCGAACGCACTTGAGAGGTTTTTCTCGCCTGGGAGCATGCACTTGCGCAACCGGCGAGAAGAACCCGCAGCCGGAGCATGCACTCAGGAGGTTATCTCGCCCGGAGGGACGCATTTTCGAGCCAGCGGGCCGGCGAGCTGGCGAGAAGAACGCCCAGCAGGCGGCCCGTGGCCCGGTGTCAGGGGTCTGGCACCCGGCACCCGGGGCCCGGGGCCCGAAAGCCCACGGGGGCTACGCGCCGAAACCCTCCTCGAGCTCGCGGATGCGCGCGTAGAGCCAGCGGTTGGTGGGCACGAGGATGCCGTGCCGCTCGGCGAGCCGGACGATGGTGCCCGAGAACTCCTCGACCTCCGTGCGCCTGCCGTTGATGCGGTCCTGCGCCATCGAGGGCATGCCATCGGGGTCGAGCGAGGCAATGAGCTCGGCCATCTGCGCCAGGTCGGCCTCGGTAACGTCGACGCCCTCGGCGCGCGCGACGGCGAGGGCCTCCCGCATGGCGGCCACGAAGCAGCGGTTCTGCTCGCTTCCCGGCTCGCTCGCGGTGCCGTAGGTGCCGCCAAAGGCCATGCAGGTCTGGTTGATGCCCACATTGAGCATGAGCTTCACCCACTGTCGGCGGCGGATGTCGGCCTCGACCACGTGCGCGATGCCCGCGCGGGAGAGGAAGTCGTCGATGTCCTCGACCACGCCGGGCGCGGTGCCCGCCGCCGGGCCCAGGCGAATCTCCCCGGAGTGCGTGAAGGCGAGCTCGCCGCCGATGAAGACGGCGTCCATCCCCTGCGCCACGGCGAGGACGGTGTGCTCCCAGCCAAACCGCCCGGCGATGCGCTCCTCGCTCGTGATGCCGTTGAGCAGGGAGATGATGCGGGTGTCCGAGCCCACGAGGCGCGTCATCGTCTCGAGCGCGAGGTCGAGGCCGGTCGCCTTGGTCGCAAGGATCACGAGATCGACCGGGGCAGCCTCGCTCGCCGGCAGCGTGGGGATCGTGCAGGGGGCGCCGTTTATCGTGGGCACCTCGCCGGCATGACGGGCGTAGCGGTCGTCGTCCATCACGTACTCGACCGCGTCGGGGCCCACGTTGCTCTGGATGAGGCTGCCGTAAAGCAGGCCCACCGCACCTCGTCCGATGATAGCCGCGCGACTGATTGCCATGTTGACCTCCTAGGCAGAGACGGCAACGGGTGCCGCCGGACTTTCATGGGGCGCTTCCCCGGGCGACCCCCCGCGGGGCAGTCCCACGGGTCGCCACGCAAAAAAGCGGCATCCCCGCATCATAGCCCTACGGGTCACACACCCCTCGGCGCCACGCCCCCACCCCACCGCAACCTCGGGCCAGGAACCTGTGACGCGACGCACGTCTTCACAAACTTTCCGCTTACGAAAGGCACGCCCGACGTGATAGGGTCCTTTTACATCACGCACAACCTGATGGCGTCGCCGCGCGAACCGGCGCGCCATTTTTTGTGCGCAAATGGGCCGGTCAGCGGCCCGCAAGCACGCCCGCCGAATACGGGAGCCGTCGAGAAAGGCAAAGAGTCTATGCCCCAGAACAAGCGAGAGAGCCTCATCTTCACCGTCATCATGTGCTTCTGCATGGTGCTCTGGATGTCTGTGTACAACGTCTCGCGCACCCATGGCTGGGAGGTCTCTCCCTCCATCGTCGCCGAGGCCTGGGTCGGCTTTCCGCCTGCTTACGTGGTGGCCATGCTGCTCGACGTCTTCGTGGCGAGCCGCTTTGCCAAGTGGTTCGCGTTCCGCTTCCTCGTGACCCCCGGCAAGAGCTCCAAGCTCGCCATCACCCTGGCCATCTCCACGATGATGGTGTTCCCGATGGTCTTCTTCATGTCCCTCTACGGCGCGCTTGAGGCCTTCACCCACACCGGCAACCTCGCCGCCGTCCCCATGATGTGGCTCACCAACATCCCCTGGAACTTCATCGCGGCCCTGCCCTGGAACCTCCTGATCGCGGGCCCGTTCTCCCGCTGGCTCTTCCGCCGCGTCTTCCCCGAGGGCACCGTCCTTGAGACGCCGCTCAACTGCGAGACCGCGTAGGCCTCACCGCCCTTACAGCACGGCCTTTTGCGCCGCCCCCGGGACCGAGCCCGAGGGTGGCGTCTTTTTTACTTGAGGCGCCTCAGGGGAACGACGCGCGGGGCCGCCCAGCAGGTCGCGCCTAGCAGAGCCGCCCAGCAACGTGACCCAGCAGGACCGTCCCCTAGGGCAGGCAGTCCTCGTCCGGAGCCTGGCCGTCGTGAGCCGCCCACGCGCAGAGCCCCAGCTCAAGGCCGTCGAAGCGCGCCGTGAACGACGACTCCTCGGGGCTCGCCGCGTACACGCCAAAGCGGACGCGCCCCGCGCCCGCCGCCAGGTGGCAGACGCGCATCTGGCTGAAGCGCCGGCCGTCACGCGAGCACTCAATGCGGTAGTCGTCCTCGCGTCGGCTCAGCCGGTACCACATCTCGTGCACGTCGGAGCCGACCTCCGTGGTAGCCCAGTCCGACCACCCGCCGTTGGTGACGACGCTGCCCAAGTGCGCGATCACTCCGTCCTCGTACTCCACCGACGCCTTGAGCCAGTTCTCGGCGTCCAGGTACATCACGACGCCGCACTGGTCGAAGCGACGGCGAGCCCCGGAGAAGTCACAGTGCACAGTGAACGAGAAGAACCTCTCCTCGGTCTCCGTCTGCAGCACCGGCGCGGTGTCGTTGCGGAAGTGGTAGTACGTGCGCTGCCAGAGGTCAGTGTGCGGGCGCGTGGTCACCTCGAGGGAGCCGTCGTCCGCCACGACGCAGTGGGCGGGCTCGCGGGTCCAGGCAAACGTGCTGAGATCAACGGGCATGAGGCCTCCAATTCCGTGGGAGTACCTCCCTTTGTATCACTTCGGGCCCCGCCCCGACGCCCATGCCCGGCAGCCTGTCCCAGCGCCCCGGCCTGGCACTCCATCCCGATGTCCCAGCTTGGCAGCCCGCCCTGGCGCCCCTCGTCCCGCGGCCGCCCGCCGGCCGGCGTGGGCCGGTCACTCCCGCTCCCCCGCAACCTCGCGCCGAACGCGCGCCGGCAGCTTGGCGAAGACGAGCTCGTAGCTGCGGTCGCAGAGCCCGAGCACGAGCTCCTCCGGCAGCCCGGCGTCCAGGTCCACGGAGACCCAGGTGCGCCCGTCGGAGTAGTAGCCCGGCAGCACCGCGTCGGGGAACTCCGCGCACAGCTCCAGGATTCGGTCCGCATCACACTTGAGGGAGAGCAGGTGGCGCCCCGCATAGGGTGCCTTGGCGTCCGGGCTCGCGACAAACTCGCACGCGAACTGCCGGCCGCCGACCCAGTACACCATCCAGCCCCACTTCTCGTGAAAGGCACGGGAAGCGCCGGCGTGGGCGAGCAGCTGCTCCTCTATGCGTGCGAGGTCCATCATTCCCCCCGTCCCGTCGCGCCCCCGGCATGGTCGCGAGCGAATCCCGTCGCACCCCCAGCCCGGTCTCGCGCGAATCCCATCGCGCCCCCAGCTCGATCTCGCCCGAGCCCCATCACTCCCCCGGCCCGGTCGCGCGCGAGCCCTCGTCCAGGCCCGCGCGGCGGCGAATCTCGGCCATCAGCGTATCGTCGCCGATCACGGAGACCATGGCGTCGCCGTCCATCGGCGCCTCTATGAAGACGCCGCCCGCCGACGCGGAGCAGACGTGCATGGTCGCCTGCTCGGACGCAACGCCGTCGCAGCGCCGCACGCCGCGCACGTGGTCGTACGGGATGATCGTGCGGCCCCAGCCAAAGGCAATCTCTAGGCGGTCGCGATAGAGCTCGACGCGGTTGCGCACCACCGTCGGCCAGAGGAGGACCGCGCCCGCCACGAGCAGCGCCGCCGGCACACCCGCAGGCATCCCCGGCTGCAGCGCCAGGACCGCGGCCGACACGCAGACCGCCCCGGACAGCACGCCGTACCACGGCGCCACCCTACCGCGAAAGACGAGCTCCGGGTTGCCCTTGTAGATGCGCATGTCGCCTCCTTGGAGACAGCATACCCTCCCGTCACGCCGAGAAGAACGACGCGTCGGCGACGCGCCACGGGCGCAGACGGGACTGCTCCACGACGGTATGGGCGTGCGCGGGGACCTCGGCCCACTTGACGGTGTGGCCCGCCCCGTGGCTGCAGAAGACGGAGTCGGGGGTGTTGGGCAGATCGGCCTCGGGGTCGTAGGCCGCGGCGGCGACGACCTCATCCGCGTTGTGGCACTCCCGGTAGCCGGCAAGCTCCAGCGAGAGGCGCCCGCGCCCGCCGGTGTAGCGCGCCACCTCGAGCGCGTACTCCCCCACCTCGGAGGCCGGCACCACGCCCGAGAGCACCGACGCCTCCCCGGACGCCGAGGACTCGGGGGCTCCCACCTCAGCGGCCATGCGGGTGAGGTCGGAAAGGGCTCGGCCCACGCGCTCGCCCGGCACCGTGAGCCGGAAGCGGTACCACGGCTCCAGCAGCACGCAGTCGCCCCTCTCGCGGGCGCACATGAGGGCCTGGCGGACGGCGCGATAGGTCGCCTGGCGGAAGTCCCCGCCCTCGGTATGCTTAGCGTGGGCGCGGCCCGCAAGCAGCGTCACCCGCACGTCCGTGAGCGGCGCGCCCGTGAGCACGCCCAGGTGGTCACGCTCCATGGCGTTGGTGAGGATGAGACGCTGCCAGTTGAGGTCGAGCTCGTCGGTGGGACAGCGCGTGCCAAACTCCACGCCCGCGCCGCGGGCCAGCGGCTCCAGCTCAAGGCGGACCTCAGCGTAGTGGCGCAACGGCTCGAAGTGGCCCACGCCCTCGACCGGGGCGCGCAGCGTCTCCTTATAGAGGATGCCGCCGGAGCCGAAGGCGACGTCGATGCCGTGGCGCTCCCTCAGAAGCTCGCGGACCACGTCCTGCTGCACCTCGCCCATGAGCTGGACGTGCACCTCCTGAAGCTGCTCGAGCCACGTCACACCGAGCGTCGGGTCCTCGTCCGCCAGCTCTCGAAGCGCCCGGACCAGGGCGGAGACGTCCGTGCCCTCTGCGGGGATCACCTGGTAGGAGAGCACGGGCGCCAGGGCCGGCTGCTCAAGCGGGGGCTCGGCCCCAAGGGCGCTGCCCGGGACGACGTGCGTGAGCCCGGTGACGGCGCAGACCCGCCCGGCGGGCACCTCCGGGACGGTCTCGAAGGCCGCGCCCTGGTAGAGACGCACCTCGTTGACCTTCTCGCTCCACGCCACGCCGCGGTCGGTACCCGTGAGCTGCGTCTTCGCGCGCAGGGAGCCACCAGTGACCTTGACCCAGGCCAGCCGCTCCCCGCGCGCCGAGCGGCTCACGCGGAAGACGCGCGCCGCAAACTCCTCCGGCCACGAGCGCTCCGGCGCCAGCGCCGCCAGCGCGTCAAGCAGCTCGCTCACGCCCTCCCCGCGCAGCGCCGCACCAAAGAGCACGGGGAAGACCGCCCCTGCCGAGAAGAGCCGCGCCAGCGTGGCCCGCCCCAGAGAGCCCAAGGCGAGGTACTCCTCGAGCGCCGCCTCGTCGGCGGAGGCAACGTCCTCCACAGCGGCCGGGTCTCCCGCGACAAGCGCGGCCGCGTCCACGCAGGCCGCGGACAGGCGCGTGCGAAGCTCGGAGAGAAGGTCGTCCCGCCCGGGGTTCTCCAGGTCGCACTTGCCCACGAAGACGAGCGTGGGGACGCCGCGGCGGCGCAGCAGCTCCCAGAGCGTCTCGGTGTGGCCCTGGACGCCGTCGTTGGCGCCCACCACAAGTACGGCCAGGTCGAGGGCGGCAAGCGTGCGCTCGGCCTCGGCAGAGAAGTCCACGTGGCCCGGCGTGTCCAGGAGCATGAGGTGCGCGCCGGACCAGTCGAGCGCCGCGCTGGACGAGAAGATCGTGATGCCGCGCTCGCGCTCCATGGCGTCGGTGTCCAGGTGGGACTCGCCTCGGTCGACGCGCCCGGCGGAGCGGATGGCGCCGGCACGCTCGAGCATCGCCTCGGCAAGTGTGGTCTTGCCCGCGTCCACGTGGGCGAGAAGCCCCACGACCGCCTGCCTCACCCAAGCCCCCCCTCTCACCGACGCCTGTCACCTGGAACCCGATGGTAGCACGGGCGCCCGGCCCAGGAAGGACCGCCGAGCGCCCCCGTCCCGCCGCCCCGCAGACCGCGCGCGTCCTTCTCGCCCACCACGACGCGCCTCGGCCGCCGGGCGACGCTCGCCGACGCCCCGCGCCGTCACCCTTGACGGCATGTGCCGACCACACCATACTGAGCGCGTCGGCCGAGCGGGGAATGGGCCCCGCAGCGCGGGTGGCGCCGCCGTCGGACCACAGAAGGACAGGGATACGTGGGCATTCGCTAGACATCTTCAGCCGAGTTCACTTCAATGCGCGGAATGACGCAAGGGTCTCCCCCCCCCTGCCCCGCGCGGAAACGAGATGTCTATGCAACTGATGCTCTCCGGCGTCACGTACGCCTATCCCTCGGCAACCGAGCCGATAATCAACAACCTGACCATGACCTTTCCGTGCGGCTGGACGGCGCTGCTCGGCGACAACGGCTGCGGGAAGACCACGCTGGCCCGAATCGCCTGCGGCGAGCTCACCCCAGACGCAGGCTTCGTTACGGGCGGCCTCTTCTGCGCCTACGTGGCCCAGGACGCCGACGAGCCGCCCGCGGGGCTCGTGAACTTCGCCCTTGACTACGGCCGCGAGGCGCGCCTGCTGCGCGAGACCTTCCACATAGAGGACGACATGCCCTGGCGCTTCCACGAGCTCTCCTTCGGCGAGCGCAAGAAGCTCCAGGTGGCGGCAGCCCTCTGGAGCCACCCGGACGTGCTCGTGGCCGACGAGCCCACCAACCACCTCGATGCCGACGCCCGCTCGGAGCTCGTGGCGGCCCTCGGGCGCTACCGCGGCGTCGGCATCCTCGTCTCCCACGACCGCGAGCTCGTGGACCTTCTCGCCAGTCGCTGCGCGTCGTTCGAGTCGGGTAGGGTCGTAGTGCGGCCGGGCGGCTACACCGCGGCGCACGCCCAGGCGGAGCGCGAGCGCGCGACCGTGGTCACCGAGCGCGCCGAAGCCCGACGCGAGCTCGCACGCCTCTCCGTCGAGAAGGACGCGCGCGCCCACGAGGCCGCGCGGGCCGACGCCCTGCGCAGCAAGGGCCGTGTGAACCCCAAGGACCACGACGCCAAGGCCCGCATCGACCTCGCACGGTTCACCGGCAAGGACGGGCACGCCGGCAGGCTCTCCGCCCAGATGGACGCGCGGCTGTCCGCCGCGCGGGAGCGCCTTGCCGCCGCCTACGTCCACAAGCGCTACGACGGCGACCTCTGGGTGGATAGCTCCCTGAGCCCGCGCAAGACGGTTCTGCACGTGCCGGCGGCCCGAATCGCCTGCGGGCCCGGCGGCACGCTCGAGGTTCCCGAGCTCTGGCTCGGCAACACCGACCACGTGGGCGTCGTCGGGCCCAACGGGGCGGGTAAGTCCACGCTGCTCGCGTACCTGCGGACGCTCGTGGCGGACGACCTCACGGTGCTGGACGTCCCCCAGGAACTCGCAACGGACGCACGCGACGCGGCCGTCGGGCGCGTGACGCGCCTCGGGTCCGCAGAGCGCGGGCGCGTGCTCTCCACGGTGGCACAGCTCAACTCCGACCCAGACCGCATCCTCGAGGGCCGCCGCACGAGCCCCGGCGAGCTCCGCAAGCTACTGCTGGCCGAAGGAATCCTGCGCCACCCGGCGCTCATCGTCATGGACGAGCCCACCAACCACCTGGACCTCCACTCGACCGAGGCGCTGGAGCGGGCGCTGGCGGCCTTCCCCGGCGCGCTGCTGCTCGTGAGCCACGACCACGCGTTCCTCTCCGCGTGCACCAGCCGCACGTGGGAGGTCCGCGACGGCCGCGTCCGGGAGCTCTAGCGCGGGCGAGAGGGACGTTGCGCCCGCAGGCCCCGCGTCCCTCTCGTCGTCATCCACCCGCGGTTAAGTAACGCTCTTTTATCTAGGAGCCGATAAGGCGCGCTATACTACACCTATCCGGAGAGACAGGGGACGCCATGGCTGAGTTCATACGTGCGCGCAGCGCCGAGCAGAAGGGGCAGCGCCTGGAGCAGATCAAGGGCGTCGCCCGGCGGCAGTTCTCCGAGCGCCCCTACCACGAGATCACGCTCTCGACCATCGCCGACGAGCTGGGCTGGTCGCGCGCCAACCTCTACAAGTACGTGCGCACCAAGGAGGAGATCTTCCTGCTGCTCTCCGCCGACGAGTGCGTCTCCTACTACCAGGCCCTTCTCGCCGCGCTGCCCGAGGGCTGCGGGCTCGCGCCCGAGGTGGTAGCCGAGGTCTGGGCGGGGATCGCCAACGCGCACCGGGACTACTTCCGTCTGGGCGACCTCCTCTTCACCATCGTGGAGACCAACGTCACGGTGGCGAAGCTCGTCGAGTACAAGCGGTGCTACCACCAGATGGCCGACGCCATGGCCGAGAGGCTGCCCAGGATCCTGCCGATAGAGGCAGGTCGCGTGAACTGGCTGCTGGAGACCGTCTACCACCACGCGGTGGGCATGACGGGCACCTGCGCGAGCAACCCGCTGGTTGCCCAGGCGCTCGCGGAGCTCGGCGTGGAGCGGCCCGCCGTGGACTTCCGCGCGGAGATGGGCGAGTTCATCGGGATGTGCCTGGACCACTGCGCCCAGGGGCACCCCGCACGCTAGCGAGTCGTGTCCCGCGCCCAGGGGCGGGGCGCTAGCGCCCCGCCCCGGACGCCCCCCGCCCCGGACGCCCCGCGCGCCGGAGCCCGTCAGGCGCCCTGCCCCGAGCGCTCGTAGGCCTCGTCCCAGCTGGCGTAGGCATCGTCGCCACGGTGGTCGGGCATCCCGTAGCGCCCCGACAGGAGCCCGCCCACGGCCGCGGTGACCTTGCGCGCGCCGGAGACGTTGAGGTGGTCGCCCGCGTCGTAGGTGTCCGCGGACCAGTCGATGTCCACGCGACTCTTCCCGACATTGAGGTCCACGTAGTCAAGCCCCAGCTCAGAGGCAAGCTGCTCCGTGCGGTTGTGGCGCGCCATGTTCCAGTTCTTGGTGCTCGGCGTGCTCACGAGCACCAGCCGGGCGCCGGAGCGCTCGCACGCCTGGGCGATCCCCTCCAGGTAGGCGTGGTTCATCGGGGGGAGCTCGGCCAGCTCGTCGGTGGGCGCCATGTAGGCCGAGTCGTCCGCAGGCTCCACACCCTCCCGGGCGACGTGGCCCTTGGCGTCATCGACCCAGGTGGACTGCACCTGCCCCAGCACGTCCTCGGGACGCAGGCTCTTCCAGCGGTCGTGGTACTCAAACACGGGCAGGACGTCCTGCACCGCGCACGCCATGGCCTCGCCCACCGAGAACGCCCTGAACAGGCAGTCCGTCTCAAGCACCACCACGCGGGGGCTCTGCCTCTCAAGGGCGCGCTCCAACAGCGAGCGCGTGAGGCAGAGCTTCTGGGCGGAGGTTCCCACCACGTAGGACGTGATGCCCCGCTCCCCCCACAGCTGCAGGGGCGAGAAGGACGTGTACGCCTCGGAGTCCCCAAGGAAGAGCACGTCGACGGTGTCGGCAAGCTCGCCGCGCACGCCGTTTGCCCGGGCCTCGTGCTGGCCGAACTCAACCTGGTTGTTCTTCGGCACGAAGACGTGCGAGAGCGCCACGAGCACCGCAAGCGTCACCACCACGGCCACAGACGCCTCCAGGAGCAGGCGCAGCGCCCGCGTCACACGCTGTCTCACAGGGTTCTCCCTTCTTGCGCCCACGGGACGCTAGAACGAGGCGTACATCGGGTCCACCGGCGTATAGCCCACCCCGTAGGCCCCGAAGACCACCACACACATGAGCAGGGCGAAGCACACCGCCCAGCGCACCACCGGCCCGCGCCGCCAGGCGCCCTCGAGCGGGTGGACCCCACGCTCCCGGAGCACGCCGGCAACGAGGAGCAGCACAACGAAGACGCCCACCACGACGAAGTCGGCCACGTCCATGCCCACCGCGAGCACCGTCCCGTCAAGGAGCGAGTCCGCGCGGAAGTCGAGCGTAGCCCGGCCGAGCAGCTCCAGGCCCTGCTCGGCGCTCGCCGAGCGGAAGATGAGCTCGCCCGCAACCACCACGAGCAGCGTCCGCACGTGCTGGAACCCGTGCCAGAGGGCCCCCGACCGGCTCACGCCCAGACGGGCGCAGAGCGCCTGGGACGCGGGCTCCACCAGGGCCCCAGCCCAGATGAGGACGAAGTAGTACATGCCGAAGAGCAGGTACTGCGTGCCGGCCCCATGCCAGAGCCCGTTTGCCAGCCAGACGCAGAAGAGCGCCACCCCGCTGGCCGCGGCCGGCCCCATGCGTCCGCCGAGCGCGCGGCGCGCGGCCCCGGTGAGCCGCTTGACCGGGCCGCTCAGGGAGACCGGGTAGAACACGTAGTCCTTGAACCACTCGCCGAGCGTGACGTGCCAGCGCCGCCAGAACTCAGACGCGGTGCGCGAGAAGAACGGCTGGCTGAAGTTCTCCGGGAGAGCGATGCCGAAGAGGCGCCCCATGCCCACCGCGCAGTCCATCGTGCCCGAGAAGTCGCAGTAGAGCTGGAGGGTGTAGAGCACCGCGGCCAGCACGATCACGCCGCCGTCATAGGAGCCGGGGTCCGCGAAGACCGGGCTCACGAGGGAGTTGAGGCGGTCCGCCACGACCATGCGCTTCGCCAGGCCCCAGAGCACCCGGGCGCTGCCGGAGAAGACCTGCTTGGCCGTGACGGGCGCCCCCGACCAGAGGGCCTGCGCGGTCTGGGCGTAGCGGCAGATCGGCCCCTCCATGATCTGGGGGAAGAACGTGAGGTAGAGGGCGAGACGCAGGGGGTTCGCGTCCGCGGCGACGGTGCCGCGGTACACGTCCACCAGATACGAGACCGCCTGCATCGTGTAGAACGAGATGCCGATGGGCAGCCCAATCCTAGGGAGCTCCGGCATCACCGCCCCCAGCGGCCTCACGAGCCCGGCGAGAAACCCGGCGTACTTGAGCGCCACGAGGATGCCCAGGTTGGCGAGGACGCCCACCGCGAGCGTGAGGCGCATCCGACGCTGCCAGAGGCGCCGCACGGCACGGCGGTCCGCCCCCAGCTCCGCGAGCTCCCGGCCCCGGCGCGCCGCCTCGGTGCCCAGCGCCAGGCCCGTGAGCCAGATAACCAGCGCAGAGACCGTCACGAAGACGGCCAGCCACCCGCTCAGCGCCCAGAAGAAGGCGTAGCTCGCCGCAAGGAGCACGGCCCAGCGGGCCCTCCTCGGCACGAGCTGGTAGCACAGGG
This sequence comes from uncultured Atopobiaceae bacterium, assembly GCA_944321515.1. Classification (GTDB taxonomy): domain Bacteria; phylum Actinomycetota; class Coriobacteriia; order Coriobacteriales; family Atopobiaceae; genus Thermophilibacter. Next base: position 117,879 of record CALULO010000002.1, on the reverse strand, counting down.
CCGAGCCCGGCAGAAAGAGCACGAGAAACTGCGGCGTGAAGTACGAGGTCACGTCTTCCCCTCACACACCCTAGAGGCCCTGCTCGCGCAGGCGGCAGACGAGGGCCCAGATGGCCTCGGGCGAGTTGAGGTTCTCCGGCACGATCTCCGCCGCCGGGACGGCGATGTCGAAGACGTCCTCCAGCTCGGCGACGAGGGCGATGATGGTGAGGGAGTCGAGCTCGCGGCTGTCCACGAGGTCGGTGCGCCCGCGATACTCCACGCCGGGCTTGAGCTCCTCGAGGATGTCAAGAATTGCGTCCATGGCTGTTCCTTTCTGACTTGTCCGTCCTAGGTGACCCCTTTGTCGGCCACCGACGATCCCGGGCAGTCCCGGGTGGTCCCGACTAATCCCGGGCGGTCCCGGGCAGTCCCAGTTGGTCCCGCGCCCCGCGGCCTCGCTACGAGCGGTCGGGGCAGGGCGTGTTGAGCGGGTCGGTCCTCACGCCCGCCCGCACGAGCTCCGGCGTGCCGTCCGCGCCCACGAGCACCACGCGCGGGAGGTCGCGGCTCAGGAAGAGCGACATGCCCTCGGTGGCGCAGTAGGCGCCGGCGCGCCCGAAGGCCAAAAGCGAGCCCTCGGCAAGGCCTGGGAGCGGGAGCTGCTTGGCCAGGATGTCGTTGACCGTGCAGAGCGATCCGCAGACGTTCCAGGCGGGGGCGTCCCCGGGCGCGTGGCCGGGGACGTTGCGAGTGCCGAGGTCCCTCTCGCCGTCCCCCTCGCCGCAGGGGCCGCCCAGGAGCCGCACCGGCGGCCGCCGCATGGCGAGCGACTGGCCGTAGTAGACGATCTGGTGCATGCCGCCGTCCACGATGGCGTAGCGCTGGCCAGCCACCGTCTTGGTGTCCGTCACGCGCGTGAGGTAGGTCCCACAGCCGGCCACGAGACTGCGCCCCAGCTCAAGGGTCACGTGCGCCCGGCAGGAAAGGCCCTCGATGCCCTCCGAGAGCGCCGCGAGGAGCTCCCCCTCGTCCACCGCGCCCCCGTCGAAGTAGGCCACGGGCAGCCCGGGACCGTACTCGAGCTCGGGCAGCGGCCGCCCGCAGGCCAGGCCGAGCTCGAGCATGAGGGCGTCGAGGCCGGCGAGCTCGCGACGCAGGCGCCGGGCGGAGCCCTTCTGCGTGCCCGAGAAGAACTGCACGCCCCGGAGCTCCAGGCAGGGGTCGTCCGCGAGGTCGCGCGCCGCGCGCAGAAGGTCGGCCCGATCGAGGCCGAACTGGTTGCCGCTCGAGAGCCGGAGGAGCACCGGGGCGCGCCTGCCCCGCTCCGCCGCCAGGGAGCGCACGAGCCCAAGCTGGGAGGTCGACTCCACGGTCACCGCCGCGGGGAGCTCCCGCGCGGAGAGGGCCTCGCCCAGCGCGGCAGGATCCTTGCTGACGCCCGAGACGACGAGCTGCGCCTCCGGAACCCCGAGGGCGCGGCAGATGCGCTGCTCGCCCGGGGAGCAGACCTCCAGGCGCGTGACGAGCCCCGCGAGCGCGCCGAGCACGAAGGTGTTCGCCTTCACGGCGTAGCACAGGCACGTGCCGGACGGCAGGGCATCGGAGATGCGACGCACCCGCGGGGAGAGCTCCCGCGTGTCGAACACGTAGAGCGGCGTCCCGAAGTCCTCGGCGAACCGCATGAGGGCGGCCTCTGTCACCATCGCTACCTCACTCCCCTCGCGGCGCGGCGGGCACGGTGGCCCTCCAGCAGCGCCGCACGATCGACCTTGCCGTTCCTTAGAAGCGGCATCGCGTCCACGCGCTCGATGACGGCCGGGACCGCGGAGCCCGGCACGAGGCGGGCCACGGCGCGGCGAAGCTCGTCGGGGTCCGCCTCGCCCTCGAAGAAGGCGCAGACCCGAGAGGCGCGCTCGTCAAGCGTGCAACGGCAGCGCTCCACGCCGGGCTGCCGCTCAAAGGCCGCGTCCACCTCCTCGAGCTCGATGCGATGCCCCTGGAGCTTGACCTGGTTGTCCGCGCGACCGCGGAAGTAGAGCTCCCCGTCCTCGCCAACGCGCGCGAGGTCGCCGGTGCGGTAGAGCGTCTCGGGAAGCGCGTCGGAGAGCGGGTTCTGGACGAAGGCCGCCCGAGTGCGCTCAGGGTCGGCGTAGTAGCCGCGCGCTATCGCGGAGCCGCCCACGTAGAGCTCGCCCACCGTGCCGGGCAGCGTGGCGGGGAGGCCCCCCTCGTCGAGCAGCAGCACGCGGCGGCCGGGGAAGGGCTCCCCCAGCGGCACGCCCCCCGGGTAGTCGCGGTCGCGGTCGACCACGTGGTAGAGGCAGTTGCAGGTGACCTCCGTGGGGCCGTAGAGGTTGACGAAGGTGGCCCCGGGGAGCTCCCCCATCCAGCGGCGCAGGTGCTCGGCCGGCATGACCTCGCCGCTGAACATCACCAGCCGCAGCCGCGAGAGGTCCGCCTCGCCAAGGGCGCGCAGGCCGCTCACCAGGCAGAGCGCCGCCGCGGCCCAGACGAGCACCGTGGCGCCGCTGGCCTCGATCTCAGCGACAAGCCGCGCCGGCGCCGAGAAGAGGCGCCGGGGCAGCAGGGCCACACATCCCCCCGCGGCGAGCGAGCCGTAGATGTCCTTGACGGAGACGTCGAAGTCGAGCGGGGCCTGGCTGGCGAGCACGTCGTCCGGGCGCAGCCCGAAGGTCTCCACGAAGGTGGAGACGAACTCCAGGATCGCGGCGTGGCTCACGGCGACGCCCTTGGGCTCGCCGGTCGAGCCGGAGGTGAAGAGCACGTAGGCGACGTCGGTCCCCGCCACGTCCCGGGCCGCCCGGGCGAGCGCCGCGTCATCTGCGGGGAGCGCGCCCATCCCGGAGGAGTCAAGCACCCGGGCGGTCGGGAAGAGGGACGTGACGGCCGGGAGGTCCTTCTCGCCGGTGACCACCAGCGGGCCGCCGAGCCGGTCGTAGAGGCTCGCGGCGCGGCCCTGGGGGGCGGAGGGGTCCACCGGCACGTAGAAGCCGCCGGCCATGAGGGTGCCGAAGAAGACGGCCAGCGCCTCGGCGCACTTCTCCATGCACACGATCACGGGGCCGCCGCCGAGGCCGCGGGCGAGAAGGTCGGTGGCGATGCGGCGGCTCCGCTCGAAGAGTTCGCCGTAGGTGAGGGTGACGTCCCCCTCCCTCACGGCGGGGCGGCCCGGGTGGGCCAGGGCGCCGTGCTCGAGGAAAGCGAGCGCCGTGTGGGAGTAGGGTGCGCCTCCCACCCCGGGCGCGGCGACACGCCCGGCAGCGGACGAACGCACCGCCTCGGGCCTGGGCGCGCGCCCCGCGCCGCCTTGCGTGTCAGTTGCCATGCTTCCTCCTTGTCAGCCCTGTCTACGTCTCCTAGGCTACGGAGGCACCCTCAGGCGGACGTGAGGATTGGCTCAAGGGTTGCTGAGGCCGGCCGCAGGACCCTAAAGATTCGCTGAGGCCCGCGGGAGGCCCGGCGAGACGGGCTGGACGGACCCGGACGCGCCCACGTCCGCGAAGGGTAGCTCGACCATGAAGGCCGTGGACCACGGCGCGTCCGGGCGCTCGTCAACGCGCGCCGTACCTCCCATGAGCTCGGCGGCGCGCCGGACGATGGCGAGCCCGAGCCCCGTCCCTCCCCCGGCCGGACGGGCGGCGTCCTCGGTGACGAAGGGCTCGAAGACGCGGCCTGCCACCTCGGGGGCTATCCCCCTCCCGGTGTCCGCCACGGTGAGGCGGCAGACCCTAGACCCGCCGGAGTCGCACCCGACGGCGCACGCCACACGGACCCGCGTGCCCGCGGGGTTGTGGGTGACCGCGTTCTCCACGAGGTTGAGCACCATGCGACGGAAGAGCCTCGTATCGGCAAGGACCGGGGCGGGCCGGTGCCCCAGCTCGACCTCGAGCACGCACCCCTGCTGCTCGGCGAGCGGGCGGGCGGACTCGACCGCCTCCGTCAGGAGCTCGCGCGCGTCGGCCGGGACGAGGGCGGCGACGTGGTCCGGGTGCTCCATGCGCGCGTAGTCGGAGAGCTCGTCCAGAAGCTCGGCGGCGGCGACGGCGCGCCCGAGGATGGCGCGGTGGTAGGCGTCCGTGCGCCCCTCCGGCACGCGGCCCTCGCAGAAGGCCTGGGAGTAGCCTCGGATCACGGTGAGCGGGGTCTTGAGGTCGTGCGAGACGCTCGCCACCATGCGGCGCTGGTCGTCGCGAGAGGAGCGCAGGCGTGCCATGAGGTCGCAGAAGCCCTCGTAGACGGGGACGAGCTCGGTGGGCACGCCGGCCTCGCGCGCCCCCTCGGGCACGAAGGCCACCCCCGGGCAGCCCGCCCCCTCGTTGCGGAAGGCGTCGATGGCGCGGTCAAGCGGGCGTGCCGCGCGGCGGACGAGCCGCGCGAGCAGCAGCGCCGCCACCGCGCTCACCACCAGCACGGCGGGAACCGCAAGCAGCCACACACGCGCGCAGCGACGTCGGTGACCCTGGCGAAGCTCGCGTCGCTCACGAGCGGCGCGGCCAGCACGAGGGTGCGCGGGCTCCCGTCGGACGTCTCGTAGTCCAGGCGTGAGATGTCCATGCGCGCGTTGTAGACGCCCCTGATGAGGTTGAACTCGCGCTGCGTGAGCGCACCCCGCCCCGGGAAGAGCGGGCCATCCACGATGGAGAGGTCCTCGTCAAGCTCGCACCACGACTCCACGACCTTCGCGGAGCCGTCCGAGCCGCCGTAGGAGCAGAGCATGATCCGGTAGCGCGTCCCGCCCTCGCCCGGCTCCTCGAAGACCTCGTAGAAGGACCCGTCCTCGTAATCCCCGATGACGGCGAGGTCCGAGGCGCGGATCTTCTCGCCAGCCCGCTCGCTCGAGGCGTAGAGGCGGCGGCCGTCGCCGTCGAAGACCACGATGAGGCGGCTTGAGAGGCGGCCGGTCGCCAGCGCGTCAAAGCGGTCCTCGGCGAGGTCCCCCTGGTACTCGAGCACGGTGTCCATGGAGGGGAACGCGTTCTCAAAGACGGAGTCGGCGAGCGTGGCCACCCCGGCGATCACTCCCGCAAGCGCGAGCACGTACACGGCGAGGAGGGCCAGGCAGCGCACGGCGAGGCTCCTCCCGAAGTCGGCGAGAAGGACGCGCGGGGAGCGATGGGAGGGCGCGGCGGCGGGGCCCGTGCGGTCGGGACGCGCGGCGCGGCGCGCCGTGTCACGAGCCATCGAGCGCGTACCCCAGGCCGCGGACGGTCTTGATGAAGCGCGGGCGCTGAGGGTCATCCTCGAGCTTGGCGCGGATGTTGGAGACGTGCATCATGACGCTGCCCGCGCCACCCTCGGCGGGCTCGCCGTTCACGCAGGCGTAGAGCTGGTCCTTGGAGAACACGCGCCCCGGCGAGGCCATAAGCTTCGCCATGATCTTGAGCTCGGCAGCCGTGAGCGGGACGGGCGTGCCGCCGCACGTGAGGATGAGCCGCTCCGTGTCAAAGGCGAGCTTGCCCACGGTGATGACGGCGCCGTCGTCCGGGGCCGGCGCCGCGGGGGCGGGCTCGGCGGCAGGGGACGCCGCCGCACGGCGCAGCATGGCGCGGATGTAGGCAGTGACCTCAAGCGGGTCGAACGGCTTGGCGATGAAGCCGTCCGCCCCGGCGTCGAGCCCCACGATCTTGTCCGCCGGCTGGGCGCGTGCCGAGATGACGATCACCGGCACCGAGCTCTTCCGTCGCAGCTCCTTGATGAAGTCGTAGCCGTTCATGCGCGGCATCATGATGTCAACGAGCGCCACGTCCACGGGGTGCGTACGCGCCAGCTCGAGCGCGGCGACGCCGTCGCCCGCGGAGAGCACCTCGTAGCCGCTGCCCGTGAGATAGAGCTCAAGGAGCTCCACGATGTCGGCATCGTCCTCGACCACCAGCACCTTCTCGCCCATCCGACCACCTCCCTGCCGCCATCCTACCGGCAGGGGCGCCGCCCGTCACGTGACGCATTGGTCACCTTTGCGTCGGCCTCGCGGACCCGTCTCGCGCGTCGCGCCCGCGAGGCAAGGTGCGATATAGTGGCGGCTCAGCCCAGGGGCGACGGGAGGACCCATGCCGACCATTCACGACGAGCTCGCAAAGCTGGCGGACCCCGCCTATCGCGACTTCCAGGCCAAGCTCGTGCCCACGGTCGAGCCGGAGCGCATCCTCGGGGTGCGCACGCCAGAGCTGCGCCGCTACGCGAGGGAGCTGGCACGCCGGCGCCCAGGCGACGCGCGCGCCTTCGTGGGGTCCGCCCTGCCGCACGCCACCTACGACGAGATGAACCTCCACGGCGAGCTCATCGGGCTGCTGTCCGCCTCGGCCGAGGAGGCGTTCTGCCTGCTGGACCGCTTTCTCCCCCACGTGGACAACTGGGCCACGTGCGACCTCATCCGGGTGCCGGCCTTCCGGCGAGAGCTGCCCGCCGTGCTCGAAAAGATCCGGGAGTGGGTGGCGCCGGGCCAGCCAGAGTACGTGGTGCGCTTCGGCGTGACGCAGCTCATGGAGCTCTTCCTGGACGAGGCATTCGAGCCCGGGCAGCTGGAGATCGTCGCCGGCATCGACCGGCCGGAGTACTACGTCAACATGGCCCGGGCGTGGTACTTCTCGTTTGCGCTGATAAAGCAGGAGGCCGCTACGCTGCCGCTCTTTGAGGGGCGCCCGCCGCGGCTGGACGCGTGGACGCACAACAAGGCCCTGCAGAAGGCACGCGAGAGCCGCCGAGTCACGGAGGCGCAGAAGGAGTACCTGCAGTCGCTCAAGGTCCGCGGGGGCCGGTGAGCCGCGCCATCCCCGGGCTTCTCGCCCACGCTCGCCGACCAATCCGCCCCGCGCGCCGAGCAGGGGTATAACGCAGGTAGGTGCGTTGGTTCACGGCGTTCGAAGGAGGTCGCCATGTTCTTCAAGAACATCCTGGTTCCCTACGACGAGTCTGAGCACGCCAAGAGCGCCCTGCACGTCGCGCTGGGCATGGCGGGCCAGTACCCAGAGGCGAAGGTGCACGTGGTGACCGTCATCCCGTCCGCGGCGCTGCCCAACCCCACGCTGCTGGGCGAGGGCTTCGAGACGCCGTACGCCGTCACCGACCCCACGACCTACGAGCGCATCATGGACTCCGCGGTGGAGCGCACCGTGGCAGACGTGCAGGAGGTCATCGACCAGTCGCGCGACGACGCTCAGTGCAAGATCGTGGCGGACGCTGTGATTGCGGGGTCCCCCGTCGAGGGCATCGCCGACTACGTGGAGAGCCGTGACATCGACCTGGTGGTGATGGGACGCCGTGGCCTCGGCGCGCTGCGCGGGATGCTCGGCAGCGTGAGCTTCGGCGTGCTGCGCTCGGTCGACGTTCCGGTGATGACGATCAAATAAGGTCAGCGGGCGTCCAGCGCGCATAGGAGCGTCAAGCTCGATTCGCAGCAGCGAGGCCCCCACGCCACGGGGACGCGGGGGCCTCGTCAACTGGGGTCCTTCTCGCCGGTTGGGGGTCCTTCTCGCCGGCCGAACCCTCTCTTCGGTCAAGGGCCTTATCGCCGGCCAGGAGGCGGGGCCAGGCGGCTAGCGGCTCTGGCCGAGCATCCAGACCGCCTTGGAGAAGTGCTCGATGTAGCCGTCCGCCTTGGCGGCCACGAGGTCGCTTCCCGCCTCCTCGGCGGCGCGCTTGACCTCCTTTGCCTCGTCGAGCAGCAGCTGGAAGTCCGCCAGCACGACCTCCACGACGGCCGAAGCGTCCACGAACTCGCCCGAGGCCTCCTTGACCTGCGCCTGCGCAAGGAAGTCCGCCAGGCGAGAGACCGGCCTCAGGCCCTCCATGAGCATGGCCTCGGCCACGTCGTCAACCAGGTTGCGGACGCCGTCGTAGTACTCCTCGAGCTTGGCGTGGGCCTGGAAGAACTCGGGGCCGCGCACGTACCAGTGCAGGCTCTGGAGCTTGTGGTACTCGACGACGAGATCGGACAGGAAGGCGTTCATCTTGGACTCCATGGTGGTTCCCCTTTCTTGTAGGTTGCATTTGCTGATTAGTACGATATGCTTTGTCAGGACTTCGATATAGCATTTGCTGCTCATTAAGTTATACTATCTTCTCAATACAGGTATTAGATAACGATGAGGTCCCGCATCCCGAGACCGACGGCAAAGGAGCCTCGTGAACGCCCTCTCACAGACCTCGCCCGAGCTTCCCGTCCTCCTGGAGCACACCGACACGGCGCACATGGCCGCCGGCGGCGAGCTCGCGCACTGGCATGACGCGATCGAGCTCGTCTGCGTCACCCGAGGGCGGCTGCGCTGCCAGACCAACCAGGAGACGTTCCTGCTGGGCAAGGGCGACCTCTGCTTTGTGAACCGTCGCCAGGTCCACCACCTCATGGCGGCGGACAACGCCCCGGGCGACTGCATGACCCTCGTCATCGACACGGGCGTCCTCGCGCAGAGCCCGCGCGTCTTCGAGGCGTGCGTACGGCCCGTGCTTGACGAGGCCGCGTTCAGCCACGTCCTGCTGAGGGCGAGCCAGGGCCGCGCGGAGCGCATCCGCGGCTACCTCAAAGACGTGGAGGTGCTGCTGCGCGAGAGGCCGCACGCCTTTGAGCTGGAGGTCATGGCGCGCTGCTTCCAGATCTTCCGCCAGCTCAGCTGCGTACTGGCCGAGCGCGACGCCGCGCCGGAGCCCGTCGACTCCAACCTCGAGACGCTCCGCCGCATGATGGCCTACGTGCGGGAGCACTTTGCGGAGAACGTGCAACTGGAGGATATCGCCGCGGCGGGCAGCGTGAGCAAGAGCACCTGCTCCAGGCTCTTCGCCCGCTACACGAGCCGCTCACCGGTGGCCCATCTCATCGACTACCGGCTCGAAGTGGCAGCGGCGCGGCTGCGCCAGACGGACGACTCCGTGGCAGCCATCGCTCACGCGTGCGGGTTCTCCCAGCAGAGCTACTTCAACCGGGTGTTCCTGCGTGCCTACGGCGTGACCCCGGGGACCTACCGGCGCGAGGGAGCGGTCGGGAGGGGCTGAGGGCGCGCCGGATGGGCGGGCCGGAACGATCGGGCCGGGCGAGCGGGACGAGCGGGGCTGGTGGGCCGGACCAGGCCGGGTTCTTCTCGCCGGCCCTACTCCGCCACGAGCGAGCCGTTGAAGCAGACGATGACGAGCAGCAGGGCCGCGAGGCTCGCCGCAAGGAGCACGACGCTCACAACCGTCAGCACCTTGGACCAGCGGGGGGCCGGCCGTCGCGAGGCCATGCCCGCCAGCGAGACCATGAAGACGAGGATCGCCAGGCCGAGGCCCATCATCGAGAGGCCCTCGCCCGTGGCAAACGCCGGGATTTCCGCCTCCGCAACGTTGGCGTAGTGGTAGCTGTGCAGTGCGCTCACGTCGTGCGTGAGGAGCATGTATGCTCCGGGGACGAAGCCGACGAGCGAGAGCAGCGCGCCCACGACGACGCAGACCACGGCAGAGGCGCGCGGGCCTAGGCCGGCGAGGCCCGCTCCCGGCGCAAACGTGACGAGCCCGCCGTTGTGCAGCACGATGGAGACTATTGCGCCGACGATTCCCGCCGCAAGCAGGACGACGCCCACCACCTCGGCCTCGTTTGGCAGCGGCGTCGGCGCCGCGAGCATGCAGCCCACGCCCGTAACCGCCAGGCAGACACCCGTCTCACGCGCAAGGAGCGGGAGCTCGCTCGGGGACGTAGTCGCGTAGTGGTAGCCGTGCAGCGGGCGGACGTCTCCCGTCGCCGCCATGTACCCTCCGAGAAGGACGATGAGCCCGCCGATGATTAAGGGGATAACGCTCTCCATGACCGCCTCCGTGACGTGACGCGCCGACAGCCGACCGGCGCCCAGCCCAACGCCGCCCGCGGCCGGGCGTGGCCCGCAGCCGGATGTGACCCGCAGCCGGATGTGACCCGCAGCCCAACATTGCCCGCGGCCGGATGTGACCCGCGGCCGGGCGTACGGGGATTATATTCCTAGGCACTTAGGACGCAAGTGCATTCTTTCAGCAACGCAAACCCAGCAATAACCGCGTTTTCCTAAGCAGAAAAATAACACTATCTACCTGCTTTTTCTGCAAATTCGCAGGTAGAAGGCCGCTTAGAAAAACGCGGCGGTTGCCGGGGTGCTGTTGCCGGAATGCGGTTGCCAAGGGCGGCTGTCGCCGGCGCGCCCAAAGCGTTGCCGACGCCACCACCGCGCCCGGACCTCCCCGCGTGCCATAATGGCGCACATCCCCCGCCCGCCGACGACCCCGCCGGCGGAGCTGCCCCGGCGGCGCACCCACCGCCGGGGCTGCACTGACAGCCCCGCCCACCAGCGGGACACGAGGACACAGGGAGAAGGAGCAGACATGACCAGCATCGCCATCGTAACGGGAGCCTCGTCGGGACTCGGCGCCGAGGTCGTGCGCCAGCTCGACGCAGGGGCGTTCGGCAGGCTCGACCAGATCTGGGCGGTGGCGAGAAGCACCGAGAGGCTCCAGGCGCTCGCCGACACGTGCACCACGCCCGTCCGCACGTTCGCCCTCGACCTCACCGACCGCTCCTCGTTCGACGTCCTTGAGCAGGCGCTCGCCGAGCAGCCGGCGGCACGCGTGGTGCTTCTCGTCAACAACGCCGGCTTCGGGACGTTCGGGGCCTTCTGCGACCAGCCGGCCGGCGCGGCGGCGGACATGGTGCGTCTGCTCATACTGGCGCCCGTGGAGCTCACGTACCGCACGCTGCCCTACATGCAGGGAGGCTCTCGCATCCTCAACGTGGCGAGCGTGGCCTCCTTCGTGCCGCAGCCGGGCCTCGCAACCTACTCGGCAGCCAAGCGCTTTGTGCTGGACTTCTCCCGCGCGCTCAACGAGGAGCTTGGTCCCGTGGACATCCACGTCACCGCGCTCTGCCCAAAGTTCATGCACACCGGCTTCCTTGACCACGCCGTCGCCGACGACGTGGCGGTCGGCATGTCACGGCTCACCGGCTTCGAGGAGGTGGGACGTGTCGCGCGGCGCGGGCTCGCGGCGGCGCGCGACGGGAGGGCGCTCTGCATCCCCTCGGCGGACATGCGCGCGTTCTACGCGGCGTCCAAGCTGCTCCCCTACCCGCTCGTGGCACGGCTTGAGCAGGCGTTCCTCAGCACGGTGCACCAGTAGAGAAGTCCGCCGGCAGAAAGCACGCCCATCATCGCCCGAGCCAGCACAGAGGCGCGCGGCAAGGGCGCGCCTCTCGTCGCCCTACAATGGGGAAAGATTGGACCAGGACCGCCTGGTCGCCCACGGAAGGGAGCCGTCATGTCCGAGAGCCTGAGCCTTGCCAACGTTCGCGTGTTCACCCAGAGCGCCATCCGCATCGAGGGCGCGGGCGGCACGGTGGTCTACCTCGACCCCTTCCACCTCGACGACTCCGAGCCCGCACACGATGCGGACTACCTGCTCATCACCCACGCCCACTACGACCATCTCTCCCCCGATGACGCCGCGCGCGTAATGGGCGAGAAGACCGTGCTCGTGGCGCCCGCCTCCATGGCCGACGACGTCGCAGGGCTGGGGGCGGCGCAGACCCACCTCATGAGCGCCGGCGAGAGGGTCGAGCTGCCCGGGCTCGTCGTGGAGGCCGTGGCCGCCTACAACGTGGAGCCCGAGCGCCTGGGCATGCACCCGAAGGGGAACGGCTGGCTCGGCTACGTGCTCACCGTGGACGACGACCCCACACGCTACTACTGCGCCGGGGACACGGACCAGAACCCTGACAACGAGACCGTGAGCTGCGACGTCGCGCTCGTCCCCGTCGGCGGCACCTACACGATGGACGCGCGTCAGGCCGCCGAGCTCGTGAACGCGTTGCGCCCGCGCGTCGCGGTGCCCATCCACTACGGCAGCATTGTCGGGAGCTACGCGGACTTCGACGCCTTCGCCGCCGGCGTGGATCCCGCGATTGAGGTCGTCCGCAAGCTGGAGCGGTAGCCGGGGCTAGGCGCCGGCCGCCTCGGCCGCGCCGGGCGCCCGCCGCTAGAACGTCACGTTGCCGAACTCGGAGAGGCGTAGGCCCTCGTTGTGCTCGACCGCCCAGTCGAGGTTCCAGGAGCTCGTGAACAGCAGCAGCCGCTCCCCGCGCATGTTCTCCACGCGCAGCGTCTCGCGCGTGAGGTTGAGGCTGCGCACGTCGAGCTCGTCGGCAGGGTTCTCCACCCAGCGGACCTCCGTGTAGGGCAGCGCCTGGCGGTAGACCTCGACGTGGTACTCGCTCTTGAGCCGCTGCTCGAGCACCTCGAACTGCAGCACGCCCACCACGCCCACGATCACGCTCTCCATGCCGGCGCCGAGTTCGCGGAAGATCTGCACGGCGCCCTCCTGCGCGAGCTCCTCCATGCCCTTCACGAACTGCTTGCGCTTGAGCGTGTCCACCTGGCTGATGCGCGCGAAGTGCTCCGGCGCGAACGTGGGGATGCCGGCGTAGCGCACGTGCTTCCCCGGCGTGCAGAGCGTGTCGCCGATGGAGAAGATGCCGGGGTCGAAGAGGCCCACGATGTCGCCGGCGTACGCCTCGTCCACGGTGGCGCGGTCGTCCGCCATCATCGCGGTGCCCGTGGCCAGCTTGACCTTGCGGTCGCCCTGCACGTGCCAGGCGTCCATGCCGCGCTGGAACTTGCCCGAGCAGATGCGCAGGAACGCGATGCGGTCGCGGTGGTTCTTGTCCATGTTGGCCTGGATCTTGAAGACGAAGCCGGAGAAGACGTCGCTCGCGGGGTCCACGGTCTCGCCCGTCTCGGCGTCCGTGTGCGCGGCGGGTGCCGGCGCCAGGCGCAGGAAGTCGCGCAGGAACGGCTCTACGCCGAAGTTGGTGAGCGCCGAGCCGAAGAACACCGGGGAGAGCTTGCCGGTCCGCACGGCCTCGAGGTCGAACTCGTGGTCGGCGCCGTCAAGCAGCTCGATGTCGTCCATAAGGTTGCGGTGGTTCTCCTCGCCGACCAGCGCGTCAAGCGCCGGGTCACCGAGCTCCGCCTCGATCTCGTTCACGCGCTTGGTGGCGTTGGCGCGGCCGTCTCCCTCGAAGGCCAGGACGTGGCGGCTCGCGCGGTCGAAGACGCCGCGGAAGGTGCGGCCGTTGCCGATGGGCCAGTTCATCGGGTAGGTCCCGATGCCGAGGACGTTCTCGATCTCCTCCATGAGGTCGAACGGGTCGCGCGTCTCGTGGTCGAGCTTGTTGACGAAGGTGAAGATGGGGATGCCGCGCATCGCGCACACCTTGAAGAGCTTGACCGTCTGTGCCTCGACGCCCTTGGCGCCGTCGATGACCATGACGGCGGAGTCTGCCGCCATGAGCGTGCGGTAGGTGTCCTCGGAGAAGTCCTGGTGGCCGGGGGTGTCCAGGATGTTGACGCAGCACCCGTTGTAGGTGAACTGAAGTACCGACGACGTCACCGAGATTCCGCGCTGCTTCTCGATGTCCATCCAGTCGGACACGGCGTGCTTGGCGCTGGACTTGCCCTTGACCGAGCCGGCGGTCTGGATGCTGCCGGTGTAGAGCAGCAGCTTCTCGGTGAGCGTGGTCTTGCCCGCGTCCGGGTGTGAGATGATGGCGAAAGTGCGCCGAGAAGTAATCTCCTCCGCGAGGCTTGGCATGGGTCCTCATTTCATCAGCTGGAATTGACCGCAGGTATTGTACACGTCGGGGGCCGCCCATGCTCAGCTCCCGCCCCGTCGCCCGAGCGCCACGCACTTGCGTCCCAGCTCGCCGCCAACCTCCAGCCGGCAAGGGATCGCCCTACGCCTCCGAGGGAGCTGGCTTGGTCCTCACGCCAAAGCTGAAGTACAGGATGTGGAACACCCACACGCAGGCCAGCACCACGCGGCCCACCGGCACCGCGTGCATCATGACAAAGCCGACGCTCATGAGCACCGTCACCGTGACCATGATGCGAACCTTCGTCTTACGCGTCATGCCCTGGCCGGCCACGAAGCTCTCCAGGTTGTCTCGGTAGAGCTTGGTGCCCGTAAACCACGCGTTCAGCCGCTCGGAGCTCTTGGCAAAGCAGAACGCCGCCAGCATCAGGAACGGGAAGGCCGGCAGGAGCGGCAGCACCGCCCCCAGCGCGCCGAGCGCCAGCCCCACGCAGCCCAGAGCCACCAGCAGCACCCTCTTCACGGCGCCGGGGCGCACGCCCGGGTCCTTCTCGCCCGGGTCCTTCTCGCCCGGGTCCTTCTCGCCCGGGTCCCTCTTGATCGCGTCCCTCTTGCTCATGCCCTTTTCCTCCCTGTCAAGCCGCCTCTTCTCGGCCCTGGTCTCTACCCCGTGGCGGACGATCATCCGCGGGCCGGAGAAGCGCATGACCTCGCGAATCTTCTCGCGCATCTCGAGCCTGTAGCAGTGCACGCGGCAGTTGGAGCAGAACGTCTTGGTCTCCATGAACGGGCAGCGGTCGCTGCGGGAGCGGGCGTACTCCGCCAGCTCGGCGCACTCCGGGCAGAGCTCGCCGCGACGGCGGGACGCGCCTCGCGACCCGTGCTTCTTCCGGCAGTAGAGCGCAATCATCTCGGAGACCATGCGCTTCTCACGCTCGCGCTTGGACGCCACGCAGGCGGGGTCGACGCGCGCCATCAGCTCACCCTCCCGTTCTCCACGCTGACCACCGTGTCCGCGATGCGCATCGTGGACGGCCGGTGTGAGACGAGAAGCGCGGTGCGCCCGGCGCGCTCGGCCTTGATGGAGCGCAGGATCACCGCCTCGTTGAGCGCGTCGAGGTTGCTCGTCGGCTCGTCAAGCAGCAGGAACGGCGCGTCGTGCAGGAAGGCTCGGGCGAGGCCCAGGCGCTGGCGCTCGCCGCCAGAGAGCGTGTCGCCCAGCTCCCCCACAGGCGTGTCGTAGCCGGCGGGCAGGCCCGCGATGAAGTCGTGCACGGAGGCCTTGCGGCACGCGGCCTCGATCTCCAGGTCCGAGGCGTCGAGGCGGGCGATGCGCAGGTTGTTGCGGATGCTGTCATGGAAGAGGTGCGTCTCCTGCGTGACGAGGGCCTCCATCGTGCGCAGGTCGGAGGTGTTGACCTGGTCAACCGGGCGGTCGGAGACGCTCACGCGCCCCTCGTCGGCGTCCCAGAAGCGCATGAAGAGCCGCAGCAGCGTGGACTTGCCCGAGCCGCTGCGCCCGGTCACGCCCACGATGGCGCCCTCGGGCGCCGCAAGGGAGACGTCGTCCAGCACGCGCTCCCCGTCGTAGGCAAAGCTCACGTGCTCGGCGGACGCGCCCGCAAACGTGGCGACGGGCATGCCGGAGACCTCCTCGGTCACCGGCTCGTCGTCGAGCACGTCGAGCACGCGGTTGCCTGCCGCAAAGGTCCCCTGCAGCGTGGAGCCGAGGCTCGCGAGCGCCACGCACGGCCCAAAGGAGCTCATGAGCGCGAGCACGCTCAGCAGCACCCCGGAGAACGCCAGCTCGCCCGCCTGGTTGAGCGTCGCGGCAAGCAGCAGCATCGCCAGGTCAAAGGCCACGATCGTCGCGTTGGTGATTGCCGTGGCCAGCCCGGTTGCGCGCTTGAGCCTGGCCTCGCTCGCGGCCAGCCGCGCGGAGCGCGCGTCCATCTGCGCCAGGCGGTCGGCCCCGCGGCCGTACTGGAGGATCTCGTCAAGGCCGCGCAGGCTGTCCAGCACGAAGGTGGAGAGCTCGCCGGCCCCGTCGCGCTGGCGCTGGCCGGCGTCCCCGGCAAGGCGCGAGGCGACGGCCGGGCACAGGCCGCCCACCACCACGTACGCCACAAGGGCGAGCACACCCAGCGCCGGGTGGAGGCTGCCGATAAACGCGCAGGCCACAGCACAGAAGAGCACCGCGATGGCTGCCGGCGAGATGGTGTGCGCGTAGAAGACCTCGAGCAGCTCTATGTCCGAGGTGATGACCGAGATCAGGTTGCCGCGGTCGCGCCCCTCGAGCTTGGCCGGCGCGCAGCGGCGCAGCGCCCGGAACACGCGGTCACGGATGAGCGCGAGCAGCTTGAACGCGATGAAGTGGTTGCAGGACTGCTCCCCGTAGCGCAGGAGCCCGCGCGCGACCGCACAGGCGGCCATCGCCATGGCAACGCCCGCAAGCGGCAGGCCGGCAGCGTCACCCAGAAGCCCAAGCAGGCCGTAGCCGGCGAGCACCGTGATGGCCGCCGCGCACAGGTGCCCGATGAGGCCCATCATGACCGCAAGCACCATGAAGCCGGTGAGCGGGCGCACCAGCCCCACGAGCCGCGCCATCACCGCAGCCCCGCCGCGACGCGCGGGGGCTGTGGCGGCGTGCGTCGCGACGGCGCATGCGTCAGCGCCCGCGGCGGCGCACGTGACGACGGAGCCTCCCGCAGCCGAAGCCTCGCGTGCGGCGGGGACGCCCTCGGCCGTGGTCGGGCCCTCCAGCTCGCGCTGTGCGCGCCAGAGCCTCGCGTATGCCCCGCCCTCGGCAGCAAGGGCCTCGTGGCGCCCGCGCTCCACCACGCGTCCGCCGTCCATCACGAGCACCTCATCGGCGTCCGCCACGTTGGCCAGGCAGTGAGAGATGAGCACCACCGTGCGCCCGGCCTCCGCCGCCAGCGCTCGGACGACGTCCATGATGGCGTCCTCGCTCTCCATGCCCACGTTGGACGTGGCCTCGTCAAAGAGGTAGGTCGGAGTGTCATGGAGCAGGGCGCGGGCCATGGCCAGACGCTGCCGCTGCCCGCCGGAGAGGTTGGACGCCCGCTCGGCAAGCACCGTGTCCAGACCAGCCTCCCCGCGCAGGAACCCCGCCAGGCGCACGCGCTCAAGAGCGTCCCAGAGCGCCGAGTCGCCGGCGCCCGGAGCGGCCATGAGGAGGTTCTCGCGCACCGTGCCCTTGAAGAGGTAGCTCTCGTGCCCCACGTAGGTGACGTGCGCCAGCAGGCCTGAGGCGTCCAGCTCCGCAATCTCCACGCCGCCCACGCGCACGCTGCCGACGTAGCCCCGGGCACGCCCCATGAGGACCGAGGCCAGCGTGGACTTGCCGCAGCCGGACTCGCCGACCACCGCCACGAAGGAGCCCGCGGGCACGTCCAGATCGACGCCGCGCAGGACCTCTCGCTCGCCGTCGTAGGAGAAGCGCAGGCCGCGCGCGACAACGTCCCCGCACTCCGGGTACTTCTCGCCTGCGACCGGCGGCTCCTCGGCGTCGAGCAGGCGGAAGATCTTGTCGCTTGCCGCCATGCCGTTCATGGCCACATGGAAGAAGGAACCGAGCTGTCGCATCGGGATGAAGTAGTCTGCCGCCAGCAAGATCACGGCCAGGCAGCCGCCCGGTCCCAGCGCGCCGGAGCCGAGCTGTGCCAGGGCGACGCCCATGCCGGCCGCCGCGCCGCCATATGCCACGAGGTCCATGACCGTGATGGAGTTGAGCTGCATCGTGAGCACGCGCATCGTGACGCGGCGGAACTTCTCTGCCTGCTCGCTCATCTCCCGCTGCTTGAACTCGTCGGCCTGGTAGATCTTGAGGGTGGTGAGCCCCTGGAGGTTCTCCAGGAAGGTGTCGCCGAGCTCGGCATACTGACCCCAGTACTTGGAGAGCAGCCTCTTTGCCCACGTCTGGACCGCTGCGATGGCCACCGGGATCAGCGGCACGCACGCCAGGAGCACCGACGCCGCCGGCACGTCAATGAGGGCCAGCGCCGCAAACAGCGTGAGCGGCGCGAGCATGGCGTAGAAGAGTTGCGGGAGGTAGGCGCCGAAGTAAGTCTCAAGCTGGTCGACCCCTTCCACGGCCACCTGCACGACCTCCGAGGTCGCCGCACGCTCTCGGTAGCTGGGACCCAGGCGCAGGAGCTTCTGGTAGATGCGGTGGCGCAGCGTCTTCTTGACGGCGCTGCTGGCCAGGTAGCTCGCGTGCGCGGAGCCCACGGTGCACGCCGCGCGCACGGCGATGGCCCCAGCCGCGACGACGGCGGTGAGCGCGAGGTCGGCCAGCATGGCAGACCCGGTCAGGAGCGCGTCGAGCAGCCGGCAGAACGCCAGCACCATGGTCATGTTGGCAAGAAGCGCCGTCCACTGGCACACCACGCTCGCCACGACGTACCTCTTGCTCTCCGGCACAGAGCCGATGAGCCGCCTGTTGATCATCATGGGCGAGACCCCTCCCAAACCGCTCGAAGGAAGTAGTTAGTAACCGCTAACTATCCTCTGGCATTTGTTAGCCAATTGCTACTTGAGAGGGACGGCGGCACAAGTTCTCCGCAAGTTTAGGCAGTCTTACTTTCTTGGTGCGGAGGAGCCCGGAGACAGGCTCGCGCCGCGCGGGTCACGGCCGCGAGCGCCTCGCGCATATGCGAGAATGGGCCAACCCAGACAAAGGAGGCCCCATGTACTGCATGGCAGAGCGCGACGCGGTGAGGATCTACGGGACGGACGGGGCGATGCTCGCTGAGGTCACCTTCCCCGAGGTGGAGCGCGGCGTCGTCGAGATCGACCACACCTTCGTCGACGAGTCCCTGCGCGGGCAGGGCGTGGCCGGGGAGCTGCTCGCCCGTGCGGCCAGCGTCATCTCCGCGAGCGGCATGCTGGCGCGACCGACGTGCTCCTACGCCGTCACCTGGTTCGAGAGGCACCCTGAGCGCGCCGTCATTCTCGCCTAGGCGCTGACGCGCTGGGTCCGTGAGCAGCCAGCCCTGCCCGACGGCCGAGCCCGACGGCCCGCCGGGCTACTTCTTGTTGGGGTCGTTCGTGCCCGCGAGGGGCTTCTCGCCAGGACGGGCGAGCGGTCCCACGAGCTCGTGCGCCACGTAGGGCTCCTCGAGGAAGGCCACCTCAGCGGGCGTGAGGCCCACGCCGAGCGCCGCCACTGCCTCGTCCACGCGCTCTGGCCGGGAGCAGCCCACGATCGGAGCAGCCACGCCGCGAGCCCAGTGCCACGCCAGCGCGATGCGCGCCATCGGCACGCCCCGCTCGTCGGCAAGCTGCGCCACGCGCGCGACGATCGGCAGGTCGCGGCTGCGGTCGGCATCATACTTCTGGCGCATCGTGGCGTCCGTCACGGAGCGCTCCGAGTCCGAATCCCAGGTGGAGCGGCACAGATGCCCGGACGCCAGCGGGCTGTAGGGCGTGAGCGCCACATCGTACTGGCGGCAGACGGGAATCATCTCGCGCTCGTCCTCGCGGTAGAGCAGGTTGTAGTGGTTCTGCATGGAAGTGAACTGCGTCCAGCCGTTGCGGGCAGCCGCCTCCTGCATGTTATGGAACTGGTAGGCGTACATCGCGCTTGCCCCGAGAGCACGGACCTTGCCGGCACGCACGAGGCCGTCAAGAGCCTCCATGGTCTCCTCGATGGGCGTCCCGTAGTCGAATCGGTGGATGACGTAGAGGTCGAGGTAGTCGGTCTGCAGACGGGCAAGCGTGCCGTCGACCTCCCGCTGAATCGCCTCGCGGGAGAGCCACCCCTCGTTGAAGAAGACCTTGCTCGCCAGAACCACCCCCTCGCGCGGGACGCCCAGTTCGCGCAGGGCGGCGCCGATGTACTCCTCGCTCGTACCCGCCGCGTAGCAGTTGGCCGTATCGATGAAGTTGACGCCCAGCTCAAGCGCGCGGGCAATGACCGCGCGCGTCTCGTCCGGGCCAATCGTCCACTGGTGGCCGCCCGGAATGCGCTTTCCGAAGCTCATGCCTCCCAGGCAGATTCGGCTGACCCTGATTCCCGAGCGGCCAAGCCGCGTGTATTCCATGCCCGCCATGCCATACCCCCTTGTAACGTCTCGTTCCGCTGGATAGCTTCCCGCAGGACGGGCGGAGCTCATATTGGATATATCTGCCATGCTGGATCACCCCGTCGCGAAGAACCCGTCAGATTCGCCTCGCCTGGGCTCCCCGTTGCGCAAAAGGGCCCTTCGTGAGGTGAAGACGAGGGCCTCGGTGCAAAAGTGCCCTTCGTGAGGTGACTTTTCGGGGAGAGGCCGAGTAGCTCCCTCTTTTAATGGCCCTCCTACCAGCATATATGTAAAACACAATTATCTGATACTCTGCAAAGAGCCATTTTGGTCGAAAAAAGCCACCTCACGAAGGGCGCTTTTGCACGCCTGAAACCGTCTTCACCTCACGAAGGGCACTTTTGCGCCCGCCCCACGGCGTCGGCCCCGGTCGGACGCCGGGACACGCCGAGAGCGGGGAGTCACCAGACGACAGCGAGAGCCTACTTGCGGAGGAACGCCGCGTCGCGGCCAGGCATTCCCTCCTCGTCGGTGACGAATCGTTCCGCGCGCATGTGGAGGTCGTACTTTTCACGCAGCTCGGCTATGGCGCCCATCATCGGCGAGGCGTGATGGGCGTCGAGCGCCCCCTGGTCCGCCCAGCTGTCGATGAGCAGGACCGTCTCGGGGTCGTCAAGCGGCTGGAAGTAGCGGTAGCTGACGTTGCCCTCCTCCGCGCGGACGGCGTCGGCCACGCCGGACGCCTCCATCTCCTCGGCAAAGGCGCGGGCAGCGCCGCCCTCCCCCGTGTAGTACAGGTTCATCGTGATCGCCATTTCTGCCCCCTGTCGCGCACCTGTTACTCGTCTCTAAAGCTCAGACAGGCGCCGAGCCTCTCGCCGGTAGCGTAGTAGGAGTACGTGGGGAACTCAAAGAGCACCGGGGCGATCTTGCCGAAGTCCGGCTTGCCGGCGTCGTCCAACCGGCCCTCTTCCACGAGCGTGGCGTCGATGGCAAGCACGAAGTTGTCAAAGCCCTTGGTCTCGTAGATGTCCACGACGTGGCAGGCCAGCGTCAGTGGGGCCTTCTCGGGAACCGGCGCACCGTTTCCCGCGACAGACCAGGCAAGGAGGCCGGACTTGTCCACCCTTGCCCCAGACGCCCCGCCCGCACGGTCAAGCTCGGGAAGCATCGCGCGGTCGCACAGGCTCACCGAGACAACGCCGGTCTCACGGATGCCCTTGTTGGTGTGGTGGCTGGACATGCAGCTGATCATGATGCGGTCGTGGCCGATGACGCCCACGTGCGCCACCTGCATCCAGTTGGGCCTGCCGTCGACCATCGCGCCCACGATCGTGGCGGGCATCGGGTAGAGGGCGAGTAGGCTTCCCAGGTCCTTCTTCATAGACGGCTCCTCTGGTCGAGTTGTCGGGCGATTAGGGTCGAAGGCACCCTAGAGGCTGGCGCGGAAGACCTCGATGACCTCGTCACGCGTGAGGGCGTGGTAGCCGCCCCGCATGATGAGGGTGGAGTCCGCCAGGGCCTCGAGCATGTCCTCGGTAACGCCAAGCTCGGAGATGCTCATCACGCAGCCGATCTCACGCATCCAGGCCTCCATCCTGTCCAGGCCCTCGGCGGCCACCTGCTCGGCACTCTTGCCGGCGGCGTCCACGTCCCACACGGCCGTGGCAAAGCGCGCGAACTTCAGCGCGCCATACGGCATGATCAGGCGATAGTACGGAAGGGCCACCGCGGAGAGCGTCATGCCGTGCGTGGCGTCAGTATGGGCGCCCACGGCCTGGCCGAGCATGTGGACCTCCCAGTCCGTGGCCTTGCCCTGCGCGATGAGCGTGTTGAGCGCCCAGGTTGCGCACCACATGATGTTGGAGCGCGCCTCGTAGTCCTCGGGGTTCCTCACGGCCGCGCGGCTCGCCACGACGAGGCTGCGCATGAGGCCCTCGGCCAGATAGTCGGAGGTGTTGTCGTCCGTGCCCGAGAAGTACTGCTCGGTGATGTGGTTCATGATGTCAAAGATGCCGGCGACCATCTGATAGCGGGGCAGGGTGAACGTGAACTCGGGGTTAAGCACCGCGAACTTGGGGAACACGTCCGGGCTGGCAAAGACGTGCCCGACCTTCATCTTGGTCTCGTGGTTGGTGATGACCGAGCCGCAGTTCATCTCCGAGCCGGTGCCCACCATCGTGAGCACGGCGCCCACCGGCACGACCTCGCACGCAGGCTCCTCGAAGTCCACCCAGTAGGTCTGCCACGGGTCCCTCCCGGCCGGCAGGTTGACGCTCACGGCCACCCCCTTGGCGTAGTCGATGCACGAGCCCCCGCCCACGGCCAGAATGAGGTCTACCTTGTTCTCGCGCGCAATGGCCACGCCCTCGTTCAGCTTCTCGACCGTGGGGTTGGGCATGACGCCGCCGTCCTCCACCACGGTCTTCCCCGCGCGGG
The DNA here is from genome assembly GCA_944321515.1 of uncultured Atopobiaceae bacterium. GTDB lineage: Bacteria > Actinomycetota > Coriobacteriia > Coriobacteriales > Atopobiaceae > Thermophilibacter. The sequence goes on along the minus strand of CALULO010000002.1, from coordinate 95,815 downwards.
CGAGCGCCTCCCGGACCTGGTCGTAGACACCGTTCCTCTTGATTGACCCGCCCCCGTAGACAAGCTGGACCGTCGGGCCGTACGCCTCGAGCTCACCGACGAGGGCGTCCATGGCGTCCTTGCCAAAAATAACCTTGGTCGGGTTGTGATAGGTGAAGTTGCCCAGCATGATGCTCCCTTCGTCACTGTCCGCCCGTTAAATATAAGTGACATACCGTTACTAGTAAAGTGATAATTAACGCCATTTTTCTTATCTGGCGATAAGAGCGGGAGGAGGGACGTTGCTAGCCCCGTTTGCCGCACGATCTTCTCCTGCGGCCCCTCCCCCTGCCACACCGACCCCCCTCCCTCGGCTACGATGGTGTTAATCCATGATTCAACCAAGGAGGCACCATGCCTGAGACCCCCGCCGAGAAGCGCTCCGAAAGCAAGAAGATCCCCCTGATAGGTCGTATCTACGGGCTTTTGTGCCTCATAGCCGGCGTGCTCGTGCTTGTCATGGGCGCGTTTCTGGCCTTTGTGATCGCCACCTCCGGCTACCAGATCTTCCAGGGGAGCCACAACGTCACGTTGACCCTCATCCTCTCCGTCGTCCAGGTAGTCCTGCTCTTTGTGAGCGCGGCGGCCTTCGCCACGTTCGGAGTGCTCATGCTCAAGAACAGGCGGCGCCACGTGGCCCAGCTTGCCTACGGCCTCATCGCGCTCGAGGTCGTGGAGATGGTCGTGGAGATCATGCTGCGCGGCTTCGGTGACAACCTCATCTCGGGTGCCGTGCAGATCGTCATCCTCATCGTGATTGCCTCCACCATCGACCCCACGCTCATCACCGAGCGCCGCATCCAGCGCAACCTGCGCACCATGCAGGATGCTGAGGACGTTCGCGCCGGCACCCTCGGACGCGCCAAGGGCGACCGTGGCTTCATCGAGCTGGACTTCTTCAACCTCTTCTGGGTCTTCGTGGTCTGCTGCGTGCTCGGCCTCGTCATCGAGACCGTCTACCACATGGTCGTCGTGGACCCGGGCGTCTACCAGGACCGCACCGGCATGCTCTTCGGCCCCTTCTCGCCCATCTACGGGTTTGGCGCGGTGCTCATGACCATCGCGCTCAACCGCTTCTACAAGGCAAACCCCATCGTCATCTTTGTGGTCTCCGCCGTGATCGGCGGGCTCTTCGAGGCCTCGGTCTCCTGGTTCATGCAGACGGCCTTCGGCGCCGTGGCCTGGGACTACTCCGGCTCCACGATCTTCGGCCTCTTCCCGGACCCCATCGCCGAGATCTTCGGCGGGCGCACGAGCACGCTCTTCATGTGCATGTGGGGCGCGCTCGGCTTCGTGTGGATCAAGCTCTGCCTGCCGTGGCTGCTGAAGCTCATCAATCTCATCCCGTGGAAGGCCCGCTACGCCGTGACCACCGTCTGCGCCGTGCTCATGCTGGTGAACGGCATCATGACGCTGCAGGCGCTCGAGTGCTGGTACGAGCGCGAGAGCGGCATACAGCCGAACTCACCGGTAGAGCAGTTCTATGCCGAGCACTTTGACAACACGTACATGGCCAACCGCTTCCAGTCCATGACCATCACGCCCGAGGACACCGCCCGCGTGCCCCAGAAGGCCTAGCCGGCGAGAAGGACTGAGAGACGCCAGCCCCGGGAACGGGGACGAGGGGCGGGAGGGGCCGACACCACGGCCCCTCCCGCCCCTCCTTATGCGGCGGCGCCGTCGAGACGGCCCATGAGCTCGCGCGCGCTCACGCCAAGCACCTCGGCCACGCGCTGCACGAGCCAGAGGTGTCGCTCGTGCAGAAACGCCACGGAGACGCGGCGCTTGGCCTCCGAGGACCCGCTCGCACGCGCGAGCATCCCGACCATGCCCCCCGCGGCGTACTCGAGCTGGGCCACCACCGAGTCCGGGAGCTCCTCGCCCGAGCCGCACAGCGCCTCCGTCCACACGCCGAGCATCGCGTCAAGCGACACCTCGAAGACCGCGCTCATGCCACCACGGTCCAGGAGCAGGCACACCCGAGCGATGCTGCGGCTCATGACGGGCGTCTCCTCGGGCACCACCGCGCGCGACGAGAGGATCGCGAAGGAGTGGCCCTGTCGGTCGGAGTCCATGATCTCGCACTCGAGCGCCCAGGTCGTGAGGTGGTCGAGGTCGGAGAAGTGATAGTAGAACGAGCCACGGCTCACGTCGGCCGCCTCTATGACGTCGCCCACCGAGATGTCGGCGAGGCGCTTCTCCTCGAGGCAGCTCCAGAGCGCGTCGGCCAGGCGGACCTTCATGCGGTCGGCGCAGCGCGCGGGGGCCTCCGCCACCGCGCTCGCCGTCCCCACGCTCATCGCGAGTCCCTCGCGGGGCTGCCCATCCCAACCGTCACGGCGTCGTCGAGCGCGCGCTCCGCCGCGGCGATGGCGTCGCGGCCCCACTGGTCGATGGAGGCCACCACGCTTCTGGGCGCCTCGGCGCGCTCCTCGGGCGCAACGTCGGGGCGCGCGTCCATGACGAGCATCTGGAGGCGGTTCTCGATGTTGGCCTGGCTCACGTCGGGGTCGTAGTCGAGCGGAAGCACCTGCGCGTCCGGGTAGAGCTCCTTCACGCGCTTGATGATGCCGCGACCCACCACGTGGTTGGGCAGGCAGCCAAACGGCTGCAGGATCACGAAGTTGCGCACGCCGTGCGACGCCTGCTCCAGAATCTCCGCCGGGATGAGGATGCCCTCGCCCGCGTCGAAGGTGCGGTGGATGATCGGGTTGCTCTTCTCGGCGAGCTCGTCCATGCTGGCCGGCCGCTCGTAGAGCGGGTGCGTCCGCGCGATCCTGTCCGTCAGGGCCAGCGTGGCGGAGAAGACGTCGTCCACCGTGGCGTTCCAGACGCGGTCCTTGCGCGGGATGGAGACGTGGTAGTCCTTGGACTGCGCGTGCTTGTAGGAGTAGGACTTGCGAATGACGTCGGTCATGCGCGCCTCCACGATCTCGAAGCCGTTGGCCTCGAGGTAGCGCTCGATCTCGTGGTTGGCGCCGGGGTGGAAGTTGAGCAGGTACTCGCCCACGATGAGCACGCGGGGACGCGGGCGGCTGCGGTCATAGGCGACGGCGTCCATCTCTGCCAGGGCGCGCTTGAAGCCGCGCACCGCGCCTCGCGCCCCGTGGGCGATGAGCCCGTCGTCGATCAGCGCGTCCATCGCCCGCTCAAAGGCGGCGTCCGCCGAGCCGGGCTCCAGCTCATAGGGGCGGATCTTGCGCAGGAGCGCCTCCAGGACGTCGATCATCGGCAGGACGAGCGCGATGTCGATGGAGGACCAGAGCCCCAGGCGGAAGCCGGGGTGCATGTCATGGGAGTCCTCGCCGTCGTTGGTGATGATGGGCACCTGCTCGTAGCCGGCGTCGTCGAGCGCCTTGCGCAGCAGCGCGCCGTAGTGCGTGAGGCGGCAGTCGCCCACGTACTTCGCCATCATGACGGCGGTGCTCGCCGGATCGTGGTTGCCGCGCTCCAGCTCCGCAAGCACCTCGCCGATCACGATCTGCGCCGGGAAGCAGATGTCGTTGTGGACGTAGCGCTTGCCCAGGCGGATGGCCTCCTCGCGGCCGACCTCCAGAGGCACCGCGCGCACGCCCTGGCGACAGGCGGCCGCGGCCATGAGCCTGCTGAACGCGTGCGACGTGTTGGGCACGAGCACCGTGTAGAGGTCCTCGTCCCCGCGCTCGAACTTGTTGGGATACGGGTCCGTCAGCGGACGCGGCTCGGGCACCAGGCCCTCGGCGCGCTCCTTGGCCCTACGCTCGCGCACCGTCTCCACGAAGGAGCGGACGCGAATGCCGAGGGGGCCGGTGGCGTCCGACTCGTCCAGCTTGAGGACCAGCGGGGCCTTGTCGCCAATCTCGTGCATGAGGCGGGAGATCTCGTCCGAGAGGTAGGCGTCGTGCCCGCAGCCAAAGCTCACGAGCTGCACGTACTCCAGACGGCTGTCGCGCGCCGCGATCACGGCAGAGCCGAGCATGCGCTCGTGGAAGTTGTTGACCACGTCGATGCGGCTCGCCGAGAGGTCGACCTCATGCACCCCCGGCACGGCGTCGGCCGTGAGCACCGGGATGCCCGCCTCCACGAACATGCGCGGCAGGTCGTGGTTGACCAGGGAGTCGTTCTGGTACGGGCGGGAGGCGAGGACCACCGCGTAGCCCCCGTCCTTCTCGACGCCCGCGACGACCTCGCGGCCACGACGCTCCAGCTCTGAGCGGAAGGCGTCCTGCGCCGCGACGGCCTGGGCAACGGCCTCGTGGGCCTGCTCGCGCGTGAGGCCGGCCCAGGAGGCAAGGTAGGCCGTGAGCTGTCGCTCGCGGTCCTCGTCCGAGTACCAGTGGAAGAGCGGTGCGTCAAACGGAACGCCCCAGCGGTCGACCGGGTTGTCGGAGTTGGCCACCACGAGGGGGTACCCCTTGACCACCGCGCACATGGACTGGCTGTCCTTGGAGGCGTTGTCGGAGGGCACCGTGGTGACCGAGGGCATGAAGATGCGGTCTACGCCCTGGTCGCGCAGGTCGCGCAGGTGCCCGTGGACGAGCTTTGCCGGGAAGCACACCGTGTCCGAGGTCACGGCAGGAAGCCCGCGCTCATAGATGCTGCGGGAGCTCTTGCGGGAGAGCTTCACGCGGTATCCAGCCGCCTTGAGCAGCGTGGTCCAGAACGGCGCCCACTCCCAGAGCGCGAGCACACGCGGCAGGCCAACCACAGGCGCGTCCTCGCCGAGGTCGCGCACGGGCCGGCAGGGATACTTGCGGAAGAGCATCCGCTCGCGCTCAGCAAAGAGGTTCGGCACGCGGGAGGTGCGCTCTCGCACGGCGCGCTCCCGGGCGCGGACGTCCGGGTCCTTGGGGTCCCCCACCACCTCGCCGCGCGGGCAGCGGTTGCCCGTCACCCACGAGGAGCCGCTGGAGAACGTGATGCGCGTGCGGCTGCAGTGGTTCTGGCAGAACGGGCAGGGCAGGCCCGCCTCGGTGGAGTAGGAGAAGGAGCTCAGAGCGTCGAAGCCGATGAACGAGCTCGGGGCCACGTGACCGGTGGCGCGCATGGTCTGGGCGGCCTTCTCGCGAACGAGCTGGGCCACGCCGATGGCCCCCATGAGCCCGGCGTGCGGCGAGCGCGTCACGGGACGGCCCACGCGCTGCTCGAAGGCGCGCAGAACCGCGTCGTTAAGGAACGTGCCGCCCTGCACCACGATCTTCTCGCCCAGGGCGTCCATGCTCGGCACGCGAACCACCTTGGTGAACACGTTCTCTATGATCGAGCGGCACAGGCCAGCCATGATGTCGTCGGGAGTCTTTCCGTTGCGCTGCTCGGTCACGATGCTGCTCGTCATGAAGACGGTGCAGCGGCTGCCGAGCTTGGCCGGGGCGTCCGAGCGGAAGGCCGCCTCGGCGATGCCCTCCACCGGGATCCCGAGCGTGCGCGCGAAGGTCTCGAGGAAGGAGCCGCAGCCGGACGAGCACGCCTCGTTGACCACCACGTTGGTGATGACGCCCTCGTCCAGCCAGATGGCCTTCATGTCCTGGCCGCCGATGTCCAGCACAAAGGTGGCGTCCGGCACCAGGTCGCGCACCGCGCGGGCGTGGGCCACGGTCTCGACCACGTGGTAGTCCGCGCCGAAGGCCTTGGCGAACATGAGCTCGCCGTAGCCGGTGGTGCCCACTCCCAGGACCTCGAGGCGGTGCCCCGCGGCGCGGTGGCGGGCGTCGAGCTCGCGCAGGGCGCGGGCCGCCACGTCAAGCGGCTCGCCCTCGTTGGAGGCGTAGAAGGAGTCCACGAACGCGCCGCCCTGGTCGATGAGGACAAACTTCGTGGTAGTCGATCCGGAGTCTATGCCCAGGTAGACCTTGAGGACGCCGTCGACGGGCTCGCTCGGGGCCGCCTCGGCCGGCGCCGCGTGGCGCTCCTCGAAGCGCCGGAGCTCCGCCTCTGACGAGAAGAACGGCTCGGCCGGCTCCTCCTCGGCGACGTGCGGCCGGGCGTCGAGCTCGCGAAGCGCGCGGACGGCAGCGGGCACGTCGATCGCGGTGGGGCGGTCGGAGAAGAGCTGGTCGACCGCAAGGGCGGCGCCAAGCGCCATGATGGTCTCCGCGTGCTCGGGGATGAGCGTCTCCTCCTCGGAGAGGCCCAGGCGCTCCGCGAAGACGCGCACGAGCGTGGGGTCGAAGGTGAGCGGGCCGCCCTCGAAGACGACCGGGGCCACGATGTCGAGGCCCTGGGCCAGCCCGCCGATCGTCTGCTTGGCGATGGCGTGCAGGGACGAGAGGGCGATGTCCTCCTTGGAGACGCCCTGGTTGATGAGGGGCTGGATGTCCGTCTTGGCGTAGACGCCGCAGCGACCGGAGATGTCGTAGACCGTGACGCCCGCCGAGGCCAGCGCGTCGAAGTCCTCCGGCGCCACCTTGAGCAGGGAGGCGATCTCGTCCAGGAAGGCCCCCGTGCCGCCTGCGCACGAGCCGTTCATGCGCATGTTGGAGACCGTGAGCTCGCCGGTGCGCGGGTCGCGCTCGAAGAAGACAATCTTGGCGTCCTGGCCCCCGAGCTCGATGGCCGTGCGGGCCGCCGGGTAGAGGGCGCGCACCGCGATCGAGTTGGCGACCACCTCCTGCACGTAGGGCAGGCCAAGCTCGCTGGCGAGCGTCGTGGCGCCCGAGCCCGTGAGCGCGGCGTCAAAGTCCGCGTCCGGGAAGGCGGCCGCCAGCTCGTCGAGCACCTTGGAGGCAACGAGGGCCTGGCGGGCGCCGTGGCGGACGTAGCGCGAGAAGACCCGCCTGCCTACGGCGCTGCCATCCGGCTCAAGCGCCACCACCTTGACCGTGGTAGAACCCACGTCGATGCCCACACGGAGCGTTCTTCTCGCCTCTGTCACGCCAACCCCCTGTTCACACGCAATGCAACAGGGGACACTCTAGCAGCCTGGCGCCGATTTTAGACAGACTGTATAAAAATCCACACCCGCAGGGAGGGGGCGGGCGGAGGCCGACGACGACAGGCCCTGGGGGCAGCCGGCAATGGCTCGGGGCCGGCCACGGCCCCGGCCGCCGCGCTACTCCCTGTAGCCCACCTGGGGCCGGCCCAGCCTGTGCGCCGCCACCAGCAGCGCCACCCCTATCACCACGAGGGGCAGGCTCAGGAGCTGGCCCATGGTTATGGGCCCGAGGAGGTAGCCGAGCTGGGCGTCCGGCACGCGGACAAACTCCACGAGGATCCGTGCCACGCCGTAGAGCGTGAGGAACATCCCCATGAAGGTGCCCTGCGGGCGCGGCGGCACGCGGCGCGACATCGCGTAGAGCACCGCAAAGATCACCAGGCCCTCGAGCACGGCCTCGTAGAGCTGGGAGGGGTGGCGGTAGACCGCCCCGCCCGTCTCGAACATGACGCCCCAGGGCAGGTCGGTCTCCTTGCCCCAGAGCTCGCCGTTCACGAAGTTGGCGCAACGGCCGAAGAAGAGGCCGAGCGGTGCGCCGATCACCCCGAGGTCGCAGACGGTCGGGATGGAGATGCGGTACATCCGGCAGACGATCGAGCCGCCCACGATGGCCCCCACGAGGCCGCCGTGGAAGCTCATGCCGCCGTCCCAGGTGGCGATGATCTCAAGCGGGTGCTCGAGGTAGTAGCCCGCCCCGTAGAAGATCACGTAGAAGAGCCGGGCGCCGATGATGATGCCAAAGACCACGCCGATCACGACGGAGAAGACGTCGTCCGCGGAGAGCCCGAGCTTCCAGCGCCTCTGGGTGCGGTACATCACGACGCCCGCGCAGATGAAGCCGAGCAGGTAGGCTATGCCGTACCAGCGCACGGTGAGCGGCCCAAGCGTGAAGGCCACGGGGTCGAGAGCGTGATAGAGCTCGTTCAGGAACACGTGCCCCTCGCCGGCCTAGAACGCGGCGGGCTGGACGCGCGTCACGCCCGGGACGTGCTCCTTGAGGATGCGCTCGATGCCCTCCGACATGTCCAGGCTGGAGAGCGGGCAGCCGGCGCAGGCGCCCTGCATCTCCAGGGTGACCACGCCGTCGTCGGTGCAGTCGATGAGGGCCACGTCGCCGCCGTCGGCCTGCAGGCTCTGGCGGATGACGTCGATGGTTGCCTCGAGAAGTTCGCGATCAACGGCCATGGGAGGTTCCTTTCCGGATAAGCGGGGCGCCCCGGTCGAGGCACGCCCGCGGTTGGTCAGTGCGTTTCAGGTGACATGTTACCCAATCGCCGCCCGCCTAGCCGATGCCCATGAAAAGATGGCCGGAGGTGGCGCCCTTCATGCGTGGCGCCGGGCGACGCCCGGAGCGGGCGGCCGTCACGGCACGCACGACCCGCTCCACGGCAAAGCGGGTCTCGGAGGCGCTCATGATCTGCGCGTCCACGAGCAGGCGAGAAACCCCTGCGGCAAGCAGCTCGCCCGTCTGTGGCGTCGCGTCGAGCGGGTGGGCGGTCCAGATGCGGGAGCGGCCCTCCTCGTCCGTACGAACGGGCAGGAGGTTCCCGTCGATGTCGCGCAGGGAGAGCCGGCGGCGGCGCAGGGCGCAGTTGGGGCAGTCGCCTATGCAGCGGCCCAGCGCCTGAAGGACGCAGTGCTCGCTCGTCATCACGCGCTCGCGCCCCATGACGGCAAGGCCCACCGGAACTCGCGCGGCACGGGCGAGGGCGCAGACCTCCTCGAGCGTCAGCTCGGCGGAGAGCCAGACGCCCGCGGCGCCCGCCTCCTCAAGCGCGGCGAGGCACGACGTGTTGTGGACCGGCACGCAGGAGCGAACCTCGGGCGCTGCCCCGCGCTGCGCGGCGAGCGCCAGCTCGGAGACGTTGCCCACCGCGCAGGGCTCTCCCGCGCGCACCCAGGGGTCCAGGCGGGCGTGGTCGGACTCGCGGCAGACCTCGTCAAGCCAGGGAATGACGCCCTCGGGCCACGTCCCGTGCGCAAGGTCGTCCGGGACGGCATAGACGCGCGTGGCGCCTGCCGCAAGCGCCGCCTCCGCGGCCTCCGGGGCGGAGGCGAGCACGCACACCTCGACGTCCCGAGAAGCCCCGGGGACGGGCGCGACGCGGCCGGGGGACGCAAGCGCGTCCGCGCCGGGTGCCGCCGCGGTGTCCTCGGCGCGCGCCTCATACGGCGCAAGCAGGGCCTCCTCCAGGCGTCGACACGCCTCCGCGCGGACCTTGTGCACCGCCGAGAAGCCCATCCCGCAGCCCTCGTCAAGAGAGACGTCCCAGCTCACGGCCTCGAACGGGCTCTGCCCCATGCGGCCCACGTGCTCTACCAGGTCCTCAGCGGTCACGGCCTTGGTGCGCGCCGGCTCCACCACGAAGCCCTCCGCCCGCGCCGCGGCCGTGCCGTCCGAGCAGGTCAGCTCCACGGCAAAGGGCTCCCCCACGCGCGCCGTCACGCGGACGTCCACGGGGCGCCGGCGCACCACGTCCTTGTCCGCCACGCGGCCCGCCTCGTCAAGCGCCCGCTGCGAGCGGATCACGCGCACCACCGAGCCCACGGGCATCTCGCGGGCCGCGCGGCAGGTGATGGTCTCCCCCGCGGCCGCGTCAGCCGGCGCGGGGGCGGTCAGGAACTGCGTGGGGTCGTCCACGGGGCGGATCTCCAGCAGGTCCCCCTCCCCCACCGGGGCGCTCAGCAGCACATCCACGTCGGCACGGGTGCGTCGGCGCATCCGCTCGCGCCCGCCGTTGCCCCCGCCGCGCCGCACGAGCGCGTCCTCGAGCGCCCGCGAGGCCACGACCTCGCCCACGAGCTCGCCACGGTTGTTGGAACGCTCGTAGCTCATCATCTCGTTGCCGGAGCGCCCCCAGAGGTAGCTCTCTGTGAAATCACGGTTGAAGGCGCGCTTGAGGCGGCGGTGCCGGGCCGCCTCGGCCGCCTCGCTGTCATCTCCCGCCACCAGCGCGTCAATGGCGTCGCGGTAGGCGCCCACCACGCTGAGCACGTAGTCGGGGGCCTTCATGCGCCCCTCCACCTTGAGGGAGCCCACCCCGGCGCGGCGCATCTCGGCGAGGCGGTCCACCGTGCAGTAGTCCTTGGGGCACAGAAGGCGCGTGCCGCCAACCCCGCGGTTCTTCTCGGGCATGCCCTGCGTGGCCACCCCCGGGATCTCCATCACGCGGCCGTCCTCGTCCACGAGGTCGTACGGCAGGCGGCACGGCTGGGCGCAGAGGCCGCGGTTGGCCGAGCGGCCGCCGTTCATCGAGCTCATGAGGCACACGCCGGAGTAGCAGAAGCAGAGCGCCCCGTGGCCGAAGCACTCCAGCTCCACGCCCTCCCCCGCGATCCGCTCGATCTCCGACAGGGACAGCTCGCGCGAGAGCGTCACGCGGTCCACCCCCCAGACGTCGCGGCACCACGCCACGCCGCGCACGTCGTGCACGTTGGCCTGCGTCGAGACGTGCACCTCGATCTGCGGCCACGTCCGGCGGACCTCCGCCAGAAGGCCCCAGTCCTGGATGATGAAGGCGTCGGCCCCGAGCAGCCACGCGCGCCGCACCAGCGCCAGCACGCCCGGGAGCTCCGAGGTGGCCACGGCCACGTTGACCGTCACGTAGACGCGCGCGCCGGCCAGGTGTGCGCGCCGGCACGCCGCCGCGAAGGACTCGTCATCGAAGTTGCGCGCGCTGCGCCGGGCGTTGAAGTCGTTGCCGAGGCCGCAGTAGATGGCGTCGGCCCCGGCCGCGAGCGCCGCGTTGAACGGCTCTGGGCCGCCCGCGGGCGCCAGCAGCTCCGGCACGCCGTGGGTCTGCAGGAATGTGGGTCGTCTTGCCATGTGGGGCTCCTTGGTGTGCCGGGTTGCGGCGGACGAGAAGAACGGTCGGGAACAACGGACGGCTCCCGGACGTTTCCGCGCTCGGAACGTCCGGGAGCCGCACCTGTGCGATTCGGGAGACGCGCGGCCGGCCCGCCCGCCGGGGCGCCCGGGCATGCTCGCCTCTGGCGGCGCGCCGCCTCCTACACCAGGCGCGCCCAGCGGCGCTTGCCGGACTGCAGCACCGTGCCCGCGCCCAGGAGGGCCGGGTCAACGTTGTAGCACTTGGCGGCCACGACCTCGCCGTTGATCTTGACGCCGCCGCCGTCGACAAGGCGGCGCGCCTCGCCCGCGGACGCGGCGATGCCCACCTCCACGAGCAGCTTGCCCAGGTAGACCTTGCCCTCGTCGTTGACCTCGACCACGCTCACCGGGAACTCCGGGACGTCGTCGGGCACCTCGGCGCGCTTGAACTGCGCGTCAAAGGCCGCGCTTGCGGCCTCGCCGGCCCCCTCGCCATGGTAGAGGTCCACGATGTTTGCAGCGAGCGCGCGCTTCAGGGCGTAGGGATCGGCAGTGCCGGCCTCGAACGCGGCGTCGATCGCGTCGACCTCCTCGACGGGCAGCGTGGAGCAGAGGCGGTAGTAGAGCGGGACGAGCTCGTCGGTGATCGACATGACCTTGCCGTACATGTCGGCGGGCTCGTCGGTGAGGCCAACGTAGTTGCCGTAGCTCTTGGACATCTTCTTGTGGCCGTCGGTGCCCACGAGCAGCGGCACCGTAAGGGCCACCTGCGGCTCCATGCCCATCGCGCGCATGAGGTCGCGACCGGCCAGCAGGTTGAAGATCTGGTCGTTGCCGCCCATCTCGAGGTCGGCCTTGACCACCACGGAGTCGTAGGCCTGCAGCACCGGGTAGATGAACTCGTGCAGGGCGATGGACCTGCCCTCGGTGTAGCGGTTGTGGAAGTCCTCGCGCTCAAGGATGCGAGCCACGTTGAACTGGCTCATGAGCTTCAGCATCTCCGCGAGGTTCAGGCCCTTGAGCCAGTCGCCGTTGTGCACGATCTGGGTGCGCTCGGGGTCCAGAACCTTCATGGCCTGCTCGACGTAGGTCTTGGCGTTCTCCTCAACCTGCTCCTCGGTGAGCGGGGGGCGGGTGGAGTCGCGGCCGGACGGGTCGCCAATGAGCGCGGTGCCGTTACCGATGATGAGCGTCACGTTGTGGCCGAGGTCCTGGAACTGGCGCATCTTGCGCAGCGGCACGGCGTGGCCGAGGTGCAGGTCGGGGCTGGTGGGGTCGACTCCCAGCTTGATGTTGAGGGGCGTGCCCTTCTCGAGCTTCTTCTTGAGCTCGTCGAGCGGCACGATCTGCATCGTCCCGGACGTGATCACCTTAAGCTGTTCGTCAACTGGCAGCACCGATCTCTCCTCCATAACCTCTTCGCGTGTCCAAGGCGCCTTCAAGGCAGCCGCATAACTGTTTAGCATACCGCAGGAAGCCTCAAAAGAGCAGCCCAGAACCGCTCTTTTGCCCCTCGCTCCACGAGAGCAGCCCCGTCCGTATGCCCCTCTCGCTGCGTCCGTCCACGGACTCACCACGCCTGCCGCGCCACCCGGGCAGGCTGGCCCCCGCTCACTCTATAATGTGTGCCGACTGTGGACGGATGCTCCCTGAACAGGAGGGCTTACATGGGGATCAGGACCCGCAGGGCTCGCGCACACTCTAAGACCCACTTCGTGGGCTTTGGCATCGCAGGCTTCTTCGGCTTCATCGCGCTGCTCATCGTGGCGCTCGCGCTCTCGATGGGCGCCGTCGTGAGCACGTGGCTGGAGGACCTGCCGGACTACACCTCGGCCGACGCCTTCCTCGTGGCGGAGCCCACGCGCGTCTACGACGCCGACGGCAACGAGATCGTCGCCTACTACCTGCAGAACCGCCGGTCGGTCACGCTCGACGAGATCTCCGACTACGTCAAGCAGGGCGTCATCGACACCGAGGACAAGCGCTTCTACCAGCACGAGGGCGTCGACCTCGAGGGCATCCTGCGCGCCGCCGTGGGCCAGGTGTTCGGCGGCGGAGACCAGGGCGGCGGCTCGACCATCACCCAGCAGCTCGTCCGCTGGACGGTCCTGTCCGACGAGCAGTTCGAGGGCACGCTGCGCCGCAAGGTCCGCGAGGCCTACATAGCCATCCAGATGGAGAAGACGTACACGAAGGACCAGATCCTCAACATGTACCTCAACACCATCTTCTACGGGAACGGCGCCTACGGCATCGAGGCCGCGAGCATCACCTACTTCAACAAGCACGCCAGCGAGCTCACCCTGAACGAGGCGGCGACGCTCGTCGGCATCCCCAACTCGCCCACCTACTACGACCCCTTCACCAACTACGAGAACTGCAAGGCGCGTCGCAACGTGGTCCTTGACCGCATGCTCACGGCCGGCACCATCACGCAGGAGGAGCACGACGCCACCGCGGCCGAGGAGATCCCGCTCAACCCCGGTGAGCTCACCGACTCCGAGAGCGAGTACCCCTACTTCACCGACTACGTCCACAACCTGCTGCTCCAGGACTTCTCGTCCGACATCATCCAGCAGGGAGGCCTGCGCGTCTACACCACGCTCGACCCCGAGAAGCAGCAGGCGGCCGAGGAGGCGGCGGCAGACCGGGTCAACACCATCGGGGACCCGGAGGTGAGCGCCGCGCTCGTCTCCATCGACAACTCGAACGGCTACATCGTGGCGATGGTCGGCGGCCAGAACTACGGCACCGACTCGGCGGCCGGGCAGAGCCAGGTCAACATGGCTACCGCCTCCAAGCAGGCCGGCTCGAGCTTCAAGACCTTCACGCTGCTCGCCGCCATGCTTGACGGCATGAGCCCCACGGTCCGTCTTGACTGCCGCTCGCCCATGCAGATCACCGCCTCCTGGAGCCCGCACAACTTCAACAACAACCAGTACGGCATCATCACACTCGCCCGCGCCACCGAGCTCTCCTCCAACACGGCCTACGCCCAGGTCATCGAGGCCATCGGCATCGACAAGCTCATTGACACGGCGGCGCTCGTGGGCATCGACTCCACGATCCAGCCCTATCTCACCTCCACCCTCGGCGCCTCTGAGGTCACCCCTCTCGAGATGTGCGAGGCCTACTCCACCATCGCCTCCGGGGGCGTCCACCGCAACCCGGTGGCCATCAGCCGCATCGAAGACCGCAACGGCAACGTGGTCTACGAGCACGAGGACGACGGCGAGCAGGTCGTGGACTCCGCGGTCATCGAGGACCTCACCGAGGTGCTCGAGGGCGTCGTGCGCGCCGGCTACACCACCGACTACGTGGCCGCCAACTTCACGGCAGACCAGCCCGTGGCCGGCAAGACCGGTACCTCGGACGAGGCTGACAACCTCTGGTTCTGCGGCTTCACCCCGCAGCTCACCACCGTGGTGTGGGTGGGCCGCCGCGACTCCAACAAGGCCGTCTACATCTGGGGTTCCTACGCCTCCACCTCGAACACCGCACAGCCCATCTGGACCAACTACATGAACAAGGCCCTGGAGGGCGTGCCGCGCGCCGAGTTCCCCACCTCCGACCACGAGGCCACCTACAAGGACAACGACACGTGGACCTTCGTGGGCACCGCCTCCAGCGTGAACTCTTCCAGCTGGACCTCCTCCACCGTGAAGGAAGAGAAGACGGAGGATACCACCGAGGAGGAGACGTCGCAGGAGGCCGAGCCGACCACGACCACCGAGCCTACGACGCCGACCACGCCAACAGAGCCGACCACGCCAACAGAGCCGACCACGGAGACCCCCACCACGCCGACCACGCCCACCGACCCGACGCCCACGACGCCGACAGAGCCCACGGCCCCCACCGACCCGACCCCGAGCAACTAGGGAGGGGTGGTTGGCCGGCCAAGGCGCCGGGCGAGAAGAACCTCGGGACAGCAGGAGGCCCCGGGCCACGCGGCCCGGGGCCTCTCCCTTTGGGACGGGTCTTCGCGCACTGTCCCGCAGGCGGGACCTCGGCGGAAGAGCCCGGCCCTTCTCGCCAACACGCGAGCTCCCTGCGGCCTATCGGCCCGCGAGCTTAGAGACCAGGGACTGCATCGAGACGGCCGCCTCGGGGGCGTCCACGACCACGAGCACCGTGTCGTTGCCGGCGACGGAACCAAGCACGTAGGGCAGGTCCGCGTCGTCGATGGCTGCCGCCACGCCGGAGGCCGTGCCGGGCTGGGTGCGCACCACCACGAGGTTGTCCACGCGGGCCACGCTCACCACGAACTCCGAGAGCATGCGCTGAAGGTGCTGGTCCTCGGCGAGCACGTAGACCCCCTCGGGGAGCTTGCGCAGCCCCATGTCCGCCACGTCGCGCGAGACGGTGGCCTGGGTGCAGGCGTAGCCCAGGGCCTGCAGCTCGTCCACAAGGGCACGCTGGGTCTTGACGGACTTCTCGCGCACGATCTGCCTGATGGCGTCCTGGCGGCTGTTTCTGCGCCTCATCCGCGCCCCCCTTCGGGTTTTACAGGATTTTATGATTACCGCTCCCCGATTATACCGTCGTGCGCTCGACGACGTGCTGGTGCGCTGCCGTATCATGCGTTAAGTACTCTTGACTTTGCAAAAGCGGACCAGCTCACGGAGGGCACCATGACCTACGGAGATTCCCACAGCGAACGAGGGGGGCGCTCGGGCGGCTCGGCGCGCCAGCGCTCGTCGCGCGGCTCGCGCCCCATCTCGCCGCAAGGCTCCTACCACGGGCCGCAGGGGACGCGGCAGCGCAACCTCGGCGGAGCTCGCAGGGGCTCTCGGGGCCAGGGCTACCCCCTCAAGGCGCGCAACATCAACTTCCAGAGCGGCCGGGCACGGCGCACGGACAACTGGCGCCTCGTTATTCTTGCGGCAATCGCCGTGATGCTGCTCATCCTGGTGATCGTGGGCGTGTCCAGCTGCGTGCGCGGCTGCTCGGCCGAACAGGGCTCCTCCGAGGTCAACTCCGTCGACGCGCGCGTGGCCGCCGGCGTCCCCGAGGACCTCACGCGCGAGTTCTCCTCCGAGCTCGACCGCGGCGAGAAGCTCGCACAGATTGCCGCCAACGCAAGCCAGTACGCCGACCAGGGGCTGCTCGAGCTCGCGCTCGCCCAGCCGGACGCCATTGACTTCGTGGCCGCCTACCCTGAGTCCGACAAGACCGCCCAAAGCTACGACGACGCCGTGAGCGCCGGCACGGTCCCCGAGCTCTACTGCTGGGACAGCCGCTGGGGCGCCGTAGACTACGCCGGCAGGCCGCTCGCGCTCACGGGGTCCGGCCCCGCCGCGCTCTCCATGGCCTACATGGCGATCACCGGCAAGGGGGACCGCACGCCCGCAGACATCGCCAAGCTGGTGAGCGACGCCGGGAAGACGAGCGAGGGCTCCGGCATGTCCGGGGACTTCCTCACCGAGTCCCTCGGCGACCTGGGGCTTACCTGCACCTCGACCACATCAAACGCCGACAACCTCGCCCAGGCGCTCGACACCGGCACCTACGTGCTCATGGAGGTCTCGGCTGACACGCTGACCGACAGCGCCCACTGGGTGATCGTGACCGGCGAGAACGACGACGGCTCCGTCGAGGTCCGTGACCCGACCTCCCCCGAGGCCGCCTCCCACGCCTGGGACCCCGCCAACCTCGCCTCCTTCACCACCACGCTCTACGTTATCTCAGCCGCGGAGGGCAGCGCGGAGTAGCTGCTGAACAGCGCGCACGGGCCGCCGGCCCTCGTGCGGGAGCATGCCAGACGGAGCTTCCGCCCGAGGGGCCGGCGGCCTTTCATGTCGCGCCCGTCTCACGGCCCGCTCGGGGTCGTCCGGGAGGGCCGGCCCGCCCCTCCCGGACGACCCATCGAACCAGAGCCCGCACGCCGGGCGCACGCACAGCACAAGGGCGCCCCGCCCCCCGCCGGGGAGCCCGGGACACAGCCCGGGCGTCGGCGGAAGGGGCGGGGCGCCCCAGCACTGACGCGCAGTCGACTACGAGAGGATCTGCTCGCTCGCGGCCTTGAGCTTATCGCGGACGGCCTCGGACTCCTCGCGCGTGGCCCCCTTGCTGAACAGGTACGCCTTGACCTTGGGCTCGGTGCCGGACGGACGGAAGATGACCTTGTTGTCATCCTCAAGACGGAACTCGATGACGTTGGCTGGCGGCAGGGTCTGGGCGGCCTCCTTCTGCAGGCCGGAGACGCGCGGCATCTCGGGGCTCGCCGCGTAGTCGGTCATGCCCACGACCTTGTAGCCGGCGATCTCGGTGGGCGGGTTCTTGCGCAGGCCGTCCATGATACTGGCCATCTTCTCCGCACCGGCGGCTCCCGGGAAGCCCGCGTTGACGGTGCCGTTGAGGTAGTAGCCGTACTTCTGGTAGAGGGCGTCCATGGCCTCGTAGAGGTCCATGCCCTTCTCGGCGTAGTAGCTGGCCATTTCCACGCAGAGCATCGTTGCGACGATGGCGTCCTTGTCGCGGGCGTGCGTGCCCACGAGGTAGCCGTAGGACTCCTCGAAGCCCATGAGGAAGCGGCCCTCCTCGCCAGCATCCTTGAGCTGGTCGATCTGGTCGCCGATGTACTTGAAGCCGGTGAGCACGCGCCTCATCTCAAAGCCGCGGTCGCGCGCCAGGGCGTCCGGCATGGAGGAGGACACGATGGTGGAGACGGCCACCTTCGTCTTGACGTCCTCGCCGCGCTCGGCAGCCATCGTGGCGAGCCAGTCCATGAGCAGCACGCCCATCTCGTTGCCGGACAGCAGCACGTAGTCGCCGTCGTGCGGAATGGCGGTGCCCATGCGGTCGGCGTCGGGGTCGGTGGCGACAACAAGGTTGGGCTTGACCTCCTCGGCAAGCTTCAGGGCCAGGTCAAGCGCCTCGCGGAACTCCGGGTTGGGATAGGTGCAGGTGGGGAAGTTGCCGTCCGGCTCTGCCTGCTCAGGCACCACCGTCACGTTCTCCACGCCAATCTCCTTGAGGATGCGGGTCACGCACTCCATGCCGGTGCCGTTGAGCGGGGTGTAGACAACGGAGTAGTCGTCAGAGGCCTTGAAGCCGGGGACGGAGACCTTCTTGATGTTGTCGATGAAGGAGTCCAGAACCTCCTCGGGGGTCCACTCGATGAGGCCCTTCTCCAGGCCCTCCTCAAAGCTGATCATCTTGACGTTGAACGGGTCAGCCTTGGCGATGTTCCCAGAGATCTCGGCCGCAGCCTCATCGGTGATCTGGCCGCCGTTGTCGTTGTAGACCTTGTAGCCGTTGTAGGCGGCGGGGTTGTGGGAGGCCGTGAGCACGATGCCGGCAGAGGTCCCGAGGTAGCGCACGGCAAACGAAAGCGTGGGCACCGGCTCGATGCGCGGGTACACGTAGACGTGCACGCCGTTGGCCGCGAGCACGCCGGCGGCCACGCGCTGGAAGTCCTCGCCCTTGTTGCGGGAGTCACGCGCGAGCGCGATCGTGGGGCTGTCGTAGTGGGCGTTGAGGTAGTCGGCGACGCCCTGGGTGGCCTGGGCGACCACGTAGACGTTCATGCGGTTGGTGCCCACGCCGAGCGTACCGCGCAGGCCGGCGGTGCCGAAGGCAAGGTCGCGATAGAAGGCGTCAAAGAGCTTGTCCTCGTTGCCAGGCTTGGTAAGCTCGGAAAGCTCCGCGGCAAGGTCCTCTTCGCGCACGTTTTCCTGCCAGTTCTTGACCTTGGCCTCGATGCTTGCATCCATGTGTGTGTTCCCCCATTTTCGACTCAGGGCGCGGCGGACACGCCGCGCCAGCATACACACGTCTAGGACGATTCTAGTCTCGTGCGCAGGCGAGTTAGCCCGCCTCTACGCGGACGGACGCCCGGCGGCGGCGGACGGGGCGAGAAGAGCCTCGCGGCGCAGCCCCCTCCGGCGCTAGACGCGGGTCACCACGTAGGCGTGGTGGATCTTGCGGTTGCGTGAGAAGTCCTCGGGGATCGTCTCGCCCGTGATGTCCTCAAGGGCCACGCCGGCGCGCGCGAGCTTCTCCGTGTCAGGCTTGAAGTTGCGCAGGTTGCACGAGAAGATCGCGCTTCCGCCGCGCACGAGCAGGCGCGAGACGCCGATGATGAGCTCCGCGTGGTCGCGCTGCACGTCGAAGGAGGCCTTGCGCATGCGAGCCGAGTTGGAGAAGGTCGGGACGTCGCAGAAGACGAGGTCCCAGCGGTTCTTGGTGTGGCGCTGCTCCGTGACCCAGGCCAGCACGTCGGCCTGCACGAACTCGTGCTCCGGGCCCGTGAAGCCGTTGCGGGCCATGTTGCGGCGCGCCCAGTCGAGGCTCGGGCGGGAGAGGTCCACCGTGGTCGTGTGGCGCGCGCCCCCGTCCGCCGCGTAGCAGGTGGCCGTGCCCGTGTAGGCGAAGAGGTTGAGGAAGCGCTTGGAGCCCTTGGTGAGCTTCATCATCTCCCGGATGCGCGCACGAGTCTCGCGGTGGTCCAGGAAGATGCCGCAGTCGTGCCGGGCGTCGAAGTTGACCTCGAAGGTGAGGCCGCCCTCGTCCACCAGGTGCGACCCAGCGGGCAGCTCCACGCGGCCCGGCCTGCGGGCGTCCCGGCGGCCGCCGCGCGGGCGGCGCTCCGGGGCGCGCCCCTCGTCGGCGTACTGCGAGCCACCGCGGGAGCGCGTCCGCACGCGGACGCTCACGTCTGCGGGCGCCACGCCCAGCACGCGCGGCGCGATGGCCAGGACGTCAAGCAGACGGCGGTGCGCCAGCTCGGCGTCCACGCCGCGCGGGGGCGCGTACTCGGCGATCTGGAGCCAGCGGCCCGGGGTCTCCGAGCCCTCGAAGAGCTCTATGGCCACGGCGTAGTCCGGCAGGTCGGCGTCATAGACGCGATAGCAGGTCACGTCCTCGCGGCGTGCCCACTTTGCGCGGAGCTTCGCCACCTTGGCGAGGCGGCGCGCAAACTGGTCGGACGCCGGCACGAGCACGCTCACGCGCTCCCCGCCGGGGAGGTCCACTGTGGCCGGGGGCTCCACCTCGTCCGTCGGCACAAAGAAGCGCAGGCCCGCCGCGTCACGGCCGACGATCACCTCAGTAACCCGCTCGGGCGCGGTGCGCAGGGCCGCGTCGGCCGACGCGTCCCGCGCGAGGACGGAGGCGCCCAGTCCCGCAAAGCCCGCGAGGTCGGCAAGCGCGGAGGCCTCGCTCGCCAGCTCGCCCTCGCGCACCCACGTCAGGTCGCAGGCCACGAGCGCCGACTCGGCCGAGCGGGCGGCGTCGGCCGCCTCCGCGGCAGTGACGAAGCGCGGCTCCACGGCGAGGCCCGCCGCCCGCAGCGCCTGGCGGCACGCGGGGGCCGCACCAGGCCGCCCGTCCACGACGACCAGCTGGCAGAGGTTCTTCTCGCCGGCGTCCGCCCGGGCGTCGGCCTCGTCGAGCAGGGACTGCCACGCCGCGGCATCGTGCCCCGCCCAGCCCGCGAAGCCCCAGCGGGATCGCAGAAGCCCCGGCGCGCGGTCAAGCACGGCCTCGGCCGCCTCCACGAGCACGCTGCCCTGGCCGGCCCACAGCGCTGCGAGCACGGGACCCTCCCGGCGCGCGACGCGCTCCCAGCCGCCGGCCGCGAGCAGCGCCGCCGCGTAGTCCGGGCGCAGCGGCGCCACGCGCGCATCCGTGCGGGAGTCGTAGCCGCGCCGGAAGAGCGGCTCGCCCGCAAGGTCTATGGACACGGTGGCGCGCTGGCCGGAGAGGCGCACCGAGATGGTCACGTCGGCGCGCGAGGTGTCCACGAGCGGCCGCGCGCCGCGGGCCGCCGTGATGCGGTCGACCACGGCGTCCTTGGCGCGCAAGGCCACGAACTGGGTGTTTCTGAGCTCGGCGTTGGTGCCGTGGGCGTCCACCACAAAGGTTGCCCCGGGCGCGAGGTGCTCCTCCCACGGCAGCGTCGAGAGCCCGGCGTAGAGCGCGTCGGCGTCATGCGCGTCCACGCGCGCCAGCACCAGCAGCACGCGCGAGGCCAGCCGAGACCACAGGCACGCCCGGTACGCGTCCTTCAGGCCGCCGCCAAACGAGACCTGGCCGGCAAGCGGCCTCACCTGTGGCGTCCCAAGCCCGATCAGCTCGTCGGCCAGCAGTCGCTCAAAGCCCTTGGGGCACGTTGCCACAAACTCCATCGGGTCACCTCTCGCCCGTCGAATCCAGTCCCGTCATTCTACCGGAGCCGCGCCCCACGCCCAGACGGCGCGAGACGCGGCCCCGGAGCGCCGCTAGCGCTTCTGGTAGAACTCGTGCATGTCGTGCCCCATGGCCTCGAGCGTGGGCTCGTCGACGTAGGCCATGTGCCCGCACCCGTAGCGATACCAGCTCACGCGCTCCTTGAGCTCCGGCGAGAGGAACTGGCAGCTCATGTCCCTCACGACGTTCCACCACGTGGTGGCCGCGTCGTAGCGCCCACCGATGATCGCAAGCTTGCAGGTAGGGTTGCGCCGCAGCGCCACGGCGATGTCCAGCGCCACGTTGGGCGCGCTCACCTCGCCGAGGCCGGGCTCCTCGTGGGACCAGTTCCAGCCTGCGTTGACCTTGTCATAGTTGTTGGAGAGGTAGCGGGCCGGGCCCTCGTAGCCAAGCTCGTCGGCGCAGAAGCGGCGGAACGCCCGCACCCACGCGCCCTCCAGCGCGTCGTCCGCCGCGTCCTCGCCTGCCAGCCACATGTCGTAGCTCTGCATGGGCGAGGGGGCGTCCGCGGCAAAGCGCGTGTCCAGCCTGCCGCAGACCCTGCCCTCGCGCTCCAGCAGGTGCGTGCGGAAGTCCAGCAGGTCGACCCGCAGGTGCCGGGCCAGGATGTGCTCCGCGGGAAGGCCGATGAGGTTGGCCATCCCCTCGGCGACCGCGCGCTCGCGCTCCTCGCCGAGGCGGTCGCCGCGCAGCAGGGCGGGGGCGAGCTCGTCCTCGGTGAACGCCATCGCGCGGTCAAACCACTCGTCCGCGTCCGCACCCGCGCCCGCCTTGCCGAAGAACTGGGCCGTGGCCGCGTAGACCGGGAGCATACCCAGGTAGTAGGCGTCCTCGCCGGGGCAGATGAGCCCCGCGATGTTGAACACGGCGGAGAGCATGACCACGCCGGTGAGCTGCACGCCGCGCTCTCCCAGAAGGCGCATCAGCACGGAGTTGCGCACCGTGCCGTAGGACTCGCCGTAGAGGTAGAGCGGGCTCGACCAGCGGCCGTTCTCCGTGAGCCACGCGCAGATGGCACGTGCGAAGGCGTCGGCGTCGCCGTCGGTGCTGAAGATCTTCTTGGGGTCGGCGTCGTCGGCAAGGACGGACCAGCCGGTGCCGAGGGCGTCGAGAAACACCACGTCGGAGTCAGGGAGCAGCGTGTGGGGGTTGTCCACCACGGGCGCGTCTGCGCGCACGTGGCGCACGCCGTCGGTGGTCACACGACGCGGGCCGATGCCGCCGAAGTTGATGGGCACCGAGCTCGATCCCGGGCCTCCGTTATACGCAAAGGTCACCGGACGCGTGGGGTCAGGCACGCCCTCGCCGTCGACTACCACGTAGGACAGGGAGAACATCCTGCCGAGAAGAACCCCGTTGTCGTCACGCACGTCCAGGTGGGCGGCGCGGGCCTCGTACTCGAGGGCCCTCTCGCCGTCCGTCCACGTGAGGCGCGCCGCGGCAGGGGCGGGCACGTCCGCGGCGCGGTTGGCCGGAACGGTCGCAAATGGTCTGGTCTGGGGCTGCCCCGCAGGCTTGGCTGGCGCCTGGGCCTGCGTCTGAGCACTTTGGTTATCCGTGAAAACCTTCTCTTCCTCTGCCATCTGTCCCTTCCTTTCTCTCGACTGACGCACCGCCCATTCTACTCGTGGGCAAAAGTGTTACATTTGGGCATCAGGCCGACGGTCGAAACACGCAAGGCCGGGGCGGCTTGCCCGCCCGGTGACGACGCGCCAGGCTGCTCGGCACGCAACCGAAGACATAGAGTTTGGAGCGATATGGTACCGCAGGCCACCTCGCTGCCGCGCAAGCCCCACAAGGCCAAGAGCGCCGGCATCCCCCTCTCCGCGGGCATGATTCTCGTCACGTTGGGCGTCGTGTACGGAGACATTGGCACGAGCCCGATGTATACCCTCAAGGCGATCATGTCGGGCAACGGCGGCCTCGCCACCATGTCCGAGGACGTCGTGCTGGGAGCCCTCTCCCTCATCATCTGGACGCTCACCCTCATCACCACCGTCAAGTACGTGCTCGTGGCGATGAAGGCGGACAACCACAACGAGGGCGGCATCTTCGCGCTCTACAGCCTCGTCAAGCGCTGCGGGCGCTGGCTCATCATCCCCGCCATGGTCGGCGGCGCGGCGCTCCTCGCCGACGGGATCCTCACCCCCGCCGTCACCGTCACCACGGCCATCGAGGGCCTGCGCACCGTCGACTTCTTCTACCAGGTCGTCGGGGACAACCAGCAGATAGTCGTCGCGATCGTCATCGCCATCCTCTGCGTCCTCTTCTTCCTGCAGAAGGCGGGCACCTCCAAGATCGGCAAGGCCTTCGGCCCCATCATGACGCTGTGGTTCGCGTTCCTCGCGGTCGCCGGCCTCCCGCACATCGTCGGGAACCTCGGGGTCCTGCGCGCCCTCAACCCCGTCCGCGGCCTCACGTTCCTCTTTGACGGCAACCTCAACGCCGCAGGCCTCATGGTCCTGGGCAACGTCTTCCTCTGCACCACCGGCGCCGAGGCGCTCTACTCCGACATGGGCCACGTCGGCAAGTCCAACATCTATGCGAGCTGGCCCTTCGTCAAGCTCTGCCTCATCCTGAACTACCTTGGCCAGGGCGCCTGGATCCTCGCCAGCAACGGCTCGGCCGAGTTGGCGTCGATCGCCGACCTCAACCCGTTCTACCAGATGCTCCCCGAGCAGCTGCGCCTCTTCGCCATCGCCCTCTCGACCTTCGCCGCGATCATCGCCTCCCAGGCGCTCATCACCGGGTCGTTCTCCATCGTGTCCGAGGCCGTCCGTCTTGACCTGATGCCCCACATGCGCATCAACTACCCGTCCGAGACCAAGGGCCAGATCTATATCCCGATGGTCAACAACGTCATGTGGATCGCGTGCATCTGCGTCGTGCTGCTCTTCCAGACCTCGGCGCACATGGAGGCCGCCTACGGCCTGGCGATCACCGTCACCATGCTCATGACGACCATTCTCCTGTTCACCTACCTCTCGAAGGTCCACCACCGCACGACGCTCGCCGTGCCCTTCGCGATCTTCTTCGGCGCCATCGAGCTCATGTTCTTCTTCTCGAGCCTCACCAAGTTCTTCCACGGCGGCTACGTCACCGTGATCATGGGCTTCCTCATCTTCGTGGTCATGTACGTGTGGCGCCGCGGCACCGCGGTGGAGCGCACCCAGACGGTCTACCTTCCCGTCAAGGAGTACCTCGACCAGCTCTTCGACCTCAGCCACGACGAGTCCTACCCGCTGCTCGCCGACAACCTGGTCTTCCTCACCAACGACTCCTCCTTCGACAAGCTGGACCGCGACATCCTCTACTCCATCCTGGACAAGCGCCCCAAGCGCGCCAAGGCCTACTACTTCCTCAACGTCCAGGTGACCGACGTGCCCAACACCCACGAGTTCATCGTCAACGACTTTGACACGGACTTCATCTTCAAGGTTCAGCTGCGCCTGGGCTTCCGCGTGAACCAGCGCATCAACACCTACCTCTACCAGGTCGTGTCCGACCTCGTGGCCAACAACCAGATCGCCCCGCAGAACCACAAGTACTCGATCTACCGCGAGCAGAGCAGCGTGGGCGACTTCCGCTTCTGCCTCCTCCGCAAGACGCTCTCCCCAGAGACCGACATCTCCGGCTTCGACCGTCGCTGCATGGAGCTCAAGTACCTCATCCGCAGCGTGGCCGGCTCGCCGGCGCGCTGGTACGGCCTTGAGAACTCGAGCGTCATCTACGAGTACGTGCCGCTGTTCTCCAAGACCAAGCGCCAGCACAAGCTCACCCGCGTGCCGCTCAAGGACGTGGCGCCCCAGCTTGCCTCCGCAAAGGCTCCCGCCTCGGGCGCAGACGAGGACGATGACGACATCTTCAGCGTCACGATGAAGGACGAGTGGGAGCACAACGTCGAGGACGTCAAGGGCATCATCGGCGGCGACACGGCGGTGTTCCGTCCCCTGCGCGTCGAGGACGAGGACGACTCCGAGGAGAGCCCCGAGGAGTAGGCCCGCCCCACAGAGCACCCGGCGAGAAGAACGAGGGCCCCTGCGCTTCGAAGCGCGGGGGCCCTTCTCAGGTCCAGGTCCTTCTCGCCCTAGAACGCGCTAGCGCTCGGCAATGGGGACGTACGCGTTGGCGTGGGGCATCACGGTGTTGTAGGCAGGACGGATGATGCGGCCCGCGCCGTAGAGCTCCTCCATCCGGTGCGCGGTCCAGCCGGCCAGGCGAGCCATGGCAAAGATGGCGGTGTAGAGGTCCGAGGAGATGCCGAGCATCGAGTAGACAAAGCCGGTGTAGAGGTCGATGTTGGCGCAGATGGGCTTTGACCCGCCCTTGACGTCACGCATAACCTGAGGCCCAAGGCGCTCGATGCCCTCGATCAGGGCGAGACGCTCCCCCTGCCCCTTCTCGGCAGCCACCTTGCGGGCGTATCGCTTGACGATCTGCGCTCGCGGGTCGGAGAGCGTGTAGACCGCGTGCCCCAGCCCGTAGATGAGGCCGCTTCCGTCGAAGGCCTCCTTGCGGACGATCTTCTCCAGGTAGCTGGCGAGCTCGTCGTCGTTGTCCCACTGGCGCACGTGGGCGGCCACGTCGTCGATCATGCCGCTCACCTTGAAGTTGGCCCCGCCGTGCTTGGGCCCCTTGAGCGACCCGATGGCCGCCGCGTAGGCCGAGTAGGCGTCCGTGCCCGAGGAGGAGAGCACGCGCGTGGTGAACGTTGAGTTGTTGCCGCCGCCGTGCTCTGCGTGCAGGATGAGCATGACGTCGAGCAGCATGGCCTCCTCGTGCGTGAAGCCCTCGTCGGAGCGCAGGACGTCAAGGACGGTCTCGGCCATGGAGTAGCCCTCGCGCACCGGCGGCACCAGCAGCCGCTCCTCCTTCTGCGCCGCGGCATGGGCGGCGTGCGCCACGGCGGCCGTGCGCGGCCAGCGGCCAAGCAGGGAGAGGGCCACGTCGACCTCGTGGGTGGGCGAGGTGTCGTCCGGGGTGGGGTCGAAGGCGTAGAGCAGCAGCGTCGCACGCTGCAGCACGTTCATGATGTTGTGGCTGTAGGTGGAGCGCGGGAAGATGCCGAGGTAGCCCTCGGGGAGCTGCTTGCGCGCGTCGACGCGGGCACGGAAGTCGTCGAGCTCCGCCCGGGTGGGCAGCTTGCCGGAGATCAGCAGGTAGGCGACCTCCTCGTAGCCAAAGCGGTCCTCGGCCTGGGAGGCCTTGATGAGCTCGTCCACGTCGTAGCCGCGATACACCAGCCGGCCTTCGTCCGGCTCCACGCCATGCTCGGTCTTGTTGTAGCCGTGGACGTCCGAGATGGTGGTGAGTCCCACGAGCACGCCCGAGCCGTCGGAGTTCCTCAGGCCGCGCTTGACGTCATACTTGGCGTAGAGCTCGGCCGGGACCACGTCCACGTCCTCATAGCCGTGATAGAGCCCGTCCGAGACGGGAGGCAGTCCCAACCCCACGGAGGGCATGGGGTAGGCGTCTGCAACGTGCTGGAAGGCGGGCGTCTCCTGCGGTGTCAGGACCGGCCTACCACCCCCCTTTGGCATGCGAATCATGAGCTACCTCCTCTGACCGGAGACACCCCGGCCGTACGTTGCCCCGCTAGAGGCGATACATGAACTTGAAGACCTCCTCGCGCTGCATCATGATCTGCACGCCGAGGCTCTCGGACAGGCCGTCAAGAGTGGACTTGAGCTCGGAGAAGTCCGCGGAGCCCAGGTCGGTGAGCATGGTCATCGTGAAGATGCCCTGCAGGATGGTCTGAGAGATGTCCAGGATGTTGGCGTCACGCTCGCTGAGCGCGTTCGCGACTGCCGCCACGATGCCAGGACGGTCACTCCCCAGCACGGTGATGACGGCACGGTTGCCCTGGGCGGAATCGGCTATCTGCTCGTTCGTGGGCATGGGCTCCTCCTCGAAATGGCACATAACGGATGGATGCCCATTCTAGCGGGTGCCTAAGCGCCCTTCACCCCACGCACATGCAATCGCGCCCAAGCTGTAACGCCCGGTTCACCGGGAACGCATCGAGATGCCCGTCCCGGTTGATGCGATACTAGTTCTCCCCGTCCTCGCCCATGCGGCGCCGGAAGAGGACGGCCACGTCCTCGGGGGTACAGCCAAGCGCCACGGAGAGCTCGGAGCAGGAGCGCTCGCGAGCCTGCTTGAGGATTCGCTCGTAGGCCACCGGCGGCTTCTTGTTTTGGGCGGAAAGATCGGCGATGCGCACGCGGAACGTCTTGACTATGCGCACCGAGTCCAGGCAGCTGCCCTCACGAATCTCGTTCTTGTAGTGCTCCTCCTCGAGGGAGTTGTTACGGGCCTTGAAGCTCTCGACCTCGATGGCGGGGTACTGGTCGATGATTCGCTCGGCCTCATCGCGCGAAAGCACGGGGCGCAGGCGGCCCTCGTTGGCAACGGGGAAGCTGATGTGGATGGGGTGGCGCTTGCCGATGGGCAGGAGCTGGTAGACCGCTTCGGGACCGCTCGTCACATCCTTAACCTGACAAACCCCCTGACCCGGATGAACGAGATAGTCCCCAATGGCGTACATATGCCATGCTCCTTCCACGTTTTCCCAGTATAACACGCAAAAGGAGGAAATTGTGCCGTCTGCTGATAGGGTATTGAAATCTTACATGAGGCACAGTAATTTATAGCATTTATGTCAATGCGGGCCTTGGCCCGTGGCACTTCTCGCCCGCTAGCCCTCCAAAATCGTGATGCTCACGATGACCGGCTGGTCGCCGGCCGCCACCAGGCCGCTCTGCTCGTCGGCCACCAGCACGCTCTCGCAGATGGCGTCGACGACGTCCATGCCCGTGGTCACCGTCCCGAAGGCGGCGTACTGTCCGTCCAGCGACGGGGTGGTCTCCTGCATGATGAAGAACTGCGAGCTCGCCGAGTCGTAGTCCTGCGAGCGCGCCATGGATATGGTGCCGCGAACGTGCGGGATGTTGTTCGCCACGCCGTTGGCGGAGAACTCCCCCTTGATGGTGGTGCCCGAGCCGCCCGTTCCGTCGGCGTTGGGGTCGCCTCCCTGGATCATGAAGCCGGGCACCACGCGGTGGAAGGTGAGGCCGTCGTAGAAGCCCTCCTCGACGAGGTGGCAGAAGTTGGAGACCGTGATGGGCGCCACGTTAGCGTTGAGCGTGGCCTCGATGGTGCCGTAGCCCTCGACCTCGATGGCCACGCGGTGCGTGCCGGTGGCGTAGGGGTCATCCGAGAGGTCGGGCTCCGCCGCGTCCGAGCCAGCGTCCACGTCGGCGGTCGAGGCGTCCACGTCCTCCCCCGCGGGCGACGAGCCGCATCCGGAGAGGCCCAGTCCCGAGACGCCGAGAAGAACCGTCAGCGCGAGCGCCTCGCGCCTGGTGCATGCTCTCATGGGCACCCCCCTACTCCGCGGTGGTGCAGCAGGTCGTGACCCACTCGATCAGGTTGGCCGTGGCAGAGCCCGAGCGCTCGGCGAGCACGTGGCCCTGTCCCCAGACCGGCGTGTGGGCGACGTCCTTCACGCCGTCGTACTTGCGCAGCGCGTAGACGATGTTGGCGGCGGTGCACGGAGACGTGTCCGTGTCGAAGAGGCCCTCGTTGACGCGCCAGTGCGGCGCCACGCTGGCCTGCCCGTAGCCCTCGTAGTGGCCGCTCAGCCAGAAGAGCGGGTTCATCATGGCGACGCGCGTAGCCATGTCGGTGTTGAGCGTGTCGACCTTCTCCAGGTCCTCCTCCCAGGCGCTCTCAAAGGCGGGCTCCCAGCCCTCGAGCCCTGAGTAGACGTCCTGGTTGGCCGCGACAAGTCCGGCCACCGTGGCGTCGAAGTGCAGCGTGGACTCCTCGCCGATGCCGAAGAGCTGGTTGGTCTTGGAGCTGCGGTCCGGGAGGTCGTAGGGAGAGGCGGCCAGGGCGGCGGGACGCACGTGAAGCACGAGGTCGCGCACGCTGGACACGGTCACGCTTCCCGAGCTGTGGTTGTAGTTAATCCACCAGTTGTCGGCGTTGAGCGCGGCAAAGTAGTTCTGTGCGGAGTCGTAGATGGTGGACTGCACCTGGGCCACTCCCGTGAGCGACGAGGTGGCAGCGTCCGTGGCCTCGGCGGCGCCGGCGTCCGAGGCGGCGGCGCCGACCTCGCCCTCGCCGGTGCCGTCCGCAGTCGCACCCGAGGAGCCCTGCGTCACGGTCGCGTTGGCGGCGTCCGCCTCACGCGTGGCGGCGAGGTTGGGGTCACCGGGGAAGGTCGGGTCCTCGAGGTGCTGGGGCGTATAGGTGTATGGGAAGGTAGTGTTCTGCACGAAGTAGGTGGCGGCCTCGTCCACCCCGGCGAGAAGCGCGTTGGCGTAGGAGCCCATCGCGTAGGCGCCGGCCTCCGTCTCGTCGAGGGTGAGCTGGGAGTCATCGCCGTCGCGCAGGTCCATCTCGTTGACCCACGCGCCGTAGGCACCCGCGAGGTCCTGGGAGAGCTGGCGCGTCCACGTGCCCTCGGCGCGCGTGCCGTCGCTGGCATACTGGCCCTGGCTCCACTCGTAGGCGGCGTCCGCCATGTCGAAGGACGTGACGGGGCACCACGAGGCGCTGCCCGCGATGGCGTCGGAGACCGCGGACCCCTCGGCGTCGTGCGTGATGGCACCGATCTGGGCGAGGTAGGGCTCGAAGGCGGAGGCGTCACCGGAGGCGCCGAGCACCGTGCTCACGCCACCGCCGGCGGCAAAGCCAAAGACGAAGACGCGGCTCGTGTCGCACGGAAGCGCGGAGGCGTTGTAGCGAAGGTAGCGGACGGCGGCCTTGAGGTCCACGACGGGCCAGGGCGAGCCGCCCGGGAAGAGCTCGTCGGTGCCGGAGGCGGTGTCGTAGCCCGCAGAGCGACCGCGGAAGCCTGCGTAGACGTAGATGCAGCCCGCCTGCATGTAGGGGGCGAGGCCGTCGTAGCTGTAGGCGGTGGGGCTGGCCTGCGCGGCGAGGGTGCCGGTGTTCACAGGCATGAGAATCGGCGCGGTGGAGGCCGTGAAGCCACCCACCACGGCCTTCTCGTTGATGGTGCAGGAGTAGGTGGAGCCGTTCTGCTTGGCGGTGAAGTAGGCACCGGGCACGAAGATCGCGAGCGACTCGTAGGTGGTGGTTGCGGGCGTCTTGCAGTACGTCAGGCCAAGCTGGTAGTAGACGTCGTTCTTCTCGTCATAGCGCCAGGCCCCGCTGTCCAGCGCCAGAGACTCGAACTCCGCAAGGTCGACCGAGGGGTCCGTAGGCTGGGCAGGCTCCTCGGCAGGTGTCTGCTCCGTCTGCCGCGAGGGCGTGCAGCCGGCAAGGCCGGCGACCGTCCCCATGGATGCAAGCGCGAGAAACTCTCTTCTTGTGCAGCCCATCGTTCCTCCTTGTGCGTGGACATGAAGGCGCGGGTAATATTGTACGCAACGGGCCCCGCAAGGGCCGCGACGGGCCCGGCGATCATCATTTCTGGACAGCCACGGATAGCCAGGCGGCGGGCGGACGGTGAAAGCGGCAGACCATTGGAGGCCTGATGCTCAGAGACTGGAGAGAGAGGGGCGCGGGAGGCGGCGCCCGCGATGGCGGGCTTCCCGGCGACGTGCGCAGGCTCAAGCTGCGTTTTGTAGGGCAGGTCCAGGGCGTGGGCTTTCGCTGGACGTCCTCGCTGGTAGCCAAGCGCCTCGGGCTCACAGGCTGGGTGAGGAACAACCCCGACGGCTCCGTCAGCGCGGAAATCCAGGGCACAGACGCCCACGTGGGAGCATTCCTCCCGCAGATGCTCGAGGAGTACCGCCGTCACCCGATCACCTACGTCATCGCAGACCGCGAGGACATCCCGGTGGACCCGGATGAGCACCAGTTCGAGGTGCGGTACTAGGGGCGCCCGTGGGGCGCCGGGCGCGGTCTCGGGGCATCGGGGCGACGGGTTCCTCTCGTCGTCTCAAAAAAGTCTTTGACACCGCGGGCGAGTTTGATATAGTAATTCCCGCACCAAATGGCTGGGTAGCTCAGTTGGTAGAGCAGGGGACTGAAAATCCCCGTGTCAGGGGTTCGACTCCCTTCCCCGCCACCAGAACTTTCGCAGGCCGGAGGCTATGAGCTTCCGGCCTGCTTTGGTATGCATGGAAGTCCCCGCACGGCGCCGCGGCCGAGGGCATGGCCGGAGGGGCCACCGCACGCAGTCGCCCGGACGCCGAACGGGCCCGCCCCCTGGGGGACGGGCCGCGGTGGGCTAGAAGGCACCGCCGCCTCCCCCGCCGCCGAAGCCGCCGCCTCCCCCGCCGGAGAAGCCGCCTCCCCCGCCGCCAAACGAGCTAGAGGACGAGCCCGCGAGCGCGGCGGCGGAGACGTGGTGGGCGGAGTCGACGCGCTCGGAGAAGGCCTCGACAGGCCGACGGGCGCCCGTGCCATACCAGAAGAACCAGCCGTAGGTGGGCATGAGGTAGGGGTCCTCGAGCATCTCGGGCAGCGCCACCTTGAGCTGATTGATCACCTCCTCGGCCACGCCGAGGACCACCGCCATCACGAGCAGGCGGTTCCAGAGCGCCACGTCTGAGGGCACCGCCTCGTCAAGCCTTGTGAACTCGCGCAGCCAGCGGCGGAGCGCCTCGAGCTGCGCCCGTACCTCGACCGCCTCTCTGCTGAGGTCCTTCATCGAGTTTGCCGTCAGCACGAGCACGGCGCACGCAGCCAGGAGAGCAACCGCCAGGATGACGAACACGTACGCGGGCGCCTCGGCAACCACCAGGGCAATCGTGCTGGCAATCAGCACGACGACGTCGGCGGCACACAGGGCCCAGAGCAGCACCCTGCCGCGCACGCGCTCGCCCGCGCTCGTGAAGCGCTCCAGGTAGGCCCCCTCCACGGCGCCCTTCCAGGCCTCGTAGGCGTCCGAGTAGCCCTCGGGGTTACGCTTGGCATACCCCTCGAGCTCGGAGAAGAGCAGGTCCGCGGACGTCTCGTCCCCCTCACCCGCCACCTTGTCGAAGAGCAGGCTCAGCGCCCTGGCGTCAATCTTGCGAGAGGCCCGCGCAACGGCCTCCGCGTCCTCGGATGGAGCGGGGACGTCGCTCAGCCTGGTGAGCCGGTAGTCGTCCTCGGTCTTCTCTCCGAACAGGCCCCTGCGGCGTGTGGTCACCTTGTCCAGACGGACGCAGCCCTCGTCGGTGAGGCGCATGAGCGTGGCGGTGAGCTCCTTGGCCTCGGCCGAGCCCCCGTTTGCAAGGACTCCCAAGACGGCGGGATGGTCTGTGGTCGGGACGTCGCGGAAGTAGGTGTCGGAGAAGCGCGGGGCGAAGTCGCGCCGGTAGCGCACACGGCACACGATCGCGCTCACGACGGAGGCCACGACAAGCGCGGCGGCCACGCCGATGGCCCCGAAGTAGAGGGCGCGGGCCTGGGCGCGGGCGGCGTTGGCGTCCTCGGCCCATTGCTGCTCCTCGGAGAGGATCGTATCCATCCGCGCGGCAGGCGTCTCCTCGAGCCCGGACACCCAGGAGGGCGGGAAGGTCACGCGCATCTCGGCGAACTCCTCTGTGCCCACGCCCGGCACGTCGAAGCGGACCTCGTCCCCGTCAAAGGCGACGGAGGCGTCAAGCGGCCCGTGGCCCCAGGCGCGCACGTTGTCCCCCGGGGTCACAGACTCCCCGGCGGGGACCGGCAGGTGCAGCGTGCAGGTGACGTCACGAGACTCGACGCTCCAGCCGTCCGAGACGAACTTCCAGTAGAGCTCCCCTGTGTCCTGCCAGCGCGTGACGATGCCCGTGGCCTCGTAGGCAATCGTGAACGAGACCGCCTCGTCCGCGTGCGGGGCATAGAGCTTGACCTGAAGGACGTCGCCCTGGCCGGAGAGCTCATAGGTGCCGTCGAGGCCGGAGTCCGACTCCTCGAAGGCGGTGAGGCTGTCGGGGGTCCCCTCGCCCGCGTAGAGCAGCGACACCTGGACGTCCTGGCCGTTATCCGCGTTGCGCCCGGTGGGGATGCGCCAGTAGACACCGTTGAAGCTGCCGTCAAAGTCAAAGGTACGCGTCTCGACCACCCGCAGCGTGCCGTCCGAGGTGACCGTGGCGTCGATGTTCACGTCGGAGATCTCGTAGTCGCTCGCGTAGGCGGCCGGCGGCGCGGCGAGAAGGGCCGCGAGCGTGACAAGCAGCGCAGCAAGGAGGGCCGGCAGGCGCCGGCTGAAGGACGGTCTGGTTCTCATGGGCTGCCTCCGAAAGACGAGGGCGGCGGACGCGTGACGTCGTGCTGGCAGCAAGCATAGCAGAGGGGCTGACGGTCCTCGTGACAGCGCTGCCCCGTCCGGCGACGGGCCCGCCCCGTCGTGAAGGGGCTCCTGGGCGCCTCGGCGCTCACGGGCTGGTTGGGGCTGGCCCTGTCATGGTGAGGATGCAGCCGCAGACGTCGAGGGAGTCCCCGTAGGGGGCGACGACGCGCTCACGCACCTCCCGGCCGTGGTAGCGGGCGGGATTCGTGGAGCCGAGGTCGCAGACCTCCATGCCGTCCGGGGTTGGGGTGAGCCACAGATGCCGATGGGAGATTGCGGGCGAGTGGAGCACGACGTCGTTCTCCGGCCCGCGTCCGAGCGAGACGCCCTTCTCCCCAACCGGCACCCAGAGATCAACCGACGGCGTGCGCACGAGCATCCCCACCTCGTCAGCATGCGGAAGCGCTGTCGAGGCTGCGGAGAGGTCGACCGTGTCTCCGCGCGGCCTTTGCGACGCCAGCGGCATCTCGGCCTCCACGCGGCGGGACGCGTCCCTGGAGAAGTCGTACAGACAGCCGTAGCAGATGTTCATGTCCGCATAGAGCTCCGCCCCGCAGCGCGGGCAGGTCTTCGTCGGGTACGGGGTGGCGCGCCTCTCAATCATGCCCATGTTTCTCTCCCTCGTCTCTTCTCGTCCTTCTCGCCCTCGCCGACACGGCCTCGCCATGCCCTACGCCCCCAGCGCCTCCGCCGTGACGGCGGCAGCCCAGAGGTGCTCCCCCTCCTCCACCCACGGGCCCTCGCGCGCGGGCCGCTCTATCACGCAGCGCGCGCCGTGGCACGAGGCGGTGCAGCGCGGCCCGAGCCCGCGGCACACCCTGAGCACCTCGCCCCGCTCCCCCACGAAGGCCACGTCGAGCGCATAGCGCATCCCGAACGTGTGAATGGACCCGCAGCGGGAGAGCAGCACGCCCTCGGTGTCCGCCCCCGTCCCAAGAAGCCCGCGCAGGCGCTCCGCCCACGTGCAGAGGGCCCGCAGGTCAAGAGCCATTTCCGGGCGCTCCTCAGACACGAGCCTCACCAGGCAGCGCATCTCACACCACCACGCCCGGGCGATAGCGGTCCACCACGAGCTCCCGCTCGTGGCGCAGCGCAAGCGGAGCCTCATACGTGACGCCGGGCATCCGCACCAGGCGCGGCCAGGGATGGTAGGTGAGCGTGCAGATATAGCGCGTGAGGAGCGGAGATACCGCAAACGCCGCGCCCCCTGGTCCCTCTCCCGCCGGCTCTGCCCGCACCTCAACCCCACAGCCCTTGCGCCCGAGCGCCTCCGAGAGCGCGGCACGCACCTCCTCCACCGCGCGCTGCTGGCTCTGCTCTCCGGAGGGGGCAACCCCGTGAGCCACCACCGCGTCAAGAGCAGCCTGGTCAAAGGCCGAGCACGCGTCCACGAACCACATCAGGTTCAGCACCACGAGCCCCACCACGATGACCACGGGGGTGAGCACCGCAAGCTCCACCGTCATCTGCCCGCCCCGCCTCCGACGCAGACGCGCCCACAGGGCCGCCGCCGGGCCGCTCACGCCGCCTCACCAGACCTCGAGAGGTTGACCGTCAGCGGGATGGAGACGCCCGTCCCCGGAAGGGGGAGCTCGGCGATCGTGAGCTCGCCGCCGACCTCGTCGACAAGCCGAAGTCCGGCCGACGTGGCGAAGTCGTACACGGAGGCGGAGCCTGGGAGGGACGCCACCAGCTCGCGGACCACCGCGGCCTGCTCGAACCCGCCCTTGTCCAACACGTCCTGCGTGTTGGTGAGCACGGGCTTCCTTAGGCGCAGGTCCACCGGCTCAAGCCCCGCGTCCGCCATGATCGCCTTGAGACGGCCGCGCAGCCACGACCCCACGCTGCCCCCAAGCACGCCGTCAAGTCCGTCGAGAAACTCGCTCGCCGCGTCGGAGACGTCTCCGTGGGCGGAGCCGTAGCCCACGAGCAGCTCCCCCCAAAGCTCGAGCACGCCGTCTGCGGCGCCCCCGAGGGCGGAGTCCCCCGTGCTGAGCGAGTCGAGGAAGCTGGCGAGCACGTTGTTCTCAGCTGTTGACTCATCCGGGGCGAGGACCGCAGCAGAGGCGGCAGCCCCCGCCGGCAGCTCGAATCCGGAGACAAACGAGCTCGTCAGCTCCGTGGGGGCAGTCTCCCCCTCGGCGCGCGTCACCACGGCGACACACCCCCAGGCCCCCGGGGGGCGAAGCGTGGGGCGCTCGAGGGAGAGCTGGTCGAGCGCCGCGGAGAAGGACTCCGCCCCCTGCCCGGCGAGCTCGCGCGTGCGGGCCTCGGCGTCGGCAAGCTCGGCCGTTGCCTCCTCGTAGTCCTCCGCCGCCTCCACGACAGCGCGCCAGTGGTGCTCGAAGCCGTTGCTGATCGAGGTGGAGGCGGACGCCACCCTCCCGAGCTCGGTGATGCTCATCCGGCAGACCTCGCACTCACGGACGGCCCCGCCCTCGAGCTCAGCGAGCGACGCCGTGCCCGAGGGGGCGCCCGTAGCGCCCGGACACCCCGTCGAGCAGTGCAGGGTGCGACCGTCCCCCTCGTCGGTGCAGGGCCACCCCGAGGCCGTGTAGAGGCTCGTCTCACGAGTCTCCTCGGCGTTTTTCGGCAGGGTGGGCAGATTCATGGACGCGGATCCGTCCGGAAGCTCCACGTAGGAGCCGGCGCGGACCTCCGAGAGCGCGTAGACGTAGAAGGCGCGGCGGCACGCGGAGTCGGTGAGCTCCTCGGCACCGCCCCCCGCGGGCCGCTCCGCGGCGAGGCGAGCGGCGTAGTAGGCCCGCGCCCGAGCAAGCGGGGCCCCAAACGTCCAGCCCGCAGGCGAGGGGTAGTCGGGGTTCTCGGGACCGGTGAGCCCGGCGAGGGAGGCCGCGCGCTCGCGCAGGCAGTAGGGCGTGGTTCCGCAGTCCGCCGCCCAGCCGCGCTCAAGGTCCTCGTCTGCGCGCTCCCGCGCCCGACGGGCCTCGTCGGACGCCTCGCGGACCTCCTCTGAGAGCTCGGAGAGGTCCTCGTCGTCAACGTCCGCCGCCAGTGCGGAGAAGTCCGACCCAGAGGTGGCAGGGACCGGCAGCGCGCACCCTGCGTAGGAGACGCCCCCGACGGAGTTGGCCGTCACGCAGGAGGCGGAGTTTGCCACGACGAGAAGCGGGAGCGTGGCCTCGAGCCTCTCCACCCCACTCGCCGCGGACCGCGCGAAGCCGCGACGCGCCTCGAGGATTCGCCCACCCGCGGAGCACAGCTCTGCCCCTGCTGCGCCAAGCCCGGGCACGCACGAGACCACAAGCCCCGCGCCATAGGTGACGATGCCTGTGAGCCCCATGCTGAGCACGCAGGCGTCAAGCACCTGAACGATCGTCGAGAAGGACGCCACGGCGTTCTGTCCCGCCAGCGCGGCGGCGTCCGCCACCCGCTGCACCTCGGAGGAGCGAGACGCCACCCACCCCGCAGAGGCCGCGGAGAACACGAGCGTCAGGCTCAGCAGCAGCGAGACGGCCACCGCAACCGTGGTGAAGCCGCCCTCGTCATCCAGGAAGGCACCCATCGCGCAGGGGACGGGGCGGGAGGAGGCCCGGGGCATGCCCCCTCGTGCCCGAAGGCCCCCACGCTCACTCCCAGACGCCGACCCAGTCCTCATAGCCCCCTCCAATCCATTCCGCTCGCGCATCGAGCACCGCCTCCGCGCGCACCACCACGTCCTGCCCGTCCGTCCGCCCAAGCGCATGAACCACAACACCTACGAGCGGGAGCGGCCTCACGCGCCCCTCGACCACGGCCGTGACGCGCCCCTCCTCGTCAGGCCCTTCGACGCTCACCTCCCACGCCCGCGCGCCGCCCACGTGAAAGGAGGGCACTTCGGGAACCGCAGCGAGCCGGCGGAGCGCATAGGCTCGCAGGTCGTCGCCTGACCCGCGAGAGGTGACGGCGAGCCTCACGAGCTCGCCGGCCGTCGCGTCCATGACCGCCCGCGTATAGAGGACGCACGCAGGCTGGACGAGAAGGGCCAGAAGCGTCAGCACCACGGGAATCAGCATCGCGGCCTCCACGCTCATCTGACCGCGCCTCTGTCCGAGCGCCCCCACCTCAGAACCCCAGGACGTCCTTGAGCAGGGGGACGGCCCCCTGCCCGGCGCTGTGCGAGGCGGCCCTGCTGGCAAGCCCCACGAGCGCACCGTCCCGCGCGGCGTGCCAGAGCGCCCCGAGCGCCAGGATGGCGGCGAGAAACGCGCTCAGCACCAGCAGGTACTCAACGGTCGACTGACCTGCGTCCTTACGGGCGGCGGGCGGGAACGCCCGACGCCTCAGCCTCCGCCGACGCTCGCCGCGACGTCCTCCGCGTCCATGCGCATCGTCACGACCTCGCTCCCGTCCCCGCCGGCGTCCTCGCTCACGACGACCACCTCGACCCAGCCGCTTCCCTGCAGCACGCATCCCCACGTCCTTCCCGAAAGGTCTAGATAGCCCGAGCGCGCGACCACGCAGTCTCCGGCGGCGCGGCGCTCCCCGAGCACGCGGGCGGCGGCCTCCCTCACGTCAAGCTCGCTCTCAAGCAGCTGCGCCCCCGAGACGGAGGCAACCTCGCCCGCCAGCAGCGCCGCGTCCCCGGCCGATGGCCCCTCGGCCTCGGGCACGAGCCCGGGCGATGGGACCAAGCCGCCAGAGCCGTCCCGCAGGAGGGCGGGGATTACGAGCAGCGCGAGCCCAGCGGCACATGCGAGCACCGTCACCGCAGGCAACATCCGCACCCTCACGCCCGCCTCACAGCGAGTTGATCCCGCTGGAGATGGCCTCCCACAGCTCTGAGACCCGGTCGCGAAACGCCAGTATGGCCACGATCGCTATGACCACGAGGACGCCCACGAGGATCGCGTACTCCGTTGTCCCCTGGCCGGACTCGCCTCGAAGAAGCCTCCCGACGCACGCACGCCGCCTCGTCGCCCCTCTTGCCAAGCGTCCCGTCGCCCCTCTTGCCAAGCGCCCCATCTCTTCTCCCTTCACCTAGGTCCCCTAGCCGAACACCATCGCCGACCCAAGCAGCGGGCCGAGGATCGCCAGAAACATCGCCGGAACGATAAGCGTCCCCAGCGGGATGAGCATCTTCACCGGCACGCGCTCGATCTCCTCCTCGACCTGGGAGCGCTGCTCGTCACGGATGGCCTGCGCCTGGCGCTCGAGCGCCTCGGCGAGCGGCGCGCCAAAGGCCAGCGCCTCCCCCACCACGGAGGCAAAGCGCCTGAGCGCCGAGACGCCCAGCTCGTCGGCAAGCTGCCAGAGCGCCGCCTCTCGCCCCCGAGCCCCGATGCGCCAGCTGAGCATGGCCTCGGAGAAGGCCCGGGCGAGCTCGGTCTGGTAGCGGTCGCAGTAGAGCTCGAGCGAGGCGTCGAAGGAGAGCCCCGCGGAAAGCCCGAGCGTCACCACGTCGAGAAGAACGGGCAGCTCTCCGAGACAGCCCGCCCGGCGGCGCGCGAGCCTCTCCGCGCTGCGGGCGCGCCGCACAAGCGGCAAGCCCGCCAGGAGCCGGGAGGCTCGAGAGAGCGCCGGCACGACGCCGTGACGGCGACGGCGCGGCGGCAGACCACCCGCAAGGAGGGCCGCGGAGGCCGCGGCAAGCGACGAAGCACCCATGAGGGCGAGGGAGGCGGCGTCCATCAGACCACCCCTCTCAGAAGCCTCCGGATAAGCAGGAGCGCCACCCCGTCGAGCAGCGCGGCAAGCGTCACGCACCCCAGGCCCGTCGGCGTGAGCAGCCCCCTCTGAAAGTCCGGCGACACGAGCGCCAGCACCGCGATCATGACCGCGGGCATGAGGCACACGATTCTCACCGAGAGCCGCACCTGCGCCGTCTTGACGCTCAGCAGGCGCTCAAACTCACCCTGACGCTCGGCGAGAGAGGCAGAGCGTATGAGCAGCTCCCGCAGCGGGCTGCCGGTGCGATGGGATATGACGAGGGCCGTGGCGAGAAGCCCCGCCCCCGGCGTTCCGAGTTCTCGCGCGAGAAGCCCAACGGCCTCCTCGGTGGGGATACCGCAGCGCAGGCGGAGCGACATGCGGGCAAACACCCCGGCCGCCGGGCCACGCTCGTGCGAGCCCACGTACTCGACGGCCTGCGCAAGCGTCTGACCCGAGCCCAGTGCCACGGACAAGGTCCGGTAGATCCCGGGCATGGAGGCGGCGACCTCCCGGCTCGTCCTCCGCCTGCGCGCAAGCTCACTCGCCACGAGGAAGCCGGCAACAACGGACCCGCAGGCCACCCCCGCAACCGGAGAGGCGAAAAGCGCGGCCGCGGCAAGTACGGCGGCCGACAGGGCGCAGAGAAGCGCCGCCGAGGCCGACCACACGTCAAGGTCGAGGCCATATGGGGCGGCGCCGCGCACGAGCCTTTGGGCAAGCGCGCGGACGGGCCCCTGCGCAGAAAGCCACGTCACGGGTCGGGACCTCCCCAGCCGGGCAAGCCCCCGGATCGCACGCCGCATAAGGCGTCCCGCCCGTCGTGCCACCGTAACCGAAGGCTCCCCCGCGCCGGTGCCCGTCAGCACGAACGCCGCGAGCCCCGCCGAGACGGCGGTCCCTATGAGCAGTGCGAGCGCCATGCCCCGACCTCCCCCGCGTCCAGGACGCCAGCCTCGACGGCAACGGCCAGGAAGGCCGGCTCCCCCACGAGGCTCCACGTGTGCGAGCCCGCGTCGAAGCTGACCCGCTCCTCGAGCGCCACGCCGCCACCCGGCGCGCGAGACACCTCTGTGAGCGAGGTCACGAGGCGCGTGCCGTCCGCAAGGCGCCGCGTGACCACGATGAGGTCGACGGCAAGGGCTATCTGCTCCTCGATGAGGTCCGTGGGCAGGTCCATCCCAAAGCGCGCCATGAGGACGAGCCTCAGGACCGCCTCCTCGGCGCTGCCCGCGTGCAACGTGGTGAGCGAGCCGTCGTGCCCCGTGCTGAGGGCGTTGAGCATGTCGATTGCCTCGCCGCCGCGCACCTCGCCCACCACGATGCGGTCCGGCCTCATGCGCAGCGCGTTCTTCACGAGGTCTCGGATGGTCACCTCTCCCGACCCCTCGATAGAGCTGTCTCGCGCCTCGAGGCGAACCACGTCCGGGTGCGCGTCAAAGCGCAGCTCGGCCGAGTCCTCGATGGTCACGATGCGCTCCCCCAGGGGAATCTCGCAGGAAAGCGCGTTGAGCAGCGTCGTCTTCCCCGACCCCGTGCCACCGGCCACCGCGATGGAGCTCCGCGCCCTCACGGCCCAAGAGAGCAGCTGCGCGTACCAGCTCGGGAGCGACCCCAGCTCCACAAGGCGGCCAATCGTGCGAATGCGGTCAGAGAACTTGCGGATGGTCACGGCAGGGCCGTCGATGGCAACGGGCGCCGCCACCGCGTTCACGCGGTCGCCGCTGGGCAGGCGCGCGCTCACGATGGGGCTCGAGCGGTCTAGTCGTCTCCCGAGCGGCGCGAGAATGCGGTCCAGCACGATCATGATCTGCTCGGGCGAGTCAAAGACCGCGTCCGCGGGATGGATCTCGCCTCCTCGCTCATAGAAGAGAGCGCCGCAGCCATTGATCATCACCTCGGTTATCTGGTCGTCCTCGAGCAGCGGCTGAATGGGTCCGAGGCCGCACACCTCGTCCATCACCTGCCGCAGCAGCGTCTCGCGCTCCTCGCCAGCCGGGGCGCCGGAGCCCTGGGTGTTGAGGATCGCCTCGAGGACCACGAGCAGCTCGGCACGTACCTGGGGGGCCTCCTCGCTCTGGAGCATGCCCGCTATGGTCGCAAGCCCCAGCCGCTCGACAAGCGACGCCTTGAGCCGCTCCCGTGCCGCGCGAAGGTCAGCGGCAGCCGCGCGCGGGGTCGACCCGCGCGCGGCCTCGACCTCTCGCACTCGCTCAAGGACCGTCATGGCTACCTCGCCTCCCGTCTCAGCCCCAGAAAGCCATGACGCCGACGCCCGCCGGCGTCATGTAGTGCGCGTTCGGCCTCGTCATGGCCCGGCAGCCTGCCGAGCTCGGCGAGCAGCTGGGCAAGCGCCGTGGCCACGGAGCCCGCGAA
This sequence comes from uncultured Atopobiaceae bacterium, assembly GCA_944321515.1. GTDB lineage: Bacteria > Actinomycetota > Coriobacteriia > Coriobacteriales > Atopobiaceae > Thermophilibacter. The sequence goes on along the minus strand of CALULO010000002.1, from coordinate 54,580 downwards.
GGGGTAGCCGGGCTCCACGAGCTCCGCCACCCGTCCGGCGGCGAGAAGGTCGGCCACCTCACCGCCGCCCTCGACCACGCGATACACCCGCGCCGCCTCGAGCCCCACCTCGGCCCGGGCGAGCGCGTAGTTCGCGCGCTCCCTGGGGTCCACATGGTTCTCGAGCCGGGCGATCCGGGTGCGTGCCACGCCAAGTCGCACGGCGAGGCTGCCGAGGCGCGCGAGCGAGGATATTGAGCCCGCACGGGAGTCCGCCACGAGAACGAGGCGGTCCGCGCCCTGCGCCGCCTGGGCCACCGCGTCGGTGTAGGTGGTGGAGGTGTCCACCACCACGAGGTCGAACACGTCGGAGGCACACGCTATGAGCTCGCCGACCCGCGGCATGGCAAGCTCCGCCGTCTCGGGCCGCGCGCACGGGCCGCACAGGCTCACGCCCGGCGCCGCCGCAACGCACAGCCCGGCGAGGAGGTCGGGCGTCACGCCCCGTTCCGCCTGCGCAAGCGTGGCGAGGTCGGGTACGCCCGAGAGCCCGAAGGCCGCGTAGGCGTTGCCGAAGGAGAGGTCCAGGTCAACAAGGCAGACGTGCATGCCCCAGCGAGCCGCCGTCGCCGCGAAGGCGGCGGCGACGGCCGTCTTGCCCGTGCCGCCGCGCCCGGACGAGAGCACCAGCACGGGCGCCCGCCCGGAAATCTCCGAAGCCGTCTGGCCGCTCGTCGTGTCTGCGCGGGCAGAGCCCGTGGCCGTCTCGCCGTGTCCCGCACCTGCCACAGCCCTCCCCCGGCCCGTGGAGGCGGGGCCGGCGCCCTCGCTCGCGGGCCTCGGCAGGGGCGCGCCCGCCGAGCGACCCCCATCGCCCATTGCGGGCGGGACGCCCCCGCCGGCTCCGTTCCCCACCTCCACGAGATCGACAACGAGGTCGATCCCCGCCCGTGCTGCACGCGACCTCAGCGAGCCCGAGACGTCGTTTCGGGCAAGCACCACGCACCGTGCGTTGCCGTCGTTGGCGAGCGCCGCGGCGAGGTTGATGTCGGACACGCCGTCCCCGACGGGGCCCACAACGACCCCAAGCTCCCCCGGCCGCCCCGCGGCAACGAGACCCCTCAGAGCGTCGGCGCTCGGCGCGACGTCGAGCCTCCCCGCCTCGTCGAGCGAGGCAACCACTCGCTTCACTGCGTCGAGGTCCCCCTCGGCACAGAACGCCACCCATCTGCTCATGAGCCCTGGCCCTCCTCGCCGTCCGCACCGGTCGTGTTCACCGCCGAGTCCGCCCCGCCTTCGCCGCCCGAGCCGCCCCCGCCCGTACCCGTGCCCGTGCCCCCGGGGTCGCCCTCCGCGAGGACCTCGGTCGGTGCCGTCGAGGCGCCGACGTCCAGGCTGAGGGCCCCGTCACCGGGAAGCGCGAGGCGCAGGCTGCCTTCGCCGCTTGCGGCAAGCACCGCCGCCACGTCACCAGGCGCCACCGCAACGGTGAGCGCTCCGCCCGAGGAGATTCCCGAGCCAGCCTGTGGGGCGGCTAGGGTCGTCAGATCCTCGGAGAGCAGACGAACGCCCGAGTCCCTGACCTCGTAGGCGGCGAGCTTCGCCCCTGGGCCGAGCCCCGGAGGCACCGTCAAGCTGCTCGTCAGCGGCAGGGAGATCGCCATGCGGCCAGAGGGCACCTCCACCACGTCCTCCTCATCGCGAAAGTTGAGCGCCGTGAGCGGCACCCCGGCCGCCGCCGGCACGCTCACCTGAGACCCCAGCACCGATTCGATGCTCGTCAGCGCATCAGCCGGCGCCAGATCGGCTATCCAGTCCCGCTCGGCCACGTTGGTGCGGTCGACGGTCTCACCGGCCTCGATTCCCTCCGTGGCAACGACAAGGCTCACCACCTCGCCGCCGTATCGTTCGAGCGCCTCCGAGCGGGCGCGCTCGGCCTCCTGCTGGACGTGCCGGCCATACAGGAGGCAGAGCAGCGCCGCCAGTGCAGCGCACGCACCCGAGAGAACGAGCCTGAATCGACGCGTCATAGCCGACGCCCCCTTCCTCATCCCCGCGCACAAAGACGTGGTGATGGCATTCTCCTCTTGGGGCGTTGGCCCTATTGCGTTGTCCTGAGAAAGTTAGTCACGAGGCTTACGGTTATCTTCCACAACACGTTCAACCTCGGATGATGTTGCAGATATAACCGTCTCAACAGCTATCTGAACATACATAATTATGAAACCATAAGGCACATGGTTTCTTCATAATAGATTGTTTTTTTGTTGTTCTTATCTCAGATGACGACGTCCGGGTCAAGCGTCCGGGCGCTCGCGCGCATCTCCTGCGCCAAGGCAAGGTAGCAGGCAAGGCGCTCGTCGGAGATCTCGCCGGCGTCGTGGCGGGCGCGCACCTCGCAGCCCGGCTCGTGCTCGTGCGTGCAGTCCCTGAAGCGGCACTCCGCGGCCGCGTCGGCTATCTCCGGGAAGGTCTTGGACAGTCCCCGCTCGTGTCCCACCAAGGGCAGGCTCCGCAGCCCGGGCGCGTCGGCGATGGTCCCGCCACCAGGCAGGGCCACCATCACGCGCGCCACGGTCGTGTGGCGCCCGCGGTCATCGCGCTCGCGCACCGCGCCGGTGGCCAGCGCCTCGTGGCCGAGAAGGGCGTTGAGCAGGGTTGACTTGCCCGCGCCCGACTCGCCGAGGATCATCGCGCACGTCCGCTCCGGCACGCAGGCGCGTACCTCGTCCATGCCCTCACCCTCGGCCGAGGACGTCACCACCACCCGCACCGACTCGCCCACGAGCCGACGAACACGCCCCAGGTCCCGTTCGAGCTCCTCCGCCGAGCAGCGGTCGGCCTTGGTGAGCACCACCACCGGCTCTATCCCGCAGTCGTTGGCCAGCACGAGGGATCGCGCGACGCGGTCCAGCAGGACGTCTCCGGCGCCGAGCGCCTGCACCACCAGGATGGCGTCAACGTTGGCCGCCAGCACCTGGCGCTCCCCGCGGCTGCGCCCGCGCCACCGCGCGAAGGCGGTGCGCCGAGGCAGGACGCGCTCGATGACGCCCATGTCATGGCCTGGCGCGCGACGGACGGCCACGCAGTCCCCCACGGCGGGCAGCAGGCCGTCGTCCTTCTCGACGTCCTGCTTGGCAAAGGAGACGGAGTGCTCCGCACGAAACGCGTCCTCGGCGGTCACCACCAGGGGAAACCCACGGTCGAGCCGCACCACGAAGCCAATCTGCATCTCGGCGGCGTTCTCAGAGGCGGCGAGGAACTCCTCGTAGGCCGCTCGCTGCGCCTCGTCCACACGCAGCTGGTCGAAGGAGGGCAGGTCCCGCAGGGTGCTCACGGCAGGCAGCGTGATGGCCCCCTGCCTGCTGGCGCGCCGCTTCTTTGGGGAACGCTTGGCCACGACCCTCTTTCCGTTGAGACTTTTGGACTTCGCAAGTATAGCTGAGCCCCCGTCCGGTTCCAGCTGGCAGCCCGTCGCACAAGAAAAGGGCCCCGGCCGCACAACGGCGACCGGGGCCCGGGGCTAGGCACTCCGCAAACGGCTGGCGTCCCTCGTCGTCTAGTCCCTGCTCTTCTCGATGGAGCGCATGACGGCCTTGTAGACCTCCATGATCGGGATGATGAGGAAGGCCAGGACCAGCGCCACGGCCACGGCGTCCGGGCGCAGCGTCATGAACCCAAACACCTCCGCCAGGAAGTCCACCTCAACGGGGATGACCGTCAGCAGCAGCGCGAGGACGGCGGCGCCCCACAGCCACTTGTTCTGCTTCTTCAGCGAGAGGAGCGACGCGCGGCGGCTGCGCATGTTGAACGAGTGGAAGATCTCCACCATGGACAGCGTGATGAACGACATGGTGACGCCCTCGGGGTCGGGGACGCCGTCGAGCAGCTGCGTCATGTCGATGCTGCCGTTGTGGAAGTACATGCCGGCGAAGAAGCTCGCCAGCACGAGCGCGGTGATCACGAGGCCCTGGAAGACGATGTCGACGCCCATGCCGCCCGCGAAGACGCCGTCGGAGGCGTTGCGCGGCTTGCGCTTCATGACGTCACCCTCGGCGTCCTCCATGCCGAGCGCGAGGGCCGGGAAGCAGTCCGTGATGAGGTTGATCCAGAGCAGCTGCACCGGCTGGAAGATCGTGAAGCCCACGAGCGTGGCCACGAAGACCGAGAGCACCTCGGCGATGTTGGCGGAGAGCAGGAACTGGATGACCTTGCGGATGTTGTCGTAGATGCGACGGCCTTCCTCGACCGCGTTGATAATCGTGGCGAAGTTGTCGTCAGCGAGGACCATGTCGGCCACGTTCTTGGTGACGTCGGTGCCGGTGATGCCCATGCCCACGCCGATGTCGGCGCGCTTGATGGAGGGCGCGTCGTTAACGCCGTCGCCGGTCATGGCCACGATCTTGTTGCGGCTCTTCCAAGCGTCGACGATGCGGGCCTTGTGCTCGGGCTGGACGCGCGCGTAGACGCTGTACTCGGTGACCTTGTCCTTGAACTCCTCGTCGGAGATCTTGTCCAGCTGGGCGCCGGTGATGGCGTGGGAGGCGTCCTCGATGATACCGAGCTCCTTGGCGATGGCCACGGCGGTGTCGATGTGGTCGCCGGTGATCATGACCGGACGGATGCCGGCCTCCTTGGCCTCCACGATGGCCTGCGTGACCTCGGGACGGACCGGATCGATCATGCCCGAGAGGCCCACGAAGGTGAGGTCGTGCTCAAGGCCGGCGGGCGTGCAGTCGGAGGGCATGGCGTCGTGCTCGCGCACGGCAGAGGCCAGCACGCGCAGGGCCTGGTCGGCCATGGACTTGTTGGCCGCCATGATCTGGGAGCGGCGGGCGTCGGTCATGGGCTCCACGGAGCCGTCGGCGTTCATGACCTTGGTGCACAGGGCGAGAACCACGTCCGGGCCGCCCTTGGTGTACTGCTCGTAGGTACCCTCGGGGGTCTTCACCACCACGGACATCATCTTGCGGCCGGAGTCGAACGGCGCCTCGCCCACGCGCTCGTAGCGCGCGGCGTCGCCGCTCTCGTAGAAGCCGGCCTTGGCGGCGTCGTTGACGAGCGCGCACTCGGTGGGCTCGCCCACGGCCTCGCCCGCCTCGGCGTCCCACTTGGCGTCGGAGCACAGCGCCATCGCGCGCAGGTGCAGGTCCTCGGGGCCGCAGAGCTCGTGCTTGGTGACGGTCATCTTGTTCTGGGTGAGGGTGCCCGTCTTGTCCGAGCAGATGATCTGGGTGCAGCCGAGCGTCTCCACGGCGGTCATCTTGCGGATGATGGCCTGGCGGCGGCTCATCTTGGTGACGCCCATGGAGAGCACGATGGTGACAACGGCCACGAGGCCCTCGGGGATGGCGGCGACGGCGAGGGACACGGCCACCATGAAGGTGTCCAGGATCATTTCCGGGTTGGAGCCGAGCTCGCCGCCGTGGCGGATGAGGTCCACGGCGAAGATGATCACGCAGATGGCGAGAACCAGCTTGGTGAGGATGCCGGAGAGCTCGTTGAGCTTGACCTGCAGGGGCGTGAGCTCCTTCTTGGCGGTGGTGAGCGCGTCGGCGATCTTGCCCATCTCGGTCTTCATGCCGGTGGCGGCCACCACGGCGCGGCCGCGGCCGTAGACCACGGTGGAGCCCATGTAGCACATGTTCTTGCGGTCGCCCAGCGGCACGTCGTCGGCGTCGGCGGCAAGCACGATTGGCTCCACGTGCTTCTCCACGGGCACGGACTCTCCGGTGAGGGCGGCCTCCTCGATCTTCATGGACGCGCTCTCCAGCACGCGGCAGTCCGCCGGCACGGAGTCTCCGGCCTCGAGCAGCACCACGTCGCCGGGCACGAGCTCGGCGGACGGAAGGTGCTCCAGCTTGCCGTCACGGATAACCTTGGACTGGGCGGCGCTCATCTGCTGCAGGGCCTCCAGGGCCTGCTCGCTCTTGGCCTCCTGGACCACGCCAAGCACCGAGTTGATGATGACGACGGCGAGGATAATGATGACGTCCGCCCACTCGGGCTCGCCCTGGATGGTGCCGGTGATGGCGGAGATGGCCGCCGCCACGAGCAGCATGATGACCATCGGGTCGGCCATCTGCTCGAAGAAGCGCTTCCAGAGCGGGGTCTTCTCCTCCTTCTCGAGCTCGTTGGGGCCGTACTGCGAAAGGCGGGCGGCCGCCTCGGCAGACGTGAGGCCGCTCTCCTCGCTCGACGCAAGCTCGTCGAGCACGTCCTGCTTGGACGCTAGGTACTCTTTCAAGTTCTTCCCTCCTGGGTCTTCTGCGCCCGGCAGGTTGACGCCCGATCATAATTCCCCAGGAGGGGCAAGGGCTCGCCAAGGCTGCCGTGCCGGGCCTTTGACAGAACAGTCAAAATCATACCCGATATGCCCTCCAAGGCCATCGTTACGCGGGCAATATAAGCGCCAAGCGCACAGACCCGCCCCAACCCGCGGACCTCGCGGCGAGAATCGCGCGGGGCTTACGGAGGGGCTCCCGGAGGGGGTTCTTCTCGCCTTCTTTATCAACTTGCCGAAAAAAGCAAGGACTTATCGGTAAACGGCGGCATTACCTTTCTCTTGCCTGCGCTAAACTTATGACCCGTAGGGTTATTCGAGCGCTCGTGCGCACACGGAAAGGACGCGTTCAATGAAGATCCTCTTTTACGGGACGGCCAGCTACGACAAGATCTCCTTCAACAAGGAGCTCGTCGACTACCCGGACATCAAGATCGACTTCACCGAGACCAACCTCACCCCGATGACCGCCGCGCTTGCTCGCGGCTACGACGCCGTCTGCGCCTTCGTCAACGCCGATTGTGGCGCCATGACCCTCGAGATCCTCGCCGGCTTCGGCGTGAAGCTCCTCCTCATGCGCTGCGCCGGCTTCGACGCCGTCAACGTGGCCGTGGCCAAGGACCTTGGCATGAAGGTCACCCGCGTCCCGGCCTACTCCCCCGAGGCCATCGCCGAGCACGCCATGGGCCTCGCGCTTGCCGCCAACCGCCGCATCTGCAAGGGCTACATCCGCGTCCGCGAGAACGACTTCTCCCTCGACGGCCTCGTCGGCGAGACGCTCCACGGCAAGACCGCCGGCATCATCGGCACCGGCCGCATCGGCGCCGCGCTCTGCCGCATCTGCAAGGGCTTCGGCATGACGGTCCTCGGCACCGACCTCTACCCCAACCAGAAGCTCGTGGACGAGGAGCACGTGATTGACGAGTACGTCGACTACGACGAGCTCTATCGCCGCTCCGACCTCATCTCGCTGCACGCCTTCCTCAACGAGGAGAGCCGCCACATGATCAACGACGACACCATCGCCAAGATGAAGGACGGCGTCATCTTCGTGAACACCGGTCGTGGCGGCCTCGTCGACACCCAGGCCCTCATCCGCGGCATCCTCTCCGGCAAGATCGGCGCCGCCGGCCTCGACGTCTACGACGAGGAGGGCCCGAACGTCTACCAGAACCGCGCCGGCCAGGTCATCGACTCCGTCACCGCGCGCCTCTGCTCCTTCCCCAACGTCGTCATGACGAGCCACCAGGCATTCTTCACCCACGAGGCGCTCGGCCAGATCGCCCGCGTCACGCTGGACAACGCCCAGGCCTTCGCCAACGGCACCGACTTCGTCGACCGCAGCATCGTTTGCTAAAACCTGGCAACGACGCTGATCACCGCCATTCGAGGAAAGGGTTTTGATGGCATTTTCTAAGAAGAAGACCAAGATCGTCTGCACGATGGGCCCCGCCACCGAGGACGAGGAGGTACTGCGCCAGCTTATCCTCCACGGCATGAACGTCGCGCGCTTCAACTTCTCCCACGGTAGCCACGAGTACCACCGCAAGAACATCGAGCGCGTGCGTGCCCTCTCCGCCGAGCTCTCCATCCCCGTGGCCATCATGCTCGACACCAAGGGCCCCGAGGTGCGCACCGGCCTTCTCAAGGACGGCCAGAAGGTCACGCTGGAGACCGGCAAGACCTGCGTTATCACCACCGACGACGACGTCATCGGCACCGCCGAGCGCTTCTCGCTTGACTACAAGAACCTTCCCCAGGAGGTCGAGAAGGGCACCGTCATCCTGATTGACGACGGCCTCATCGGCCTTGAGGTCGAGAGCGTCGACGGTACCAACATCACCTGCGTCATCACCAACGGTGGCGAGCTGGGCGAGCACAAGGGCGTCAACTTCCCCAACCTCAACATCAACCTGCCGTCCGTCACCGCGCAGGATCGCGCCGACATCATGTTCGGCTGCGAGCTGGGCATCGACGCCATCGCCGCCTCGTTCATCCGTGACGGTGCGGCCGTCAACGAGATCCGCAAGATTTGCGTCGAAATGGGCGCGTCCAACGTGCAGATCTTCCCGAAGATCGAGAGCGCCCTGGGCGTCAAGAACTTCGACGAGATTCTCCACGCGGCCGACGGCATCATGGTCGCCCGTGGCGACTTGGGCGTGGAGGTGCCGGCCGCCGAGGTCCCGCACATCCAGAAGACCATCATCCGCAAGTGCAACGAGCACTACAAGCCGGTCATCACGGCCACGCAGATGCTCGACTCCATGCAGCGCAACCCGCGCCCGACGCGTGCGGAGATCACCGACGTCGCCAACGCCATCTACGACGGCACGGACTGCGTCATGCTCTCCGGCGAGTCTGCCGCCGGCAAGTACCCGATTGAGGCCGTGAAGACCATGTCCGAGATCTGCAAGGAGACCGAGAAGTACCTGCCCGAGCGCAAGGAGTACCACGACCGCGGCGGCGTGCGTAACGTCAACGGCGCCACCGGCTTCGCCGCTCTCGAGATGGCCGACCGCGTGAACGCCAAGTGCATTCTCGCCCCGACCCACTCCGGCCGCTCCGCCCGCCTCATCTCGACCTTCCGCCCGAAGATGCCGCTCTTCGCGATGTCCCCGAGCGAGGAGACCATCCGTCGCACCTGCTTCTACTGGGGCGTCTACGCCTACCGCACCGTGGAGCAGGGCTCGCTGTCCGCGACGCTCTACAACGCGCTGACCGCGGCCAAGGAGAACGGCCTCGTGGAGACCGGCGACATCGTTGTTATCACCGCCGGCGACCCGCAGACCTCTCCGCGCCTCGGTGACTACACCACCTCCACCAACATGGCCATGGTGGCCCAGGTCCAGTAGGAACGGCTCACCCGCCTGCGAGGCCAAGGCCCCGCGGCTCCTCGTTCGGGCGCCCCATGAGGGACGCCCCAGAGGCGCTGCGGGGCCTTTTTGCTGTCGCTGTGGGCCGGCGGAGCGGGCGCCGCACGGTGACGGGGGGCGCCCGCCACCACGGTGCTGCGGTGACGCCATGGCGGAACGCTGCAGCTGGGCAGGCGCCGCGATGGACGCTAAGTGTATTGACCGCCCACGCACTCAACGCGTTCTTCTCGCCCGCTCAATGCACTTGAGGGGCTTTTCCCGTCGTTAGGAACGCACTTGCGCAGGGCTCACGCGCGGCCGGAACGCACTTGCGCCCGAATCGGCGTCGTGCACAAGCGGCGGGCGCACCCCGCGAGGCTCCCCTACCGCTCGCAGAGCCAGTAGCGCGTCGAGAAGGGCGGCAGCTCGGAGCCGCCGCCGAAGTCGTGGTCCTCGCCGCTGAGGAGGTCCACGGCACGGCCGCACTGGGCGTCAAAGTGAACCACGGCGGGCTCGGCCGCGGCGTTTATCGCCACGATCACGCGCTGGGCGTCCCCGTGCTCGCCGCCGCCGTAGCTACGCTGGAACACGAGCTGAAGCGGCTGACACTGAAGCTGAGCGTAGTCGCCCCAGACGATGGCTGGGCTGGCGGCGCGCGCCTTGGCGAGCGAGGCAATCCAGTCGGTGAGGTCGTTCCACTCGGGCGCGTCCAGCGCCGGGCGGATCTCGTAGTCCCCGAAGTTCTGCTCGCCCTCTATGCCCCACTCCGAGCCGTAGTAGACGCTCGGGACGCCGCTCATGGCGAAGAGCAGGCCGTAGAGCGGCCGGAGCTGACGCGCGTCGTCGAGCTTGGTGGCAATGCGCGGCACGTCGTGGTTGTCCACGAAGTCCAGCAGGTGCCGGCCGGTGTAGAGGTCCCAGGGATGGCTGCCGCTCTGGCGCTCGAGCGCATAGGCGATCTCGTGCATGTTGGCGGAGTTCATGGAGGACCAGAGGCCCTTGTAGGCCTCGTAGTTGGTCACCGAGTCGCACATGTCCTCGGCCATCCACTGGTTGTAGTCGCCGAACATGGTCTCGCCCACGAGCACGAACTTCTCGCCGCGCTCCTGGCCGATCTGGTTTGCCACGTTGCGAAGGAAGCGAAGGAATCCCTGGTCAAGGCAGTAGGCAACGTCCAGGCGGAGGCCGTCCACGTCAAACTCGCGCACCCAGCCGCGGATGACGTCGGCCAGGTAGTTGTTGAGGTCCTCGCTCCAGTGGTTGAGCTTCACGAGGTAGGGGACGCCCTCCCAGCAGGTGTAGGAGAAGCCGTCGTCGTACTGGTTGTTGCCGTTCCAGTCAATCTCGAACCAGCCGGCGTAGGGGCTGGCCTGGTGCTTCTCGCGCACGTCGGCCAGGGCCCAGAAGCCGCGGCCCACGTGGTTGAACACCCCGTCGAGAAGGACCTTCATGCCGGCGGCGTGCGCGGCGTCGACCACCGTGCGCAGGTCCTCGTTGGTGCCCAGGCGGCAGTCCACCCGCGTATAGTCGCGCGTGTCATAGCCGTGGGCGTCCGACTCGAAGACGGGGTTGAGCAGCAGGCAGGTGGCGCCAAGCCTTGCAGCGTGGTCAATCCAGCCGTCGTCCACGAGCTTGAGGATGCGATGCTCGAGAGCCCCGTCGTTCTCATGCGGTGCGCCGGTCAGGCCCAGCGGATACACCTGATAGACGAAGGACGGCTCGTACCAGCTCATGGGGGCTCCTCTCGTTTGGGCTCCGTGTCTGCCGGGCGTCGCTGGCGACGCTCACGAGACCCCATTCTAGCTGCGCGCCGTTCGCCTAATTTGCGCACGCGCGAGCGGTCGTGGCGAGAAGATCGCGCGAGCGCGAGGGCGGCCGGACACAACGCAATGCCCGCCGGTACCGCGGCGGCGGCCTCACCCATCGAGTTGCCCGCCTAGCCGCGCCCCCCGTCGCTCAGCCCGCGGCCGCCAGGCGCACCGCAGCGTCGACGGCGTGGCTCACCATCTCGTTGACCGCCTCCTGCGTGTAGAACGCAACGTGCTGCGTGAGCACCGTGTTGGGAAACTGACGCAGATAGGCCATGTCGCGGTTGGCAATGATGTCCACGCCGTGCGCCTTGTGGTAGATGCCGTCCTCCCCGGCGAAGACGTCCATCGCCAGCGCACCGATCTTGCCGCTCTCTATGCCGGATATGAGAGTGTTGACGTCCATCAGGCTCGCTCGAGCCGTGTTGACCAGGACCACGCCGTCACGCATCCGCGCGAGCGTCTCGTCACAGACCATGTTCTCGTTCTCGGGCGTGGAGGGGACGTGGAAGGTGATCACGTCGGAGCGGCGGTACAGCTCGTCGAGCGGGACGTAGGTGCCAACCGAGAGCACCTCGTTGGTCTGGTGGTGGCCATACGCAAGGATGGTGGAGCCAAAGCCGGCGAGGCGCCGCGCCACGGCGGAGCCGATCGCGCCCGTCCCCACGATGCCCACCGTGAGCGAGCCGAGCGTGCGCCCCATGAGCCCCGGGAGCGAGAAGTCGTTGACGTTCTGGAGGTAGACCATCTGCTTGTACTTGCGCAGCGCCACCAGCATGAGCATCAGCGTGAAGTCGGCGACGCTGTCCGGCGCGTAGCTGGAGTTTGAGACGGCAATGCCGAGGCGCTCTGCGGCGGGCAGGTCAATGTGGTCCATCCCGATGGTCCGGGTGACCAGCACGCGCAGCCCGTGGGCCGCCAGCGTGGAGAGCAGGGGCTCGTCGTAGGTGACCATGCCGATGACGAGGGCCGCGTCGAACCCGTCCACGGCCGAGGCGTTCTCTGTGGTAAGCGGCTCGGCGTGGCACACCAGCTCGTCCACGTCCGCGCGTGCCGCCTGCCGGACGAACTCGTCGTGCTCATCCGGGCGCACGTCAAAGGCAACGATTCTCATCCGGTCCCCTCTCGCCTGGCTTTCGGCTGTCTTGCGATTCCAAAGACCCTACGCCCGGAGACCCCCCTTAAGACCGCGGACAATCTCCGCGTGCGCCTCCGCGCGAGCCGTCTCGAAGAACTCGGCCGTGAGCAGCTGGTACTCCGGCTCGCCTGTCACGTGCTCCGCTCGGTTCTTCTCCACGATGGCCCGTGCGACGTCCGCCGCGGCCCGCGCGTCCTTCTCGGCAATTGAGTACTGGGGAAAGTCCGCGCACTGGGCGAGAAGTGCCTCGTCCACGTGCGGCACCATCGAGATGTCCAGCGTCCTGCCAAACAGCGCGAAGTCGGACTGCTTGCCAACACGCGCCTTCTCGCCTGGCTCCATGCCAATGCGCTCCAGGTAGGCACGGGTATGCCTGTTGTAGACGTGGTCGGCAACCAGATGCGCCCAGGCACCGAGCGTGAGGTCGCTCACCTGGTCCTGGCACGCCACGTAGAACTCCCAGAACTCGTCGGCGCGTGGCAGCGGGATGTGCTCGCGCAGGGCCAGGTGCGTGAGCTTGTAGTCGATGCGGTGGGTGATGTTGGGCACCATGTAGCCCACGTAGATGTCCGGCGCGAGGTTGCCCATCAGGAACGCGTTGACGTCGGTGATGCCCAGCGCGTCAGCCCCCTCCTCGCGAAGGAGCCGCTCGACGTGCGCGGTATGTATGTTCCAGCTCGGCATGGGGGATATCCTAGCACGCCCGGCTGCGCGGCGAGAAGCACCTGAAGGCGAGACGTAAAAAGGCCCGGGAGCGCCTCGCGTACGGCGCCCTCGGGCCCAGAGCCTGAAGGTGGGTCACCCCGCCCAAATATGTTTGCTAGCCGCGGACCTCGCCGCCGGTGGACTTGCACACCTTGGTCACGAGCTTGGCGTGCGCCTTCTCGACCTCCTCGGAGGTGAGGGTGCGGTCCGCCGCGCGGTACGTCAGCGAGAAGGCCATGGACTTCTTGCCCTCGCCCACGCGCACCGGGTCACGGTAGACGTCGAAGAGGCGGACGTCGGAGAGCAGCTTGCCGCCCGCGGAGGTGATGCGCTGCATGAGGGTCTCGCACGTCACCGACTCGTCGACGACGATGGCCAGGTCCACGTCGACGCCGGGGAGCGTCGGGACGTCCTGGTAGGGCAGCTCGTTGTGCGCAAGGCGCAGCAGCGTGGCCATGGAGAGCTCAAAGGCGACCACCGGCACGTCCACGTCCATCGCCTTGAGCGCGCGCGGGTGCACGTTGCCCACCCAGCCCACGAGCTCGCCGCCCGAGGCGAAGACCTCGGCCGCACGGCCCGGCTGGAGCCAGGGGTACTGCTCGGGGTCGGCCACCTTGAAGCGGACCTTGGTCACGCGCAGCGCGTCGAGCAGCTCCTCCACCACGCCCTTGGCGTCATAGAAGTCGTACTCGGCGTAGCGCTGGTTCCAGGCGTCGTCGGCACGCTTGCCGGCCATGACGCCGCAGACGTAGCTCGGCTCGTCGGGCTGGCTCCGGTGCGCGTGGCCGAAGAACACGCGGCCGATCTCGTAGAGCGCCACGTTGGCCACGCCGTGGTCCAGGTTGTAGGCCACCGAGCGAAGCAGGCCCGGCAGCAGGTCGCGCCGCATCTCGGACTGCTCGGCCACGAGCGGGCGGATGATCTTCACCGGCACGCCGCGGCCCGTCTCCGGGATGCCCAGGCGGGCGAGGTCGTCCGGCGCGGCGAAGCAGTACGTGGAGGTCTCGGACAGGCCGCAGGAGCGCAGGCAGGCGCCCACCTTGCGGGTGCGGCGCTGCTCCAGCGTGAGGCCGCCGGCGTGGTTGCGGGCGGCGGGAATCGTCGGCGCGATGTCGCCCTCGCCCCACAGGCGCACGACCTCCTCGATGAGGTCGACTTCGCGGGTGAGGTCGGGACGGTTGCTGGGCGCCACGACCTCGTAGTGCTCGACGTCGTTGCGCCTGACCTCGCAGCCCAGGCGGCCCAGGCGGCTCGCGATGAAGGAGTTGGTGATCGGGGCGCCGGCGAGCGAGCGGACGCGCGCGGTGCGCAGCTGGATCACCGTCGGGGCGTCGTCGGCCTCGCCGGGGTAGACGTCCACGATGCCGGGGCAGACCTCGGCGCCGCAGCACTGCTCGAAGAGCGCGGCCGCGATCTCGGCCACGTTGGCGCAGTTGGTGCCGTCAACGTGGCGCTCGTAGCGGATAGAGGCCTCGCTCATGAGGTCGAGGTTGCGGCTCGTGCGGGAGGTGTGGCCGGCCGAGAAGTTCGCACTCTCAAGAAGGACGTCGGTCGTGCCCTCGGTAATCTCCGAGTCAAGGCCGCCCATGACGCCGGCGAGCGCCACCGGCGTCGCGCCGTCGTCGGTGATGACGCACATGTCCGGCGTGAGGACGCGCTCCTGGCCGTCGAGCGTCGTGAGCTTCTCGCCCTCGTGCGCGGCGCGGACCACGATGTGGCGCTTGCCGTCGCGCTCCGAGAGGGCACCCAGGTCGAACGCGTGGAGGGGCTGGCCAGTGAGGTACATCACGTAGTTGGTGACGTCCACCACGTTGTTGATGGAGCGACCGCCCGCGGCGGCCACGCGACGGGCAAGCCACTCGGGCGAGGGGCCGATCTTCACGTTGCGCACCACGCGCGCGGTGTAGCGGCTGCAGAGCTCCGGGTCCTCGATGGCCACGTCCACCAGGTCGGCGGCGTTGGGGCCAGACTCGGTGGCGACGCTCGGCAGCTCGACGTGGGTGTCCTCGTCCAGGATGGCCGCCACCTCCGTGGCGAAGCCGGTCATGGAGAGGCAGTCCGGGCGGTTGGGCGTGATCTCGCAGTCGATCACGGTGTCAGAGGTGCCGAGATACTCGGTGAAGTCCATGCCCACCGGCGCGTCGGGCGGCAAGATCATGATGCCGTCGTGGTTCGAGCCCAGGCCGAGCTCGCGCTCGGAGCAGTTCATGCCGCACGACTCGATGCCGCGCAGCTTGCTCTTCTTGATCTTGAAGTCGCCGGGCAGCACCGCGCCGATCATGGCACAGACGATGTGGTCGCCCTCGTTGAAGTTCTGGGCGCCGCAGACGATCTGCAGCGGCACGGGGTTGCCCTCGGCGTCCACGTTCTTGTCGCCCACGGAGACCTGGCAGAGCCACATGTGGTCGGAGTTGGGGTGCGGGACCTTGCTCACGACCTGCGCCGTGACAACGTGCTCGAGGTTGGCCCCGACCTTCTCGACGGCCTCGACCTCGGTGCCGGTGCGGGTGAGCTGCTCCACGAGCTCGTGCGGGTCGTCCGGCACGTCCACCATGGACTTGAGCCACTCATATGAGATGCGCATGTTCTTCTCCTTTGCGCGCGTTAATCGAAAAGCGTCTTGCGGTGGTCCTGCGGACGGCTAGAACTGCGAGAGGAAGCGCATGTCGCCGGTCATCAGCATGCGCAGGTCGGGCAGGTCGTAGCGCAGGGCGGCCACGCGCTCCACGCCGATGCCGAAGGCGAAGCCCGTGTACTTCTCGGGGTCGATGCCGCAGTACTGGAAGACGTTGGGGTCCACCATGCCGGCGCCGAGGATCTCAAGCCAGCCAGTCCCCTTGCAGAAGCGGCAGCCCTCGCCGTGGCAGACGCCGCAGGAGACGTCGACCTCGCAGCTCGGCTCGGTGAAGGGGAAGAAGTGCGGGCGGTAGCGCGTGGCGCGGTCCTTGCCGAAGACCTCGCGCAGGAAGTAGTCCATGGTGCCCTTGAAGTCGCCGAAGGTGATGCCCTCGTCAACCACGAGGCCCTCCACCTGCGTGAACTGGGGCAGGTGGTTGGCATCGGCGGTGTCCGGACGGAACACCGTGCCCGGGCAGATCATGTAGATGGGCGGCTTCTTGTTCTCCATCACGTGCACCTGCACGCCCGAGGTCTGGGTGCGCAGCAGGATGTCGGACTCGCCCTGGACGTGGTTCTCCTCGGCGTGCGCGACGCTGCCGGGGGCGTTGTCCACCACGTAGAAGGTGTCCTTGGCGGAGCGGCTCGGGTGGTCCTCAGGGGCGTTCAGCGCGGTGAAGTTGTACCAGGTGGTCTCCACGTAGGGACCGTCCTCGACGGTGTAGCCCAGGCCGCAGAAGATGTCCTCGATCTCCTCGCGAATCTGGCTGATGAGGTGCTGCGTGCCCGGGGTGAGACGACGCCCCGGCAGCGTCACGTCGCAGGCGTCGGCGGCCATCTTGCGCTCCATGAGCTCGGCGGAGAGCGTCTCCTTGCGGGCCTTGAGCGCGGCCTCCACGTTGGCGCGCACGGTGTTGGCGAGCTTGCCCATGGCCGGGCGCTCCTCGGGGCTCAGCTTCCCCATCGAGCGCATGATGGCCGTGAGCTGGCCCTTCTTGCCGAGCACGGACACGCGAAGGGCCTCGAGGGCCTCCATGCTCTCAGCGGCGGCCACACCCTCGGCCACCTGCGCCTCAATCGACTTGAGGTCGTCGGACATCGACATGCGGTTCCCCTTTCCAAAAACAAAACCGTCCCCGGGCCACTGTTGCCCAAGGACGGAATGATCCGCGGTACCACCTCGGTTGGCGTACGGGTTGTCTCCCCCGCGCGCCCGCTCTTTGTGCCCCGTTCCGTGGGGCCGACGGCTTCCCTACTGAGCCGGCGAGAAGAACCCCGGGGTGCTTGCGCCGGTTGCTCTATCTCGCGTCACCGGTTCGGGCGGCATGAGCCGACCGAACCGCCGTTCAGGTCGCAGCTGGTGGAGTGAACTCTGGGCCTCTGCCTTGGAGGGAGCTCTCAGCCGGTGGCCCCCATCTCTTGTCCGCTGGCAACGCGACGCCCAGACCTCTCCGTCATCGCCTGTTGCGACATGGTAGCACAGCCCCGCGAGGCCGTTCGCCGACGTTTGCTGGCCGGTCGCCAATTCACCCGGCGAGGACAACTTTGACTGCCGGCGACGCCTCCGCCGTCGGCAGCCGGCCGGGCTTCCGCGACGCTTCCGGCCGGCTGCCGCGCGTTCTTCTCGCCGCTGCGCTCAACCGAGGTTCCTGACCATTTTTTCGGGGATTCGAGCCCAAAAGTGGTCAGGAACCTCGGCTGAGGTGACAAGCAGACCCGCCCCGCCTCGCGAGCGCGCAAACGGGACGGATGGGAGAATTCGCCGCAGGGGTGGCGTGCGGTCGCCGCCGCGAGCCCGAGAGGGGGACTGGCGCGCGGTCGCCGCCGCGGACCGAGAGGGGGACTGGCGTGCGGTCGCCGCCGCAAGCCAAAGGAATTTGCCGCGGGGGAGGTGCCCATGAGCGAGCGCGTGAGCCGTGAGATCACCGCCCTGCTGGACGAAGCCGAGGCGCACGGCCGCTGCGCCGCCGTGGGGTGCGACCGTCTGAGGCGCGCGCTCGTGCGCAGGTGCTCCACCGGAGAGCTCGTCTCGCCACGCAGCGGGCTTTTTGCGCGCACGCCCTACTGGGAGAGCCTCCCGGAGTCGGAACGAGCCCGGCACGTGCTGCTCGGGCTGCACGTGCTCCACCCAGACTGGGCCTTCTGTGGCCCATCGGCCGCCGTGCTGCTCGGCCTCTCCGTATCGAACCACCTGCTGCGCGAGGTCCACCTCGCGGCCGCTGGCTCGTCGCACTGGAGGGACGCCCCGGGCATCCGCCGACACGTCACAGACCCAGGCGAGCTTGTCGAGAAGGACGGCGTGCCCGTGACGTCGCTTGAGCGGACCGCGTTCGACTGCATGCGCTGGCTCAGCTTTCGCGAGGGGCTCGTTGTCGCCGACTCCGTGCTCCGCACGGGAGGGCTTGCGCGGAGCGAGCTCGAGGAATACGTCGGACGGCACCGCGGCGGATACCACGGAATCGCGCAAGCCAGGATGACCGTAGCGCACGCGGACGCGCGCAGCGAGAACGGCGGGGAGTCCCTGGCGCGCGCCGCCATGTGGGAGCTGGGGTTCGCCATGCCCGACCTGCAGTTCGAGGTCCCCAGCCCATTCTCCGGCAGCGGGGTCTACAGGGTCGACTTTCGCTGGGTCCTCCCCGACGGCACCGAAAACTACGGGGAGCTCGACGGAGGCGAGAAGTACCGGAACCCGGAGATGAACGGCGGCAGCCCGCTTGCGGCACTCAGGCGCGAGCGCTCTCGGGAGAGCCGCCTCACCGTGGCGCACGCCGGCATCATCCGCTTCACGCCGCAAGACGTCGCCGACACGGCGTTCTTCGACTGGCTGCTCCGCCTCTATGGCACCCCCAGGGAGCGCGAGCCGCTCATCCAGATTCCGTCGCTCAGACCGGTGCCAGCCCCTGAGCCGCCGGCGGTCGAGCTGGTTCCCGTCGAGGCCTACGGGCTGCACGACGTCCGATGAGGGCAGCCGCCGCGGGCTCTTCTCGCCGTGGGTTCTTCTCGCCGTGGGTTCTTCTCGCCGGCCGTGTGTACGCTCTTCTCGACGCATGGACTCAGCCGAGGTTCTTGACCACTTTTTCTGGAATTCGGGCCTAGAAATGGTCGAAAGTCTCGGTTGAGCTGAGATGCAGGTATGACGGGCAAGAAGAACGGGCGGCACGGCGCAGGAACTCGACGCGACGCGGCGACCCGGCACGGCGCAGGAACTCGACGCGACGCGGCGACCCATCCCGGCGCGGCGACCCGTCCCGGCGTGGCGGCTCGCCCCCCCGCTACTCGAAGCGGAGGTCAGTGGCCTCGGTAGCGTCGAGCCAGGCGATGTAGGTGTTGGGATAGTGGCTCGCGAGGATCCGGCCGAGGTCCACGTCGGAGCTTGAGAGCGCGCCCGCCAGCTCCGCGAGCCCGCTCGGGGAGACGAGCTCGTCCAGGCTGTCAACTCGCTCGCCAAGCGCGTCGACGAAGCGCGCCACGGTCTGGCGGTCTGCCGTGCACTCCGTCCCCATCGAAGCCCGGTAGGAGGCGTCAAACGCGTCCGAACACGCGTCGAAGGAGGCGTCGCCGAGGCTCGGCAGCCAGACGTCACGGCCGTAGCGCGTATACCCCCAGCTG
This sequence comes from uncultured Atopobiaceae bacterium, assembly GCA_944321515.1. GTDB lineage: Bacteria > Actinomycetota > Coriobacteriia > Coriobacteriales > Atopobiaceae > Thermophilibacter. The sequence goes on along the minus strand of CALULO010000002.1, from coordinate 35,590 downwards.
GAGAGCGGCAGCTCCGGTATCAGGTCGGACGGGTTGAGCACGTTGAAGATGTTGTCGTAGGTCGCGTCGCGCGCGCCCGAGGACGAGGTGCAGTTAGGCGTCGCGAAGGTATAGGCGCGCACGTCGGCGGCCGTCGCCAGAGCGCGGCTGCCGTCCGAGACGTCGTCGGCGTAGCTCGCGAGCAGGTTGGCCACCGCGCCGCCGCGGCTGTGCCCGCAGAAGAGGTAGGTGCGCTCAAGGCCCGGGTCCGTTGCCGCCGCGCGCTCCTCGAGGTCCGCCACGATCTCGTTGGCGGCAAGCGTGAAGCCCAGGTGGTCCTGCTCGTCCCCAGACTCCATGTCGGTCCCGGCGAGGTCCCCCTCCCCCTCAATCTTGATGTTGGAGAGCCACTCCGAGCCGTAGCTGCCCCGCACCACGACCACCGTGAGCAGCTTCTGCGCGCCGGTGGCCGGGTCCGTGATGCGCTTGGTCGCCAGCGTATATGCCACGACGTCCGTGCCGTCCACGATGCCGAGGACCTCGTCGAGCACCTCGCTGCGATAGCGGTATGACGCCGTGGACACCTCGTCGAAGCCCAGGGCGGCAAAGGCGTGCTCGGCGTAGGCCGGCGAGGAGGACCCCTGCTGGTAGTAGGCGCTCTCGGCGTTGGCCACGGCGGAGAGCACCGCGCAGGTATGGGCGAGGTCCTGGTTGTAGGTAGAGGCGTCCTGGAAGAACCACGCGTCGTCCCAGGTCACGTCCGACGAGACGCGGTACCCCTCGGCGGAGAAGAGCGCGCCGTACTCGATGTTCGTGGTGAAGCGGCCCTCCCGGCGCTCGGCGTCCACGGTCGGCGCCGTGACGGCATTCGTTCCCGCAACGCGCTCGAGACGGCGCACGTGCAGCACTGCGGCGCCTGCGAGCGTCGCGCTGCCAGCCAGGGCAACGGCCACAAGCAGGGCGAGAAGGACCCCGCGCCTGCGCCTCGTGCCTCTGGAGAGCCTGTGCCGCACCGTCACCGCCCCTCTCGCCATTCGGTCCCACTCGGGACGCCCGTGCCGGCGCCCGTGCCGTCCGGCGCTCGCGCGGGGCGCCGTGGGCCTCCCCCCCATGATACTGGGCGGGAGCCGCGGCCCGGCTCGAGACGCCGCAAGGTGACGAAACCTTTAGGCGGGCGGAAGACCACGCGCAGCCCAGGCCGGCCGGCCTCCCGCGCGCCCCTGCAGCTCGGCCGAGGGTCCGCGCGCCCAGACCGCACGCCCCCTGCGGCTCAGCCGAGGGCCCGCGCGCACCCGCGGCTCAGCCGAGGTTCTCGACCGTTTTTCTCGCCAAATCGGGCAGATTCTGGTCGATAAGCTCGGTTGAGTCGACGGCTGAGGCCGGTCGCAGCTCAAGGCGGGCCGAGAAGAACGCCGGCTCGCGGGTCACCTCCACGGCAAGGCACCCGCCACACGCCTCGGCGAGCGCACTCACCACCGCAAGCCCCAGCCCGGACCCGCGGCCCGTCCGGGACGGGTCCCCCTGATAGAAGCGGTCGGTCAGGCGCGCGGGGTCGATTCGCGCCGCGTCTTTCGCCGCAACGGGGTTCTCGACCGTAAGCGACGCTTCCGCAACGCGCACCGTCGGTGCGCCGGAGCCGTGCGCCAAGGTGTTGTCCAGCAGGTTTGCTACCATGCGGTCAAGAGCGTCCGGCGCGGCGAGCACAAGCGCGGCTCCCGCCATCTCCACCTGCGGCTCCCAGCCGCGCGCCGCAAACTCCCCGTAGCGCTCCGCCAGTGCGTCTGTCACCGCAATCCGCAGGTCGCAGGCCACAAGCTCGGGCTGCCAGGACGGGTCGGCGGCGCGGGCGTAGGCAAAGAGGTCATCCACGAGGGCGCGCATGGTGGCCAGCCGGTCCTCGGCGCCCCCGAGGCAGTGCTCGGCCCGTGCGGCGTCGCCGGCGCGACGCATGAGCTGCAGGTAGCCCTGCGCCCCCGCGAGCGGGGTGCGCAGGTCGTGGCTGAGGGCGGCAAGCTGCTCGCGGAAGCGCTCGTCGGCGGCCTGGCGCGCAAGGTCATGCTCGCGCTCGGCGTCAAGCCGCCGGTCAATCGCGCGGGCAAGCGAGCGAACGGCGGGGTCCGCCGACTCCAGGCGGGCGCGGGCCGCCGGGGAGACGTCCGCCCGGTCGAGCAGCTCGGCCAGGTGGGCTAGGTCGCGCCTGCGGGCGCGCTCGCGGGTCACGAGCCACGCGAGCGCCGCGGCAGCGGCAACGAGCGCCATGACGAGCAGCGCATCGGGAAGCGCTGGCACGTCACACCGCCCTTCTCGCCAGCAGAAGGCGCGTCAGGGCAAAGAGGGCCGCCAGCCAGACTGCAGGGACCAGGCACGCCCGCACGAGGTCAAGGGGCATGAGCGACGCCTCCGGCTGGAACGAGACGCCGGTGAGCAGCCCCGCCGTGGGCATGACCGCGTCGAGGAGCCCGTCGACTCCCGGCAGAAGCGCCCCGACGGCCGCCACGGCCAGGAAGAGCACCGCGAGCAGCCCCATCGTGGCTAGCACGCCACGAGTCCGGGCCAGCGTGCCCAGGAAGAACGTCAGCTCGCAGGCAACAAGCACCGAGAGCACGCCGGCGACCAGCCGCGCCGGCTCGTGCATCTGAGGGGACGCCGCGATGCGCGAGGCGCCCGGGACGATCGCACCGCCGAGCGCGTCGAGCAGGGCCGTGACCGCGACCAGCCCGACCGCAGTCGCCGCCACCAGCACGAAGCGGGAGGCTGTGTAGCGCTCCCGGCCGCGCTCGGCGTCACAGGAGCCCCGGAGGGCCCCTCCTCGCTGGTCAAACGCGGCGATGCCCGCCGCAGAGAGCAGGTAGGCCAGGAGCGTGAGCTTGTCGCGCAGGATTGAGTCCTGCAGGCCGAAGCTCAGGCCTCCCTGGGCCACGCGGACCACGCACCAGGCCCAGCGCGCCACGACGAGAGCCAGGGCAGCCCAGACGTAGGGGTTGCGAACGAGCAGGTAGGCCCCGGCACGAAGCTGGTTTCTCATGATGGCATCCCCTTCATACGGCCCGCCTCGCCCACAGGCGCCAGGCAAGCAGCCAGGCCACGCCAAGATAGACGACGGCGAGAAGAACGACATAGCCCGAGCCAACCTCAAGGGAGCCCTGGAGCGCCATGGAGAGCGAGGCAGGCTGCAGAGCGCTAAAGAGGTCCCACGCAAGCTCGGGAGAGAAGGCCAGCGGGACGATGACAAAGGCCATCAGGACGGCGGTCTCAAGAAGCCCCGTCACGAGCACGACCGAGCCGAGGAGCACCGTCCCGATGCCCCGCTCGCGCGGAAACGCCCAGACCAACACCATGCCGACGGCCGCATACGTCCAGGAGGCGAGCAGGTAGGCAGGCAACTGGGAGGCGACCTCGGCAACGGCCGACGGGCCCGGCACCAAGGCTCGCGGCAGCATCGCACCCATCACGGCGAGAAGAACGGTCGCGACCGCGGCGAGCACGACGGCAACGAGCGGGGCGAGCAGCATGCGCGAGGCCACGTAGCCCGCGCGCCCGCGCCCGGCGAGGGCCGCGGCGCGCATGCCGCCTGCCGCGGTGTCGTGCACGGCGAGGCCCATCATCGCGAAGCAGGTGAAGAACGCCACCAACCGGAAGGAGAGGGCAAACGTTGACCCAAGGCTGAAGGCAAAGGTCACGCCGTCGTCCGGCAGAAGCGTGAGAAGCCCGTAGGCGGAGAGCCACATCGCCAGGACCACCGTCGCGCCCTTGAAGTAGGCGTCGTGCAACAGCAGGTAGAGTCCTGCGCGAAGCTGGTTGGCAAGGCCAGTCATGGCGCTCACCCCCTCCCGGGGCCGGGCGCACCGCCGGGGCCGGGCTCGGGGGCGCGCGCACCGCCGGGGCCGGATACGTCGCCGCCCCACACGTTCTTCTCGCCAGCGGAGCGGGACGGCTCGCGGCCGTCGATGATGCGGACGAGCTCTGCCTCCACGTCCGGCTGGGACGCGGAGAGCTCCGTCACGGCGATCCCCGCACCCAGGAGCGTCTGGGAGAGCACGCGTCGGTCAGGCTCGTCGCCACTCGGGGCGGCCACGGAGAGGGCGCCGTCCGGCAGCACGCGCACCGTGAGACCCGGGAGCTCCTCGGCAAGCACCGCCACGGCGCGCTCCGGCGTGTCCACCCGCAGCACGAGGTGGACGGCACAGGCGTCGGAGAGCCCCTCGGCCGTGAGCTCGCGCACGAGGAAACCGCCGCGCATGACGCCAAAGTGCGTGCAGACGCGCTCGAGGTGCGCAAGCACGTGCGAGCTCACCAGCACGGTAACCCCGCGCTCCCGGCTAAGGCGGGCCAGGAGGTCGCGCAGGGAGGCGGCACCCGTCGGGTCGATTCCGTTGAACGGCTCGTCGAGCAGCAGGACCTCCGGGCTGCCGAGCAGCGCGAGGGCCACACCGAGTCGCTGGCGCAGCCCGGTGGAGAGGTCGTCGACGTAGGCCCCGCGTGGCCAGAGCACGCGACGGCGTCCGTCGCCGGCCGTCCGCGCATCAAGCCCCACGAGCTCGAGCGCCTCGCGGCACGCCTCCCTGGGGTTTGGCAGGCCGAGCACCAGCGCTCGGTTCATGAGGTTCTCGAAGGCGTCCAGCCGACCGTAGACCGCGGGCGCCTCCACGAGGACGCCGAGGCGGGAATCAGCCTGGCCGGGCCGGAGCTCACGGCCAAGGACGGAGACGGCCCCCGCGTCCTGCGGCGTAAGGCCGGACACGAGCTTGAGCAGGGTCGACTTGCCCGCTCCGTTCTTGCCCACGAGGCCGTAGACGGCGCCGACCGGCACGTGCAGGCCCACGTCCGCGACCGCCCTCACGCCACGGAAGGACTTGGACAGCCCCGAGGTCTCGATGGCACAGGCGTTGACGCTCATGGTCCCTCCCCTCGTCGTTTATCCCAAGGGTACGCGGGAGGTTTCGAGAAATGCCCCAGAAAGATACAAGGCTTTGACAAGAAGATGGGACGCGGCCCCACTCGGGGGAGACACTGCCCTAACCGAGGGAAGGGCGGCCCACCCGAGGGAGGCGCCGCTACCCGACGGGCGCGTCCTCGCCCAGCTTGAAGCCGATGCCCCAGACGGTCTGGATGTAGCCGTCAGTGCCGGTCGCGCGCAGCTTGGCACGGAGGTTGCCCACGTGCGTGGAGATGGTCCGCTCGTCTGAGAGCGCCTCCTCATGCCTCACCAGCTCAAAGAGGGCCTGCTTTGTGAAGACGCGGCTCGGCTCGCGCATCAGGACGGCAAGTATGTCGAACTCGGTGCGCGTGAGGCGCACGGGCACGCCGCCCACGGAGAACGAGCGTGCCGAGAGGTCAAGCTCCCAGCGGCCAAAGCGCAGCACTTCCGAGGCGCCTGAGCCAGTCCTCCCGCGCAGCTGTACCTCGACGCGCGCGAGCAGCTCCTCCAGGTCAAAGGGCTTGACCAGGTAGTCGTTTGCACCCAGGCGAAGGACCCCCACGCGGTCGGCAAGCGCACCCTTGGCCGAGGTCACGATCACCGGCGCGGCCATGCCCGCCGCGCGCAGGCGCCCGATGAGCTCCTCGCCGGAGACTCCCGGCAGCATGAGGTCCAAGATCACGAGGTCAAACGGGAGGTTCTTCTCGCCCGCGCCGGTCCGCCCCGCAAGGAGAAGCGCCTCCGTGCCGGAGAACGCCGGCGTGCACGCGTAACCCTCGTCCCCGAGGAAGGTGCAGACCACCTCGGAGAGCGCGGCGTCGTCCTCCACCACGAGGACGCGAGGCTTGTCGCTGTCGGCAGAATCGATCATGGGGCCAGTATAGGGCCGAGGAGCCGTCGCAACGGGCACGGCGGCGGGCGCTACGAGCAGCCTACGCCGTGAACGGCCACTCCCCCGCCGCCAGCGCCTCGATCGCGACGGCAACGGCATCGTCCTCGCAGGCGCCGATGTGCCAGCGGGCCGCAGCGGCAGCCTCGGGCGTGGCGTTGGAGACGGCGACGGAGTGCTCCACCACGGAGAACATCGGGAGGTCGTTGTCGCCGTCGCCGAAGACCACCACCTCATCGCGCGCAAGCCCCAGCCGCTCGCGCAGCCACGTGACGGCCGCGCCCTTGTTCCACCCGTGCGGGTTGATGTTGGAGTAGGTGGGCATCGCCAGGTCCACGTCGAAGGCGGGAACCTCCGCGTTCAGGCGCGCCACGAGCGCGGCATGCTCCTCCGGCCCCGCACCGTCAAAGACGTTTGCCTTCACAACCGGAAAGTCCGGCAGCCCGGGCGTCTCCACGCAGGTCTCGGCATAGGACGAGAAGGTGCGCCGCAGGTCGTCGCGGGTGCCCTGGACCAGGAGCGGCGTGCCGTCCTCCCGGAAGGTGAGCAGCCCTGCGTGCGGCGTCTCTGCCGCGATGGCGCGCACCCGCTCGAGCGACTCGGCATCGAGCGTCTTTTCCAGGACCTTCTCGCCGTCCAAGTAGACCTGCATGCCGTTGGTGGCGAGCGCCGTGGCACAGCACGCCTCGTCGCCGCCGAAGAAGCCCGGAATCCACGCGTAGCCGCGGCCGCTCGCCGGCCCCACGTGGATGCCCGCCGCCGCGGCCGCGTGGAAGGCCGAGCGCGTGCGCTCAGAGACCTGTCGCTGGCCATGCGGCAGAATGGTGGAGTCGATATCTGAGAGTATGAGCTTCACGGCCATGCAGAGCCCCCGTCCCTTGGTCTGGTTTCCATCCCCCGTATTCTAGGGCAAGGCGCGTCGCCTCCCCGCTTGCGCCGGAGCGCGCTTGCATCCGGGCGCGCTCGCACCCGGGCGCCGCTCTCGGAGGTCGCTTCAAAAAACGGGGCCCGGCGCGCACTTGCGCCGAGCCCCATCCTCAGTCAGACCGTGCCGTTCCGGCCAACCTGTCGACTACTCCTCGTCGAGCCCCTCGTTGATGAGCGAGGCGATCTTCTCGGCGTCCGTGGCGCCCTGGACGCTGGAGCGGAAGCCCTCGTTCATGAGCAGCACGGCGGTCTTGGAGAGCAGCTGGAGGTGGGTGGTGCCCGCCTCGGCGGCCGGGGTCAGGATGGCGATGGCGCAGGTGATCGGAGCGTCATCCATGGAGGCCCACTCAATGCCCTCGGCGAACTTGGCAACGATCATGCCGGCCTTGGAGATGGCGTCGCTCTTGGCGTGAGGAATGGCGAAGCCGCCCGTCATGCCCGTAGTGCCCTCGGCCTCGCGGGCCTTGAAAGCCTCGTAGACAGCGTCTGCGTCGGTAGCAATACCCAGCTCGACGGCCTTATCGGCCAGAAGACGCAGGACCTCGTCCACGGAAGCGGCGGACTGGTCGAGAAGAACGTGGTTGACGGGGACAAACTCGCTCATCATGACTCCTTACCTGGCGACCCTGCGCCGTATTACGAGCGCATGCACAACAACGGAATAGTAGCACCGTTTGGCGAAATAGTGGTGGACAAGCGGGATGAAAGCGGTTACTCTTGCTCAATTTTGTCGCGGCCCGCCCGTAAAACCACGTGCGGAGCCGCCGACAAACTCGCAAACGGCCCTGCGACGGACCTGCAGAGCGCCCGCACGTCCCGCGCCAGCTAGTTACCCGCCGCCTGGCGCAGGCGAAGGGCCTCGTAGGCGCATCCATACATCGCGGCCTGGTTGCCAAGCCCAGCCGCCTCGATCCTGGCGTCCTTGCACGTCGCAAGGGCGTAGGAGCGGAAGCGCTCGCGCAGCTCGGGCGCAAAGGTGGCAAAGGCGCCCGCAACGCCGCCACCGATGAGGAACATCGCCGGGTCGATGACGCAGGAGACCTGGGCCATGACACGGGCCAGGTAGTCGCACATCTCGTCCACGGCGAGCTTGGCGCACTCGTCGCCAGACGCCAGCGCGCGGAAGACGGAGAGGGTGTCGGTGGCGTGCTCCACCTCCACCGGCTTGACGCCGCGCCGCTCGCAAGCCTCAAGGTAGAGCCGGACGATGCCCTTGGCGGAGGCGTACTGCTCTAGGCAGCCGCGGCGACCGCAGCCGCAGACGAGCTCCTCGTCGTAGTTGACGGTCATGTGCCCGATCTCACCGCCGGAGCCAAAGGCACCCGCAACCAGCCGGCCGTTGACCACGACGCCCGCGCCCACGCCGGTGCCCAGCGCAATGAGCACGTAGCTGGAGACGCCCTGGGCCACGCCGGCCCACATCTCCCCAAGCGCGGCAGCGTTGGCGTCGTTGACGAAGGCGATGGTAGCGTTGGGCAGCGCCGCGCTCATGGCACCGACGAGGCCCTCCGGGTCGAGCTCGATGTTGGCGAGAAGCCCCACCGTGCCGTCGTCGGCCACGGGGCCGGGGATGTCCAGGCCGCAGGCGACGACGTCCTCCGTGGTGGCGTCGTGGGCGGAGAGCATCTTGGCGATGGCCCCCGTGACCACCTCGTAGGCCTCGGGGCTCACGAGCGCCGGCGTGGGGACCTTGCGCTCCTCAAGCAGCTCGCCCTCGGGGGTGAACAGGCCGACCTTGATGCTCGTGCCGCCGACGTCGATGCCAAGAACCATGTCCATGGGGGTGCCTCCCTCGCCTGTGGGCGCCGGTGAGCGCCGAGCGCCCGGATGATGTTCGGTACGACGATGATACGCGGTGCGGAGGCCCCCGTGGACGTCCTTTGCACGGAATGCCCCATCAGCGTCGCAGGCGGTCGTGACGATGGGGACGGGGTAAACTGTCCCTTATCCGCGTGTGACGCTTTCCTCCGTCCCCATTGTCTCAATCTAGGAGGCACCATGGCAGAAACGAACCCCAGCCAGATCAACGCCGCGCTCTCCAACCCCCGAGCGGACATGGAGGCGCTCGACGCCCTTGAGCGCACGCTCTTCTCGCTCGGCTACGCGATGGGCGAGGTCGGCGCTCTCGGCCCCGTCATCGACCCTCCCAGGGCAACCGCCCAGCGCGGCGAGGCCCTGGCGCAGCTCCAGCAGATGTACGTGGAGGCGCTCTGTGCCCCGGAGGTGGGCGCCTTCCTTGAGCGCCTGTCCGGTCAGCCCGAGCTCCTTGGCGAGAAGCGCGTGGCGCAGGTGCGCGTGCTCCGACGCGACCGCGCCTCGCTGGTAGACGTGCCCGCCGAGGAGCAGGCTGCCTTCAGCCGCCTCACCGTGGAGGCCAACGACGTCTGGCGCCGCGCAAAGGCCGCCAACGACTGGGCGAGCTTCGAGCCCTACGTGGACCGCATCGTGGAGGCGCTGCGCCACATGGCCGCCTGCAAGAAGCCCGGCGCCGACCCCTACGACGTCTGGCTGGACGAGTACGAGCGCGGGTGTGACCGCGCCTTCTACGACCGGTTCTTCTCGCAGGTGAAGGACTGCGTGGTGCCGCTTCTGGCCGACTGCATGGCCAGCCGTCACAAGCCAAGCCACACGGTGGTAGACGGAACCTTTGATGAGGAGCGCCAGTGGCGGCTCGCACGCGACCTGGTGCGCCTTGAGGGCATCGACGAGGACGCGCTCTGGGTGGGACGTACGGAGCACCCGTTCACGGCCGGCATCAGCCCAGACTTCGTGGTCGTGACCGGCCACGCATACGCGGACAACCTGCTCTCCAACGTGTTCTCCATCCTCCACGAGGGCGGGCACGCCCTCTACGAGCAGAACGTCGACGCATCCTACGCGGGCACCTCGCTGGTGGGCGGCACCTCGATGGGCATGCACGAGGCTCAGAGCCGCTTCTTCGAGAACCTCGTCGGGCGCTCGGAGGCCTTCGCCGCACCGCTGCTCAAGGTGCTGGCGCGCCACTTCCCCGGCCAGCTCGGCCGCGTGACGCCCCACCAGCTCTACCTCGCAGAGAACTGCGCCGAGCCAGGCCTGGTCCGCACGGAGGCTGACGAGCTCACCTACCCGCTGCACATCATGGTCCGCTACGAGATCGAGCAGATGCTCTTCTCCGGTGAGGCCACCGCGGCCGACGTGCCGCGCCTCTGGGCCGAGAAGTACCGCAGCTACCTAGGCGTCACGGTCCCCGACGACGCGCACGGGGCGCTGCAGGACACCCACTGGTCCGACGGGTCGTTCGGCTACTTCCCCACCTACGCCCTCGGCTCGGCCTACGGCGCACAGCTCAAGGCGGCCATGGTGGCGAGAGGCGTCGACTTTGACGGCGCGTGCGCGAGCGGGGACCTTGCGCCCGTCCGCGCGTGGCTGCGCGACAACGTCTGGCGCTGGGGCCGCGCAAAGGACTCCGGCGAGATCATCCAGGAGGCGTGCGGGGAGCCCTTCTCGCCGACGTACTTCACCGACTACCTCACGGAGAAGTTCTCGACGCTCTACCGGCTGGGCTAGGGCCAGCGATGCGAGCCCTGATTCAGCGCGTGGAGCGCGCGCAGGTCGAGGTTGACGGCGTCACGGTTGGCAGCTGCGGTCCCGGCTACCTCATCCTCCTGGGCGTGGCCCCCGGCGACGACGAGGCGCTCGCCGAGCGGCTGTGGCGCAAGGTGGCGGCGCTGCGCATCTGCGCCGACGAGGCCGGAAAGACGAACCGCTCCCTGGCCGACACCGGCGGCTCCGTCCTCGTGGTGAGCCAGTTCACGCTCTATGCGGACGCGCGCCGGGGCAACCGGCCCTCGTTCACCGGGGCGGCCGCCCCGGCACTCGCCGAGCACCTCTACGAGCGGTTCTGCGAGCTCGCCGAGGCGGAGCTGGGGCCAGGGCGCGTGGGCCGCGGCGTCTTTGGCGCGGACATGCGCGTGAGCCTGGTCAACGACGGCCCCTTCACCGTCATGCTGGACACCGACGAGCTGGGCTGGTCGTCCGCGTAGGGCCGGCCCGCGGCGCCTGGGGCGGCCCCGCCCCAGGCGCCAAGACGTCACTCGAACACCCTTGGCCAGAAAGGCTCCCACATGAAGATCGTCGACGAGTTCAAGGAGTTCATCGCCCGCGGCAACGTCATGGACATGGCCGTCGGCATCATCGTCGGCGGCACGTTCACCGCCACCGTCAACTCCCTCGTGAACAGCGTCATCACCCCCGGCATCCACTTCCTCCTCGCCGCGGCCGGCTCCGTCACCGGCGGCACGGCGGACGGGGCCAGCAGCGCCATCGCCGCCCTCAAGTGGATGGTCCCCGGCACCGAGGCCGCGCCCGAGTACGTCGACCTGGGTGCGTTCATCGGCACCGTGATCAACTTCCTGATCATCGCCGTCGTGGTCTTCTTCATGGTCAAGGGCCTCAACACCATGCGCGAGCGCATGGACGCCATCGCCAAGAAGAAGGCAGACGCGGACGCTGCCGAGGAGGCCGCGGCGCCGCACTGCCCGTACTGCCTCGAGGAGGTCAAGGAGGGCGCCACTCGCTGCCCGCACTGTGGCGAGAAGATCGAGGCCTAGCAGCCCGGGGCCCGCTCGCCCCCGCGCGCGACGGCGAGCGGGCCCCGGGTCCCCCGCCTACTCCGGAAGGTGGGACACGACGAGCGTCATCTCGCCGGTAAAGCACAGGTCACCGCAGCCGGCGGGCGCAAGGAAGTGCGTCCCGCGGCCAATCTTGTGCTCCACGCCGACCGCCGTCGCGCTCACGGTGCCAGACCCCTCGATCACGCTCACGCAGAGGAACGGCCACGGCTGTCCCACGACCTTCTCGCCGGCCACGCGCACGCGGTCAACCACGAAGTTGGGGCACTCCATGAGCTCGGTCACGCCGTCGACCTCGGGAGCGGTGACCTCACCGGACGCCGGGGCCTCCATGCCATAGTCGACAACGTCGAGGCTCTGCTGGATGTGCAGCTCGCGGGAGTTGCCCGCGTCGTCCACGCGGTCGTAGTCGTAGACGCGGTAGGTGACGTCAGAGGACTGCTGGGTCTCCAGGACCATCGTGCCGCCCTGGATGGCGTGCACGCAGCCCGGCTCGATCCGGAAGAAGTCCCCGGGACGGCACGGGACCAGGTTGAGCATGTCGTCCCAGCGCGCGCCCTCGATCATGTCCGCAAGCTCGGCGCGATCGTGCGCATGCTGGCCGATCACGATCTTGGTGTCCGGGTTCGCGGCGAGCACGTACCAGCACTCGCGCTTGCCGAGGCTGCCGTCTTCGTGCTCGGCGGCGTAGACGTCGTCCGGATGGACCTGAACGGAGAGGTTCTCCTTGGCGTCGATGATCTTCACCAGCAGCGGGAAGCGGTCGCCCTCCACGTTACCGAAGAGCTCGCGGTGGGCGTCCCAGAGCTCGGAGAGGTGGGTGCCGGCCCATGCGCCCTCGGCCACCACGCAGTCGCCGTTGGGGTGGGCGCTGATGGCCCAGCACTCGCCGATGGGGCCGTCCGGGATTTGGTAGCCAAAGTCGTCGGCAAGCCGCCGGCCGCCCCAGATCTTCTCGTGGAAGATGGGCTCGGGAAAAATCAGGTCGCGCGAGAGGTCGGGCGTGGCTTCGGGCGTAATGTCGGACATCGCTCCCCCATTCGGGTCGTGTTCTGCTGACAGAAGGGCGGGGCACCGCCGCCGTCCCCGCGCCAGCGCGGTTGGGTCGCGGCGTCCCGTCCCATGATAGACGCTCTGTCGGCGAGGTGTCGCGTGGCGGTGCCCCAACGTAGCTCTCGCCGCCGAACGCGGGCCAGACGAGGCCGAGCGTAGGCCGGGCACGCCCGGGCGCAACCAAGCGCGGGCCGGGCGGGGACGAGCGCGAGCCGAACGCAGGACGACTAGACGCTCGCCTCGTAGAAGGCCACGGGGGTGCCGGCCGGGTCGATGGCCGCAATCGAGAACTGGCACGTCGAGGACGCCATGACGGTAGCCGCCCCTTGGTCAAAGAAGAAGAACGCGCTCACGGTCTCGCCAGCGCGCACGGGGCGCACGAGCGTGGCGTCAGCGTAGACGTCGGTGCCGTCGAGCGTGGTCGAGACGTTGGTGAACACCAGGTCACCCGCCGTGCGGTTCTCGATGGTCATGAGGTAGCCGGTGTCCCCCTCGAAGTCCGAGCCCACGCCCGTGACCTTGACGAGCGCCGTCTCGTCGTCGGCAACCGTCACGTCAAGGGGCTCGGTCACGGTGACGTCAGCCGCGTAGCCGTCCGCCCAGAGGTACATCTCGTCGGTGAAGAGCTCGGCCACGCTGTCGGCCAGCCCGGCGTCGTCGGAACCGTCGGTATCGTCGGTGTCGTCGGTGAGCTCGTCGCCGATGGCGTCATCAAGGCTCTCGAGCTCTCCCAGGGCGTCACCGGCGTTCGCTGAGGGGTCGCGGTCCATGTCAGGGGTGTCGGAGGCCTTCTCAAAGACCATCGTCTCGCCCTCGTAGGTCAGCGTCAGCGTGTCGTCGGCGTAGGGGACGTCAACGGACTCGTCTCCGAGCGTGAGCGTGAGGGTGGTCTCGTCCTTGATCTCCCAGGTACCCGTCTGCTGCTCGCCGAAGGCATCCACGAGCAAGCTGCCCGCGTCGTCCAGATCCATGGTCACGTGCATGTCATACGTCTCGGAGATCATGTCATAGTAGTCCTCCGTGACGCTCTGGTCGACGAACTCCGCAGAGCGAAGCTCCCAGCTGCCCACGAAGTCATCACGAAGCTGCGAGAGGTCCGGTCCGGCGGGGGCGCCGCCGCACGCCACCAAAGAGACCGTCAGCATCACCGCGGCGGCAAGCGCCGCAAACGTCTTCCTCAGACTCATGGGTCCCCCTCCTCGACGGTATGCGGTGGCTGCAGCATAGCTGAAAGCAGGCTGCATGACGCCAAAGGGGCCCGTGATTCGGCAGAGGGGGTCGCTTTTCGTGCAGACGGCGAGGGGAAACGATGCGCGGCCGGCACCAACATGCCCGAGGGCGGCGACGAGACAAGACCACGGCCCGATGCCGACACAGCGAGAAGAACGCCGGGGCCTGCGGCCGACGGCGTGCTGGCGGTCACGTCGGGGCGCCCCGCGCCCGCGACGACTCAGCGCTGCGCTTCTATAGCGGCGTCGGCGGGGCGCAGGAAGCGCTCGCAGACGTTGGAGGTGCGCAGGTACTCGGCGCCAAACGGGTCGATGGTCGGGACGAGCTGGTCCGGGCTCTCGGCAAAGTGGTTCTCCGGGCTCGTCTCCACGTGCGGGTTCGTGAGCGTGTAGCCGCGGCTGCAGGCGCCCTGGTAGAGGTCAGACCCCTCCTGAAGCGAGAAGGACGCGTAGACACAGTCCGAGCAGTGATATCCCATGATGCCTCCCTTGCAACACCTTGCCCCGATGGTAGCGCAACGCCGCATCGCGTGGTCGGCTACATCCGACCAGCAGGCGAGCCGCACACCACACACGATGGTGCCTCACGGACCAAGGTTCTTCTCGCCGGACAACATGGGCGCGCGGCATGCGGAGCACGACGCGCGAAGGGGCGAGAAAATACAACGCACAAAAGGGCACGAAACGCGACGCGCGAAGTTGTGCATGCAAATTGTTGAACCTTATCATGCGCAAGCGTCGTTCTTCTCGCTATTTGGCCAAATCCACGAGGCTGCGCATGGGGCGGTTGCGTTTCTTGCATGCACAACCTCACGCCCGTCGTGGGCGCACGTACAACCTCACGCCCATCGTGGGCGCACGCACAATCCTACGATCGACTCGGGCGCACGTACAACCTCATGTCCGTCGTGGGCGCACGCGCGCCTCACGGCAGGAGCCAGGCGAGAAGAACGTAGGCGGGACCGCGAACGGCGACGGGCGGGAACCCGCCGAGCAAAGGGGCGGAGGCCCCGCCAAGTTGCCGGACCCCCGCCCCCGCCATCGTCGTGTGCCGCCCGCTAGAAGTCGGCGTTGCCGACGGTACGCGGGTGCGGCAGGACGTCGCGGATGTTGTCGACGCCCGTGAGGTACATGACCAGGCGCTCGAAGCCCAGGCCAAAGCCCGCGTGCTGGCAGCCGCCGTAGCGACGCAGGTCCAGGTAGTACTTGTACTGGTCCGGGTCCATGCCGAGCTCGGCGATGCGGCCCTCGAGCACGTCGAGGCGCTCCTCGCGCTGCGAGCCGCCCACGATCTCGCCGATGCCCGGCACCAGGCAGTCCGCAGCGGCGACGGTCTTGCCGTCGTCGTTCATGCGCATGTAGAAGGCCTTGATCGCCGCGGGGTAGTCCGTGACGAAGGTCGGGCGGTGGAAGTGCTCCTCGGTGAGGAAGCGCTCGTGCTCGGTCTGCAGGTCGCAGCCCCAGTCCACGGGATACTCGAAGACGTGACCGGCCGACTGGGCGTCCTGGAGGATCTTGATCGCGTCGGTGTAGGTGACGCGCGCAAAGTCCGAGGTGGCCACGTGCGTGAGGCGCTCCACCAGGCCCTTGTCCACGAACTTGTTGAAGAACTCCATCTCGTCCGGGCAGTGGTCCATCACGTAGTTGATCACGTACTTGAGCATGGCCTCGGCGCAGTCCATGTCGCCTTCAAGGTCGCAGAAGGCCATCTCGGGCTCGACCATCCAGAACTCCGCCGCGTGCCTGCGCGTGTTGGAGTTCTCGGCGCGGAAGGTCGGGCCAAAGGTGTAGACGTCGCCGAAGGACATGGCGAAGTTCTCCGCCTGGAGCTGGCCGGAGACGGTGAGGTTGGCGGCGTGGCCGAAGAAGTCCTGGGACCAGTCAATGTGGCCGTCCTCGGTGCGCGGCGGGTTCTCCATGTCCAGCGTGGTCACGCGGAACATCTCGCCGGCGCCCTCGGCGTCGGAGGTGGTGATGATCGGCGTGTTCACGTAGACGAACCCGCGCTCCTGGAAGAAGCTGTGGATGGCAAAGGCGGCCACGGAGCGCACGCGGAAGACCGCGCGGAACAGGTTGGTGCGGCTGCGCAGGTGCTGCTGGGTGCGCAGGAACTCGCGGGTCTGGCGCTTCTTCTGCATCGGGTAGTCCGGGGCTGAGGCGCCCTCGACGCGGATGGTGGCCGCCTGGAGCTCGAAGGGCTGCGGGCGGTCGGGGGTGAGCTCGAGGGTGCCGGTGACCACGAGCGACGAGCCCACGCCCGTGGCGGCGATCTCGTCGTAGTTGGCCAGCTCCTCGCGCTTCATGACCACCTGCAGGTCCTTGAAGCAGGAGCCGTCGTTGAGCATGACGAAGCCGAAGTTCTTCATGTCACGGACGGAGCGGACCCAGCCGGCCACCGTCACGGTGGTGCCGCCGAGCTCCTCCATGTCCGCGAAGAGCTGCGAGATGTGCGTGCGTTCCACGGGTTCTCCTTCTGGTTCTGGGAGGCGGCAGGCGCCGGGGCGCACCGCCCGTCGCGAGGTTCTTCTCGCCCTGATATGCGCGTCTAACTCTAGCGCAACGCGGGTTGTGCCGAGCCGCTAGAATCGGAGGGTACGGACACAACGCGGCGCAGCCGCCGGAAGGAGCGGGCATGGAAGCCTACAAGCGCGAGTTCATCAACTTCATGGTCGAGAGCGACGTCCTCAAGTTCGGAGACTTCACGCTCAAGAGCGGCCGCAAGTCCCCGTTCTTCATGAACGCGGGCGCCTACGTCACCGGCTCCCAGCTCAAGCGCCTCGGCGAGTACTACGCCCACGCCATCCACGACAACTTCGGCCTGGACTTCGACGTGCTCTTCGGGCCGGCATACAAGGGCATCCCGCTGGCCGTGGTCACCGCCATCGCCCTGCACGACCTCTACGGCAAGGAGGTCCGCTACTGCTCCGACCGCAAGGAGGCAAAGGACCACGGCGCCGACAAGGGCAACTTCCTGGGCGCCGCGCTCGAGGACGGCGACCGCGTGGTGATGATCGAGGACGTGACCACCTCGGGCAAGTCCATCGACGAGACCTACCCCAAGGTCACCGGCGCCGCCAACGTCGAGGTCAAGGGCCTCATCGTGAGCCTCAACCGCATGGAGGTCGGCAAGGGCGGCAAGGTGACCGCCCAGCAGGAGATCCAGGAGAGGTACGGCTTCCCCGTGGCGAGCATCGTCTCCATGGCGGAGGTCGTGGAGGTGCTCAACGGCACCGTCATCACGCCCGAACTCAAGGCCGCCATCGACGCCTACTACGAGCAGTACGGCGTCAAGTAGCAGGCAGCGAGAAGAACCACGCGGGACGCGACGTCAGGGCGCGCCGGGAGGGCAGGACCCGCCTCCCGGCGCGCCCTTTTGCTAGTCGTCCACGAAGCCCACGCGGTAGCTCGAGAACACCACGGCCCCCTCGTCCTGGGTGGCGTCGAGGTCCACGTCTCCCCAGATGCCGAAGTCGCGGTCGTCGTCGGAGTCGCGGAAGATCTGGTGGACGTGCCAGACGTGGCCGCCGTCCTCGCGCGCGAGCTTCTCGTCCTTCTCGTCAATCGTGTAGTACGCGGAGCTGCGGGCGTCTCCGTCCAGCACGATCTCCTCGTGCTCCCCGTAGAAGCGGTCGAGGGCGCGCTGCCACACCGGCGCGCGCCAGCCCCACTCGGCGTCGAGCCTGCCGAGCGCTTCCACGTCGTCGAAGGCAGCCAGACGCACGCGGGCGAAGAGCGCGTTGCGCACGAGCAGCGTGAGCGCCCGACGGTCGCGCACCACCTCGTCGGCCGCGGGGGGCGCAGCCTCCAGCCCGGCCGAGCCTCCCTCGCCCGCCGCGGACCACTCGTCCACGAGCGAGGAGTCGACCGTGCGCACCACCAGCCCCAGCCAGGAGATGATGTCGGTCAGGCGCTCGTCGCGCTTGTCCAGGGGCACCGTGCGGTCGAGCGCGCGGTAGGCCTCGGAGAGGTAGCGGAGCAGCAGGCCCTCCGAGCGCGCGATGTTGTAGCGGCCCACGTACTCCTTGAAGTCGCTCGCGGTCTCCACCATGTCGCGCAGGACGGACTTTGGGCTCAGGCAGAAGTCGCGCGCCCAGGGGACCTTCTCGCAGTACTCGGCAAAGGCGGCGTCCAGCAGCTCCTCGAGCGGCTTGGGCCAGGTGACCTCCTGCAGCCGCTCCATGCGCTCATCGTACTCGACGCCCTCGGCCTTCATCTCGGACATCGCGCGGTCGCGAGCAACGCGCTGCTGGGCGCGCAGGATCTGCCACGGGTCCTCCAGCGTGGCCTCCGCCATGGAGATCACGTCGAGCGCGTAGGTGTCCGACTCCGGGTCCAGGAGCTCCAGCGCCGCCAGAAGGAACGGCGAGAGGGGCTGGTCCAGGGCGAAGTCGTCCGGGAGGTCCACCGTGACGGACCAGGAGGCCTCGCCGTCAGGCCCCTCCTCGCGCGTCACCACGCCCGCGTCCATGAGCGTTGCAAAGATGTCGTCCGCGCGCGTGACCAGGGCCGCCTTCTCCTCGGCGGGCTGCGCGGAGTCCTCTATGAGCCTGTGCACGCGGCCCCAGGCGTCGCCGCCCTGCTCCACCTCGGCGAGCACCATCGAGTGCGTGACCTTCATGCGCGGGCGCAGCGGCTCGGGGACCGCGGCAATGAGCCGCTCGAAAGTCTGCTTGTTCCAGCCCACAAAGCCCTCGGGGGGCTTCTTGGTCTTGATCTTGCGGGCCTTCTTGGGGTCTCCCCCCGCCTTGGCGAGGGCACGGGCGTTCTCGATGTCGTACTCGGTGGCCTCGGCGATGACGTGGCCCTCCGTGTCAAAGCCGGCGCGCCCCGCACGGCCCACGATCTGGTGGAACTCGCGCGCGTTGAGGTGGCGCATCCGACGCCCATCGAACTTGGAGAGCGCGGTGAGCACCACGGTGTGGATGGGCACGTTGATGCCCACGCCCAGCGTGTCCGTGCCGCAGATCACCGGCAGGAGGCCCTGCTGGGCGAGCTTCTCCACCAGGAGGCGGTAGCGCGGCAGCATGCCCGCGTGGTGCACGCCCACGCCACAGCCCAGGAGGCGCTGGAGCGTCTTGCCGAAGGTGGTGGTGAAGCGCGTGCCCTTGATGGCCTCCTTGATCGCCTCGCGCTGCTCCTTGGTGGAGACGCCGTAGCTGGCCAGGCTCTGCGCGCTCGCAAGGGCCGCGTCCTGCGAGAAGTGCACCACGTAGAGCGGGGCCTCCCCCGCGCGCAGCGCCAGCTCCACGGTCCCCTCCAGGGCCGTGTCCACGAACTCGTAGGAGAGCGGCACCGGCCGAGGCGCGTCGGCGATCACGTCCACCGTGCGCCCGCCCGTATGCTCGGAGAGCGCCCCCGCGATGGCGGTGGTGTCCCCCAGCGTGGCGCTCATCAACAGGAACTGCACGTGGGGAAGGGTGAGCAGCGGCACCTGCCACGCCCAGCCGCGGTCCGGGTCCGCATAGAAGTGGAACTCGTCCATGGCCACGCAGCCCACGTCGCAGGCGTCGCCCTCGCGCAGCGCCTGGTTGGCCAGGATCTCCGCCGTGCAGCAGATGATCGGCGCGTCCGCGTTGATGGCGGCATCGCCGGTGATCATGCCCACGTTGTCCCGGCCGAAGAGCTCCACGAGGTCAAAGAACTTCTCGCTGACCAGGGCCTTGATGGGCGCGGTGTAGTAGGCCCTGCGGTCCGTGCACACGCTCATGAAGCACATGCCCAGGGCCACCATGGACTTGCCCGAGCCGGTCGGCGTGCCCAGGATCAGGTGGTCTCCCGCGGCAAGGCTGAGCAGGGCCTCCTCCTGGTGCGGCCAGAGCTCGATGCCGCGCGACTCCACCCACCCCAGAAAGAGGTCGAGCGCCTCGTCGGCACCGATGTTCGGGTAGCTCGTCTCGTCCGGCCAGGGGATGAGCCGCCCCAGGGAGCCGGGCGCGTTGGGCCCCTCGTCCACGAGCTCGGCCTCCGTCGGCACGGGGCGCGGCTCGTCGTTCGTCTGGGCGCGTGGGGCGGTCGTATGCGTCATGCGTTTTCTCCTTGGGTTTGTCGGCCCCTCATTCTACCGCGCGGGGCACAAGCGGCGCGCAGCGCAGAACGTGACGAAAAACCGCCCGGTTACGCCAGAGTCACCGTGTGGCAACCATGCAGCGATATCCTTGCGCCAGAAAGAGAGAACGAAAGCGCGCTCCCATCCTCTGGCCGCGTCCCCTCCCCCTCCTTTCCCCCCCCGGCTCGGCCGGTGCGAACGTTCTCTCCCTTGCATCGCGAGGCCCGGGCGCCATGCCCCGGGCCTCCATGCTTTCTCGACGCCGCGGCATCCCGCCCGTCGACCGCGTCAAACCACAGGCAGGCCGCGTCGCACGCAGACTGCCAGTCAGGCGCAGCTCAGACCAGGTCGGAGTATATTCGTAGGCATCTGTAGGGGCCCGGCCACGGCCGGGCGCGCGCCGTCACGCAGCTAGGCAAGACCACCTGAGAGGAGCCACCATGACCGACTTCCTGGAGCTCGCACGGGAGCGCTACTCCTGCCGCGCCTTCACCGACCAGCCCGTCGAGGGCGAGAAGATCGACGCGCTTCTGGAGGCCGCCGTCGCCGCGCCGACCGCCGTCGACAAGCAGCCGTGGCGCGCGTGGGTGGTCCAGAGCCCGGAGGCCGTGGCGCGCCTGGCGGCGTGCACGCGCTTCAGCTTCGGGGCGCATACGTTCATCGTGGTGGGCGCAGTTGCCGACGAGGCGTGGGTGCGCAAGTACGACGGCCGCAACTTCGCGGACGTCGACGCCAGCATCGTGGCCACCCACGTCATGCTCGCGGCGCACGACCTGGGCCTCGGAACCACGTGGGTGGGCCACTTCGACGCGCCCGCCCTGGCCGAGGCGTTCCCCGAGATGGCCGGCTGCGACCTCATCGCCATCTTCCCGCTGGGCTACCCCGCGCCCGCCCCGGAGGGCGGCCCCGCCGGCAAGCACTTCCAGCGCCGGGACGTCAGCGACCTCGTCACGCGCCTGTAGACGCGGGCGGCGGGTCCTTCTCGCCTCGCTGTCCGCCCCCCTCTTCGGGACCTATCCCTCAAACGGGACGACGCCCTCGACGGCGTCGGCCGCCGTGATGCGCGCGCCGCCGTCATCCAGGTCGAGCAGGGCGTAGCGCCAGTTGCCCATGCCCAGCTCGCGCATGTAGGTGAGCTGGCGCAGGCCGTGGCGCGTCTCCATGCGCTCCACGAGGTCGTGGTGGTCCTCCTCGCGCATGGCATAGACGGCGTCGACGCACGCCTGGTCAAGCGCGAGGATGTCCGTCGAGGCCATGATGCCCACGTTCGGCGTCACCACGGGCGCGGCGGCCGTGCCCTCGCAGTCACAGCTCACGGACATGTTGCGCATCACGTTCACGAAGGTGATTCTCTTGCCAAAGTGGTCGCACACCGCCTTGGCGCTCTCCATCATCCTCTCCATGAACTCCTCGTTCTTGATGTCCCACATGTCGTCGGAGCCCGGGGTGGTGTGGATCTCCTTCTTGCCCACGCGCCCGTCCGCGCAGCCGATGCCGATGTTCTTGGCGGAGCCGCCGAAGCCGCCCTGCGTGTGGCCCTTGAAGTGGGTGAGCACCACCAAAGAGTCGTAGTTGGCCAGGTGCGAGCCCATATGCACCGTGTCAAACCACTTGCCGCCCGCCACGGGGAAGGGCGTGCACCCCTCCTCGTCAAGGATGTCCACGGGCGCGAAGGTCCAGCCGTTGACGCTCAGGGTCTCGCGGTGCTGCTCGGTGGTGTAGCGGTCGCCGTCGTAGTAGGTGTTGGTCTCCACGATGGCCGCGCCGGGAAGGTCTGCCGCCAGGAGCTCGGCCACCCAGTCGCGCGGGAGGATGTTGGGGCCGTGCTGCTCGCCGGTGTGGAGCTTCACGCCCACCCTGCCGGCGATGTTGCCGCCCACCGCCTCGAAGGCGCGGCGCAGGCCCTCCGCGGAGAGGTCGCGCGTGAAGTAGACGATCGACTCGTTGCCATCGCGGTCCTCGTAGGGGACGTACTTCTCGCCGTCGGTTCCGGGAACGGGGTTCTTCTCGGCCATGCTGCCTCCTTGCCCGCGGGTTGACCTGTGGTCATTGTACCCTTTAGAGACGCCGCGTCGCTTGTTTTTCTTGTTCCCGAGACGGGGGTGGCGTACCATTGTTAACTCGAATTTCTTGGCAGGACGTCAGGAGGAGACCATGTCCGACCAGAGCGCCCAGCACGACGACCCCGTCTTCCAGCAGGAGCAGTCCCACCTCACCGAGCTCTACGACAAGCTGCTCAAGATGCGCGACGAGATCTCCGAGGACCTGGAGAGCAACCACGCCGGCGCCAAGCAGGACCTCATTGAGATGAGCGAGGAGGTCCGCCTGGACTTCGGCGGCGCCGACGAGACCATCGAGACGCTCGCCGCCATCGAGACGCTCAACTCCGTCATCGACGCCTACAACCAGTACCACGACTTCAACGTGGACAAGCTCCGTCGCGTGATGCTGCTGCTCATGCAGCCCTACTTCGCCAAGGTCACGCTTGAGATGCGCCCGGGCCGCCCGCCGCGCGACGTCTACATCGGCGCCGCGGGCATGACCGACGAGCGCAGCCGGCCCCTCGTGGTGGACTGGCGCTCCCCGGTCGCCGAGACCTACTACAACCAGGAGATGGGCCCCACGAGCTACATGGTGGACGGTCGCACCCGCACCGTCAACCTCACGCTGCGCCGGCAGTTCGACATCGTGCGCGACCAGCTCAACATGTACTTCGACACCACGGTTGCGATCCAGGACTCGCTGCTGCTCTCCGCCCTCAAGAAGCACCACTCCGAGAAGCTCCAGAACATCACCGCGACCATCCAGCGCGAGCAGAACGAGGTGGTCCGCCACGACGACGTGCCCGTCCTGCTAGTGAACGGCATCGCGGGCTCGGGCAAGACGAGCGTGCTCCTGCAGCGCATCGCGTTCCTGCTGTACCGCGAGCGCAAGACGCTGAGCGCGGACCAGGTCTGGCTCTTCACACCCAACAGCGTCTTCGAGAGCTACATCGACACCGTGCTGCCCTCGATGGGCGAGGCCAACCCGCAGACGGTCACGTGGCGTGCCTTCGTGAGCTCCCAGGGCGCCGGCGAGCGCGACCTGGGCCTCGGCACGTCCCCGGAGACCCTGCGCCGCATGGAGCAGGCAGCCCACGCCCTGGAGCTGGAGCCTGACGACCTGCGCGAGATTCGCTTTGCCAACGAGGTGCTGCTCAAGCAGGGCCAGGTCAAGAGCGCCGTCGAGAAGTTCGCGGAGTTCGACGTGGGGCCGCGCTTCACGGCCCTCGTCAAGGAGGAGCTGCACGACCGCCTCAACCGCCGCCTCGCGCAGATGGCCAAGAGCGACGAGCTCCAGGAGGAGATGCTCGGCCTGGACGTGGAGCGCCAGGTGGAGATCTTCGGCGAGACGATCCTGGCGGACGACGACGAGGAGACGCTCAGCTACGCGAAGCGCTACGTCGAGGCACGGTTCGCGGGCGCCCACGACGAGATCGAGCGCCTTGCCTGGCTGCGCTTCGACCGCATCGGCATGCGAATCCTGGGGCAGAAGGCGCTCTCGGCCACCGAGTGGCTGTGGCTGCGCCTACTCTTCACCGGCGTGGGCGACCGCACGGCCCGCTACGTCATGGTCGACGAGGTGCAGGACTACACGGAGGCCCAGCTCATGGTGCTCGCACGGTTCTTCTCGCGTGCGCACTTCCTGCTGCTGGGAGACGAGCACCAGGCCATCTTCGAGGGCACGGCGAGCTTCGCGCAGATCGCCGAGGTCTTCCGCGAGACCCACGGCAGCGTGGACGAGTGCCGCCTTCTCACGAGCTACCGCTCCTCGCCGGAGATCACGGCGCTCTTCACCAGCCTTCTGGACAAGCAGGAGCAGCTGCGCCTGACCTCGGTGCAGCGCGCCGGCGTGGAGCCCGTCGTCCGCGCGTTCGCCGAGAAGGACGACTACCTCGCAGCGCTGCGGGCGGCCGTGGCCGAGCCCGGAGACGGCCTCACGGCTGTGGTGGCCGAGAGCGACGCCCGCGTGAGCTGGCTCTCCAAGCAGCTTGGCGACGCCGCCCAGGTGGTCCGAGGCGACAAGAACCTCCCGGCCGAGGGCGTGGTGCTGCTGCCGCTGCGCGTGGCCAAGGGCCTGGAGTTCGACCACGTGATCGTCCCGGACGCGCAGGCCGAGGTCTACCCGGACACCCCGCTCGCGCGCAGGCGGCTCTACACCGCGCTCTCCCGCGCCATGCACCGCGTGACCGTGCTCGCCCAGGGCGAGCTCACGCCGCTGCTGAGCGCACGGTAGCGGGCGCCCTGCCTGGAAGGGGGCGCTCCCCGGCGAGGGACGCCCGCCCGACAGAGAACACCCTCCGACAAGGGGCGCCCGCCTAGCAGAGCCGCCGGCCAGGCGCCCCTGTCAGTAGCGGGCACCCGGCAAAGGCGCCTGGCAGAGAACGCCCGGCAGGGGCGCGCGGCCCGAGGGTATACTGCGGGAAAGGCCACGGCGGCAGAGGGAGGCCCGCATGTTCAGCCCCTTCCGAGACGAGCAGGGCGCGCCCAAGGCGCTCGCGGACGTCACGTTTGCGGACCTCGAGCAGCTGCATGACCTCGAGGAGGGCTTTGCCCTGGAGTTCAAGCAGACCTTCTCGCCGGGCGTGCGCCGCAAGATCCCCAAGATCGTGGCCTCGTTCGCCAACTCGCGCGGGGGCTGGCTCGTGATCGGCGTGTCCGACGCCGAGAAGGACGTCTGCCCGGTGCCGAGGCCCACCGCCGACGTAAGCCAGACCATCGGCGAGCTCTGCCGGCGCCACGTCTCCCCCGCCCCGCGCTTCGACGCCCGCTTCGTCCCCGACCCCACCGCTCCTGACCAGGGCGTCGTTCTAGTGGAGGTCTTCGAGGGCGACTTCCCGCCCTACGTGGCCGACGGCGTGGTGGAGATTCGCGAGGGCTCGACGTCCGGCCCGGCGGCGGGCACCGCGCTCGTGGACCTCTACGACAAGGCCACCCGCCGGCGCCTTGAGGTGCGCGCCTTCTGCAAGCGAACCGTCCACTACCCGATGGCCGAGACCGCCCCCGGCAACCTGCCGCTCTTCAACCTCTACCTGTTCCGGATGGGTCGCTCCGGGGACGACGGCGCCACGCGCGAGCGCATCAACGCCAACGCCGCCGCCATGCGCGAGGCGTTCTCCCAGCAGGGCCTTGCCTGTCGCGTGCAGCACGCGCACGACAGCCTGGTTTTTCGGACCCCGGCGCCGGACGAGACCGTGGTGGCGCACTCGGCGATCGAGCTCTTCCCAAGCGAGTCGATGAAGCTCTCCGTGCCGGCGGTGCTGCTTGAGGGCACGGAGCGCGAGCGGGCCCTGGGCACGATGACGCGTCGGGCGCTCTTCCCACCGGCGGCCGGGGCGCGTCTCATCGACGCCCCCGCGACGATGCGCCGCGTGACGCAGATGGCCTCGCTGCTTGACCGGTACGTGCGCGTCAGGGGGATTCCCTGGACCGAGTACGCGGTCGCGTACGAGCTGGAGAACATGGCCGGCGTCACCCTCTGGTCGGACGACGAGACCTACCTCGCCTATGCCGAGCACCACGGCGTCCTCTACTGCGCCACGACCGACTGCCTCTCGCGCGTGCGCTACCTGGACGACGGCGCCCACGACACGTTCCGCGCGCGCCAGTTTGCCGGCAGCCACTTCTTCGAGGCCTGCGGCCTGCCGCTCGGCTCGCCCAGCAAGGAGGACAACGACCTCGTGGACGCCCTGCTCCGCACGTAGGGGGCACCTCCGGCCGGCTCCTCATACCCGCATGCCCGCGCGCGCCGCTCTGCGCCCCCGCACGGCCCCGCGTTCCCGCGAGGCCCCGCGTTCCCGCAGCCTCCCACTCCCGCGCGGCCCCGCGCCCGGCGCTTCGCCAAGTGTATTCCGGCAGAACGCACTCAACGGCATTTCGCCGCCAGCAGAACGCACTTGGAGCCGTTTCCCCGTTGGGCGGAATACACTTGGCGAAGCGCGGGGTAGAGCGCAGACGGGGCAGAGTGTGGGCGAGACGGGGCGGGCCGACACGCAAGCCCAGCCCACAAGTAGGCCCGCCGCACCAGGAGGGCACGGCGGGCCGGGAGGGGCAGACAAGGGGACGGCAGACCCGGCGAGAAGAACGTCCTTCTCGCCTACTCGTCGCCGCGGTTCTCGTGGTGAACGAGGCGCAGGCGGTAGAGCAGGGTCTCGCGGTGGTTGTCCCAGAGCTTGAACAGCTCGGCCACGAACGTCGGCAGCACCGCCAGCAGCAGCGAGACAACCCAGCTCACCGGGCCGATGGGCGCCAGGCCGAAGATCGCCCCGACCGGCTCCACCAGCACGAGCGCGGAGAACGCCACCATCACGCCCAGCGCGCTCCACACCAGCGGCATGTTGTCACGCACCGAGCGACGGAAGACGGAACCGCGCGAGCGCACCGTGAAGACGTGCAGCACGCTCGTGAACGCCACCACGAGGAAGCACATCGTCTGACCCGCCTCCAGGGACGGGCCCTCCCCGCCCGGCAGCCACGCAAACGTGCCGAGCCAGAAGGCGAGAAGACCCACCACGGAGAAGGCCACCGTCTGCTGCCCGATGACGCGAGCGATCCCGCCGGCGAAGAAGCTCTCCGTTCGCCCGATGGACTTGCGGGCCATGATGCGCTCGTCGGACCGGTCGCGCGCGAGGTTGAGGCCGGGGATGCCGTCGCCGAGCACGTTGACGAGCAGCAGCATGACCGGGGTGAGCGGCGTTCCCCATCCGGCGAGCTGCGCCCCGAGCATGATGACGATCTCCGAGAGGTTGCACGCCAACAGGAAGTAGACCGTGCGCTTGATGTTGGAGAAGACGTTGCGGCCCTCGCGCACCGCTTCCACGATGGTCGCGAAGTTGTCGTCCGTGAGGACCATGTCAGCCGCGGCCTTGGCCACCTCGGTGCCGGACTGGCCCATGGCCACGCCCACGTCGGCGGCCTTGAGCGCGGGGGCGTCGTTCACGCCGTCGCCGGTCATGGCAACGACCTCGCCCTGCTCCTGCCAGGCCTCCACGATGCGGATCTTGTCCTCCGGCGAGACGCGGGCGTACACGGAGAAGTCGCGCACGTTCTCCACGAGCTCCTCGTCGGACATGGCGGCGAGCTCGCGACCGGTGACCACGTGGCCGTGTGCGCCGAGCAGCCCGATCTGCCGGGCGATGGCGCCGGCCGTGGCCGCGTGGTCGCCCGTGATCATGACCGTGCGGACGCCCGCGCGCCGCGCCGTGGCGATGGCCTCGGCGGCCTCGGGACGCGGCGGGTCGATGAGGCCCACGAGTCCTTCGAAGACGAGGTCATGCTCAAGCTCCGCGAGCTCGCCGCTTGCGGGCAGCTCGTCCACCACGCGGCTGCCGAGCGCCATCACGCGCAGCGCGTCCTCGGCAAAGGAATCGTGCACGGCATCGAGCTCGCTTTGCAGCGCCGCGGCCTGCTCGCCAAAGGGCAGGCGGTCGACGGCGCCCTTGGAGAGAACGAGGTAGCGGCCGTCGGGCATGGCATGGACGCTCGTCATCATCTTGCGCTCGGACGAGAACGGGACCTCGCCCACGCGCGGCAGCCCCTCCTCCAGGTCGGCGCGGGTCTGCCCGCAGGCCGCAAGCAGGCGCACGATGGCGCTCTCCGAGGCGTCGCCCACGATCCTCTCGCCGCCCTCGCCGTCCGGCTCCACCGTGGCGTTGCTGGCCAGGGCAAAGCGCCGCAGCAGGTCGAGCGCGCGGCCCTCCGGCAGCTCCGCGTCACCAAGCGCGCACACGGGCTCTCCGGGCGTCCACAGGCGACGGACACTCATGCGGTTCTGCGTGAGCGTGCCCGTCTTGTCCGAGCAGATGACGGAGGTGGACCCAAGCGTCTCCACGGCGGGGAGGCGCCGGATGAGGGCGTGCTTGTCCACCATGTTCTTGATGCCCTGCGTGAGCGTGAGCGTGACGATGAGCTGCAGCGTCTCCGGCACGGCCGCCACCGCGAGGGACACGGCGGCGAGCATCATGGCCCAGAACTCCTCGCCCTGCTGCAGGCCCGTGATGAGCAGCGCAACGGCTGCAGCCGCAGCGATGGCGCTGACGGAGCGGCTCACGCGGTTGAGGCGGCGCTGCAGCGGGGTCTGGAGCTTCTGGGTGTCGTTGAGGTAGCCAGCGATCTTGCCCATCTCGGTGGACATGCCGGTTGCGGTGACCACGGCACGGGCGGTGCCGGCGGTGACCAGGCAGCCCGAGAAGACCATGTTGGAGCGGTCGCCGATGGCGGCGTCCTCCTCCACCGCCGCGGCGGCGTCCTTCTCGGCGGGCTCAGACTCCCCGGTGA
Organism: uncultured Atopobiaceae bacterium; assembly: GCA_944321515.1. Lineage (GTDB taxonomy): Bacteria > Actinomycetota > Coriobacteriia > Coriobacteriales > Atopobiaceae > Thermophilibacter. The sequence goes on along the minus strand of CALULO010000002.1, from coordinate 7,624 downwards.
GCGAGGACTCGTCCACCAGGAGCGCGGTCGCGTCCACGAGGCGCGCGTCGGCCGCCACAAGGTCGCCCGTCTTGAGGAGCAGGATGTCGCCGGGCACCACGTCAGCGGTGTCCACCTCAACGCGCGCGCCGTCGCGCAGCACGAGACAGGTGGGGCTGTTGAGGTTCCTCAGGGCCTCGAGCGCACGCTCGGCGCCACGCTCCTGCGTGACGGCCAGTATGACGTTGAGCGCGATGACGGCGAAGATGACGATGGGCTCCAGGTAGCCGTGCCCCTCGCGGACGGCAAGGGCCAGCGAGAGCGCGGCCGCGATGACCAGGATGAGGTTGGCCACGTCCTTGAACTGGCGCAGCACCATTGACGCCACGCTCTCGGGCTTGGCCTGCTGGTAGGCGTTGGGCCCGTGCTCGGACAGGCGAGCGGCGGCGTCCGCGCCCGTCAGGCCGCAATCGAGATTCACGGCGAGCTGTGCCAGGGTCTCCTCTGCGGGAAGGCTCCAGTACTTCATGATCCTCTTTCTTGTTCGAATGGGTATCTCTGACCTAATACCCCCTTTTCGCTAGGAATATACATATGTCCCGTCCATGACCGAACGCGCGGCCCCAGAGGCGAGAAGAACCCGCACCCCAGACCCGCAAAAGGAGGCCGGCCCGCACGTGGCGGGCCGGCCCCGGGAGGAAGGTCATGATAGGCGTTAGGTCATTGGCAGACGGCGGCTACTCCTTGTTGGCCGCGGCGTCCTTCTCGCCCTTCTCGGCGGCGTCAAGCTCCTTGTTGCGACGCGCCCCGAGGTAGCAGCGCGCACCGAGCGCGGCAGCGCCTAGGAGCATGACGGCGCTTGCCCCCCAGACGCCGTACTGCCAGGGCGAGGGGCTCGTGGTGATCGTGGAGCCCGGGGCCATTCCCTGCATCGCGTTGGAGTTGACGACGGTGTAGAGCACGCGGTGCGAAGCCTCGCGCAGACGCGCGACCACGGACGCCTCGCCGATTCCCTGGAACGCGGGGGTCATGGCGGCGTAGGTGAGGTGCATGTCGGTGCCGCCGTCGAGGCCCCAGTTCTTGTCCATGTAGCCGTAGAGGTTGAAGTCGGTGATGATGCAGCCGGTGAAGCCCCACTCGTCACGCGGAACCTCGGTGCACAGGGCATGGCTGCCACCGGTCCAGCTGGTACCGATGTAGTTGAACGAGCTCATCATCGCGGTGCAGCCCGGCATGGTAACCGTCTCAACGGTGCCCTGGTCATCGGAGATGTACTTCATCTCGGTCGAGGACTCCTTGATGGTGATCTCGAAGGGGCGCAGGTAAATCTCACGCACCGCCTGCTCCTTGGCCCAGGTGCAGAGGTGCTGGATACGATAGGACTCTTGGTCGTTGAGGGCATAGTGCTTGACCATCGCGTACACGCCGTTGCTCGCCGCGCCGGAGACGACGGCAGCGCCAATCTTACCTGCGAGCAGCGGGTCCTCGGAGTAGTACTCGAAGTTGCGGCCGGCGAAGGGGCTGCGGTGCGTGTTCATGGCCGGCGCGTACCAGCCGTTGTAGCCGGACGCGAGCGCCTCTTGGCCGATCATCTGGCCCATGCGGTACATGAGCTCGGTGTTCCAGGTCTGCGCCATGACGAACTCGGAGCAGTAGGCGCAGTTGCCGGTGGCTCCGGTAAGCGAGGTGAAGCCGGCGGGACCGTCGGGCTCGGAGGTGGCGGGCTTGCCGATGTGGGAGATCGCGGGGGTGTTGTAGGCGCAGTCGTTGAGCATGGTGGTCATGTCGTCCACGGTCAGCTCGTCGAGGAGCTGGTCCCACATCTCGTCGTCGAAGTCCTTGCCGCGCAGGTCGATGAGAGAGACACCGTTGTCGGCCCCCGTCGTGGGCATGGGCTCGTCGCCGAGGTGCTGGCTGTAGTCGTACTCCTCGAGGGTGATTCCGCACTCAGCGGCGGTCTTGTCAGCTGCGGGGGCAGGCCACGTCCCGGCAAAGTCCTCGCGAGAGAGGTTCTCGCAGTTGGCCTCCATGTACTCGGTCATGTCGTCGAAGCGGTTGGCGACCTCGTTGCCGGTGGCGGAGTCCGTAGTGTAGGTTTGCTCCTCAAGGGTCACGGTCTGCTCGGCGATCACGGTGTGGGAGTCGGAGCGCAGGCTGATGACGTAGTCACCGGCGTCCAGCACGTAGCAGCCCTGCTCGGAGCTCCAGGAGGCCATGTCACGCACGGGGAAGGAGAGCTCGACGGTCTCGGACGCACCGGGCTCGAGCACCTGGGTCTTGCCGAAGGCGCCCAGGACGACGGCGCTCTTCTCGATGCCGCCCGGGGTGTACGGCGCAGAGTAGTAGAGCTCGACGACGCACTTGCCGGCAGCCGAGCCCGTGTTGGTCACGGTGACGGCCGCGTTCACGGCGTCGTCCGCGACCTCGCAGGAGTCCAGGGTCTGGTCGAACGTGGTGTAGCTGAGGCCGTAGCCAAACGGGAAGACGACGGCGTCATCGTAGCTGAAGCCGTCGTAGTTGCCGGCCTCCGCCTCGGCCGCCGCGGTCTCGTAGTAGCGATAGCCGAAGTAGATGCCCTCCTTGTACTCAACGAAGTAGGCCGTGGCATCGGCAACGCTGCCGTTGTAGTTCGTGGGATAGTAGTCGGTCACGTCCGTGTAGTGCTTGCCGCCGAAGTTACCAAACGTCGGGTCGGCGGTGAAGTCCGCCGCCCAGATATCGGTAGTCTTACCCGAAGGGTTAATGGCGCCCGTGAGCACCTGGCCGACCGCCGTGGCGCCCGACGCGCCCAGAGAGCCGATGCCAAGGATAGCGTCGACCGCGAGCTCGCCAGACATGAGCGGGCCCATCTCAAGCGGCGTCGAGCCGTTGTAGAGGACGACGACCTTGTCGCAGGCCGCCTTAGCGGCGGAGATGAGGTCGCGCTCCTCGGCGGTGAGCTCGAGCTCGTGCTGGCCCTCAGCATAGTTGGCGGTCTCCGCGTTGGCCACAAACTCAGAGTGGTTGCCGTCGTTGAGCGTGCCGAGAAGGTCGGTGGAGAGGTCGCCGCCCTCGCCGCCGCCGCGGCCGATCACGACGAGCGCGGTGGTCCCGGCGATGGAGGTCTGGGCCTCCGCGCTATAGTCGGCCCAAGGAATCTCACCGATGTAGTAGGTTGCCGTGGCAGGGTTGTCCATCGTGATGTTGGCCTTGGCATAGTTCTCGTAGTTCTCGGAGATCCAGTTGAAGGCAGTGTCGTTGACAACGAGGCCGGAGCCGGCAATCCCGTCGTGGAGGGTCGTGCAGTCGTTGGGGTCAACGGTACCCGACCCGGCACCGCCGTAGACGGGGTCCGCGGCATAGCGGCCGATGAGGCTGACCTGTGTGCCCGAGGCGAGGGGCAGGGTGTTGTTGTCGTTCTTGAGCAGGACGATACCCTCGCCCTCGATCTCAATTACGACGTTCTTGGCATCCTCCGTGGCCGCACCGCGCCCACGATACTGCTTGTCGTAGTAGGCAGTGTCCCAGTTCTCGGACCCGGGGGCGTTGGTGATTGTTGTCTCGCCACTTCCCACGTAGTGGTCGAGCGCGGACTTGAACATGTTGGTGCCCACGTTGGCGGCAACGGTCATGCCCACCAGGGCGCCGGCGCCCACGCCACTTGCGACGAAGCCGCGGCGCGTCATCCGCTTTGGTTGCTTCTTAGGCTTCTTGTCAGCCATGTTAACTCCTTCTATTGCAGGTACGACTGGGTACATCTAACGGGAATCATGCAGCCGCACGCACAGCCCCGCTCAACCTGTCGATTTCGAGACGTGAACTGCATGGGATGGAAGCCGACGGCATAGCACCCAACCGTCTGGAAACAGAAAGTGCGTCACCCCAGTCACCCGAGGAGACGCACTTTCAACGATTGGCCCATTACGCCAAGCGTGACTTCATGCCGCTACTCGCTTGCCTTGACCTCGGTCTCCGGCTCGGTGAGAGGGTTGGCCTTGTAGGTCTGGGCGCGCTCGTCATCGATAACGCCGGACCAGTTGAGGCCGAAGCAGAAGTCGTACGTGTTGCCCTCGGAGTCGGTATAGGGCTCCATGTCGCGAGGCACATCCTCAAGCTGGGCCTCCACGGTATCCATATCCTTTGGCATCTGGTACTGGAGAAGGCCATAGGGCTCCGAGGCTCCGGTAATAATGTGAAGGAAAGACTCATCCGGAGTGCGCTCCCAAGACATCAGAATCGCATCGCTATAGGGTTCGATTTCCGAGAAAATCATCGGGTGGTCGGCCTCGACAAGCAGGATGAGCTTTGTACCGTCGGAAAGCTTCTCTTTCGTATTGATAACAAGGTCAAGATCAGACTCATTGTCCGCATAAGTCGTCTGCCCATAGTGCGCGCAGTTCACCCTGCTCCCATCCTCCTGAAGATCACCAGCAAGGGAGACCTTCTTGACGTTGGGGCCATCTGCCGTGTATGGACGATACTGCAGCGAAATGGGACGATAGACCATCGGACCGCCCGGCTCGCTCAGGAACCGCGGGGCATCCGTGCCTCCGGAGAAGCCGTTGTAATGATCTTGCGGGTTCTTGACCCTAACGATTGCAAAGGCAACGTCGGCAAGATCCTCGGCACTCAGACGAGAAATATCGCTTTCCTGATACGTGGGGTTACCGTTCTTGTCAGCCTCACCACTTGGCTCCCCAACGCTATCGGTAACGACTTCGAAGTACTCGCCCGCCAAATCGGCATCAACACAGGGGGCGGCAACGGCGCCGGTCGAATCAATGGTTACCGGAATATAGACCTTCGGCTTACCGGACATACCGTTTTCCGCAATTATCCCGCCAGCGTTTTTGAGCATGATGATGCGCTTATCGTTAATCTCGCTCGCCAGGTTCTTCGCATCCTCCGACTCAAATACCGCCTTGGCAATACTCCTGTCGCAATAAGGCTGATCAAACAGCTGGACATCAAGCATAACCTTTGCGATGCGCCGGGCAGACTCGTGCACAAGCTCAGAGGCTGCCTCCTGGCCAGACTCCTCGGCTATCATGTCATAGGCAGGCTTGCCACAGTTGTCGTAATAGTACTTCCCTCCGTACTGGTCGACACCCGCCTCAAACATGACCTTGCAACGCTCCGACGGGGTAAGGTCATCAAGTCCTCGTTGCATGGGCTCAAGGATGTTCCAATCGCTGCATATCATCCCATCCCATCCAGCATTACGCAGAATGGAAAGCTGCTTGCCGTTGAAGCCTCCACCAACAAGCGGGCCGTACTCTTCATCCTCAGAGAAAGCAATTCCGTAGTTTGGCATCACTGCTGCCATCTGACCGGTCAGAGAATCAAGGTGCAGACCCCCATCAAGGAACGGAAGGAGGTGAGCCTTGTAGTTGTCGCCCGGGAAAACGTCGTACTTCGCACCAAGGGTGTGGTCGTTGCCGCCCGTCTCAATGGCGCCGGCTCCCACAAAGTGCTTTAGCATAACGGCGACAGACTCATCGCCCCATCCCTGGTCATCAGTTGCCTCGTTATCATTCCACGTGGACTGCATTCCCGCGCAGAAGGACTGAACGAAATCACGGGTAAGAGCTGGGTCCTCTGACTCAGCGCCATTAAGGCGCACCGTCGTGGGCTGCGTGTAGAGATCGATCTGGGGACCAAGCTCGATGGTCACGCCAGTCGAACGCCATGCGCGACTTGTCCACATGCCAGCCTTACGCCAAAGGTCTTTGTCCATCAGCGAGGCCAGTCCAAGACCGGTGGGAATCCCGAGGGAGGAATACGGATCCGTAGAATTGAGGTAGGGGATGCCAAGCTCTGATTCCTCGCAAATTTGCTGAACCTGATTAATCCATCGAATGTCAGTCGGATACGACTCCTCATCAGAGCTAAGACGCGAGACGCCCGCACGAGACCCCTCTCTGACAAGGCCAAAATCCGGATCAGAGGCGCCCTCAGAGGTATCGGCAGCTCCTCCATGGAACATAAGCTTGATGCAGTCGTCGTCTGAAAGGCTAGCCGAAAAAGCAGCAGCACGATCCTCCGCAGGCTGACGCCAGTCTTCCTCCGTCCGGGTTGGTAACCCGCGTCCAACCGTCACGCGTTTCCTCAGATGACCACTTGGCGGCAGTTCCTTCGCCGTCAGGATCGATGGGATAGCTGTCTGCCGCAGGCACCGCAGCATCGGCGCCCCCCGCCTGCACGCCATTGCAACCAGCAAGGCCCATAAGACCCGCAGCCACTGCGGAGGCGGCAAGGAAGTTTCTACGCGAGATGTTGTTCATCTTATCTCCTTGTACATGCCCAGTCTCGAAATCAACCCCGACCAATTTCGATTTTGCTCAAATTGGTCCTTTGCGCCTAACCAAAGAAGTCGAAGCTAATTGTGTCAAAGTCGGCAATGCCGAATGCAGCGGCGTCTGCCTCGCAGGTCACACTATCAACTACGGTGAGCACGATATCGCCAGAGGAGAGGTGCAGAGTAATCTCGGACTCAGTGCCCTCCCAGGTCCCCTCGTCGGTCAGCAGGTCAGCGTGAGCCTCGAGGGGCTCAACGGTGCAGGTGCCGTCCTGCTCAAGATTGACGTCAAGCATCGGCTCGATGCTGCCCTCGTTGCCATAGACAGTCGTTTCGGTAGTCGCAACCGAACCCCTCCACTGCCCCCAGTAGGCCTCGACGGCGTCGAAGTCCCCAGACTGCTCAGCCTGGGCACCGTCCCCGTTAGACGACGTGGTCCCGTCCGACGGTGTACCGCCGCAGCCAACGAGCGGCAGGGCGAGCGTCGCCGCGAGGGCGCCTACCAGCAGTGCTTGCTTCTTCATGAGTTCTCCTCCCTTTCTGCCGCCACGCACCGCCTTTCTCTATGTTTCGGATGCGTGGCGTTTCCTTAACGATTGAGACCATTCAAATCCGACGTAGCTCGCAAAATGTGCTTCTGACCTGAACCGCCCGTTTTGTGGCGCATCGGTCGCACAGACCCGTCAAACGGCAACGCAATCCGGCGTTTTCTACCGACGGGCGGTGCCGTTTTGCCGGTGAACGTAAAACGGTATGCTTGAACAGGGACGGATATGACTCGTTCATATCCGAGGGAAGGGATGACATGTACAGAACTCTCATCGTTGAGGATGAGCCAGACGAGGCCAGCCGGCTCATTGAGTGCATCGGCCGCTACGGAAAGGCCCACGACGAGCAATTTCAAATCACCTGGCTTAAGTCAGCCATGGACATGCTCTCCGACAAGAGCCACTACGACCTTGTTCTGCTTGACATTGATCTCCCCGGCATCAACGGCATGGAGGCAGCACAGCTCATGCGCGTCTATGACGAGGAGACCCCTCTCATCTTTGTCACCAACCTCGCAAAGTACGCGGTCAAGGGCTACGAGGTGGGCGCAACGGGTTTCATAGTCAAGCCTGTAAGCTGGGGGAACCTGTCCATGAACCTAGACCGCGCCCTGCGCGCCATCAAGCAAAACTCGGGGCGCTCCGTGGTTGTCCCCACGGAGGACGGGATGCGCGTCGTGTCACTGAACGCCATCGTCTACGTTGAGGTCACAGGCCATCGTCTCTCCTACCACCTAGAAAACGGAGGCTTCGGTAGTTTGTGTGACAAGGGGCTAGCCTAGGCAGCAACGCTCTTCGCTCCCTTCACGCCCTTCTTCCT
>CALULO010000001.1 GCA_944321515.1 uncultured Atopobiaceae bacterium | reverse complement strand
CCCTGGACCATCATCCAGACGGTCGCGGCGTACAGGGCCAGGTTCACGAAGAGCATGGGCCAGCCGTTCGCGGCGCGGGCCTTCTTCTCGACGGTCATTGCGGTTCCTTTCCTTGGGGCGGGCACGCCCCGGGGTGGGCGTCCTTGCGCTGAGACCATTGTGATATCACATTGGTCTCAGCGCAAGCTGAAGGAGCAGGCGTGAGGGAAACGTCGGCGAACGGCACGGGCCGCGAGGCGGGCAGGCGTGTGCAATTTGGGCCTTCGATCCATGAGACTGCACACGCGAACCCCCGATTCATGGACCGAAGGCCCAAATTGCTCAGCGGCGGGGCGGAAACCCCGGCGCGCCTAGAGCTCGCAGGCCTCGATCGCCGCCTTGACGCTGGAGTACGCGGAGCCCAGCTCGTCCGCGAGGGCGCGGGCGGCGGGCCAGTCCCCGGCGCGGATGAGCTCGCACGCCCGCGTGGTGAGCTCGTGCACCCGCACCATGGAGAGGTTGCCGCTCACGCCCTTGAGCGCGTGGGCGGCCTCGAGGCCGGCCTCGGCGTCGTCGGCCGCAACCGCGTCAAGAAAGCGCTGGTAGCTGGTATCGTCGAGGAACTTCCCCAGAAGCCGGGCAAGCAGCTTTTCGCTGCCCATCAGACGTCCCAGCGCGTCGTCCACGTCGATCCCGCCCGCAGCCAGCACCTCATGCCTCATCGCTCACCCTCCGTCTCCGGGGCCTCGGCCCCCTCGTAGAGCCGCGCGATCGCGGGCTCGACCTCCAGGAAGCACTCCAGCAGCCGCGGGTTGAACGCGCCGCACTCCCCGTCGCAGATCATCCGCAGCGACTCCTCGCGCGTGAACGCCGGCTTGTAGACGCGCCGGTTGGTGAGGGCGTCGTACACGTCGGCGAGGCCCACCACCTGCGCCCACGGGCTGATCTCGTCGCCCGCAAGCCCGTCCGGGTAGCCGCGCCCGTCCCAGCGCTCGTGGTGGTGGCGCGCGATGTCCACCGCGTATCGGTACGCGCCGAGCGAGCGCATCTGCGGGATGCGCCCGAGCAGCACCGCCCCCTGCGTGGTGTGGGTCTTCATCACCTCGAACTCCTCGGCCGTGAGGCGGCCCGGCTTGCAGAGGATGGCGTCGGGGATGGCAATCTTGCCCACGTCGTGCATGATCGAGGCGAGCGCGATGTCGTCCACGTCCTCCGCGCTGAGCCCCTCGCCAAACGGCGTCTCGAGCAGCATCGCCCGCGTGATGTCGTGGATACGCCGGACGTGCTCGCCCGACTCGCCGTCGCGAAACTCGATCGCCGCGGAGAGTGACTCGATCATCCCCCGGTTGAGCTCGATGATCTGCTCGGCGCGCTCGAGCAGCTGAAGGCGCTGGTCCTCCACCGTGAGCGACAGGCGCTTCCTCGCCTCGAAGAGCTCCACCACGGAGAGCACCCGTCGCACCACCACGTAGGGCACCACCGGCTTGCCGATGAAGTCCATCACGCCCAGCCGGTACGCCTCCTCCATGACGGCGTTGCCGCGCTCGGCCGTGATGAGAAACACCGGCACGCGCTCGAGCAGCCCCGTCGGCTTCAGGCGCTTGAGGACCTCCATCCCGTCCACGTTGGGCATCATGACGTCCAGCAGGACGGCGGCAAACCCGCCCGGATCGGCGAGAAGAACCTCGAGCGCCTCCTGCCCGTCGGACGCCGTGACGACCTCGAAGTGCTCCTCGAAGAGCGCCGCCAGGATGAGGCGGTTGATCTCCTCGTCGTCCACGACGAGGATCCTCGAGGCGCGCGCGCCGTCCGTGCCCGCGCCCGTCTGCGTCGTCATCCGCACACCTCCGCTTCCCCCGCGCGTCGCGCGGGACTCTCCCCGGACTCGTAGTCGCGCACGACCACGCAGTCGCGCCCGGAGCGCTTGGCCTCGTAGAGCGCCTCGTCGGCCTGACGCAGCGCCTCCTCGTAGGTGACTGCGCGGCCCTGGGCGAAGAGCGCCCCGCAGCTCAGCGTGACCGGCTCGCCCAGGATCCTCTCCCCTGCCTCGCGCATGGCCGCGCGCACGCGGTCGACCTTCTCCCTTATGACGCGCTCGTCCACGAGGGACGGCGCGAGGACCATGAACTCGTCGCCGCCGAAGCGCCCCACCGTGTCCGTTGCCCTGAAGCTCGTGCGCAGCGCCTCGCCGAAGGCGCGCAGGACCTCGTCGCCGGCGTAGTGCCCGTGGGTGTCGTTCACGCCCTTGAAGTGGTCCACGTCAAAGAGCAGGATCGCCCCCGTCGCGTGCGCGCCGGAGCGCTCGAGGTACTCGCGCAGCGCCGCGACGAGCGCGCCCTTGTTGTAGACGCCGCACAGGGAGTCGAGCAGCGAGCTCACCCGCAGGACCTCGCGCGCCTCGAAGTCGCGCAGCCGCAGGTGCATGGTCACCTGCGAGACGGCCACGGCGACGACCATCCCGATCAGGCACGAGAAGGCGTCAAACTGCGCCACCGGCGCCGACTTGAGCGCGGCGGAGAGCACGGCGAGCGAGACCTCGGCGCCGAGCGCCACCACGAGCGGCAGCGCGTAGGGCGTGACGATGACCGCGGTGAGCGCGATGCACGCCGGCTGCAGGAAGACCCCCGGCATACCGCGCGTGGCCGTCGCGTCGATGGCAACCACGAGCGCGAGCAGCGCGGCCTCGGCCGCCAGGCACACCGCCGTCGAGGCCACCGGGCGCGCGGCGAGCCTGTGCCGCAGCAGCAGGGAAACCGCGAGGACCCCCGCGGAGACGCCGAGGACGACGGCGTGGGCGGGGGTCGCCTCCCAGAGCGGGGAGACCAGCCGCGCCGCCGCGGAGAGCGCCGTCACGAGCGCGAGCACCATGGCCGAGGCCACGGCGACGCTGCCCAGGTTGGAGCTGACGATGCGCTCGCTGTCTGCCGTGAAGTAGGCACGCCGCCGCGCCGCGGAGCGCCTCAGCACGCTCGCCGGGAGGTCGGCCCTCCTCATGCCCCTCCCCTCCCGTCGTCGCGCTCGCCCACGAGCCGCGCCAGCACGCGCAGGACCTCGGCCACGTCGATCGGCTTGGCCACGTGCGCGTCCATGCCCGCCTCGCGCGCCCGCTGGCGGTCCTCCTCGAAGGCGTCCGCCGTCATGGCCACGATCGGCACCGACCGCGCGTCGGGGCGGTCGAGCGCGCGGATGGCGCGGGTCGCCTCGTAGCCGGTCATCTCGGGCATGCGCAGGTCCATGAGGATCGCGTCGTAGTGGCCCGGCTCGCTCGCCGAGAAGCGCTCCACGCACTCGCGGCCGTTCTCCGCCCAGTCCAGCTCGAGGCCGCAGGCGCCCAGGAGCTCGCTCGCCACGTCCCAGTTGAGCTCGTTGTCCTCGGCCAGGAGCACCCGCGCGCCCGCGAGCGACGCCGGGTCAGGCTCGGCCAGCCGCTCGGCCTCGTCCGCGCAGCGCTCGAGGTCGAGCGTCACGTGGAACGTCGAGCCGTGGCCCTTCTCGCTGCTGACCTGGATGGAGCCGCCCATGCCGTCCACGATCCGCTTGACGATCGACATGCCGAGCCCCGTACCCTCGGTCTTGCGCACGCGCTCGGTGTCCTCGCGCTCGAAGGAGTCAAAGATACGTCGCATGAACTCCTCGGACATGCCGATGCCGGTGTCGCGCACCCACACGTGCGTGCGGACGCGCCCGTCGGGCGCCGGCTCAGTCCCCTGCTCCACGCGCAGCGTGACCTCGCCGCCGCGCGGCGTGAACTTGACCGCGTTGGACAGCAGGTTGAGAAGGACCTGCGAGAGGCGCGTGCCGTCGGTGAGCACCACCGGGCACGAGAGCTCGCGCTCCACGACGAAGGTGACGCCGCGCGCCTCCGCCTGCGTCCGCGCGATCGCCTCGACGGCGTCGAGCGTCTCGGGCAGCGAGACCCGCTCCGAGGCGAGCTCCATGCGCCCGCTCTCGATGCGGGACATGTCGAGCACGTCGTTGACGAGGTTCAGCAGGTGCGCGCTCGAGTTGGCGATCTTGTCGAGGCACCCGGACACGGCCGCGGGGTCGTCCGCATGCTCGCGCGCGATCTGCGTCATGCCCACGATCGCGTTCATGGGGGTGCGGATGTCGTGGCTCATGTTGGAGAGGAAGCGGCTCTTGGCCAGGCTCGCGGCGTCCGAGGCCGCGCGGGCGCGGTCGAGCTCGTCCATCTGGGAGCGAAGGAGTCGCAGGTAGCGCACAAAGACGGCGAGAAGCGCCACGAGGATCGCAAGGCACCCCACAAACGCCGCGGCGACGAGGCTCCACGCGAGCGAGTCGATCGGGTCGTGCAGCACGCGGTGGGGCAGCACCGAGACGATGAACCAGTCCGTGCCCTCGAGCGGCGCGAGGTAGCTCGCGTAGCGCTCGCCGCCGACCACCGCCACGTAGAAGACGCTGCCGCGCTCGTCCATGACCTGGGCGAGCTCGTCTGCGGTTATGTCGTAGTCGACGCCGGGGCGCCCCTCGTTGTCCCTGAGCATCCCCAGGTAGGAGTCGGCGTCGAGGTTCTTGTTGCTGTTCAGGATGAAGGAGCCGTCCGGGCGGATGATGTGCGTGTAGACCTGGGTCGCGGACACGTCGAGCGAGAGCGCGGAGACCACCTCGCCGAGCGGCACGCCGGCCACGAGCACGGCCCCGTTGAGCTCCGGCAGGCGGCGGTTCTCGAGCACCTCGCCAAAGACGAGCATGGACTCCCCGTCGGCCGAGGTCCCCACGGTCACCGGGCGCGACCCGTCAACGACACCGTCCACGAAGGCGTCGCGCTCGTCGAGCGCGAGCTCCGGGCCAAGCAGCAGGCTCGTGCGGCCCTCGGGGTAGATCACGCCCACGTAGGCAAAGCCGCGCGCGGCCGCCTCCTGCGCAAAGCCGTCGCGCAGCTCGGCGCGCCCGGTCGCGCCCGAGGCGCGCACGGCGAGGCGCGTGCTCTCCAGCTCGGAGCGGTACAGCCGCATCTCGGAGGCAAAGTTGAGCCGGATCTGCGCGCTCATCTGCTCCATGAAGCCGGCGCTCACGCCGTCGATCGTGACGTCACTCATCCCCACCGCCGTGAACGTCACGGCGGCAAACACCACGGCGCACAGGGCGAGAAGCCCCAGCGCCCCGAGCCTGATGGCGCGCACGGGGCGCGCGGGCGAGGCGCTCCCGGCGGCGCGCGCGGCGGGCTCGCGGTTCTTCTCGCCAGTCATGGGAGATCACCTCCCTGGCGCCGCGCGATCAGGGACTCGAGCGTGCGGCACAGCACCGTGAAGTCGATGGGCTTTGAGACGTGCGCGTCCATGCCGGCCGCGGTGGTGGCGGCCACGTCCTCGGCGAAGGCGTTGGCCGTCACCGCGACGATGGGCACCTCGCGGGCGTCCGGGCGGTCCAGCGCGCGGATGGCGCGGGCCGCCTCGCAGCCGTCCATGACCGGCATCTTCATGTCCAGCAGCACGGCGTCGACGGCGCCCGGCTCGCTCGCCGCAAAGGCGTCCACGGCCTCCTGGCCGTTCCAGGCCTGGACCACCTCGACGCCCGCCTCGGAGAGCAGCTCCGAGGCGATCTCCATGTTGATCTCGTTGTCCTCGGCCAGCAGCACCCGCGCGCCCGCGAGCAGCGAGGGCCCGTCCTCGGGCATCCCCGCGGCGACGCTCGGCGTGGCGGCGCAGGCCGGGGCGTCCTCGGGCGGCGCCGGCGAGAAGGGCAGCGTCACCGTGAAGGTGGTGCCCACGTCGAGCGTGCTCTCCACCTCGATGCTGCCGCCCATCTGCGTGACCAAGCTCTTGGTGATCGGCATGCCGAGCCCGGTGCCCACCGTCTGGGCCGTGCCAAAGCGCTGCTCGCGAGCGTAGAGCTCAAAGACGTGCGGTAGGTACTCCTCAGACATGCCGATCCCGGTGTCGGCCACCACGATCTTGTAGCTGCCCACGTCCCCGCGGTCCTCCTGCGTCACCGCCACGCTCACCGAGTCGCCGGGCTCGGTGTACTTGAGCGCGTTGGAGAGCAGGTTGTTCATCACCTGCGAGAGGCGCATCGGGTCGCCGAGCACCCAGGGGTCGGGTGCGTCCACGCGCGCCGAGAAGGACTTGCCCTGCTCGCGGGCCTGCATCTCGAAGGGAGCGATCGCGTCGCGCAGGGTCTGGGCGAGGTCCATGCGCTCGCTCGCAAAGGAGACCTTGCCGCTCTCCATGCGCGAGATCTCCAGAATGTCGTTGATGAGGTTGAGGAGCTGGTGGCTCGACTGGTCGATGCGCCGCAGGTAGTTGGCGGTCTTCTCGGCGTCGGCGGTGTCGCGGCTCGCGAGCTCGGTGAGGCCGATGATGGCGTTGAGCGGCGTGCGCATGTCGTGGCTCATGTTGTTGAAGAACGCCTGCTTGGACTCGAGGCTGTCCTGCGCGGTGTCGAGCGCCTGCTCGAGGTAGTGGCGCTCGCGGAGCTGGCGCTGCTTCTCCGCATCGACCTCGCGGAAGCACAGCACGACCTCGTCCGGCGCGAGCGACTCGTCGTAGAGCACGCGCACGTTGACCCAGCGGTAGCGCTCGCCGAACTTGCGCAGGAAGTCGCCGCCGTAGTCGCGCACGCGACCCGCCACCAGGCTCCGGATGTTCTCGGCCGAGAAGCTCTCCTCGAACTCGCGGAAGGTATTCTCCTCGATGACCTCGCTCGCCGTGCGCAGCAGGTCGGGGTAGGGCCCCCGCGGCGGTATGCGGTCGCGCACGTAGTCGGAGCCCTTGATCATCTCGTAGGTGCCCTCGTCGTAGTTGACCAGGTAGATGGCGTAGTAGGAGTTGCCGAGCACGCGCACCGTCTCGTTGGTGCGCTCCATCGCGCGGGTGCGGCGCCAGTCGCGCACGCCCATCACGGCAAGAGCGGCGAGAAACGCCACACCCATCGCAACAAACACCAGGTAGACGGTGTTGAGGTCGCCCAGGATGAGCGAGTAGGGCGTGGTCACCACCGAGTACCAGCCGTTGGAGAGCCGCGTGTAGTCCACCGCTCGCCGCTCGCCGCGCGAGTCCACGAGGTTCGCGTCGTGGCCCTCGAACTCGCCCGCGTCTATGCGCGAGACGAGGTCGGCGAGGTAGGGCGCAACGGTGGCGGGGTCCAGGCCGGTCCGGGCGTAGAGGGGCACGCCCGCCGAGTCGCACAGGAAGTACGAGACGCCCTCGGGCAGGTCCGAGGTCGCAAAGCGGAACTGGAAGCTCTCAGGGTAGACGTCAAAGGCCAGGACCGCGTCCACGCCGGTGCAGGCCTCGGCGACCGTGACCACGGGCTCGCCGGTGATCGCGTCCTCGTAGACGTCGGTGAAGACGGGCTCGCCGCGCCGCTCCGTGGCCGCCCGGTACCAGGCGCGCGAGGTCGGGTCCGAGCCCTCCCCCAGGTCCGGCACGCCCACCGCCAGCACGCGGCCGTCCACGACCCCGTACAGGTTGATGTTCTCGTTGCCGAGCACGGTGCGCAGGCGCTCGCAGTAGAGGTTGGCCCACTCCTCGATGGAGTCCCACGGCTGCTCCTCGTAGACGCGCGCCTCGATGGAGGCGGTGCCAAACTCGAGCAGGGCCTCGTAGGTGACGAGGTTACTGTCCGTCTCGGACGCGTAGTAGCGCGAGAGGGCGGTGTTGGACTCGTAGGCGTTCTGCAGCAGCGTGTCGCGCAGGATGAGGCCGCCGGTGACGGCCATGACCACAAAGAGGGCAAAGACCGCAAGGCTGAGGCGCATGCGGCCGAGAAGCCCGAGCAGTCTTCTTGTCCCCCTCTGCCGAGCCATGGCACCCCCCTGACGGTTTTCCTCCTAGGGCTAGTGTAGCAGGGGCGGTGTCCGATTTATGCCCCCTCCCCTCTCCCGTTGGCAACGGGCGGGGCGAGAAGAACCACGGTGCGGCGGGGGAAGGCCTCAACTTCACTTCTTGACTTCACACTTCACAAAGTGAAGTTAGGAAGTGAAGTTAAGGGGCGAGCCAAAACCCGCGCAAGCAAAGGGCCCCCGGAGCGCAAGCTCCGAGGGCCCAGTGTTGGGGTGCTACCCGTCAGCTACCCGATGATGCGGGCAAGCTCCTCACGGGACGAGAAGGGCACCTTGTTGCCGGTCGCAACGACCACGACCTCGCCCTCCCAGGTCTCGCCGCGACGCTCGCCTTCGTCGTTGCGCGCGGGCTCGTACTTCTCCGTGCGAACGACGTGGCTCCACTTGATCGGCTGCTCCTCGTCGTCGGGGTCGGGCCCGGCAACGCGGTCAAAGCCGTAGTCCAGGCCGGCCAGGACGGCGGCCACGGAGTCGGTGGCGGAGGCGCCGGCACCCAGCGTGAGCAGGCCGGACTCGCTGTTGTAGAGTCGGCCGTCGCCCACGTAGGCGGTGCGGACGTTCTGGCGACGCGTGCTCTCGGCCTTGGCGACGAGCGCCACGCCGGCAACCACGATCACCCACCAGATGACGCTCATGACGAGGTCGAGCGGGGAGTCCACGTTGTTGAAGCCGAGGTAGTACCACAGCCACAGCAGGACGGCGGAGGCAACGAGAGCCACCACGGTGAGAATGACGTTTGACTTCTTCATCCTAGTTACCCCCTCTCAGTTAGGCGTCGTTGCGGTTGTTGCCGAGGACCTTGTCCTCGTAGTCGAGCAGGTCGGCGGTGAACTTGCGGCGGCGCACTGCCACGCCGACGAAGTACACGGCGGTGAGGATCATGCCCACGAGGATGAGCCAGTGGACCCAGCAGTCCTCGTCGCCACGGCCGGAAGCCAGCGGGTTGCCGTTGTCCTCGATGCCCTCCTCGTCGCCACTGGCGAGCGGGTTCTCGTCGTCGGTGACGGTCTCCTCAGGCGTGGCATCGTCAGTCGTCGCGTCGTCCGCGGCGTCGTCGGCAACGTCAGCCGGAGTCACGGTTCCGCCAGGAGCGGGAGTCGGGTTGGGGGCGATCCCGGTGCCATCGTCACCAGGCGTCGTCGGGGTGGTCGGGGTGGTCGGCGTGTCGTCGCCACCGTCGTCAGGCGTCGTCGGCATGTCCAGGATGGTGAAGGTGCCAATCTCAAAGATGAGCTGGTAATTCCTGGCCCGGAAGTCACCCTCGGGGTTGTCCTCAAGACGCAGCGTGTTGAGGTCGATGTCATAGGTGCCCACGGCCTCGCCAGGCTCACGTGCGATCGAGCCGCTCCAGCCAGGCACCTCGCCCTCAAGGACGCCCCTGTAGGTGGAGGTCAGGGCCGGGTCAGCCTCACCGACGTACTTGGTGATGTTGTCAGCCGTCACGATGAGGTTCAGCGGGGTGATGCTGTAGGCACGCTCGACGGAGCCGGTGTAGTTGCCGATGCCCGTGATCGTGACCCTGATCCTGCCGGAGACGTTGGTGTGGTCAGAGGTGGAGTACCTCACCGTATAGTCGCGGTTGGCGACAAGAACGTTGTCATCGGCGTCGGTAACCGTCGGGACCCAGGTGTGCTCGGTGCCGTCGTACGGGACGTTCTCGGGGTAGTCGACGGTCACCTGCCGTCCACTGATATCAACAGTAGTTAGATCCCAAGAGCCGGTGAAGGCCACGTTGTTGGCGGGCATGATGAACTTGCCGTTAACTACCACAACACCAGAGCTTGTGGCATCCCAGCCAGAGAACGTCCAAGTGCCACTAGCATCGGTAATGGTATCGCCAACCTCATAGGGCTCAGTAGCCACCGACTGCTCAGAACCGTATTCAAATGTACCCTCAACAACCGGAGCGGGCTCAATGTTAGTCGGAACATCTCCAGCATAGGAGTAGGTGATGCCATACTGAGCCATCGTTACAAGCGTCCAGGTGCCGGTGACCGTGGCGTTGCCGGCGGGCATCGAGAACTTGCCCTCGGAGACCTCGGACTCAGGCGCGACCTCCCAGCCCTGGAACTCCCAGACGCCGCGGGCGTCGGTGAAGTCGGAGGTGTCGGCCTCGGCGATCGTGACCGTCTGGCCGTACTTGTAGCTGGAGCCGTCCTGCGGGGCGCGGGCGCTGAGCTCGGCCGGCAGGGCCTCGCCGTCGGTGCCGGAGACCATCTGGTAGCTCACGGAGTAGTCGTCGGAGGAGTCGGCCTTGAGCGTCCAGGTGCCGGTGACCGTGGCGTTGCCGGCGGGCATCGAGAACTTGCCCTCGGAGACCTCGGACTCAGGCGCGACCTCCCAGCCCTGGAACTCCCAGACGCCGCGGGCGTCGGTCACGGCCTCGTAGCCGGACGGCAGCTCGACGGCCTCGCCGTACTTGACGGTGGCCTTGGCCGGGGCGTCGGGCATGCCCGCGGAGGGCAGGTCCTCGCCGGCGGTGCCGGAGACGAACTTGTAGGTGAGGTCGTTAGCCTTCTTCTTGTAGTAGATATTAATCGAGCTACTACCGGTGACCTCTACCTGAAGGTTTCCGCTCTTCTCGACGTCAATCTCGTAGCCTTCTTGCCAATTCTCCGGTAGGCCCTCTTCGGTGGCAAGCTGCTCATTAAGCTTTTCCTCAATCAGGAAAGCTGTCTGTCCATACGGGCCGTTCTCCGAAAATGCCACGTCAGGCGTTTCAGGGTATGTGCCGTCATCCTGCTCGAAGTAAACGTTAACCTCATACGGCGCGCTAGCGGCCTCGTCAACGTCCGCCCAAACGGGAACGAATTTGTAGACATAGAGACCATGGGCGTCTGGCTTGGCAAGGCCCTGGTTGTCAGATGTAATAGTGAACGGGTCGCCCGGAAGATAAACGGTTCCGCTGGCATCATTTTCTATTATCCAGCCCTGGAAAACCTTGCCTTCCTGGGCTGGGTAGACGTCGCGACCATCGTCCACTGAAATCGAGTCGCCAACTGAGTACGTAGCATCCAGTGTCCCCGGTGCGCCATCGTAGCCTTCAAACGCTGCAGCAAACTGGCGTTCCAGCGAGGTTGCCACCACTGAAATGCGGATGTCTTTCCCGTTCTCACCGTCAGGAATCTCGATGTAGTACTGGCAGCCGTCCCCCCGGGCACTATCCGCCCCTGGCGTATCAGTCGACCGGGTGAGCTCCTTTAGTTCATATGAGTCGTCGGCCGCTCCGTCCACGTATACCGTGAGATCAACCTCGTTCGCATCAAATCCTGGCAATACGTGAACGTACACGTAGGTGTCATTCTTATGGATTGTCGCAAATTCGAACTTGGAAGGATCGAGCGTCTTGTACTCGTAGCGCCCACCGAGAAATTTGCCGTTATGAACGGCAATGGTGAGCTCTGTTCCGACCAAGTCCTTTGCCCAAACCTCCTGGGTTTCGGCGTCTTTGAAGTTGGTGCTGAGAGTGATGTCACCCCTGACAGCGTCACATGACCCCTTGCTAAGGGTGACGCGGAACTCAGGCAAATACCCCTCTTCATGTCCCCAGCCATGGTCGTCAAACCAATGTCCTTGATTAATCAGCTCGACAGTCGCAACCATTCCGTTGGCGAGGTAAGTCGTCTCAAATGCCCCAACTTGCAAATTGTTTCCAGTGGGAATATTGAGAGCCATGTTCTGATAGGACCCAATGCTAAGGGTGACCTTGTTCAAGGCCTTCGAGTTGCCGGCGTTCTGCATATTCGCCTTGAGCGTGAAGCTGATGCTGTCTCCGCGCAGATAAGTGAATGACCCGTCTTGCGAGCTACTGAACTCAACAGTCTCGCCCGTGGCATTCGTTCCCTTGAAGTCCGTATTGGAGCTCTCGTGGAACGTGAAGTTGTAGGCTGTCTTCTCAGTCAGCTCAATCGTTACCGTCGTTCCATCGGTAACGGAATTCAGGCTGTAAGCGCCCGATTCTCCGCTGACACCGCCATTTGTTGCGGTAACGCTCGCAATCTCGTATCCCTCATTCGGCGCAAACGTAAACTGAAGGGTTTCCCCGTCCCTAATTGAGTTGCGGCCGACAAGGCTTCCGACGGTAGAGACGTCGTCCACGGGCTCCCCGTCACACATAACGACATACTCGACCGGATACTCACCCACATGAGTCTCATACCACAAGACAATCTGCTCGGAGTCCTCGGTATCAATCAGGATGCCCGAAAGGCTGTTTCCGTCAATCCCCAGATACAGCTGGTCGGTGTTAGCGTCATAGTTAACCGAGGCAACGTCAGTTTTGCCGACTCGAGCGTAGGCAAAGTCATACGTGTTCCCATCGGAGAGATCCGGAGCCGGAGCGCAGCTCGCGTCGAGCAGGAGGGGCAGCTCGCTCAAGTCGAGCTGTATCTTATTGCTGTACGATTCATTCCCGATTATTCTTTGCGTCACTTCGATTGAAGCGGGAGCCTCGCGCTGGATAGCGAAAAGCCCAGACGTGATTGAGTTGACCGCATCGGTCACCTCGTTGGCAACCACTTCAGCCTCAGTAGGGTTGTCGGGCGTCTGTGTCTCGTCCTCGGTAGGCGCCATCTCCCCCTCAACGGAATCGATCGTCTCCCCACCACCGGCGGGGACCTCCTCGGCGGGGACCTCGGGCTCCGCGGGAGTCTCCTCGGCTGGGACGGCCTCGGTCGTGACGACGATCTTCTCGCCGTCGGTCAGGTCCGCGGCGGCGACGGTGTAGGTGCCGGTCTCGTCAGCGGTCAGCACGGTCTCGCTGTAGCTGACGGAAGAGACCTGCTGGCCCTCTTCGGGGGTAACCGTGAACTTGAAGTCGAGAGTGTTGGGAACGTCAACGGACTTGGGGTCCGTCTCGGGCGTGACGTTCTGCTCGGTGCCATCCTCAGCCGTGTAGGTCAGCCTGGCGCCGCTGATCTCTACGTTGAGGGTGACGGTGGTGTCGGCCTCCTCGGCGGGAGTCTCCGCGGGGGCCTCGGCCTCGGTGGTGTCCTCGACGACCTCCTCGGGAGCCGCAGGGGCGTCGGTGGACTCCTCCTCGGTCGCCTCGGTGTCCGTGGCCGTCTCGTCCGTCTCGGGGGTCGTGGCGTCGGTGGACGTGGCGTCCTCCGCGGTCTCGTCGGTCGTAACGTCCTCGGTGCCGGTCGCTGCGTCGGTACCGGTCGCCGCGTCGGTGCCGGTCGCCTCGTCGGTGCCGGTACCGTCGGTCGGCATCGTGTCCGTAACCACAGGCCTGTCACCGGCAGGGCCCTCGGCAATGCCCTCAGCTATCGCCTGGACATTGGAGGACTGCATCACCATGGCGATGGTGAGGACGGCCACGAGCGCGACCTTCCACCTCTTCATCGTCTGGCGCCGCGTGGCGTTGTGGCCCTCGCGCCTCTCACTCATACAAACCACCATTCCCTCGTGCCTGGGGCGCCGCCCGACAACGCCCGCTTGCTTACACGTGGTCCGCGGGCAGAGTGCGCCCACGGCCCATTTTGGCGTCACTGTAACACAAAAAGCGGTAGGGGGTATCTACTTATTTTGCCTGTTAAATAGCGCATTAAGGGATTTTTGATTATCGAATGTTAATTATAGAATTTGCAAACGGATTGACGCATTACTGATGCTTAAGGCTCCTATCAGGCATTTGTTGATTCCTGAAAATCTCTAAACGCGCGATTGAGGGTTTAGCCAACCGCCTAAGGAGGTTTTGTTAACTTCTCGGTTCGCGTGAAATTTTGCGGTAGGGGGTTTGATTTGTAGGGTGGACGGTCGGGACGTGGGTTCTTCTCGCCGGGCGGAAACGCTCTGTGTTGACCGTATGTTAGAGACGGAGACACCCGAGGGGAACTACGTGAACCCCGTCGGGGCGGGTGTAGGCGAACTGACCGCCGGTAAGGACCATCAGGAAGGCCGGCTTGGGCGTACGCCTGCCGTCAAGGCGCGCGACGAGGCGCGTCATGTTCTTGGCCCCCTCGTCTATGCGGTCGGCTCCGCCAAGCTTGACCTCCACCGCCCCCCATGCGCCAGAGTTGAGGCGAACGATTGCGTCGACCTCGAGGCCCGACTTATCTCTGTAGTGATACACCGCACCGCCCAGCGCTCGCGCGTAGACGCGAAGGTCACGGACGCAGAGGGACTCGAAGAGGTAGCCCATCGTGACCAGGTCGGACAGCAGGCCGTCCGCCGTTGTCTCGAGCGCGGCCGCGGCGAGGGAGGGATCGCACAGGTGCCACGTTGCCGCCGAGCGCAGGGGCGTGCGCGAGCGGAGGGCCGGAGCCCACGCCTTGAGGTCTTCAATGACGAAGAGGCGCCGGAGAGCGGCCAGATAGGTCCGCAGGGTGGGCTCGCTCATGCCGACGCCCACGTCACGCACGTCGGCAAGGAGCGTGGCGGAAGATGCCTCCTGGGCGGTATTGCGCGCGAGCGATCTCATGAGGGCTCGTGCCCGCTCGGGGTCGAGAGAGCTGCCTGCCGCCTCAGAGATGTCAGACTCGCAGATCGCGTCGACGTAGTCGCGCGCGACCGAGGCGTCCGCCTCTCCCCTTGAGATTGGGGCCGGCCACCCGCCAGAGCAGATGAGGCTGGCATACTGCTCGACGGTGATGGTGGACGAACCCTCCACCTCATTCGCACCACCAAAGAGGGCCGAAAGCGACACCTCACCGGTTGAGCTCCCAGACTCCTGAAGCGTCATAGGATCCATGCTCACGCGCGCTATGCGCCCGGTGCCGGCGTGCTTTGGCCGATCCTCTCCGGCCGCGATCGGCGTCGCCGACCCGGTAAGGAGAAACTGACCAGGCGCGCCACCCAGGGAGTCCACCTCGTTTATTACGGCGTCCCAAAGCACGGGTGCCACCTGCCACTCGTCGATAAGGCGGGGACGCTCCCCTCGGAGCAGCAGGGAGGGACGCACCGCCGCGGCCTCCATGTTTGAGGCGTAGGTGTCTGGGTCGCGCAGCCTGAGCGCGCTTGCCGAAAGCTGCTCGCACGTCGAGGTCTTCCCGCACCACTTGGGCCCCCTGACATAGACGGCACCAGTGTGGGCGAGCTTGTTCTTGAGCTCGTCGTCAACGATTCTTGGCATGTAATGAGCGAGCATCTTACCCTCCCTTAGCTGGTGTTATTGTAGCACTTTCGGGTTTGGCGCGGTTTCGTTTTCGGGTTTGGCGCGATTTTGTTTTCGGGTTTGGCGTGGTTTCGTTTTCGGGTTTGGCGTTTTGAGGCGTGCTGCGGGCCTCCCTGCTCTTCGGGCGCTAAAACATACCCCCTCCCCTATAATCATGTGCACCGGCGGGAGCCTGCCCGGCGGCTGCTGGGCGTTGGTCTGGGGAGGTGCCGTGCGTTCCACGTGGGGAAGGGGTGTCACCGCAGCAGCGCTGACCTGCGCGCTCGCCCTTATGGCATGCTCCGGCGCCACCACGAGCGCGGCCGACGGCTTTGACGAGGGCACCACCTCGGGACCGGAGTGGACCGAGCCCGCCGAGGTTCTTCTCGCCCCGTTTGACGCGGACGCGGCTGCGGCAGGTGCCCCCGTGATAGACGTCTCCCACGCCTCGGAGGGCTACGTGGCCGCTTCGGCCACGAGCGACGCGCGGCTCAAGCTCCAGGTCAGCTCGGGCGAGATGAGCTACAACTACGACCTGCCCTCCGACGGGACAGCAGTGGTGGCGCCGCTCAACATGGGCAGCGGCTCGTACCGCGTGCGCGTGATGCAGAACACGAGCGGCAACAACTACGTTGAGCTCGCGGGGACGACGGTGGACGTGGTACTGGCGAGCGAGTTTGAGCCGTTTGTGCGCCCCAACGTCTTCTGCAGCTACACGGAATCCAGCGCCGCCGTTGCCAAGGCGCGCGAGCTGGCCGCCGGGGCCGCCAACGAGGGCGACGTCATGCGCGCCGTCTGCATCTGGGTGGCGTCCAACATCAGCTACGACTACGACAAGGCCGCCGAGCTCTCGGGCGGGAGCGGCTACGTGCCCGACCCGGACGCCACGCTCGCGGCCGGCACGGGCATCTGCTTTGACTACGCCTCGCTCTCAGGGGCGATGCTGCGAAGCCTGGGGATACCGTGCAAGGTCATCACCGGCTACGTCTCTCCGGACGACGTCTACCACGCATGGAACATGGTCTACGCGGACGGAAGCTGGCACAGCGTGGAGTTCTCCGTGGACCAGGACAGCTGGTCGCGCGTGGACCTCACGTTTGCTGCCGCCGGCGCCAGGGACACGGTCGGCGACGGGACGTCCTACACGGACAGATACGTCTACTAAGGGGTTGCGATGGACAGGATGACACAACGGGTGCGGGAGACGGGCGCGGGGGCGCTGCCCGCCGGCGAGGTCGCCGCCTTCTGCGAGGGCCTGGCCGCCATGCTCGCGGCCGGCATCCAGACGGACGAGGCGCTCGCGCTGCTTGGCGAGAGCGCGGCGGCCACGCCGCTCGAGGCGGTGTGCGAGGCGCTGTACCCGCAGGTGGCGGCCGGCGATCCGCTCGCGGGGGCGCTCGCCGCGTCCGGGCGCTTCCCCGAGCGCGCCTGCCGGCTGCTCGCCGTGGGCGAGCGGGCCGGGCGCACCGAGGAGACGCTGCGCGGCCTGGCCGGCTACTACGGCGAGGAGGCGCGCATGCTCGCCAAGATCCGCACGGCCGTGGGCTACCCGGCGGCGCTCCTGCTGGTCATGAGCGTGGTGCTCGTCTTCACCGTAGCCGTCATCCTGCCGGTGTTCATCGGCGTGTACGAGGACATGGCCGGGTCGCTCACCGCGGGGTCGGGACTGGCGATCGCGGCCTCGGTGGCGGTCGGGTGGGTCGCGCTCGTGGCCACGCTCGTGTGCGCGGCGCTCACCTGCGGCGCGGCACTTCTCGCCCGCAGCACGCGCGGGCAGGCGAGGATCGTGCGGCTCATGGAGCGCCTTCCCGTCACGCGCGACGCCATGCGCCAGCTCGCGCTCTCGCGCTTTGCGGCGGCGCTCTCCACCTGCCTGGCGGCCGGCTCCAACGTTGACGCGGCCATGACCGAGGCGCTCTCCACCGTGGAGAGCGACGAGCTGAGGGGCCGGCTCGAGCCCGCGCTCGACGCCATGACCGACGCCAGGCGCGCCCTGGGGCTTGCCCAGGCCATCGCCGAGAGCGGCGTGCTCGAGCCCGCCTACGCGAGGATGCTCGTCATTGGCTCGCGCGCGGGCTCGGTCGACGCGGTGCTCGAGCGGCTCTCGCAGGCGTTCTTTGACGAGGCGGCCGAGCGGGTCGACCGCGTCGTGGACGCCACGGAGCCTGTGCTCGCGGCGTTTCTGACCGTGGCCGTAGGCGCCACGCTCGTCTCGGTCATGCTGCCGCTCATTGGCATCATGGGGTCGGTGGGCTAGATGGGCCGCTGGCAGGGACAGGCCTCGCGCGGCAGGCGCGCCCTCGTGGGGGCGCTGCTCGCGTGCGCGGTCGCGGTGGCGGCGCTCGCGCTGGCGTGGCCGGCCGTGGCGGCGGCGCTGCGCGACCAGGGGGCGGCGAGCGTGCGCGAGGCGGTGCTGCGCGCGGCCTCGCAGTGCTGCGCCGTCGAGGGATCCTACCCGCACAACCTCTCCTACCTTGAGGAGCACTACGGCCTCACGGTGAACCGCGAGGACTACGCCGTCATCTACGAGGCCTACGCCTCCAACGTGGCGCCGAGCGTCGTGGTGGTGCCGCGATGAGCGCGCGGGCGGAGCGTCTGCTCGACGCCATCGGCGAGGTCCAGGCGGCGCGGCGGCCGGGCGGGGACGCGCGGAGGGCCGACCACGTCTTCGCGGTCGCGCTGCTCGCACTCTTCCTGCTCGCGCTGCTCGGCGCCGTTGCGGTCGGCACGTCCGTCTACCAGCGGCTCAACGAGCGCAGCGACGCGGCCGCCGAGGCCCGCTCGCCGCTCGGCGTGGTGGTCAACGCCGTGCGCGCGACCGACGCCGAGGGCTCGGTGACGCGCGCCGCGGGCCCGGAGGGCGACGCGCTCGTCCTGGTGGAGCGGCTCGACACGGGCACCTACGAGACGCGCTTCTTCCTCGCCGACGGCTGGCTCGTACAGCAGTACGCGGTGGAGGGGTCGCCCGTGAGCACGCAGGGGGCCACGCGCCTCGCCGCCTCGGGGAGCTTCTCGTTTGAGCTGGACGACGGCCTGCTCACGGTCTCCTGCGACGCGGGGACGGCGCGCGTGGCCCTGCGCTCGGGAGGTGAGTCGTGATGGGCGGAGACGGATGCCGCACAACCCCCCAAAACAGCGCCCAAAGGCCCAGTTTGACCCCGCTTGTGCGGTACGGACGCGGCTCGGGCAGCTCCGCGCCGTGGCGCGGCACGGCGTTTCTCGTGGAGGCGTGCGTACTGCTGGCGTTTGTGGTCGCCGCCGTGGCGGTGTTTGCCGCGCTCTTCCTCGGCGCGGCGCGCGAGGGCGAGCGGGCCGAGCGGCTCACGCGGGCCGTCGTGGCCGCGCGCGACGCGGCCGAGTGCTTCGTCGCTGACGGCGAGGATGGCTCGTGGGAGGCCGGCGAGCTCCGCGTGCGCGTTGACGTGACGGAAGACGACGAGGTGGCGGGCCTGTTGCGCGCCACCGTGAGCGTGACCGACGCCGGGGGCGAGCTCGTCTACCAGCTCACGACCGCCCGGGCAGCGGGAGGTGACGAGTCGTGAGCGGACGTGCGTCGCTGAGGGCGCGAGCAGGCACGACCGGCGTGCGCATGGGCCCGATCAGCCTGTTTGCGCTCGTCGTGGCCCTGTGCCTGGCCGTCATGGCGGTCCTCGCCGTGACCACGGCCCGGGCCTCGTCCGCGCTCGCGGAGCGCCAGGCGGCCTTCACGGCGGACGACTACGCCAACGAGGCCGTGGCCGCCGAGGTCCTGGCCCGTGTGCGCGAGGCGGCCGGTGCCGCCGAGCCGAGCGGAGCCCCCGGTGCGGTGGGGCGGCGGCTGGAGGCACTTCTTGCCGAGGCATCCGCCGGCGACGAGGGGGGACCCGTTGCGTCCGCGGAGATGGACGGCGACGAGGTTGTGCTGCACGTTGAGTCTGCGAGCGGGCGGTGCCTGGACGCAGTCCTGACGATTTCCGGGAATGAGGTAGGCGTGGCCTCGTGGAAGGCGACCACGCTGTGGGACGAGGACACCGGCGACGTGCTGTGGACGGGCCGGGACTGAGAGGAGACGCGATGAAGCTGGTTGAGTTTCTTGGGGAGATGGTCGAGGAGCGGGCTTCGGACCTCTTCTTCATTGCCGGCCTGCCGGTGACGTACCAGAAGGGCGGGCGCCAGGTGCGGATGGACGCCGCCCCGCTCACGCCCGCAGACACCGAGGCGGTGGTGAGGGAGATCTTCGCGGCCGCCGGCCGGACGCCCTCGCGGGTTGACCTGTGGATCCAGGAGCAGGGAAACCACGACGAGGACTTCTCGTTTGCGCTCCCGGGCGTGGGGCGCTTCCGGGCGAACGTGTTCCGGCAGCGCGGCTCGCTGGCGTGCGTGGTGCGCGTGATCCCGTTTGGCCTCCCCAGCCCCGACGAGCTGGGGATCCCTGACGAGGTGCTCCGCGTCGCGGACCTCAAGAAGGGCCTGGTGCTGGTAACCGGCCCGGCGGGCGCGGGCAAGTCCACCACGCTGGCGTGTGTCATCGACCGCATGAACCACACCCGCAGCGGCCACATCATCACGATGGAGGACCCCATCGAGTTCGTGCACCGGCACGGGACGTGCATCGTGACGCAGCGCGAGGTGCCTACCGACGTGGCCACGTACGCCGAGGCGCTGCGCTCCGCGATGCGCGAGGCGCCCGACGTGGTGCTGCTGGGCGAGATGCGCGACCCCGAGACCATCGCCACGGCCATGACCGCGGCGGAGATGGCGCAGCTCATCTTCTCCACTCTGCACACCACGGGGGCAGCGGGGACCGTGAACCGAATCGTCGACGTGTTCCCGGCGAGCCAGCAGCGCCAGATCCGCATGCAGCTCTCCATGGTGCTGCAGGCCATCGTGAGCCAGCAGCTGGTGCCGACCGTGGACGGCGGCGTGGTGCCGGCCTGGGAGATCATGGTGAGCACGGCGGCAATCCGCAACCTCATCCGCGAGGAAAAGACGCACCAGATGGACTCGGTGATTGCCGCTGGCGGCGACCTGGGCATGCGGACGATGGACCAGAGCCTGTTTGGGCTGGTGGAGAGCGGGCAGGTAACGCGCGAGGTGGCGCTGCAGTACGCGATTCACCAGGAGGCGCTGGCGCGGCGGCTGGACGCTGCGGGGCTGTAGGGCCGCGGGGTTCGCGCGCCCTTCTCGCCGACGCCCCGGTATACTGATGCGCATGGGATACAAGACCTACACCTGTCCGATAGCGCACGACTGCGGCGGCTGCGAGTGGCTCGCGGTGCCCTACCCCATGCAGCTGCAGCGCAAGCAGCAGCAGGTCGAGGGGCTTCTGGGCTCGATGGCCCGGGAGGACGGCGCGGTCGTCGAGGAGATTCGCAGCATGGACGAGCCGGTGCGCTACCGGCACAAGGCCGCCACGCCGTTCTCGTATGGCGGCCGCGGGCACGTGCTGTGCGGCTTCTATGCCGCGGGGACGCACCGAATCGTGCGGTGCCGGGAGTGCCTGGTGGAGGACGAGCGGGCGCGGTGCGTGCTGAACGCGGTAGCTCGCGTGGCCGAGCGGCTGCACATCCCGCCCTACAACGAGGACCGCGGCGTCGGCGTGCTTCGTCACGCGGTGGTGCGGTGCGGGTGGAAGACGGACGACGTGCTGCTGGTGCTGGTCTCGCGCGTCGAGGAGCTGCGTGACGAGCGCCGTGTGGTGTCCGAGCTGCGCTCGGCGTGCCCCGAGGTCACGAGCATCGTTCTCAACGTGAACGACCGGCGCACCAACGCCATCCTCGGCCGACGGAGCCGGACGCTCTTTGGCCCGGGCATCATGCACGACCAGCTGCTGGGATGCACGTTCGAGATCGGCCCGACGAGCTTCTACCAGACCAACCCCGAGCAGACCGAGGTGCTGTACCGGCTGGCGCTCGAGGGCGTCGGCGACGCAAGGCGCGCGCTTGATGCGTACTGCGGAACGGGAACAATCGGCATCTGCGCGGCGGTGGAGCTCCCCGAGCTGCAGGTCGTTGGCGTTGAGCAGGTTCGCGGCGCGGTGGCGTGCGCGCGGCGCAACGCAAGGGCAAACGGCGTGGCAAAGCGGTGTCACTTTACGGCGGACGATGCGACGACCTGGATGGCTCGCGAGGGCGCGGGCGAGAGGTTTGACGCGGTCATCATGGATCCGCCGCGCGCCGGAAGCACGCCGGAGTTTCTTGGCGGCGTGGCGCACCTTGCCCCAAGGCGGGTGGTCTACGTAAGCTGCAACGTGGTCACGCAGGCCCGCGACCTGGCGCTTCTTCGCCAACGCGGATACCGGCTTGAGCGCGTTGTCCCGGTGGACATGTTCCCGCACACCAAGCACGTGGAGTCCGTGGCGACACTGGCGCGAAGGTAGTCCCAAAGGCATCGCGGCGCCATCCCAAGATCAACTTGCAAGAGAGGCGGGGCCGATCGAACCCCTCGTCCCCTGATATTCTGCACCGAACCCACCTTAGTGTGAGTCTTTGGGAGACGCTTGCACCGAAATGGCCTTAGTGCGAGCCCTTTTTCTGGGTAGTTCCGCCCCCAAGAAGGATTCTATGCAGTATCGAATTCGCTCAACTGGCCTTTCCAAATGAAAGTATTCATTCACTAATTGATATTGTCGCCAAGGCCGAAAATTGGACTCGCACTAAGGCAACTTCGGTGCAGGCCGTGACAAAACACTCGTACTAAGACGCTTTCGGTACAGCAGGAACAGTCCCGCTCACCACGAACGTAGTGGCACAAAGACCCGACCACTACACTTTGTCTCCCGATTCCTTCCTTTGTTCCGGATGAACAGCATCACGACCAGCTGACCGCCCAACTCCCAACAGTATCATCTGCAAAACCTGCCATCTTTCACCTCCAAAACGGTCGCCGTCTTTTTGACTTTTCCCATTATGCGATTGTTTTTGCCCGTTTGTTTTTGTTTCCTTCGACATTTGCCGAACGGTTCGGGCATATCGGCGAGCGGTTGCTTTTGACTGTTTTTGTTTTGTGAAGACAAATTTCATCTCCACAGTCAAAAAACGGGCTATCGTATCTATATCGGGGTCATACCCCCACCCGCTTCAACCCTGAGGAGGACGCCGTGATTGCCGCCGTCCGCAAGCAGAAAATTCTTGACGTCGTTCTTGAAAAGAAGAGCGCCACGGTCGTCGAACTCGCAAGGATGTTCAACGTTACCAACGAGACCATCAGACGCGATCTGACCGACCTAGAGAAGCAGGGCAAGCTCAAGAGGTCCTACGGGGGTGCTTTCGTCCAGACCGGCGTTGGCAACTTGGTGGCAACCGACGTACGCGCTGAGGCTTACGTTGATAGCAAGACGGCCATCGCCCAAATCTGCCGACACTTTATCCACAACGGAGACGCCATCTTCCTTGACAACTCAACCACAGCATTCTTTGTGGCCAAGGCAATCCAAGGCATGCGTCTCACCGTACTGACAAACAACCTGATGATCGTGAACCTGTTAGCAAAGAGCGGTTCCATTCACTTGGTCTGCACCGGCGGCGACTACACCAATGAGGAGAAGGCCTTCAGCGGTAACGGCGCTATTCGGATGCTCGAGAACTATTACGTTGATGCAAGCTTCCTCTCGTGCCGTTCACTCTCGCTTGAGCATGGCGTCACCGACTCCACCGAGATTTGGACGGCAATGCGCCAGCAAATCATCCGCAGGTCGGCAAAGAATTTCATCATTGCCGACTACACAAAGTTCGATCAGACCTCATACACGTACATCTGCAATTTTAACTCCGTCTATGCCGTGGTCACCGACAGGCCCCTCAACGAGACATGGAGAAGTTCGCTCGCGGAGCAGGGATGCATCTTGATTGATGGCCAGCGCACGCTTGAGACCCTCGTAAGGGAGCGCCCTGATCTGGTGGTGGAGGACTAATCCCTCCGTATGCCCAGAAAAACACGCGCGCCCGGCATCCCTCCCCCAGGATGCCGGGCGCATTGTCTTGCCGCGACTAAGGACTACTGCTCGCAGTACTTAATCACCGTGTCCACCATACCCTGCGGGGTGTCCTGCGCAAGAATCTCAGCAGAATGAGCGTCATCAATAAAGATGCCCAGGAAAGCCTGGAGAACACCGACCTGCTCCTCGGCGTGAGCCATGACGCCGAGGTTGATGATGAGCTGAGCGTTGACGTCGCCGGAACCGGCCATGCCATCAAACAGGATGGGGTGAGTCGGCTTCACGATAGCAATATAGGGCTTGACCAGGTGCTCCGGGTCAACGTGCGGAAGCGCCACGGAGATGGCCGGGCAGGCCAAGCCGGTCGGGTAGTTCTTCTCACGCTCAAGGATGGCGTCGAGCCAAGACTCCTTCACGTAGCCGGCCTCGGCGAGCTTCTGACCGAGCTTCTTGAAGAAGTCCAGACGGTCCTCGGCCTCAAAGTCAAGGAAGACCAGTTCGGGCTTGAGCAGTGTGGTGTCGATGGTTGCCATGCTAATTCCCTCCAGATACGTGATGCGAGCGATTTGGTTGCCTCGGGCGGGCCTTACGCCACGGGGTCGGCGCCGTTGGCGAAGACCTTGATGACGGAGGTGAAGTCCTCGTAGAGGCGCTGGTAGGCTGCCATGGTCATGTCGTGCCAGTAGACATTGGCATCGGCGTTCTTGGACTTGAAGTCATCAATGACCTGCTGGACGGCCTCACCGGCGTACTTCACGCCGTAGGTGTAGTAGTTGATCTTGCGGATGCCGGCGTCGATGGCCTTGCGGTAGTCGTCGTCTGAGACGCCGGAGCCGCCGTGCATGACCAGGGGCACGTTATTGCGCTTGCGAATCTCGGCCAGGACGTCAAAGTTGAGGTGCGGCTCGCCCTTGTAGATGCCGTGGACGGTGCCGAAGGAGCAGGCCAGGATGTCAAGGCCGGTCTCCTTGATGAACTCGTCGGCCTGCTCGGGGTCGGTGTAGACGGCCTCGGAGACGTGGTCGTTCTCGTGGCCGACGCCATTCTCGCGGGTGCCCATGCTGCCGAGCTCGCACTCCAGGCCGCAGTCAAAGCTGGCACACATGTCGGCGGCACGCTGGGAGTTCTCGACGTTGACCTCATAAGGCTCCATGGAGCCGTCGTACATGGCACCAGTGAAGCCCATCTCCAGGGCGCGGCGCATGTAGGAGAGGTTCTCGCAGTGGTCCAGGTGCACGCAGACCAGGGCGCTGGAGCGCTCGGCCAGGGCGACCATGGTCGGACCCATGGCGTCAAGCGGCGTAAACGGGTCGTGACCCTCAGCGTGAGAGAGGATGACCGGGTAGCCGGTCTCCTCGGCGGCGTCCAGGGCAGCGCGGGTGGCCTCGAGGCTCGGCACGTTGAACGAGGCAATGGCCATGTTCTTCTGCTCGGCGATGGCGCAGATGTCTCGGAGGTTGACGATCATTTGGTTTCCCCTCTCGTATAACTAATGGAATCTTAAGGCCTTTTGGTGAGAAGAGCGCCTACTTGCGGGACTTCTTCCCCTTCTTGGCCTTGATCTGCTTGTACTCGGTGTTGGTACGGCGCGCCTGAACCCTGAGGGAGTCGGGGTCCACGCGATTCTCGATGTCTATGAGACGCTGAGCGAGCTCCTCACCATCCTCGTAGACGTCGGTTGAGATCCAGAACCTACCATGCAGGGCATTGTGGTTGCCAACGCGGACGTACATCTTTCCACCGCGTGAACCGCCCCTAATCTGGAACTCCTTGAGCTCGCTCAGCTTGTAGCTCTGCGACTTGCCAAAGAGTTCAAAGGAGATCTCGTCTTCGCCAATCGTCACCGAGTGCGCATAGCAGCGCGCTATGAAGGTGTTCCACGTCTGGTAGAGGGCCACGGCGGCAAAGATGGCAAAGAGGAAGCCCATACCGAAGAGGTTAGTAGCGGCATTCCAGGTCAGAAGGACGGTCAGAAAAGCGCAGAACGCGCCCTCGACCTTTACCTCCATCGTAAAGAACGGCTCCTGGTACGTGTAGGTCTTTGTCTCCATGGGTGCCCTTCATAAAAGATGGGGCCCGCACCATACCTGATACGGACCCCATGCGGTTAGTGCTCTCTATGCCTCAAATCCTAGGGGCAACGACTTACTCGTTGGCCTTGGAAGCATCGGCGGCGTGGAGCTCAGCGGCCTCCTTGAGGATTCGCGAGCGGTTCCACACGGCCAGGGCAACGGCAATGACGCCGGTGACGACGAGGCCGATGGGGCCGAGGAAGCTGGCGGCACGGGTGATGACCCAGGTCAGGGGGTTAGCGCCATCGCAGATGGAGGAAATGGCAGCGGCACCGCCCATGTCGAAGTTCACGTTGGCAGCAGCGGAGGTGATGAGCGGAGACAGGTCGGTGGCGATGTAGAAGCCAACAGCCAGGACGATGATGCCGGTAATCAGGCCACGGAAGCCGTTCTCGTGAACGATCGGGGTAACGAGGACCAGCATGTAGGGGATGCAGGCCAGGTCAGCCAGAGGCACGACCTTGTTACCCGGGAGGATGAAGGCCAGGAAGATGGAGACCGGCACGAGAATCAGGGCCATGGTCAGGGTCACGGGGTGACCGGTACCAACGGCGGAGTCAAGGCCGATGTAGATCTTGCCGCGGTTCTGGAAGCGCTTCTGGATGAAGGCGGAAGCCGCGTCGGAGACGGGCATGAGGCCCTCCATCAGCAGGGCGGCCATCTTCGGGATCAGGACCATGACGGCGCCCATGTAGACGGCCATGGAGAGAACGCTCGGGACGGTGGTGCCGTCAGCGGCGGTGCTGGGCAGGAAGCCGTAGCCAGCGAGCAGGCCGATGAGCAGGCCGATGATGGAGCCGAGAAGGACGGGCTCGCCAAAGACGCCGAACTTCTTCTGCATGGTGCGAACGTTGATGTCAATCTTGTTCAGACCAGGGATCTTGTCGATGATCCAGTTGACCACAGCGGCGATGGGAGCATAGGCGGCAGCAAAGCCGTGAGGGATGGAGACGCCGGGCAGGCCCAGGGACTCCTCGACCATGGGGGCGGTGACGTCGCCGATGACGAGGACGACGACCTCGTTGATGATAGCGGCGGCAATGCCGAAGGCCACGTTGTTGGTCACGATGGCAACCAGAGCGCCGGTGAAGGCGAAGTGCCAGTAGTTCCAGATGTCGACGTCAGCGGTCTGGGTGGTGTTGGTGAGCAGCATGACGATGTTCACGAGCAGGCCCAGAGGGATGATGATGGTGCCGACGATGGAGCCCATGGCGATGGCGGAGGCAGCAGGCCAGCCCACGTCCATGACGGAGAGTTCGAGGCCGAAGCGCTCGACCATGGCGGTGACGCCGGTGGCGAGGTCGGTGCCCATGAGCTGGTTGATGACGAGGTTCAGGCCGATGAAGCCGATGCCGACGGTAAGGCCGGCCTTCAGGCTCTTGCCAAAGCCGGCGCCGAAGAGCACGCCGAGGATCGTAAGAACGATCGGCATGACGACGGAGACGCCTAGGCTAGAAACGCCCGAGAAAAAGGCAACGATTGCGTCCATTGATTCTCACTCTCGTTAGGTTGGCGCTTCAGGGCGCGCCAACGACGATTGGTTTGCCGTGCCGACAAGAAGCTACTTGGAGACGATCTCCACGATCTTCCTCTCGGCGTCGGCACGGCCCATGCCAGTCAGGAACGGCAGACCGCTGACGAAGTCGCACTTGAGGTCCGCAGGCGGGACGGTGGTGGCGACGAGCAGTTCAGCGTCGGCGCACTGAGACGGAGCCTCGGCGATGGCGCACTGCACGATGTGGTAGGTACCGGCAAGGCCGTTGGAGTCAAGGAGGTCCTTGATCTTAGAGCCAACGGCGGTGGAGGTAGCAACACCAGAGCCACAAGCAACCACGATCTTCTTCATTACTTCTCTCCTTTCAATGCCTTCAAAAAACGAATACGAATACCCTACCCCTCTTTGGGCCCTCCAAGCCCCGCGGGCGCGCACGCCCGCGGAGGGTTCAGGCAGGCTGTCGAGGCTACTCGCCGATGACGACAACCTTGACCTTACGGTTACGCTCGCGGGTGCGATCGTAATCAACAAAGAAGATGCTGGCCAGGCCGTTCATCTCGAGGTGGCCGTCGGCAACCTCGAAGGTCTGATTGGAGCCGATAAGGGTGGAACGCAGGTGGGCGTCGCCGTTCCAGAGCATGCGACGATCCATATTGGGCAGGTACTGCTCGGGATTAGGCCAAGACTCGACCTCCTCGAAGTGGTCCAGGCCCGGGTAGCGGTAGGTGCTCCAGTCATGCTGCTCGGGGAAAATCTTCTCGAGGCCGTCAGAGAGGTCAGCCTGCAGGAAGGTGTCACCCGTCGGGGTGTGGTCGTGGTCGTACTCCTCAGAGAAGACCGCGCAGGTGGTGTGGCAGGAGATGACGGTGACGATACCCTCCTTGATACCACTGGCCTTCACAATGTTCTCGACGCCCTCGGTGACGTCCAGGTAGGTGGGCTTGCCCTCAAGGGTGCTGACCTTGATAACGTCCTTGTAGACTGCCATCTGCTAGTCCTCCTTGCAGAAGTCGGTGCGGGCGCGGTCCAGAGCCTCGAACATCTCGTCCAGCGTGGCGAAGGGGTCCTCGGCAGCAACGATGCCGGAGGTGCCGCCCGTGCCATCGGCGCCGTACTTGATGGCGTCGTAGACGTTAGCGCCAGAGTGGATGCCAGCAGCCTGCAGAACCTGCGTCTCAGGGGAGACGGCCTTAACAGCCTCGGTGGAGCCGCGCATGTAGTCCTCGCCGGCGACCTGGCCGGTGCCGATGAGGCTCGTGAGCTCACAGACCATGACGTCGGGGTGAAGCTCGGCGATGGCCTTGCCCTCCTCGACAGAGTCGGCGCAGACGACGGTCAGGATGCCGACCTCGTTGGCACGAGCGATGGTAGCGGCAAGCTCGTGGACGGTCATGGGGTTCTCGGCGTGGTTGAGGAAGGTGGCCTTCACGCCTGCGGCGGCCAGGGCCTCAGGCAGAACGTGGCCCATGCCGCGGCCCGGCTTCAGGCTCTCCATGAACTGCGCGCAGGGCACGAGGTGCGGGCAGTCGGCGATGATCTTGGGAAGGTCAATGAGCTGAGCAGTGAAGAGGCAGTCAAAGTCGTACTTCTCGCAGAGCTCGTCCGTCTTCTTGGCAAGCTTGTAGATCTCCTCGCCGTACAGATAGGACTTGGGGTTGACGACAAAGAACGGCTTCCTGAGCTTGATCTTCTCCATGCACTGCTCCTCGATATCCGCTGGTACACACAAGTGAAGCGATTTACCATCCACTTATGAGCAGTTGTACTTCTCAAAGTGAACAAGCACTTGTATACACGAGATAGGACGTCTTAGTGAATTAAGTGCGATGGAGTTACGCCAACGGTTGTTTTTTTACCGTGAACGGTTGTTCTCAAAAAGAGCACTTGCATGGTAAGGTGTTTTGTGCTACTCGCACATTAGCGCGGCTGAGCAACAACGCCGGTGAGCACGTGTCCGGGCGGGAACCACGTGGTGCTCCACTCGATGAACGTCCCGCCCTCAAGGCAGATCTTCTGCTCCAGGACGAGTACGGCCGCGGTCTCATCACAGTCAAGCAGCGCCGAGTGCTCCTTGCCGGCCACCCTTGCCGTATAGCGCATGTGCGAGCAGGAGATTCTTCTGCCTGAGCATTGCTGCACGGCATCAAACATTGACGTCTTCGTAAAGTCGACGTCGGCTAGTCCTGGACAGGCTATGAGGTTTGACCAGCTCTCCTGACACAAGACGGGGGCGCTGTCTACAGTCCTCAGACGCCTCACGAAAAGAGATGGGTCCCCCGGCGCTAGCCCTAGGCCATGGGCAACCTCAACGGGCGGCACGGTCACGCGCTTCTCTATGACGTGGGTCTTGAAGTTCATGCCCTGCCGGCGAAGGGACTCTGCAAACGAGAGGGGCCTATCGCCGGAGGCGTGGGAGACGCTCGGCTTGGCCACAAAGGTCCCCTTGCCGTGAACCTGAACCAGAAGGCCTTCGTCAACGAGCGCCTTGAGTGCCTTGCGGACAGTTCCGCGAGAAACGCTGAACATAGCAACGAGCTCGTGCTCAGAAGGGATTTTTGTGGCAGGAGGCCACGCCTTGGAGTAGATCCTTTCGCGCAGAAGGTCGGCGATCTGCAGGTGAAGCGGGTTGGTCTTTGTGCCCGAGGTAAGGAGAGACGTCAAATCCTTTATTTGCTTTGCCATAAAACCAACCACCAATGCGCGTTGCGAGTTCAGCGAGCGAGATGCCGCTCAAAAACCCAATGTACATGTTTGTGGACAAGTTGAACCGCTCCGTTACGCAACGCATGTATTTGTCGCATTAGGCGATGGGCTTCTTAGAGAGCGGCTTCGCGGCATCCCACGGCTCACTCGCTACTAAAGCAGCTTCTCCGCCAATCGTTGAAGGTCGCTGCGGAAAAGCACCCCGCCGGCCCGAGGGAACGGGTCGGCGGGGTGTGCAGGATCGCAACGGGTATGGTCGCGCGTCGCTACTGCGGGTCTACCGAGACCTTGCCGTTCTCCCCTACGTGGACGCGCCCTGCGGCGAGAAGACCGACGACCTCGGGGTAGAGCTCGTGCTCTATCTCATGGATGTGGGCCTCGAGCTCGTCCACGTCCCAGCCCTCTTCCACCGTCAGCGGGCGCTGGGCGATGATGGGGCCGCAGTCGTACTTGTCGTCGGCAAAGTGGACGGTCACGCCCGTCACCTTGACGCCGTAGTCAAAGGCGTCCTGGATGGCGTGCGCGCCCTTGAAGCTGGGCAGCAGGGCCGGATGGATGTTGACCACGCGGTTGGGGAAGGCCGCAAGCAGCGGCTCGTGAACCATGCGCATGTAGCCGGCCATGATGACGTACTCACAGCCATGGGCCTTGAGCTCGGTGGCAATGACCTCGTCGGCGGCAATGGGGTCCGCGTAGATCTCCTTGCTGAGCGTCAGCGTCTGGATGCCGGCCGCCTCGGCGCGCTTGAGGCCATAGGCGCTCGGGCGCGAGCTCACCACCAGGCCAATGCGCGCGTTCAGGCTGCCATCGGAAATGCGGTCGATAAGCGCCTGCAGGTTGGTGCCGCTTCCGGAGATCAGCACGCCCAGCTTGAGCGGGGCGCGATCGGAGCTGCTACCGCTCATCGTCGTACACCACCTTCCCGGAGCCGGGCACGCACTCGCCCACGCGGAACGGGGCGAAGCCCTGCTCCTCGAGGGCCGAGCGCACCGCGGCCTCGTCCTCGGGCGCGCAGACGATGGCCATGCCCACGCCCATGTTGAACGTGCGGTAGGCCTCCTCCGTGGTGAGCCCCGCCTCGCGGATCATGTAGGTGATGACCGGGGGAATGTCCCACGCCGGGCCCTCCTCGCCGCCGCGGTAGACCAGCGCGTCAACCCCGTCGGGCATGGCGCGGTCCAGGTTCTCCGTGATGCCGCCGCCGGTGATGTGCGCCATCGCGTGGATGGGGGCGCCGGCGCGCAGCGCGCGGATCAGGCCGCCGGCGTAGATGGTGGTCGGGCGCATCACTGCGTCGGCCAGGGACTCGCCGCCCAGCTCGTCCAGCGGCGTCTCGAGCTCCTCAACCGTACGGCCCTCAATGGCGACCTTGCGCACCAGCGAGTAGCCGTTGGAGTGGATGCCGGAGCTCGGCAGGCCCAGGATGACGTCGCCCACCTTGACCTTCTCCGGCCCGATCATCTTGGGCCGATCCACCACGCCCACCACGAAGCCGGCGAGGTCATAGTCGTCGGCAGCCATGACGCCGGGGTGCTCGGCCATCTCGCCGCCCACGAGCGCACAGCCGGACTTGCGGCAGCCCTCGGCGATGCCGCTCACGATCTTGGCCACGTGCTCAGCGCGCAGCTTGCCGATGGCCACGTAGTCCAGGAAGAAGAGCGGCTCGGCGCCCACCGGCACCACGTCGTCCACGCACATGGCCACCAGGTCCTCGCCCACCGTCTCGTGACGGTCGAGCAGCTGCGCGATGGCCAGCTTGGTGCCCACGCCGTCCGTGCCGGACACCAGGATCGGGTCCTCCATGTCCTTGAACGCCTTCATGGAGAAGCACGAGCCAAAGCCGCCCAGCTCGCTCACCACCTCGGGACGGTTGGTGCTAGCCACGGCCGCCTTGATCGCGTCGACCGCGCGAGCGCCCTCGGCGGTGTCGACGCCGGCGTCCTCGTAGCTCACGTGCTTGGTGCTGGGCTTCTCGGCCATCTTGCTCCCCTTTCTGGGTGGATTGACAACGTAGGCTGGCAACGCGGGACCGGCGGGCGGCGACTCGGCCCCGGTCCCGCGGCCCTGATTACTCCTGCGAGAGCGCCTTCTCGGCCTCCTCGAGGGACATCTGAGAGGTCTCTGACGCGGGGGTCAGGTTGTTGGGCTCATAGCCGGGCAGGAAGCGCTCCTTCCAGAACGAGTGCGGTATCTCCACGGGGTACTCGCCGGTGAAGCAGGCCTTGCAGTAGCCGCAGGTGCCGTCCGTGCCGCCGGGCACGCAGGCGAGAAGCCCCTCGGTGGAGAGGAACCCCACGGAGTCCGCCTCGATGTGGGCGCGAATCTCCTCGAGCGTGTTGCTCGCGGCGATGAGCTGATCCTGGCTGCCCGTGTCGATGCCGTAGAAGCACGGCCACATGACCATCGGCGATGCCGAGCGCACGTGCACCTCGACGGCGCCGGCCGCCTTGAGCATACGCACGATCTGCCGGCTCGTGGTGCCGCGGACGATGGAGTCGTCAACCATGACCAGGCGCTTGCCGCGCACCACGTCCGGCAGCGCGTTGAGCTTGAGGCGCACGCCCATCTGACGCAGCTCCTGCGTGGGCTGGATGAAGGTGCGAGCCACGTAGCGGTTCTTGATGAGGCCCGTGCCAAACGGGATCCCCAGCTCCTGGGCAAAGCCCTCGGCCGCCGGCGTGCCCGAGTCGGGCACGGAGATCACCAGGTCGGCGTCGACGGGCGTCTCCTGCGCGAGGCGGCGACCCATGTTGTGGCGCATGAGGTAGAAGCTCGTGCCGTCCTTCACCGAGTCAGGGCGCGAGAAGTACACGTGCTCGAAGATGCAGTTGGCCGGCGAGAGCGCCCTGCAGCCGCGCTCGGAGCGGATGCCGTCGTCGGAGATGCGGATGATCTCGCCGGGCTCCACCTCCCGCACGAAGGTGGCACCGGAGATGTCCAGCGCGCAGGTCTCGCTGGCGACAACCCAGCCGTCATCGCCAAGACGTCCCAGCACCAGCGGCCGGATGCCGTGCGGGTCGCGGAACGCATAGAGCGCGTTCTCGCGCACGAGCACCATCGCATAGCCGCCCTCGAGCATGCGCATCGTGTGCGCGATGCCCGTGCGCAGACGGTGGCTGCGCTGCGTGAAGTAGCCGATGAGGCGCGCCGCCACCTCGGAGTCCGTGTTGGACCTGAACGGGATACCCATCTCGATGAGCTCGCGGCGCAGGTCGTCGAAGTTGACCAGCGTGCCGTTGTGCGCCAGCGCGATGATGATGTCGTCGATGGTGGAGAGGTGCGGCTGGGCGGACTCCCAGCCCTTGGCGCCGGCGGTGCCATAGCGGCAGTGCCCGCAGGCCACCTTGCCGGGCATGGCGGAGAGGTCGTCGTCGGAGAAGACCTGCGTCACCAGGCCCAGGTCCTTGCGGATGAGGACGGTCTTCCCGTCGCCCACGGCGATGCCCGCCGACTCCTGCCCGCGGTGCTGCAGCGCGCGCAGGGCAAAGTAGGTAATGCGGGCCACGTCCCGCCCGGGCGCCCACACGCCGAAGACGCCGCACTCCTCGTGGAGCTTGTCGTCCCTCTCGCCTGCGGTGCCTCGCTCGTCAAGCGGCGTCACGTCTAGCAAGTCTCTCCCCCTATTCCGTGGTGGTCTGAGCGGTTCCGGCGGCCTCGGACTTGGGCACGCAGACCAGCAGCGTGCGGCCCGAGTCGCCGTTGTTGTAGTTGCAGGTGCAGAGCGTGAGCACGTGGCTCGTGGTGGAGATCACGTCCGCAGCGTCCGAGCGGCTCGTGACCGAGCGCGACAGCAGGCCGTTGAGGTAGCTGCGCAGCTCGTCGTCAGAGGAGAAGTTGAACGTGCGGGCGCTGGTGTCCGAGGCGTCAGTCTCGTACACCAGCAGCGGCTCAAGCTCGTAGGTGGCGTCCTCCGTCACGTACCAGATGGTGGAGACGCTGTCGAACATCTCCTGGTTGGTCATGTCGGAGACCGGCTTGAACATGGCGCCGTTGCGCAGGTGGTGGCCGTAGATCACGGTCTGCGCGTCAACCATGCCGGGCGTGGTGTTCTCGTAGTCCATAAACACCTGGCCGCCCAGGGAGTAGGTGCCCTCGGCGCTGGTGTGGAGGTACTTGTCGTTGTCCGAGGCCTGGTAGACGGGGAAGTTGACCACCGTTCCGGGAATCTGAACCCAGCCCACGACCTCGTCGTTCACGGCCTTGAGCGCCTCCCAGTCAACCTTTGGCGGCGTGGTACCGTTGTCCGAGACGTCCGCGAACGTGGCCAGCTCCTCGTTGATGCGGTCCTGCTCGTGGTACTGCCACTGGTTGTAGATCCACATCCCCGCCGCCGTGGCTATGAGCGCGATGCCCACCACGAACAGCAGCACGGACACGACCCTCCCGACGCGCTTCTTGGGATCCTTGCTGCGACGGCCGGAAAGGTCGTAGGGGTCCGTCTCCACAAAGCCGTCGCCACGGCGACGCTTGCCGTGCGGGCGGCGACCGTGGCCGGGCCCCTCCGAGATGACGGAGATATAGCCGTTCGAGCGGTCCGTCACGTGCGCGGCGTGCGGGTTGGCGGCCGGGGCGTGATAGGACTCGTCCCCTCCGTGCGGCGTGGCCAGGCCGCGGCGCGGGTTGCCACCGAGGTGCGGCTGCGTGACATCCGGGTCAGCGTCGGCGCCTCCTGCCGCGTGCCGGCCCACCGGGCGAGAAGAACCTGCGCCCGCGGCGTGCCTGCCCGCGTTCGCGGCGCCGTGGGAGCGCCGGGGCTTCTCGTCTGGTTGCTTGAAGTGCGAGGCCATCCGAGCTCCCGTCCTCCTACGCCTCGGCCATCTGGCGCTTGAGCTCCACGATCTTCTCGCGGTACTCGGGCATGGTGGCGCCGAGGATCTGCGTGGCGTAGATGGCCGCGTTCTTGGCGCCGTTGATGGCCACGCAGGCCACCGGGACGCCAGAGGGCATCTGGACCATGGAGAGCAGCGAGTCCATGCCGCCGAGGTCGGAGGTCTTCATCGGCACGCCGATGATGGGCAGCGGCGTGAAGGCCGCCACGACGCCGCCGAGGTGGGCAGCCTTGCCCGCCGCGGCAATGATGACCTTGAGGCCGCGGTCGGCCGCGGAGCCGGCCCACTCGTGGACCTTCGCGGGGTTGCGGTGCGCGCTGGCGATGACCAGCTCGTAAGGCACCCCAAGCTCCTCGAGCTCGGCCGTGCACGCCTCCATCGTCGGCATGTCTGACTTGGAACCCATGATGATTCCTACGAGCGGCTGCTCTGCCATTGTGCTCCCCTCTCGTTGTCGCATACAGGGCAAGTATACGCGACCTGCCCGAACGCGTACCGACGGCGAGAAACGCGCGGCGGGGCAACACATTCGCCGCAACAGGGGATGCGGCGGAGGCGGGGCGGCGAGGACGCGGAGAGGCCGCCGGCGAGAACGTCACCAGCCGGGGCCGGCGCGCCCTAGCCGGCAGGCGTGCGGGGAGCGCCGCCCCGCCGAGCGCACGCATATGCGGAAAGGGTTATCCTTTCGCCCTGTACGCTGGTCCATCAGTCCGCGGACAAAGGAGAACCCCATGAACACAGCCAGCAACATGTACCTGTACGAGCGCAAGGGCGGCTACCTGCCGCGCGTGGCG
Source organism: uncultured Atopobiaceae bacterium (assembly GCA_944321515.1). Lineage (GTDB taxonomy): Bacteria > Actinomycetota > Coriobacteriia > Coriobacteriales > Atopobiaceae > Thermophilibacter. The sequence continues at coordinate 313,265 of CALULO010000001.1, read as the reverse complement.
GCAGTCCACGACCTCTGCGGCTACGGAAAGTGCTCCCTCGGCATCGCCATCCCCGTGCTCTCTGCGGCGGGAATCGACGTCTGCCCCGTGCCGACCTCGCTCTTCTCGGCGCACACGCGCTTCCCCAAGTTCTACATGCACGACACCACGCCCATGCTCGGCGAGTACCTCGACGCCTGGCGCGAGGAGGGCATCGAGCTCGACGGCGTCTACTCCGGCTTCCTCGGCTCCGCCGAGCAGGTTGACGCCATCCTGCGCCTCTATCGCGAGTACCCGGGCGCGCTGCGCATCGTAGACCCGGTGATGGGTGACGGCGGCTCCAAGTACCCCACCTACACCGATGAGATGTGCGAGGCCACCAAGGGCCTCGTGGACGGCGCCGACGTGCTCACGCCCAACCTCACCGAGGCCTCCATCATCACCGGCATCCCCTACGAGGGTCAGGACGTGGACGACGCCTACGTGCGCCGCATGGCCGACGCCCTGCTTGAGATGGGCGCCAAGTCCGTGGTCCTCAAGGGCGTAGTCCGCGGGGACGAGAAGGTCATCCGCAACTACGTGGCCGTGGCGGGCGGCGACGGCGCCGTGGAGGAGGTCTCCGGCGAGCTTCTGCCCTTCATGCTCCACGGCACCGGCGACCTCTTTGCCTCCGGCCTCACCGCGGCTATCTTCACCGGCCGCGACCTGCGCTCCGCCGTGCAGTTTGCCAGCGAACTCGTCCGCCACGCCATGCAGATCACGCCGGAGCAGCCTGACTACCAGGTTCGCGGTGTGAGCTTCGAGAGCGTCCTCGGCGACGTCACCGCCCTGCTCGGCAGCAACTAGGGCCGACGGGCGCAGCACCAACAGGAAGAACCGGCACGCATCTGACGCGGGGCCGCCCGGCGAGAAGGACGGGCGGCCCCGCGGCCGTTACGAGGTGATGCGGGGACGTTTGCCCCGGAGGAATCTGTCCCGGTGGGACAGATTCCTCCGGGGCAAACGTCCCGTCCCTTCCTCCTACACTCCTACAGGCAGAAGCCCATGACGACGGCGTTCTCCGTGGCCGGGCGGTGGCCGTAGGCGCTCTGCCCCTCGGGGCCCACCACGATAAACCAGCGGTCGTTGGCCACATCAGGGCTGCGAAGCCACCAATACCCCCCAGACGGGATGATGAGCTTGGAGCTGGGCTCGGCCCACGTGACGTCGAGGTCGGAGAAGAGCTGGTACTGCGGGCCCTCGGACTCATAGAGTCCGTAGCGGTTGCTGCTGGTGCCCGGCTCGCCCACCACCTCGGAGTAAGACGGCACCCAGAGCATGTCCTCGGTCACGTCCTGTCCCGACTCCCCGGTGCCAGCCGGCGGGTTGGTGGTCTTCTCGACGCTCACCAGCAGGTCGGAGACCTCGCTCGGCAGCTTGCCGATGAGGCTCTGGTTCATCCAGGACCGCAGCGTGGAGTCCTCCCAGCCGCCCGTGAGCTGGCCGGTGGCGTTCATGGCCTGCTCGGAAACGCCGTCCTCGGCTAGGAACGTGATGCCCGCGGCGCCGGAGCCGTCGGCCTTCTTGTCCTGGCGGAAGCCGGCCACGCGCATGCTTACCTTCGTGCCGTCGGAGAGCTCGAGAGACTTGGCCTGCGTGCCGTCAAGCTCGCCGTCCTCATTGCAGAGGTGATAGGTCTTGGCGATCTCGAGGCCCTCCTCGTCAGAGGACGCGGCCGAGATGAGCGAGGAGATCTGCGAGAGCTCCTCCCACGAGTAGTCCTCCACCTCGTCACAGACCTCCGGGGAGCCCTCGGGAAGCTGGTCGCCGTCCGCCTGTTGCTGGTCCGCGTCATCGCCCTGAATGGAGGCGATGCTGCCGTCCGAAGGCGGCTGGACCTGCGGGGCCGGCTCAGCGATGGGCGCAAGGGGCCCGAGCCAGCTTGTGGAGACTAGCCCGACAAACACCACCACGGCAACCGCTGCCACAACGAGAACGGCTATGCCGATGCGACGGCTCCTGAGCGCGCTCGCGCGGGCGACGCCGCGCCTGACGACATGGGCGGCGCGGCGGGCCCCGGAGCGCACGGCGCTGGGACCAGCCTGCTCAGCAGCAGGCTCGGGCTCCGCGTCAACGCCAGACTCCGCTCGGCGCTCGGCCGCGCGCTCACGCTCATCCCAGTCGCGCTCAACGGCCGTCCAGGAGCGCTGGCTCGCCGGGACGGAGGCGGACCCAGGCTGTCCGTGCTGGGGATACGGCCGCGGCGTGCGCGGGCGAACGCGCGTGGCGCGAGGCGGCGGGGCAATCGGCACCAGCGGGACTGCCCCCACGCCCACCGGCTCAAGCGGCTCCTCGAGCTTCTTGGACGCTGGAAGGCCCTCCGCCTCAGGGCTGGGCACGCCCATGGCGACGGTGTCAGTCAGCGCCTCCTCGGAGGCCTGGTCCACCGGGGCGCCGCACTCGGGACAGAACCTTGCACGACGTGGCAGCTCCTCACCGCAGTTCTCGCACCTCATGGACAACCTCCCCCTTTGTCATAGCACTTCACAAAGGTAACATGACGGGAGACCCACGTTCAGCTCAAATCAAGCTCAGGGGGCCTCTTTGCCGCCTGGTTGAGCCTTCCCGCCGGCGAGAAGGGCCCGTGGGACGCAAATGGCCGTGGCGTCTGGGGCTAGTTGCCGCTCAGGATCTGGACCGGGGTGAACGAGGTGGTGATCTGGTTGCGCAGCTCGTCCTGAACCGTGTCGTCGATGCCGGTGATGCGGCAGGAGAAGTTGACGCCGCTCTCCGACTGGGTCTTGGTCCAGACGAAGGTCATGAACGACGTGACGTCTCCGGTGGGCTTGAGGAAGCCGAAGAGGGACGACCGCTGGATCTTGCCCTCTGCGTCGGTATGGACGTTCACGTGGTAGACCACGGTGTTGATGTTGGGGTTGAGCAGGGCGTTCACGGCAAACGCCGTGGCCTGGACCTGAGAGCCGGCAAAGCACTCCAGCGCGTTCTCGGAGCTGGTGTCGATGACGGTGACCTCTATGCGGCCGGTGTTCTCGTCCGCCTCCTGGACGGTGAAGTCCTCGGGGAACTGGGTGAAGCCGTTGCCCCACTCCACGCCGCCGCTGAGCGCCGAGGCCACGGTACGGACGTTGGCCTCCTCGGCAAGGTTCGCCGTGTTGGCGCGCCGGATGATGCCGAAGGCCACCTGGCCCACCACCACGGCCACGAGGAACACCGCCACGAAGAGCACTGCCGTCTTGGTGATGACCTTGCCCACGTTTGAGCCCGAGGGGTCCTCTTCGGAGAGCGGGTCGATGTCGAGCGAGACGCCCTTCTCCTTGCGGTGGGCGCGCTGACGACGAGCGCGCTCCTCATCCGTGTGACCCGTGTGGTCTACGCGCGAGAACAGCTCCTCGGCCTCGTCGGCCGTGAGGGCGCCCTTCTGAATGCGCGCAATCTCGCTCTTCTTAGCCATGCGTTCTCTTCCCGTCACAGATACGGCGATGACCTCCGGTCACGTGCGCCGGGATCCAAGCGGTTTAACTGCTTACGTCAGTATACGCAATCGGAGCCCCGTCCTGCGCGCCGTCCGAGAACTGCATGTGGTAGTAGCGGGCGTAGGTGCCGCCCAGAGCCAGCAGCTCCTCGTGGGTGCCGCGCTCGGAGACGCGCCCGTGCTCCATCGTGACGATTTCGTCAGCGTTCTTGATGGTGGAGAGCCTGTGGGCGATGACCAGCGTCGTACGGCCGCGTGCTAGCTCAGACAGGGACTCCTGCACAGCCTGCTCGGACTCGTTGTCCAGCGCGGAGGTGGCCTCGTCGAAGATCAGGATCGGCGGGTTCTTGAGGAACACCCGGGCGATCGCCACGCGCTGCTTCTGGCCGCCGGAGAGGTGGCTGCCACGCTCGCCGACCTGGGTCTGGTAGCCCTCGGGCAGGCTCTCCACGAACTCCGCGATGTTGGCTCGGCGGGCGGCGTCACGAATCTGCTCGTCGGTGGCGTCCGGGCTGCCGTAGGCGATGTTCTCGGCGATGGTACCGTCAAAGAGATAGACGTCCTGCTGCACCAGGCCGATCTGCTCACGGAGGCTGCGTTGGGTGACGGAGCGCACGTCCTGGCCGTCAATCTTGATGGAGCCGGCGTCCACGTCATAGAAGCGCGGCAGCAGGGAGCACGTGGTGGACTTGCCGCCACCGGACGGGCCCACCAGGGCGATGGTCTCCCCGGGACGGATATCCAGCGTGAGGCCGCGAATCACCTCGTCGTCCTTCTCGCCGTTTGCCTCGGTGTAGGCAAAGTGGACGTCCTGGTAGCTGATAGCCCCCTCGGTCACGCGCAGCGCAGGCGCGCCGGGGGCGTCCTGGATGTCCGGCTGGGCGTCAAGCACCTCGCAGAAGCGACGGAAGCCCGCGATGGCCTTCTGGAAGGTCTCCGTGAAGTCCAGGATAGACTGGATGGGAGAGGTGAAGAGCGTGATATAGAGCGCGTAGGTGGCGAGGTCGATAACCTGCATCTGCCCCTGCGCGATGAGCCAGCCGCCCAGGATCACGACCGCCGTGTTGAGGGCGCCCATCATGACGGAGATGGCCGCCTGATAGCGACCCATGGCGCGGTACATACGGGTCTTGGAGTCAAGGTAGGCGTCGTTCGAGGCGCGGAACTTGGCGCGCTCGACGTCCTCCGCGGCGAAGCTCTTGACCACGCGCATGCCGCCGAGCGCGTCCTCGAGGCGGGAGTTGACGCCGGAGATGCGCACGCGGTTCTCCGTATAGACGGCACGCATGCGGAAGTTGGCGTAGGCGTTGTAGACCACGAGCAGCACGGCGATAAGGGCCAGCACCGCCGTGAGCGGCACGTTGATGGTCGAGAGGATGATGAAGCTGCCCGTCACCTCCACGACGCCAATGAGGATGAACTCAGGGCCGTGGTGGGCGGCCTCGGAGATGTCAAAGAGGTCGGAGACCAGACGGCTCATGAGGTCACCGGACTTGTTGTGGTCAAAGTAGCCGAAGCTCTGCCGCGTGTAGGCGTCGAAGAGGTCCTCGCGCATGCGGCTCTCCATGCGCGCGCCCATCACGTGCCCCCAGAAGATCACGAAGTAGCGGCACGCAAAGCGGACGGCGTACATGAGCACCAAACCGACCGCCAGGTAGGCGAGCGCCCCCATGATGGCGTTCGGCCCCTCGGTGAAGAGGCCTCCCGTGAGGGAGCGCAGAATCTGCGGGAACGCGAGGTCGATGCCGGCCACGGCGATGGCGGCGATGGTGTCGATGACAAAGAGGTGCAGCTGGCCGCGGTAGTAGGTCAGGAAGCGCGAGAAGAGCGACATGGTGCGGGTCTCCGAGTCTTTGAATAGGGGCAGTCCGGCGCACTAGGGTAGCACGCCGGACTGTCGGGGATGCGGGGGCTTGGGGTGGAGTCGGCTACTCCTGGGGCTCGGGGGTGAGACGGCTCATCACGGCGTCGCAGATGAGCGCGCCCACCACGGTCTTCGCATCCTCGATGCGACCGTCCAGCACCGCGTCCACAAGCTCGCCGAGCGGCACCAGGTCCACGTTGATGAACTCGTCGGCATCCGGGTCTGAGCGCGAGAAGGTGAGGCCGGTGGCCATGTAGATGTGGATGAGCTCGTCACAGAAACCGGCCGAGCTGGCGATGGTGGTGAGGAAGGCGATCTTCTCCGCGCTCATGCCGGTCTCCTCGAGGAGCTCGCGGCTGGCGCACTCAAGCGGGTCCTCGCCCGGTGCGAGCTTGCCGGCCGGGACCTCCACGGTCACGCGACCAAGGGCGGTGCGGTACTGGCGCACCAGGCAGATCCGCCCGTCGTCGGTGAGGGCCACCACCGCCACCGCGCCCGGGTGGCGCACCACGTCGCGGATGGCGGCGCGGCCGTCAGGCAGCTCCACGCGAAGCCGGTCGACGTTGAAGATGCGGCCGGTCCAGGCCACGTCCTCGGTAAGCGGGTGCTCGGCCAGGGCGGCGTCGCGAGGGTCGTCCTCGCCGAGCACAAGGTCGCGCTCCACGGGGGCGCCGGAGAAGTGGTCCAGGCGGCTTCGGTCTCCGTCATAGGTGAAGGCGGCCACGGACTCGCGCATGTCGTCCACCGCTGCGGCGTGGCTGTCTGGGTCAATCTGAGTGTTCTTGTCGGCGTTATTGCTGGTCATTGGGTCTCCTTGGTCGCATGGTCGAGATTATGTCACGCGGCGTCGCGCACGCGCCCGGCCCCTTGGGGTCCGGACGAGGCGGAACCGCGCGGACCGGCCACGTCATCGCGTGGCCGTTCGTACGGGAGCTCTCGCGGCCACTTGCACAGGCACCTGCGCGAGCGTGCTGCATATCCGCACGTAGGGCCACTCGGTTGGCGTCGTCGCCATCTCGACCTCCCCGCCAGTCTTCCCTAGGATACCGCACGACCCCGCCAAGAGGTTGCTTAGGAGAGCGACGGGGACGGACGAAAGCGGGGGCGTATGCGGGCGGCTGCGGCGCGCCGGCACGCGGACGGGGCGGCGCGCGGTGGCGGTATGGCGTGCCGGCGCGGGGGGGCGTGGCGTTGAGCCCACGGCGGCGGGGCGACACGGCGTGGCGGCGTGGCGGAACAAATCCTCGGGACGCTTAGTGAATCGCGGCTGATGAGGGATCGGGTTGGGGAGATGCTTACGAAAGGCCAGTCGAGGTGGTCGTATGGGATGACGGCGCTTACAAAACCTCAGTTGAGGATGACCGGCCCGGAAATGCGCTTAGGAAATCGAGGGCGTTGCGCCAGATAACCCGGGGTGCGCTTAGAGAAGTGAGGCTGGTTCGCAAGCCGCCCGTTCTTCTCGCCTGGTTCACACGCGGAGTACGACATTCCCCGGCAGATTGTAATCAGGGCACCTCGTCGACCACGATTTTGTAAGCAACAGCAGCGGGCAGTGGAGCACCAGCCGCATTTTCGTAAGCAGCTGCGGGGAGCAACGAGGCACCAGCCGCAATTTCGTAAGCAACGGCGAGAAGGGCGGCGCAGCACCCCCGCTTTCGTAAGCAGCGGTAGCAGAGTGACGGCACTTCATCCGAGATTTCGTAAGCCCCGACAAGAGGGGCGGCACGTCATCCGCAATATCGTAAGCAGCGGCAAGAAGAACGCGCGGCCGGCAAACCGCAGCCGACCGCGCGTCACAGCCCTCTGTCCCGCTCGTCTACTCCTTGATCGCACGCATGCCGATGTCGGAGCGGTAGGTCTTGCCGTCGAAGTCGATGAGCTCGCAGGCACGATAGGCCTGGGCGCGAGCCTCCTCGAAGGTCGGGGCCACAGCCGTCACGTCGAGCACGCGGCCGCCGTTGGTGACCAGCTCGCCGTCGCGCAGGGCGGTGCCAGCGTGGTAGACCGTCACGCCGGGGAGCTCCTCGGCGCGGTCGATGCCGGTGATGACCTTGCCCTTCTCGTAGGAGCCCGGGTAGCCGGCCGAGGTCAGCACCACGGAGACCGCCCAGTCGTTGTCCCAGGAGACCATGTCCTCGCTGAGCGTGCCGTTGTCGCAGGCCAGGAACACGTCCATCAGGTCCGCCTTCATGCGGGGCAGCACCACCTGGGTCTCCGGGTCGCCGAAGCGCGCGTTGAACTCCAGGACCTTCGGGCCCTCCTTGGTAAGCATGAAGCCGCCGTAGAGGCAGCCGGAGTAGGTGATGCCCTCGGAGGCAAGCTCGGCGACCACGCGCTGCTCGATGTCCACCATCGCGGCAAGCTCATCTGCGGAGACGAGGTGCTCCGGAACCGGCGAGTACACGCCCATGCCACCCGTGTTGGGGCCCTTGTCCCCGTCCAGCGCGCGCTTGTGGTCCTGTGCGGTGGCCAAGGGAACCACGGTCTTGCCGTCGGTGAGTGCCAGCAGCGAGCACTCCGGCCCCTCAAGAGTCTCCTCGACGACCACGGTGGCACCGGCGTCGCCAAACACGCCGGAGAAGCACTCGTGCACGCCCTCCAGGGCCTCCTCGGTGGTCTTGGCGACGATGACGCCCTTGCCCGCAGCCAGGCCATCAGCCTTAATGACGATCGGCGCGCCGGTCCGCTCGACGTACTCGGCGCAGCTAGCCTCGTCGGTGAAGGTGCGGTAGGCGGCGGTGGGCACGCCGGCGCGGCTCATGACCTGCTTTGCGAACTTCTTGGAGCCCTCCATCTGCGCCGCGTCGCCATTGGGGCCGAAGCACGGGATCCCCGCGGAGCGCACCGCGTCGGCCACGCCGGCCACCAGCGGCGCCTCCGGACCGATGACCACGAGGCCCACGCCGTGCTCGCGTGCCCAGTCGGCCACCGCAACGGGGGAATCGATGTCCAGCTCCACCGGCTCTGCGGCGGAGTTCATGCCGCCGTTGCCGGGAGCCACGTAGAGCTTGCCCGCGCGCGGCGACTCCGCCAGCTTGGCGAGAAGCGCGTGCTCGCGGCCACCGGAGCCCAGAAGCAGAATGTCAACCTTCGCGTCGCTCATGAAAACCTCCTTGGTCAGGCCCCGCGGGGCCGCGGTCGTCTATTTTGCGGAATCGGTCGGGACTGCAGGATCCCTCTGAGGTGCCGGGGTTTCATGGCCCGCAGCCTCAGAGAACGAGACGGACGCGCCGGCTCGCCCACGCGTCTCGGCGCTCCCGTCCGCCCCGGGCACGTGGTCGTAGGCCGCTGCGGGGGCAAGCGCCACGGCAACGGCACCCGTCCCGAGCGCGCGCCCCACGTCAAGCCCGGCGTGGACCGTACCCAGGCAGTGTGCCTCGAACTCGTTGGTGTCCAGCGGTTTCTCCATCGCGCGGAGGGAACGCACGTCACCGGTCTCCACGAGGGCATACCTGAGCGCGCCCTCGTTCGCGGCCACCGCGCTCATGGCGTGGGCAAGCCGGCTCGTCAGCTCTATCAGGTCCGTGGAGCGCGCGAGCTGAGTGACCTCACCGCGCGTCACCACGTAGAGCCCACGCTCGCCGGATATGCGCACGCGCAGGGACGTCGTCGCCCGGCTGAGCAGCCCGGCGTGCGCGCGGCGGGTGCGACGGCGAGCGATGGGCGCGCCGGAGGCCGGGACCACGAGCAGCCTCACGTGAGCTGCAAGGCCCTCCAGACCGCGCACGGCGTCGTCGAGGCTCAATCCCAGGTGGCGATAGTAGGACGCCCGGTCCACGAGCATTCCCGTTGCCGCAGACCCGGCCCCGGAGTCCACCACCTCGACGCGCAGGTCACCTGCGCAGGCGGCAGCCGCCCGGCGAGCGCCCTCAAGTGCCGGCGAGAAGCACGCCGCGGAATGCACGGAGACCACCTCCGTCACCCCCCGCGCGGCAAGCCCTCGATAGCACTCCTCGAGGGCCCCCGCTGCGTGGTCGGAGCCCGCGACAGCCACGGCGCCTACACCCTCGGCCGCCGAGACGGGCGCCGGGGCGAGGCTTGAGCTTGCCCCGGCCCCGGAGTCTCCTCCGTCAAGGCGCGCGCAGACGGCACCGGCGCGCTCCAAGAACGCAGCCGAGAGGTCGCACCCCTCGTCGCAGACGATGGCGAAGTTGCTCTCCGTCACAGGTCGGCCCGCGCTGCGGCCTAGTGCCAGTAGCGGTCGATGGTCTGCTCGCGGTCCGGGCCCACCGTGATGATGGACACGCGCACGCCGGCGAGCTGCTCGAGGAAGTCGATGTAGTCCTTGGCCTCGCGCGGGAGCTGGTAGAAGTTGCGGATGCCGGAGATGTCGCACTTCCAGCCGGGCAGGGTCTCGTAGACCGGCTTCGCGTGATAGAAGACGCTCTGGTGCTCGGGCACGGTGTGGTAGGTCACGCCGTCGCACTCGTAGGCCACGCAGACCTTGATCTCGTCCAGGCAGCCAAGCACGTCGAGCTTGGTGATGGCCAGGTCGGTGAGGCCGTTGACGCGAGCGGCGTAGTTGACCACCACGGCGTCGTACCAGCCGCAGCGACGCTTGCGCCCGGTGGTCACGCCGTACTCGTGGCCCACCTCGCCGAGCTTGTCGCCAATCTCGTCGAAGAGCTCGGTGGGGAACGGGCCGGAGCCCACGCGCGTGAGGTAGGCCTTGGCCACGCCGAGCACGCGGTCGATGTTGGTGGGGCCCACGCCCGAGCCGGTGACGGCGCCGCCGGCGGTGCAGTTGGAGCTCGTCACAAACGGGTAGGTGCCGTGGTCGATGTCGAGCATCGTGGCCTGCGCGCCCTCGAAGAGGATGTTCTTGCCGGCCTCGAGCTGCTCGTTCAGGAAGAGGCTGCTCTCAACGATGTAGGGGCGGATGCGCTCGGCGTAGGGCAGGTAGGTCTCGCAGATCTGCTCGACGGTGTAGGTGGGCAGCTCGTAGACCTTCTCAAGGATGGGGTTGGTGTAGGCCAGCGCGCTCTCGAGCTTCTGGCGGAAGATCTTCTCGTCCAGCATGTCCTGGATGCGCAGGCCGGTGCGGTTCATCTTGTCCATGTAGCAGGGGCCGACGCCGCGCTTGGTGGTGCCGATGAGGTTCTTGCCGAGCTTCTTCTCGTGCGCGCCGTCGAGGTCCTTGTGGTAGGGCATGACGATGTGCGCGTTGCCGGAGATCTTGAGGTGGTCGGCGGAGATGCCCTGCTCGGCCAGCATGTCGATCTCAGCGAGAAGAATCTCGGGGTCCACGATGCAGCCGTTGCCGATCACGGGGTAGGTGCCCTCGTACATGACGCCGGAGGGGACCTGGTGAAGTGCGAGCTTCTTCCCGTTGGCGATGACGGTGTGGCCCGCGTTGGCGCCGCCGGCGTAGCGACAGACCACATTGAAATCACCGGAGATGAGGTCGGTGACCTTGCCCTTGCCCTCGTCGCCCCACTGAGTACCCACGAGCACTGATGCCGACATGTGCGCCCTTTCGTCGCGATTCACATACACGATCGATTATAGGCCATGGAGCGGCGAGAAGAACCTCGCAGCCAGACCAGGGGGCTGGGGAGTTTCCCAGAGGCCGCCGGCGCGCGGGGGTCCCCGCTAGCCGTGGAAGCTGTCCACCTCGACGAACTTCGTGGACCCCGGCAGGAACGTGAGCGCGATGTCCGCAAGGGCGCCGGAGCGGTTCTTGGCGATGATGAACGTGGTCTCGTTCATGTCCGGGCGGTCCTCGCGTGAGGCCTCGTCCTCGTTCATCGAGCGGTCGAGCAGGGCGACGATGTCGGCGTCCTGCTCGATTGAGCCGGACTCGCGCAGGTCAGAGAGCTGCGGGCGCTTGCCGGTGCGGTTCTCGACGGTACGGTTGAGCTGGGAGAGCGCCACAACTGGCACCTCGAGATCCTTCGCCATGATCTTGATGCCGCGGCTCATCTCGGAGACCTCGGTGGCACGGCTGTCGGCACGGTGGCCGCCCGCCGGCGGCGAGATGAGCTGCAGGTAGTCGATAATCACCAGACCGAGCGGCTTGCCGTGCAGGATGCGCCGCGCCTTTGCGCGGATCTCCGTGACGGTGGTGCCCGGGGTGTCGTCGATCATGATGTCCAGCTGGGAGAGGTCGTTTGTGGCCTGGAGGATCTGGGGCCACTGCTCGTTCCTGATTCGGGCGGAGCGAATCTCCTGAAGGCCCACGCGCGCGTTGGCCGCCAGCAGCCTCTGCGCGATCTCCACCTTTGACATCTCCAGCGAGAAGAGCGCCACGGACGCGCCGGCGAAGGCCGCGTTGGTGGCCAGGTTCAGCGCGAACGAGGTCTTGCCGACGCCCGGGCGGGCACCGATGACGATCATCTGGCCGGGACGCAGGCCAAGCAGCGTCTCGTCGATGCGGGGGAAGCCCGTGGAGACGCCGAGGGGCTTGTCGTGGTTGGCGGCGTTCTGGCCGAGGTCCTCGTAGAGGTCGGCCATGATCTCCTCGAGGGACTGCTCGCCGGAGTGGACGTCTCGGTCCGTCACGTCCAACAGGAGCTTCTCCGCGCGGTCCACCACCTCCTTGGTGTCCTCGGGAGCGTCAAAGGCCAGCGCAGTGATCTGGGCCGCGGCGCTGATCATCTTGCGCAGCGTGGTGTCGCGGTGGAGCATCTCCACGTGACGACGCCAGCCCACGAGCGCAAGGGAGTTGTTGCCCAGGCCAAGGAGGAAGCTCCGACCGCCCACGCGGTCCAACTCGCCGGAGGTCTTGAGGAAGTCGGCCAGGGAGATGGTGTCGATGGGGAGGTTCTTGTCGAACATCTCGCGCATGGCCAGGAAGACCGTGCGGTTGGAGGGAAGGTAGAAGTCGTCGGGCTCGAGGTCGATGAGGCACTCCTGCAGCGCTTCCGGCGAGACCATCATCGCAGAGAGGACGGAGGCCTCCGCCTCTGGGTCCTGTGGCATGGCGGCGCCCTCGCCGACCGTCATCCTAGTTGGGTTCACTGCGTAGTCGCTCTTCGCCACGGCTCTCTCCTTGCTCCGAGTTCGTCCGTCCATTCTAGCGCGGTACACATGGGGAGCACCCTAGGGAACCCATGGGCGTTCGAGTGTTCCCCTGTCAAATACTGGACCCTGTCAAGGGGGCAATTTTCAGCTCCGCGGTCTTCGACACTCATGACGAGAAAAACCTTGGCCCCAACCGGCGGATTCTTTATCTTTCAACGTTTTCAACAAATTTATTCCCGCTGGATTCCCAAAGTTTTCGACAACACCGTAAGCTTTCGACCAATCTTCTCGACAGTCGCAACGGCACATAGCAATGTGTACAAAAGAATGATCCAGTTTAAAAAACCGCAGGTAGACGCTGGTATTGCTTTTGGGACCCACAAAGAGGCCCCGAGCGGCGAGATGCCGCCCGGGGCCTGCGTTTACACTTTGCTGACCTGCGGTTATTGTAGAAATCCCCAGTTCAGCGAAGAGCGCGTTGAAAACCTCGCCTACTCGGCGACGGTCTCCTCGGCAGCCTCGGTCTCAGCCTCAGCCTCGGTCTCGACGACCTCGGCCTCCTCCTCGACAGCCTCCTCGGTCACGCCGACCAGGACGTTGACCACCGCGGTGATCTCGCGGTAGAGGTTGACCTCGACGGCGTGCTTGCCGGAGGTCTTGAGGTTGTTGCCACGGCCGACGCGCTTGCGGTCGACCTCGACGCCAAGCTGGTCCTTGATGGCATCAGCGATCTGGGCGGGGGTAACGGAGCCGAAGAGCTGGCCCTCCTCGCCGATCTTGGCGTCGACGGTGACGGACTTGCCATCGAGGGCGGCCTTGGTGGCCTCGGCGTTGGCAACGCGCTCGGCCTCGCGCTTCTCGATGTTGTGACGACGCTCCTCGAGCTGCTTGATGTTGCCCGGGGTGGCGGGCTGGGCGATCTTGTTGGGGAACAGGTAGTTCTCCGCGTAGCCCTGAGCGACCTCTACGATGTCGCCCTCTCCGCCCTTGCCCCGGAGCTCACCCAAAAGGATGACTTTCATGTGACACTCCTTCGGTTGGTCGGCCAAAGCCGACCGCTAGTCTTGGCCCGCGGGAGCCTCGTCCTGGGAACGGCCGCCATGATCAAGGTGACGGAAGTTAGCCCAGACATCGACAAGGCCCACAAGGGTCATTACGAAAAACTGTACTTCAAGATAGAGCGCAATGCCGCCGAGCAGCGCGGATGCGAGCGGCCCTGTGTGGCGTCGCCCAAGGAGCCAGGCGAACACCGCAAGGCCCTGCGCCGCCACGGCGACCCTCAGTGCCATGAGGACATTGGCCGAGACCATGAGGACCGCGTCTGCGGCCGGCCCAGAGGCCGTGAGCCCAAAGGCGAGCCCGGCGGCGCCCACGACCAGCACGCCGACCACCCAGAGCGGGAGGTCGAACTCCGCATACCGAGGCCTCCTCACGGTGGGGTCAGGGACCCGTGCCAGGGCAAGCGCCACGCCCGCCGAGGCGAAGAGGTACTCGGCGACGGCGGACAGGACGTAGGCCGTCGGCCACATGAGCGACATCACGGCACGGACCTGCTGCATCAGGGCCGCGGCGCTCACAGAGGTTCCCGAGAGGGACTCCTGGTAGGCCGCCACGAGCTCATCGACGCGCACGGCGATGGTCGTGCCCTGCGTAGTGCAGACCACCGCGTCCGTCCCCATCTGCGCAAGCGCCACAAGGGCGACAAGCGCACAGGCCAGACCAGGGGTGAGCCGCCCGCGAAGGGCGAGCTCGGCCACCACGCACGCCAGAAGGCAGCAAAGGACTGCCGCGGCTATGGAGGAGGGCCCTAGCGCGAGGCTGAGGGCCACCGCGGGGACAACGGAGAACGCCACCCCCGCGACCTTGCCGCGAAGTCCGCCCGTCGAGGACGCCGAGACGAACCCATATCCCACGAGCGCTGGGGCGAGCAGGGCCATCGAAGACGAGGCCACGGCCCCTCCAAGCGCACAGAAGAACAGGCCCGAAGGCAGCGAGAGAGCTGGTCGGCGCGAACCGCCTCCCTGGCCGGCGGGTACGATGCCCCGCTCTTCCGTGGAGGGCTCGCGCGCGTCCCCCGCCCCCTGAGGAGGGGTGGGGAAGCCGTTGTTGGGCCAGCCGCTCATCGCCTGCGCTCTTCTCCCGAAAAGGCGCCTAGCCGCGGTTGCGGCCGCCGCGGCTGGAGACCACGGGGACGGTGTAGGGCAAAAGCGCCATCTCGCGGGCGCGCTTGATGGCGAGCGCGATGTCGTGCTGGTGCTGCGTGCAGGCGCCAGTGACGCGGCGCGGCTTGATCTTGCCGCGGTCGGTCATGTACTTGCGGAGGAGCTGCACATCCTTGTAGTCGATGTACTCAGTCTCCTCCTTGCAGAACTGGCAGTACTTGCGACGCGGCTGGCGCTGATAGTCTTGCTTCTGCTGAGCCATGTCTTGTTTGCCTTTCTATTGGCGGCGCGGGACAGGTCCCTTGCCGCCGGATGGTTAGAACGGGATGTCCTCGTCGTAGACGTCAGTCGACGGCGGGGTCTGGACGGGGTTGGCGTAGCCGCCCTGCTGCGGCATAGCCGCGGCGGGCTGAGGCGCGGCCGCGACGGGCGCGCCATACGACGGGCCGCCCTGGTAGGACGCGGAGGCTCCGCCGCCCTGCTGGTTCCTCGGGCTGAGGAACTCGACCTCGTCGACCACGACCTCGAGCTTGCTGCGCTTCTGGCCGTCCTTTGTCTCCCAGGAGCTGTACCGAAGCTTGCCCTCAACGGCAACCTTCGAGCCCTTGGAGAGGAAGCGGGAGAGCGGTTCGGCGCGGGCGCCGAAGACAACGCAGTCGACGAAGTTGGGGTAGTCCTCCCACTCGCCGCTCTGCGGGTTGCGACGACGGTCGTTGACGGCAACGCCGAAGGAAAGAATCTGCGTGCCGCTGCCCGTCATGCGCAGCTCGGGGTCCCTGGTGAGGTTGCCCGAGATGTTGACCCTGTTGATGCTCATGACTCACTCCCTCTCTCAGCGGGCCTCCCGGCCCGCGCTTCCATGCCTAGTCCTTGTCCGGACGACGCACCACCATGTGACGCTTCACGGCGTCGTTGATGCGCAGAACTCGATCGAGCTCGGCGATAACGGTGGGATCTGCGTGGAAGTTGATGAGGATGTAGTCACCCTCGGTAAGGTCGTCGACCTCAAAGGCGAGCTTGCGCTTGCCCCAGTCCTCGACGCTGTCAACCTTGCCATCGCCGAGAGCAACCTCGATGCGCTTCATGACGCCGGCGCGGGTCTCCTCGTTGCACGTGGGGTCGACAAAATACAGCAGTTCATAGGCCTTCATGTGTTTCACCTCCTCTGGGCTAATGGCTCCGGGGAGTGAAGGTGCACCCGGAGCAGGAAAGGTTCGGCTGGACATCTTACCACAGGCGTTTGCAGCCCGTGAAACCTCCACGATTTCCCCTTCCCCGGATGGTAGCCGACGGCTCTTGCAACCGTCTTTTGGCTAACTCCCGGCAGTCTTCCGCCGGCGAGAAGATCCTCGAGGCCACGACCTCATACGCAAAGGGCGCCCGGGGACGTGATGCCCCAGGCGCCCACAAGGCCTTCACAAACTCGGTGACGTACGCCGGCCTAGGAGATTGGCTCCTCCGAGTCCGAGCTCTCCTGGCTCTCGGTACCCTCGCCGTCAGACCGCGGGGAGGGCTCGCCTGGCTCCTCAGTAGGCAGCTCCTCAGCGGACGGCGTGGCCGCCTGGTCCCCGGCGGGGTCGGGAGTCGGCTCCTGCGTGGTGTCGGGAGTTGGCTCCTCCTGCGGCGCCGGCGCGTCAGGCGAAACGGCAAGCGGGGTAACCTCAACCACCTGGGCCTCGCCCTCGTTGGCCTGCCCGTCAGACGGGGACGGCGCGGAGCCTGAGTCGGCCTGGACGGGCGGCGCGGGCGCCACCGGGTCCTGCCAGGCAGCGGGCTCAACATCACGAGGGTCGGTTAGACAGGGCGGAAGGGGGTCCTCCTCACGCGTCCACGCAGCCACGTTGAACTGGCGCATCCACAGGCCGAGCGCGGTGTAGCCGAGCATCGACACCACTATGCCGAGGAAGCCGTCCACCAGCGCCGCCACAACGAGGGCCGGCCACTGGGACAGCACGATCATGACGAGACGCGGGGCCACTATCCCCACGATCATGGCGTCGGACATGATGGGCTCGTAGGACATGACGTAATCCACGAGATAGATGAACTGCGGGAGGATGTTCATCAGCACCGCGATCGCCACGACGGCGGAGACCACGCCAATCACAAGCGCTCCCAGCACGAAAATGCCCAGGATCCGCATGAGGCCGGCCACGTCGTGCGAGGCCATCTTCCAGATGGTGGGCAGGCGGAGGCCCGCCTTGATCTTCTGGTAGATGGTCGCACGCAGCATGGCCACCATGACCACCAGCGTAAGGAAGATACCGAATATCGTCCACGCAAACGAGAGGAGCCCGCCCACAAGCGGCAGGGCATCGGCCACGGAGGCGATGAGCCCCTCGCAGATGCCCCAGACGAGCAGCACCACGAAGGCGCGCCAGCCGCTGGCGATGCAGGAGCCAACCGCCACGCCGCGCTGCTTGGGCGCGGAGTTGACGCCCCAGGCCGTGAGGCGAGCCCATTCGAGCACGTAGCCCATGACGCCGAGCCACCCCACGACAGGCACGAGCAGCGCGACGGTCATTACGAGGATCGGCTTGATCCACCCTCGGTCACGGGTGAGGAGGGCCCAGGCGCGGGCGAAGTAGCGGTCGCGGCGGAAGCCCTCGAGTTCGTTCTCGGTTACCATTGGTTCCCCCTTGAGGTCTTGGGACTCCAAGTAGCGTACCCCAAGCGCGCCCGCCGGGCCATTTCACGGGCACAAAATAAGGGCCGACTCGCTTCTGCGCGCCGACCCAAGCAATCTATGGCGGAGGAGGAGGGATTCGAACCCTCGTACCCCCGAAGGGGTAAACGGTTTTCGAGACCGCCGCATTCAACCACTCTGCCACCCCTCCGAAGGGTGACGTGGCGCCCGAAGGCGCCACGAGTAAGTTCTGGCGGAGAGTCAGGGATTTGAACCCTGGAGACGCTTTAGGCGCCTACACGATTTCCAATCGTGCTCCTTCGGCCACTCGGACAACTCTCCATGAAATGCCGCAGCGGTCAGTATAGCGTAAGACCGACCGGAGTGCGAGCCACAATCTCATAGTTTTTCTCGCCGTGGGAAAGTGCGGCGTGAGCAACAATGGACGGGCAACACAGGAGCGTCCCAAGGAGCGCGCGTGCCAGAGATCTTCTCTACCCTCAACCCGGAGCTTGCCGCCGTCTCGCTGCCCACATGGGTGGACCTGGCATCGGTGATCGTAGGCTCGGCCGGCGGCGTGCTCGTGGCGCGTGCCAGGCACCTGGACGCGGTTGGCTTCGTGGGCCTGGCTGTGCTCTGCGGCCTCGGCGGCGGGCTTATCCGCGACGTCATGATGCAGGTGGGCAGCGTCTACATGCTGGACTCGCCGTTCGCCATCCCGGCGAGCGTCGCCACGGGCCTCCTGGGCTTCCTCTTCCCCCGGCTGCTTGACCGCGTTCCCAACCTCCTGGAGTGGCTGGACATCATCGCTGTTGCGCTCTTCGCCCTGGTCGGCACCGACAAGGCGCTCGTCTACGGCCTGCTCCCGGCTTCCTGTGTGCTCATGGGCACCATGACTGGCGTGGGCGGGGGCATGCTGCGCGACGTATTTCTCGGCGAGGTGCCCCGCATCTTCCAGCGCTCCAACCTCTACGCTCTCTGCGCGCTGGGAGGGTCTGCGGTCTACTACCTCAGCGTAGTCCTCTTCTCCATGAGCAAGCTCTGGGGAGCTGTCCTCTGCGTCATCGTGACCATCGGGCTGCGTCGCTGGTCCCTCCACTTCAACGTCAAGACGCCTGCCGACGTCGACCTTGCGCCGCGCGTGGCGGCGCCCATGCGGCGCGCAGCCCGACGGGTCCGCGTTACCCGATGGCGCAAGACTCGCCGCGAGCGCCGCTAGCCAAGGGCGAGGAGGACCTCGGGGCAAGGCGCTCCGCACGCCAAGTAACGGGAGAGGGGGCCGAGAAGAACGTTCTTCTCGGCCCCCTCCTTTGTGACGTGATGCAGCTGGCTACTTCTTCACCTTGCCGTTGCGCACCGCCCACTTGCGGCGCTCGGTCTCGGAGAGGATGCGCTTGCGCATGCGGATGCTCTGCGGCGTAACCTCGACGAGCTCGTCGTCCATGATGTACTCGAGCGCCTCCTCAAGGGTGAAGGTGCGCGGAGGCGTGAGCTGAACGGCGATGTCGGCCGTGCTCGAGCGCTGGTTGCCGAGGCTCTTGGTGCGCGCGATGTTCACCACCATGTCGCCCGGCTTGGAGCGCTCTCCCACGAGCATGCCCTCGTAGCACTCGTCGCCGGGGCCCACGAAAAGCTGGCCGCGCTCCTGGAGGGTGCCGAGCGCGTACGCGACGGCCTTCTCGGTGCTCATGGAGATCATCGCGCCGTTCTGGCGGACGCCAATCTCACCAGCGTAGGGGCCGTACTCGAGGAACGTGTGATAGAAGACGGCCTCGCCGTGGGTGACGTTCAGGATGCGGTTCTTGAGGCCCATGATGCCGCGCGTGGGGATCTTGAACTCGAGGTGAGTCTGCGTGGTGCCGGTCTCCATGCTCGACATGGTGCCGCCGGCGTTGCCGAAGACCTCGATGACCTTGCCGGAGTACTCGCCGGGGCACTCCACCACGGCCTGCTCCACGGGCTCGGTCATGGCGCCGTTCTCGTCCTTCTTGAAGAGCACGCGAGGACGGCCGACCTGGAACTCAAAGCCCTCGCGGCGCATGCTCTCCATGAGCACGGACAGGTGAAGGATGCCGCGGCCGGAGACCTCGATGCCGGTCTTGTCCGGGAGCTCCTCGATGCGCATGGTCACGTTGTTCTCGCGCTCCTGCATGAGGCGCTCCTTGAGCTGGCGCCCGCCCACGATGTCGCCCTCGCGTCCCACGAGCGGGGAGGTAGACGGCTCGAAGATGACGGAGAGCGTCGGCGGGTCGATCTCGATCGGCTCCAGCTCAACGGGGTTCTCGGGGTCGGTGTAGACGTCGCCAATGTCGGTGGAGTCAACGCCCACCACGGCCGCGATGTCGCCGGCGGCCACCTCCGTAGCCTCCTTGCGACCCAGGTAGTCAAAGGTGAAGAGCTGCTTGACCTGGCTCATGGCGCGGCTGCCGTCGTTCTTCACCACGAGGATCTTGTCGCCGTCGTGGATGGTGCCGGAGTAGATGCGGCCGATGCCGATACGGCCCACGTACTCGGAGTGGTCGATGGTCACGCACTGCATGGCAAGAGGGCCGTCAACGTCCACGTCCGGGGCGGGGAGCGCGTCCACAATCATGTCCAGCAGCGGGTACATGTCCATGTTGCCGTCGTTGGGCGCAAGGCGGGCGAAGCCGTTGACCGCGGAGGCAAACACCACGTGCTCCATGGAGAACTCGAGCTGCTCGTCGGTAGCGCCGAGGTCCATCATGAGGTCCAGGGAGTCGTTGACAACCTCCTCCGGGCGCGCGCCCTCGCGGTCGATCTTGTTGACCACGATCATGATGGCGAGGCCGGCGTCAATGGCGTGGCGGAGCACGAAGCGCGTCTGGGGCATCGGGCCCTCTGCGGCGTCCACCAGGAGGAGGGCGCCGTCAGCCATGCGCAGCACGCGCTCCACCTCGCCGCCGAAGTCGGCGTGGCCCGGGGTGTCGATAACGTTGATCTTGATGCCCTGGTACTCGATGGAGATGTTCTTGGCCAGGATGGTGATGCCGCGCTCGCGCTCCTGGTCGTTGGAGTCAAGCACGCGCTCCTGGACCTGCTGGTTCTCACGGAAGGCGTCCGTGGCCTTGAGCATCTGGTCCACGAGGGTGGTCTTGCCGTGGTCGACGTGCGCGATGATGGCGATGTTTCTGATGTTCTCCTGACGCATGGGTCCCTCTCGGTCTGCTGTGTAGGAACTATTCGGTAACCGGTAAAGTATACCGCGCAGGTGGTATGCGTGGCGAAAAGACCCACAGGTCACGGGTTCTATAGGAAGTCCCCACGGAGGGGCGGGGCTACAGCAGGGGGGTCATCTCCCCGGCAGGAGCGGGGTCGGTCCACGTGAAACCATCGCCGGTCCCCCTGCCCTCGAAGAGGGAGTAGGCCGAGTAGGCGCGGTAGCCGCGCTCGCCGAACTCAAGGAGAAGGGCGTCGGCATAGGCGCCTGCGTCGTCCTCGACGGCACCCTCGTAGACGATCGCATAGCGCTGAGCTCCCGTTCCGGCGAGCTCGGCCACCTTGGCGCGGGCACCCTCGAGACAGGCCTCCGGCCCGTCGTCCACGAACTCATAGCTCTTGACGACACCTGACTCGTCCTGCACGGCAAGTAGAACCTCAAAGGGCTCGTTGGCCGCCAGCAAGTCAAGAGCGTCGCCCATGAGTGTGCTCGCCAGCTCGTCGGTCTCCGGGGAGACTCCCTCGCGCAGGTTCTTCTCGTCTGCCATGAGGCTCCTTAGCGTCGGGTTTCCTGCAGCGATGATACCGCAGCACAAAAAAGCCGGGACCTGAGGGCCCCGGCGAACGTGTGGTGGAGACGATGGGGTTCGAACCCACGGCCTCAGGCTTGCAAAGCCCGCGCTCTCCCAGCTGAGCTACGTCCCCTCTGGGTCCGGCGAGCGCGTTGGAAGCTCGCCGGAAAAGAATAATCGCCCCAGCGGCGACTCGGCTAACGCTGGGGCGACTATTGTCAGGAAAGTGGTGGGCCTGACAAGGTTCGAACTTGTGACCTCCCGGTTATCAGCCGGACGCTCTGACCAACTGAGCTACAGGCCCAACGCGAGAAGATATATTACACAGCCCCCCGGCGCGGGTCAACACTTTTTTGCAATTTACTTTTCAGTTGGCGCCTCAGGTTGCGAAGACCCCTCATTTGGGTAGGATATGCCAACGTAGCAACGCCAGATAACAGAGGGGGAGACGTACGTGCCGCTAAGACGGATGGACATACAGAGCGTTGTCGTGGGCGGGGGCCCGGTTGCGTCCCTCATCGTGCTCTCCACGCACGACGTCCCGGCGGGCGGCACGCCCCAGCAGCTCCCCATCCGCATCGGCAGCGTGGAGGCCACGGCTATCACGATGGGCGTGCGTGACCGCACCGGTGCGCGCCCCATGACCCACGACCTGCTTAGCGCCGTCATCTCTGAGCTCGGGGGCCGCTGTCTCAGCGTGCGCGTCATGGCCGTGCAGGGGACGACCTTCTTTGCGCAGGTCGAGCTTGCCGACGCGGCGGGGGAGCGCCACTACGTGGACGCGCGGCCGTCGGACGCCATCGCCCTGGCGGTGCGCGAGGGCGTGGCCATCTACGCCGACGAGTCCGTGCTGGACGCCGCCGCGCTGCCTGACTTCCGCGGCGTCGAGGCGGACGAGCGCGCCCACGAGCTCGAGGAGTTCCATGCCTTCGTCGAGCAGCTCTCCCCAGAGGACTTCAACGTGACGCGCGGCGGGCAGGACGCGGAGTAGCGACGCCCAGCGGGAAGCCGACTTAGCCTACTTAGCCGGAACAGCTCAGACAAAAAGGACGGCCCGCGGGCTTCTCTTTCCCGCGGGCCGTCCTTCTCTACCTTGTCGGAGGGGTCAGGCCTCCAGGCGCTACTCCTCCTCGTCGTCGATCAGGTCGTCGGAGAGCTCCTCGTCACCGCCGATGTCGACGCTCTCGGGCTCGTCGGCGTCCTTGGCGCCGGCGGCGGCCAGGTCAAGCATGCCCTGGTTCTCGTCGTGCTTCGGGGCCTTCTTCTTGCGCGTCACCATGCGCGCCACGGCGCTCACGCGGTCGCCCTCGACCATGTTCATCACCTTGACGCCCTGCGTGGAGCGGCCGAGGCGGCTCACGTCCCCGGACTTCACGCGGATGACCACACCCTCCTCGCTCACGATCATGAGCTCGTGCTGCGGGCCGACCACGCGGCACGCCACGAGGTTGCCCTTCTTGGCAGTCATCGCAATGGTGTAGACGCCCTGGCCGCCGCGCTTGTGCTCCGGGTACTCGGAGACGGGCGTGCGCTTGCCGTAGCCGTTCTCGGTGATGACGAACAGGTCGCCGTTGCCGTTGGTGATCTCCATGCCGAGCATCTTCGCGTCGCCCTTGAGGGTGATGCCGCGGACGCCGGAGGTGTTGCGGCCCATCGAGCGCACCTCGGACTCGTCGAAGAGGATCGCCTTGCCGTCGGTGGACACCAGGATGACCTTCTCGCCGGTGCGCACGCGACGGACGTTGACGAGCTCGTCGCCGGAGTGCAGGTTGATGGCGATGATGCCGTCCCTGCGGCTCCTGTCGTACTCGCTCATGGCCGTCTTCTTGACCATGCCGCCGGCTGTGGCAAAGAGCAGGTACTCGTCGGCCGGGAACTCACGGGTAGTGATGACCGCGGTGGGGTGCTCACCCTCCTCGAGCGCGAGCACGTTGACGATTGCCGAGCCGCGGGACTGACGGCTGCCGATGGGCAGCTCGTGGACCTTGAGGCGGTAGACCTTGCCCAGGTTGGTGAAGAACAGCACGTAGTCGTGCGTGCTCGCCACAAAGAGGTCCTCGACGAAGTCGTTGTCCTTGAGGGAGAGGCCCTGGACGCCCTTGCCGCCGCGCTTCTGGGACCGGTAGGTTGCCACCGGGATGCGCTTGACGTAGCCGGAGTGCGTGATCGTGACGACCATGTCCTCGTCGGCGATGAGGTCCTCCACGTCGAGGTCACGCGCGGCGCCGGAGATCTCGGTACGACGCTTGTCACCGTACTTGCTGGCAATCTCGCGCATCTCGTCCTTGATGACCGCCAGGATCTTGTCCTCGTGGGCGAGAAGGTCCTCGTAGTAGGCGATCGCGCGACGGAGGCCGGCGAGCTCCTCCTCGATCTTGTCTCGCTCGAGGCCGGTGAGGCGGCGCAGGCGCATCTCGAGGATGGCCTGGGTCTGCTCGGGCGAGAACCCAAAGCGCTCGATGAGGCGCTGGGAGGCCTCAGTGTCGGTCTGCGAGGAGCGGATGATGTGGATGACCTCGTCGATGTGATCCAGGGCGATGAGGTAGCCCTCGAGGATGTGGGCGCGGGCACGCGCCTTCTTGAGGTCGTACTGGGTGCGGCGGGTCACCACGTCGACCTGGTGGTCCACGTAGCAGCGCAGGATCTCGCGCAGGGAGAGGCACCTGGGCACGCCGTCCACCAGCGCCAGGTTGTTCACGCCGAAGGTGGTCTGAAGCGAGGTGAACTTGTAGAGGTTGTTGAGGACGACCTCAGGCACCACGCCCTTCTTGAGCTCGATGACGAGGCGCAGGCCCTTGCTCGTGGACTCGTCACGCATGTCGGAGATGCCCTCGATGCGCTTCTCGTTGACGAGCTGGGCGATCTTCTCCTGCAGGGTGCCCTTGCTCACCTGGTAGGGGATCTCCGTGAAGACCAGGCGAGAGCGGCCGGTCTTCGTGGACTCAACGTGCGCCTTTGCGCGGACGACAAGAGAGCCGCGCCCGGTCTCGTAGGCCTGGCGAATGCCGTCGGAGCCCATGATGATGGCGCCCGTGGGAAAGTCCGGGCCCGGCATGACCTGCATGAGCTCGTCGACGGTGATGTCCGGGTTGTCGATGAAGGCACAGGTGGCCTCAACCGCCTCGCCGAGGTTGTGGGGCGGGATGTTGGTGGCCATGCCAACCGCGATGCCCGAGGAGCCGTTGACCAGCAGGTTGGGGAAGCGGCTCGGCAGCACCACGGGCTCGGCGAGGGACTCGTCGTAGTTGGGCTGCCAGTCCACGGTGTCCTTCTGGAGGTCACGCAGGAGCTCCATGGCGGGCTTCGCCAGACGGCTCTCCGTGTATCGCATGGCTGCGGCGCCGTCGCCGTCGATGTTGCCGAAGTTGCCGTGACCGTCAATGAGCGGGGTTCGCATGGAGAACCACTGGGCGAGACGAACCATGGTGTCGTAGACGGCCGAGTCTCCGTGCGGGTGGTACTTGCCGATGACCTCGCCGACCGTCCACGCACTCTTCTTGTGCGGGCGGTTGGGGAAGATGCCGGACTCGTTCATGGCGTACAGGATGCGACGGTGAACCGGCTTCAGGCCGTCGCGCACGTCAGGAAGGGCGCGGGCGGTGATGACCGACATCGAGTACTCGATGAAGCTCTGCTTCATCTCGTGACCGAACTCGCTGATCTGGAGGCTTCCTCCGTTGATGTCCGTCTCGCCGAGGTCGGTGCCGCGGGCGTTGTTGCCGAAGCTCTCCTCGAGCTCCCCGTCATCAACGTCCTCCTCGTCGTCGGAGTCGTCCTCCACGTAGACGTCTCCCTCTGCGTCGTCTCCCTGGGAGGCGCGCTCGAGGAGGCGGCGGAGGTCCTCAGGCATCTCCGAGCCTGGTGTGTTGTTGTTCTCGTCTGCCACGTATGGCTCCTTCTGGTGGAGGTGTCGTTAGGCGTCGAGGAAGCGGGCGTCGTGCGCGTGCTTCTCGATGTAGTCGCGGCGGTACTCGACCTGGTTGCCCATGAGCTCGCGGACCGCGCGGTCGGCCACGGCGGCGTCCTCGATGGTCACGCGCTGCAGGATCCGGGTCTTGGGGTCCATCGTCGTGGACGCCAGCTGCTTGGGGTCCATCTCGCCGAGGCCCTTGTAGCGCTGGACGGAGTAGCCCTTGCGCTTGCGGCCCGACCCCTTGATGGCGGCCTGGGACTTGTCGGACTCGTCCTCCTCGTCCGGGTCAAGGCCGAGGTCGCGGATGGTCTGACGGAGCAGGTCCTCCTCGGGCGTCTTGCCGTCGGGATAGACGTAGTGGATCTTGTTGCGCACCTTCACGCCAAAGATCGGCGGCGTGGCGATGTAGATGTAGCCGGCCTCGATGAGCGGGCGCATGTACTTGTAGAAGAAGGTCATCAGCAGGATGCGGATGTGCGCGCCGTCGACGTCGGCGTCCGTCATGATGATGATCTTGTGGTAGCGCGCCTTGGAGAGGTCGAAGTCCCCGCCCTCGCCGGTGCCGGTGGTCACGCCGGTGCCGATAGCCGTGATGAGAGCCTGGATGGTGTCAGAGGAGAAGGCGCGGTGGTCACCCACGCGCTCCACGTTCAAGATCTTGCCGCGGAGCGGGAGGATGGCCTGGATGTCACGCCGGCGGCCGTCCTTGGCCGATCCGCCTGCGGAGTCACCCTCCACGATGAAGAGCTCGGTCATCTCGGCGTCTCGCACGGAGCAGTCAGCAAGCTTTCCGGGCAGCGCGGCGCTCTCCAGCAGGCTCTTGCGGCGCGTTGCCTGGCGAGCCTTCTGGGCCGCCAGGCGACCCTTGGCGGCCTGCGAGGCCTTCTTGAGAATCTCGCGGGCCTGGTTGGGGTGCTCCTCGAGGTACTCGGCGAGGCCCGCGCTCACAATGCGGTTGGTGAGCGTTCGCATGTAGGAGCTGCCGAGCTTGGCCTTGGTCTGGCCCTCGAACTGCGGGTCGGGGAGCTTGACAGAGATGACGGCCGTGAGGCCCTCACGGATGTCGTCGCCGGTGAGGTTGGCGTCCTTCTCCTTGATGATGTTCTGCTTGCGGCCGTAGTCGTTGATCACCTTTGTGAGGGCGGTGCGGAAGCCCTCGAGGTGCATGCCGCCCTCCTCGGTGTAGATGTCGTTGGCGAAGGAGAGGGTGTGCTCGGAGTAGCCGGTGTTCCACTGCATTGCCACCTCGACCTCGCCCATCTGGGACTCGGGGGCGTCGGCGGCGGAGCGGCCCTCGATGTAGATGGGCCGCGAGAGGCCGGGCAGGATGTCCTTCTCGGCGTTCAGGAACTTCACGAAGTCGATGATTCCGCCGGCGTAGCAGAACTCCTCGGTCCGCGGCACGAGCTCGCGCTCGTCCACCAGCGTGATCTTGAGGTTCTTGTTGAGGAAGGCCGTCTCCTGAAGGTGGTCGTGCAGGGTGTCCCAGCTGTAGATGGTGGTCTCGAAGATCTCCTCGTCCGGCCAGAAGGTGATGGAGGTACCGGTGGCCTTGGAGGCCCCCACGACCTTCATCTTCTGCACGGTCTTGCCGCGCTCAAAGACCATCTCGTAGACCTGGCCATCTCTCCTGACCTGCGCGATGAGCTTCTTGGAGAGGGCGTTGACCACGGAGACGCCCACGCCGTGCAGGCCGCCGGAGACCTTGTAGGCGTTGTTGTCGAACTTGCCGCCGGCGTGCAGGATGGTGAGGACGACCTCGAGGGTCGGGATCTTCTTGACCGGGTGCTTCTCAACGGGGATGCCACGGCCGTTGTCGTCCACGGTGATCGAGTTGTCCGGGTGGACCGTCACCTTGATCTTGGTACAGAAGCCGGCCATGGCCTCGTCCACCGAGTTGTCCACGATCTCCCACACCAGGTGGTGCAGGCCCGAGGCGGAGGTGGTTCCGATGTACATGCCGGGACGCTTGCGGACCGCCTCGAGACCCTCGAGGATCTTGATCTCACTCGCGCCGTACTCGTTCTCGTTCTTCTTTGCCACGCGCACATCCTTCCA
This sequence comes from uncultured Atopobiaceae bacterium, assembly GCA_944321515.1. Taxonomy (GTDB): domain Bacteria; phylum Actinomycetota; class Coriobacteriia; order Coriobacteriales; family Atopobiaceae; genus Thermophilibacter. The sequence goes on along the minus strand of CALULO010000001.1, from coordinate 286,479 downwards.
AGACGGGCCAAAGAGCCCTGCGCTCAATTTTGGGCAATCTGCTCTGGGCCGCGGTCAAAAAAGGCCCAGATGGAATGATGATAGCGCTTGTGAGGCACTGAGAGGCACTCTAAGGGTGGATTCACAATTCTAGCTGTTGTTTTCCTTCTCCACCTGATACGAGACTCTCATCGCCCGAGAGACGCTGTCGCGGAGAGCCTCAGGTAGGCTGCGACAGAGTTCGTCAACCTGAGCCGCCTCCGCCTCCGTAAGCTCCGGCAGGGGCCGAGGGGCGCGCGCGGGGCGCGGGCGGTCCGACTGATGGGCTGAGCCCTCCTTGTTCGCCGCCCACTTGGACTCTCGGAAGGTCACCTCACGGAAGTACAGCCCCACATTCTCGAGGCGTGCACGGTAGACCTCCCTGTTTGCGGTGAAGTCCGTAACGCGGCTGCGTGAGTCCACGTAGACGATGAGCGTCGGAAGCTGCTCGCGGCCGCGAGGCTCCCGGACGAAGACCCCGGTGGTGTGCGCGCGCTCGATGTCGCCGTTCACCGCGTTCCAGGCACGCCCGGCGCTCCACGTGGAACGTACCTCCCCGCGCCCGTCGAGTGCGTCGAGGCACGCAGAGAAGACGTCGGCGGCAGGCGTGGGAGCCGCGGCGCGCCTCAGCTCGGATGCCGCGAGCTCCGAGGTGACCAGGGGCTTCTCGCCATGTGTGTCCTTCTCGCCGAAGCTACCTGCCAAAGCGAACCACCTCCGCCTCCTCCATGAGCTCGGGCGAGAAGTACCCCAGGTTGGTGGTGGTGACCACCGTCTGAATCCCTCCACGGACAAATCCCATCACGGCGTCACGGCGTGACTCGTCGAGCTCGCTCATCACGTCGTCGAGCAGCAGCACGGGACGAGACCCGAGAATCTCCTCCGCCAGCTCCACCTCGGCCATCTTGAGCGCCAGCGCCACGGATCGCTGCTGACCCTGCGAGCCGAAGCACCGGGCGTCGCGGCCGGATATCTCAAAGCGCATGTCATCGCGGTGCGGCCCGAGGCAGGTCTGCCGGCGGCGCAGGTCCTCGGAGCGCGAGTCGACAAGCCTCTCCAGGAAGACGTCGCGCAGCTCATCGCGGCCGAGGCCCTCAAGACCGTCACCGAGCGTGCACTCGTAGGAGCAGACAAGCTCCTCGCCTCCCGAGACCGCGGCATAGACCTCAGAGACCTTCTGCGCGAGCCGACCAAAGAGCCTGAGGCGGGCGTGAAGCAGGGTCGCGCCGCCGAGGGCCACCGAGGCGTCCCAGGCGTCTATCAGCGAGCCGTCCGGGAACTCGTCTTTGAGCAGGCGGTTCCTCTGCTCCACGGACCGCAGGTAGGCGGCGAGCACGTTGGCGTAGCCGCGGTTGGCCTGACGCCCGAAGTCGTCCAGCTCGGTGCGGCGGTGGGAGGCTCCGCGCTTCACGATGGCGAGGTCGTCAGGAGTGAAGAGCACGCTCATAAGGGCCTCGGGCATCTCGGAGGACTGGCAGCGCTTCCCGTTACGCGAGAACTGCCTGCGGGCCGGATGGAGGGTGACGTCGCAGCGCGCGTCCAGCACGCGCCCGTCGCCCTCCATCCGGGCGTCCACGCGGGCGGACTCGGCCCCCTCCCTCACCAGCTGGCGCGGGGTGGGACGGCGGAACGACTGACCCGAGGTAAGCAGCTGCAGCGCCTCCACGGTGTTGGTCTTGCCGGCCGCGTTGGGTCCCACGAAGACCGTGACCGAGGGGGACAACGCCACCTCCAGCCGCTCAAAGCTGCGGAAGTCCGCGAGTCTGAGCTCTGTGACGAGAAGACCCACGGTCCTTCTCGCTAGAGACGGACCGGCATGAGCAGATAGAGGTAGTTCACCTTGCCGTTGCTCTTGAAGATGCCCGGCTGGGTGGGGCTCTGGAGCTCCAGGCGCATCCCGGACCCTTCGGAGACGGCGTTCACGCAGTCGAAGACATAGTGGTAGTTGAGTGCAATGGCCATGCCCTGGCCCTCGACGTCACACGAGATCGTCTCGGAGGACTCTCCCTGCTCCGGGGAGGAGGCGGAGAGCCTCACGAAGCCGGCGTCCGCATCGATGTCAAAGCGCACGGAGGCATTCTGGAGCGCGATAACGGAGACGCGCTTGAGGGCGGCGGAGAAGGCTGCGACGTCCAGCTCCACTGCGGTAGCGCAGGTGGGGGGCAGGAGCTGCTTGTAGTCCGGGAAGTTGCCCTCTATGCGGCGGGAGACGAACGTCGTGTTGCCAAAGGTGAAGACCACCTGGCTCTCCGTGGTGCCGATCTGCACCATGTCCGTCATCGATGGCATGCCCAGCACGTCGTGGAAGACGGTTCCCGGCACGATGGCACGGAAGGACTCGCCCGGCGCAGCCTCGACGGAGGAGTCGCAGACGGCCAAGCGGAAGGAGTCGGTGGCAACGAGGCGAATGGTGTTGTCCTCGACCGTGAGGAGGATGCCCTGGAGAATCGGCCTGCTGGTCTCGCGAGAGGTCACTCGATAGACCTTGTCCACCATGCGGGAGAGCAGGTCGCTCGGCAGCTCGATGGTACGCGTGGGCTCGAGCTCGGGGAAGGCGGCCCAGTCGGCGGCGTTAAGGGTATTCAGACGGAAGGTCGACTTGTCGCAGGAGATCATGAGGGTGCGGTCGGCACCGTCAAAGGTCACGGCTGCGTCAGGGAGGGTCTTGACGATGCTGGTAAGCACCTTGCCGGAGACCACCGTCTCCCCGGGCTCCTCAACGTTGGCGGGGATGAGGTGACGGATGGAGATGGTGAGATTGTTGGTCTGGAACTCCAGGGTACCCTCGCCGGCGCGTACGTAGATGCCCGAGAGGATGGGCAGCGTTGAGTTGGTTCCCATGCCCTTTGACACCACGGTGAGGGCCTTCATGAGGGCTGACTGGCTGACGGTGAACTTCACGGCTGACCCCTTCTATTTGTATTTATATAGATATATAAGAGCAGTAGTAGTAATAGGGTATGTGGATAAGTCTGAAAACCCTGGAAATTACGAGGTCAGAGGGTATGCGCTGTGTCTTTTGAAGACCCCAGTCTCTTCGACCTCGCTCAACATCACCGGCGTTGTCGAAAACTCCTTCTACACGACCCCACGACTTTTCTCCTCCTCCTGACATCATGTCGACAACGTTGTCGACACACGAGCCGTTCCCGTCGCTAGACGTTTCCCGTAATTGACTCGCGAATCTGCATGAGCCGGTCATAGAACGTCTTGTCTTCCCTCTTTGCCTCGTCCACCACGCTGATGCTGTGCATGATTGTGGCGTGGCTTCTCCCGCCGAAGTGCTTGCCGATGTCCGCGAGCGTGCGGTCGCAAAGCTCGCGAGAGAGCCAGATGGCCACGTGGCGCGGCTCCATGAGCGACTTGTGGCGCTTGTTGCCCACGAGGCTTGAGTGGTCGATGTCATAGTACTTCTCGACAGCCTTCTGGACGTCCTCTATGGAGACCGTCCGTCCAGCGCTCGGCCAGCACTCCCGTGCGACCGTCTCTATCTCCTCGCGCGTGATCTTCTCGCCCCGCCGCTCCGCCGTGGTGGCGGCGAATAGGCAGCGCTGACAAAAGCCCTCGATGATGCGGATGTTGGTGCCCGCGCGCTCGGCCATGTAGCGCCTCGCCTCCTCGGGGACCTCGCCGGTGAGGGCGGGGACGTTCTCGCGGAGGGCGTCCTCGCGCATGCGCTCGCAGAAGGTCTCGATGAGGCGGAGTTTGAGCTCGTAGCTCGGCACCTGGATGGGCGTGGTGAAGCCAGAGCCCAGGCGGCTCGTCACACGCTCGTCGAAGCCGTCCTTGCCCATGCCGAGCTGGGCGGGGGTGCGGTCGGCGGCAAGCACGATCTGCTTGCCGTTGCCGATGAGCTCGTTGAAGGTGTCAAAGAAGAAGCCGACGGTGCCCACCTTGCCGACCATCTTCTGTATGTCGTCGATGATGAGGACGTCTATGTCGGCGTAATTCTGTCGCAGGACCGATGCCGCAGAGCGCTCCGAGTGACGCATGGCCTCGGTGTAGTCGGTGATGAAGGCCGATGCGTCGCGGTAGACGCACAGACGGGAGGGGTCGTTCCGGGCTATGTAGTTTTGGACCGCGCGCAGAAGGTGCGTCTTGCCAAGCCCGCTCTTCCCGTAGATGAAGAGCGGGTTGTAGGTGCTGTTCATGCCGTTTGCCACCTGGAGCGCAGCCTGGTAGGCGATGTCGTTTTCCTCGCCACGAACAAAGCGGTCGAAGGTGAGCTTGGAGGTGGCCGCGGAGATGTCCTCGACCAGCGGGTTGCGCTCGCGACGCCTGCGGTTCTCCTCCTCGCGCTCAGCCACCGCGGCGCGCTCGTCCCAGGTGTCCTCGATGAGGGGCCTTACCGCCGGTGCGGCCGCCCGCGGCGTGGTCTCCGCGTTCCATCGGTCTGCCTCGGCGCGGGTCATCGTCGAGGCGGCAGGCTTTGCCGCGGGGTGCTGGGAGGCTGCGAAGGAGATGTCTAGGCGCATGGGCTGGAAGGCTGCCTGCGTGAGGCACTCCTCTATCGCCGGCGCGTTCTTTGAGACGGTCTTGAGAACCAGGCGCATCGGCGTCTCAAGGTGCAGCACCCCGTCCTCCATGCCAACTGGTGTGCAGTTCCTGAGCATGGCAAGTACCGCCTCGGGCAGGCTCTCGCTGGCCAGGAGGTCGAGCGTGTCCTGCCACAGCGCCTCGGCGTCTGATTCAAGGGAGATGTCCATGGGCCCCGCAATCACGAAATGTCGAAAACTCCTGCCACAGTATAGGCGATTGTTGATAAGTTTCCGACGAGGCCTAGATGAACGTGCGCCCGATGGCGGTGAGCTGGTACTTCTGCCCCACCTTCATCACAAGACCCTGGGCTCCTAGGTTAGAGAGGGCGCGCGACCACGTAGCCGCCGAGGATCCGAAGGCGCGTACGAGCTCTGTCGGCCCCACCATCTCGTGGTCGGCCAGGAAGGAGATCACCTGCTCAGAACGCTCGTCGAGCTGTACCGCGGGAGTGAACGGGCTCCGAGGGACCGCGGCTGAGGCGGGCTGGGCGGGAGAGAAGGGGGACGGGGCCGGTGGCGTCACGAGCTGCTCTGCCGAGAAGGGCGAAGGGGCGGCTGGCGGGTATGGGTACGGAGAAGGGGTCTGCTGAGGCCAGCCTGTCTGCGCCGGTGTCTGCTGCTGAGGCCAGCCCTGTGGTGCTGGCGTCTCAAGCTGCTGCCATGCGTTTGGCTGGTAGGGCTGCTGTTGCCAGGGCTGCGGACTAGGCTGCTGGTAGGGATGCTGGGGCCATCCGGTTTGTGCCGGCATCTGCTGCCAAGACCCCTGGGCCTGCGGTTGGGCTCCCGCCTGCGCCACCCCGGAGACCGCACGGGCCTCCTCGCGCGGGTGGGTCGAGATGGTGACCACCGTGCCACCGGCGATGTTGTCTTCTATTTCGAGGCTGCCGCCCTTGTCGGCCATGTACTGCTGCACGTAGGGAAGACCACTTCCCACCCCTCGGATGTAGTGCTTCATCTCCTCGGTCGCCGAGCTCGTACCGTATTCGAGCGCAAGGTCCTTTGAGGCGATGCCCGGCCCCTGGTCGGAGAAGCGAATGGTGTTTCCGCCGTCGAGGATGGTGATCGTGGGGGCTTGGAAGTAGGCGTGGATGAAGTTTTCTACGAGCTCACGAATGACCATGAAGGGGATGGTGCCGCCTTGCTCGTGTGAGAGGCGGTTTACGGTACCCGTGATCTGCTCGAGGTAGTCGCGCACCTCGCACGGCTCAACCATCACTACTCGAGGTGCCGCGGAGGCATCGTCGTAGACGGCTATACGAGCCGGGTTGTGAACCTCTAGCTTCTCGTGTGACCCCTCGGAGTCTGCGCTCGCTTCGTCCTTCTCGACAAAGGGGTAGAAGTCCCGCGGCACTATTCCCTCCCCCTTTCTACATTTGCTGAACAGGTGTCGAAAACTTTTCAGTGAGAATTCGATGTGAATGGAAGTTTTCTACACGTGATTATCAATAGTAGAAAACTCGGTCTTTTCGCGGTTAATGTGCTGAAAAATCATAGCATGAGAAACGCCTATTTCATTCATTTGGAAAGATGGATTCATCCGATGAAATCGGGTGGTTTCCTTGACGAGGGGCCAGACGAGAGGCCGGTTGTAAAAAGTCGTGGCCCCTGAGCGGCCAAAACATGGAGATTCTTTGGTGGCTAAATTGACAGGTCCTGTGGAAGACCCTTACAATCTCTGAGCTTATCGCTCTAAAGGACGTCTAAGCCCAACCGGGAGGAATAGCTATGAAGCGTACGTATCAGCCGAACAAGCGCAAGCGCGCCACCACCCACGGGTTCCGTGCCCGTATGGCCACCAAGAACGGTCGTGCCGTCCTTGCCCGTCGTCGCGCCAAGGGTCGCAAGCGCCTCACCGTCTAGCGACGTCTCATGAAGACCATCAAGTCACGTAGGGATTTTGAGAGGGTCTTCTCGCAGGGGAGGGGTTATAACGATTCCTACCTGCGTATTCGAGTGGCACCGCTCGACGAAGGCGGCCCTGGAAGGGTCGCCTTCGTCGCAGCGAAGAGGCTCGGTAACGCCGTCTTTCGGAACAGGTGCAAGCGCGTACTGAGAGAGTCTGCGCGTTTGGCTGGTCTCCCGAGGGACGGCTATGACGTGATTATCTTCTCGACGCACCGGACGCACGACAGCTCTCCCGAGCAGGTCGCCGCAGCGTTGAGGAGACTGCTAGGTAAGGCGGGCGTCTGAGGTGTGTCCCCGCAGGCGGCAGACACAGGTAGCCCGCGCGGCCGCCTGGCTGATTGGCCTCTATCAGAGGCGTGTCTCGCCGCTTCTTGCGCCGCGCTGCATCTATCTACCCACCTGTTCTGAGTATGCACGTCAGGCAATCGAGCGTCATGGCTTCGTTCGGGGGTGCGGGCTTGCGGTTCGCAGGATCCTCAGGTGCCATCCCCTTCATGCAGGCGGATATGACCCCGTACCCTGACGGGCGCGGGCCACGGAGGAACCATGTGGGAATGGTTTATTAACTTACTGACCTCGATCCTCGCGGGTATCGAGGGCTTTGTCGGGGACTGGGGACTTGCCGTCATCGTGCTCACCCTGATCATCCGACTTATTCTGACGCCGCTTATGACGCACTCCACCAAGTCGACGGCACGCATGCAGGTCATGCAGCCCAAGCTCAAGGAGATTCAGGATCGCTACGCGGACGACCCCACGCGTCAGGCTGAGGAGCTGCGTAAGGTCTACGCTGACATGAAGTTCAACCCTCTGAGTGGATGTCTGCCGCTCATCCTTCAGATGCCGGTCTTCTTCGGACTGTTCTCCGTGGTGCGCAACGTCCCGGCAGACGCGAGCTTCTTTAACATCCTCCCGTCGATCTCGCTCTCCGTGGCGCAGGTTGTTGAGACCTCCGGAATCGTGTCGGCAATCCCCTACGTTGCCTTCGACGTGCTGTTTGGCGTGCTGACCTTCGTTCCGATGATGCTCACCGCGCGTACCCAGCCGGCTGAGCAGCGCTCGCAGAGTTACATGATGGGCGGCGTCATGGCCATTCTGATGCTGTGGTTTGGCTGGGCCTCCTGCCCGGCGGCCGTCCTGCTCTATTACGTGACCTCGTCCCTCTGGCAGGTTATCCAGCAGCAGCTCATTACCAAGCGTGTTATCGAGAAGGCCAAGGCTGACGCAGCTGCAGAGGCGGCCAACAAGCCCGTTGAGGTAGACGTGGTTCGCCGCGAGAAGAAGCCTCGTCCACACAAGAAGGCTTAAAGAACTACCTTTTACCTGCTTTGTTCTTGTTAGTTTAGTTCTAGGTATTATATAGCAGGAGGCTGAGATGGCTGAGGATGTTCAGATGGACTCCAGCGAACTCATTGAGGAACAAAATGGCGTCGAGAACGCTGACGAGTTCGTCTCCATCAGGGAGCACTACGAGGCTGGCGTGGCCCTGACTGATGACGAGATGGATCGCATCGCGGACCTCGCGGTCGGTTATCTAAAGGGCATTCTCTCCCTCTTTGGTGAGGACCGCTGCTCCATTGATGAGTACGACGGTGAGGATGGTGAGCTCATCCTTGACGTGAGCGATGGCGATCTTGCTGTTCTTATTGGACGACACGGCCGCACCCTCGACGCGCTTCAGATGGTGCTTACCTCACTGCTAAGTAGCAAGATTAAGTTCTACTATCCCGTTACGGTTGATATTGAGAGCTATAAGAGTCGCCGTAAGCAGAAGCTGGAGGACATCGCACTCTCCTCTGCTGCAAGGGCTAAGCAACGTGGCGGCAAGGTGACCCTTGCTCCCATGAATGCCTATGAGCGTCGTTTGATTCACCTGGCGCTACGTGATGACTCGGGAGTCATCACACATTCCGAGGGTGAAGAGCCCGAGCGTCGCGTTGTTATTACTGCTGTTCGGTAGTCCGTTCTCTAGAGCGCTTGGCAGCTTGTTTTTGTATCCTTAGGGAGGATGTGATTCACATCCTCCCTTTTTTGTTTGACAGAAACTTCTGACACGTGATTTCTTGTCATGAATAGATTGGATGAATATGACTGACAGCCTCATTCAACAGCTCGTTAGCGAGCTTGATGACTTTGGAATCACCTGTGAGCTGTCACAGGCAAGTCTGATGGTTCGTCATCTCGAGCTGCTTATTGAGAAGAACAAGGTTGTAAACCTCACGAGGATTACTGACCTCAATGAGGCTGTGACGCTCCATCTTGTCGATTCACTACTTCCCCTTTCTTGTGAGGCTGTGTCAGTATCCGAAGGCGATCGTTTCCTCGATATGGGAACTGGCGGTGGATTCCCCGGTATTCCATTTGGAGTCATGACGGGTGCCCACGGAGTTCTTATCGACTCTGTTGGAAAAAAAGTAGACGCAGTGAATTCGTTTATTACAGAAATTGGCTTGAGAAGGTTGTCTGCCATTCATACGAGAGTTGAGGACTATGCGTTAACTCACGGTGGAAGCCAGACAATAGTATTGGCTCGTGCTGTCGCTCAGACTAATACTCTTGTTGAGTATGCTGCTCCCCTCCTTTCCCGAAACGGTTTACTTATAGTTCAGAAGGGTCATCCAGAGCAAAGTGAGATTGAGGCTGGGGTCAGAGCTGGAGAAATTTGTGGTCTAAGTCTTGTTTCACGTGAAACCTTTGAGCTTCCTAGGGGATTGGGTCATCGAGAGGTACTTGTGTTTAGAAAGGTCGCTAAGTCTAGGATCCGTCTTCCTCGAAAGGTCGGGACTGCAAAAAAGAGTCCGCTTGGTGTTTAGCTCAAAGTATTAGCTAGCTATAAGCTTGCGTACTTCGCCGTATAGCCGAGGTGTTTCACGTGAAACACCTCGGCTAAATTAATATGTAGGACAACTACCAAATTTGTAGCTCAGATGAGATAAGCAGTTTGCTTCATACGAAACAGTGTCATTCAAAGCCGAATAGAGAAAAAAGACAATTGTTACCGTTTCACGTGAAACAATCACGTATGATGCTGATACAACTCACCACTCAACTAGAGACTACGGGGGACAAATGAGCTACAAAGACGTAAAACGAGGTCTTCCACAGCGTAACAGCAAGGTAGTTGCTGTAATTAATCAAAAGGGTGGTGTTGGTAAGTCAACAACAGTGATTAATCTTTCAGCGTGTCTCGGAGAGGGAAAAAAGAAGGTCCTGGTGATTGACTTTGACCCTCAAGGAAACTCGACAAGTGGCTATGGCGTTGAAAAAGACGAACTAGAACACGACATTTACGACGTCATCCTCCACGAACAGCCGATTGAGGAAACGATTGTCGATACATGTGAGCCCAATGTATTTATAGTCCCGGCTACAATTCAGCTAGCAACGGCTGAGATTGAGTTAGTCTCTGCGATGGCCAGGGAATCTGTTCTCAAAGAGGCAATTGAGAAAGTAAAGGATGAGTTTGACTATATTTTCATTGACTGTCCCCCTTCGCTTGGTTTGTTGACGATTAATGCACTCGTTGCTGCAGACAGCCTCATAATTCCAATCCAATGCGAATACTATGCACTGGAGGGTGTTGCAAAGCTCCTAGAGTCAATGCAGATGGTCAAGAGGCGGATGAATCCTAATCTTGAGATCTTTGGTGTGGTTATGACCATGTTCGACAGTCGTACGACGCTGTCCAAGCAGGTCGTAGATGAAGTTCAGGGCTACTTTGGCAAGAAGATGTTTAAGACGATCATTCCGCGTAACGTCAAACTGTCGGAGGCTCCAAGTCACGGGCTTCCAGTTGCCATGTACGCACGAGTAAGCAAGGGAGCCCTTGCCTATTCAAAGCTTGCTAGAGAGGTGGTCGCACGTGGCTAAGAAAAGTGGTTTGGGTAAGGGGCTCGGTCTGTTAGTAGGCGAAGCAGATGCTGAGACAGCGGGCATGCGTCCTGACTCAACTCTCCCAATCAATAAAATACGTCCAAACAAGGGACAGCCAAGAAAGACCTTCAAGGCAGAAGACCTTGCTGAACTAACTGATTCAATCAAGCAGAACGGAATTCTGCAGCCACTGCTTGTACGTAGGCAAGCAGACCACTATGAGATTGTTGCGGGTGAGCGAAGATATCAAGCGGCAAAGGCGGCAGGGCTTGAGGAAGTTCCTGTCATCATTCGAGAGATATCCGATGAGGACGTATTCAAGCTCGCACTGATTGAGAACCTACAGCGCTCTGATCTTACGCCTCTAGAGGAGGCTCAAGGCTATCGACAGCTCATCAAGGACAAGGGACTTACACAGGAGGAGCTTGCTCAGGCGCTGTCCAAGTCACGATCCACAATTACGAATACACTCCGTCTTCTTGACCTCCCCCAGGAGGTCCAGGGCCTTGTTGATGAGGGAAAGCTGACAGCAGGCCATGCAAGAGCAATTCTTGCAGTGCCAAGCGAAGAGGGACGGATTCGACTTGCCAACAAGGTCGTTGAGGAACATCTATCGGTTCGACAGACAGAAAGTCTTGCTCCGTTGTTTTCTGTCAGTAAGCAGACAGAAAAGGCAGTGAGACTTCCTGTGCCACAGTCCTTCAAGCGGGCAGCTCGTCAGATGAAGCTGGCGCTTGATACAAACGTCAAGGTGAAGAACGTACGTGGTAAAAATAAGATCGAAATTGAGTTCAAGAGTGAGGATGAGCTCGCACACATCGTCGACTTGCTTGCCGGACCAGGGACGTGGTCTGAGTGAAGGTGCGCTACAAGGTACCCGCAATCTTGACGGTGGGGATAACAGCTATCGGATTCATTGCCTATCGAGTTCTCTTGACAGAGTCAGCTAGAGAAAGCGTGCGCGCAGGAGTAAAAACTGCACAGAAGGCCTGCGAGGAGATAGTGAATGCGGTCTCTGACTCTCAAGGCTCGATTGCTGAGGAGGATGAGCTGCCTAACAGGGCCCGAACTGCTAAACAATGGGATGCGCTTGGAATCTAAAGACGTCTCTGCGACAGAAAGACGTAGAGGGGCTGAGACCTAACAGGTCTCAGCCCCTCTACTTAGAAAAGAATAGGTTAATACTTATAGAACATATGTTCTATAAGTATTAAGACTGCTTAGCGATGCGCTGACGAAGCTGGCCGCACGCCGCATCAATGTCTGAGCCGCGGGAGTTACGAATGGTTGCCTCAATGCCAACGCTTGCAAGGCGACGAACGAAGTCCTCGGCACGCAAGTCGGTGGAAGGGCGGAATTTGGAGCCTTCGACCTCGTTAAGCTGGATAAGGTTCACGTGAGCCAACGTGCCCTCGCAGAAGTCGCAGAGAGCCTGAAGCTCACTCTCCGTGTCGTTAACGCCGGAGATAAGCGCGTATTCGTAGGTGGGGCGCCTACCGGTCTTGTTAACGTACTCGCCCATAGCGTTGTAGAGGTTGATGAGGGAGTACTTACGCACGCCAGGCATAAGGATGTTTCTCGTCCTCTGAACGGCGGAGTGGAGAGAGACGGCGAGGGTGAACTGCTCGGGCTCGTTGGCAAAGCGCATGATCTGTGGAATGAGGCCGCACGTGGACACCGTGAGGTGCCGCGCGCCGATGCCCGCGCCCTCGGAGGAGTTGAGGCGGCGCAGCGCCGCAAGCGTGGCGTCATAGTTGAGGAAGGGCTCGCCCTGGCCCATGAGGACCACGCTTGTCACGCGGGTGTTGAAGTCGTCGCGCACGTGCATAACCTGCTCGTAGATCTCCGCGGCGGTAAGGGAGCGCGTGAGCCCCGCTGCTCCTGTGGCGCAAAATGCACAACCCATGGGGCAGCCGGCCTGGGTTGATGCACAAACAGAGAGCTTGGCGCGGGAGGGCATGCCGACGCACTCAACGCTCGCGCCGTCAGAGAGGGAGAGGAGGTACTTGCGGCTGCCGTCAACGGAGACCTGCCGGGTGAGCTCACTTATGCCTCCGAGGGTCACACGCTCGGCGAGCTCCTCTCGCAAGCTCTTGGGAAGGTTGGTCATCTCGTCAAAGCTCTGGGCATTCTTGACCCAGACCCACTCCTCCACCTGCTTGGCGCGGAACTTTGGCTGCCCAAGCTCGGCGAGGAGCTCCATAAGCTCGCCACGGGTAAGGGAGTGGAGGTCGCGCTTCTCAGTGATCTGTTCGGGCGTGCTGGGTGTAGTGCTGTCCTGGGACATAGGTCCTCCGTCCGAGGTCGCGTACGTTTGGAGTATCCTCGACAAGAGGATTCCAAGATAAGTCTAGTGTATGTGAGTGGCAGATGGAGGGGCTCGGATGGACAGAGAGCGGCTGCGTTCCCTGCGCGTGGCAGTCATCGGGGGAGGATGGTCTGACGAGCGCGAGATCTCGCTCAAGTCTGCGTCACGCTGTCACGACGCTCTAGTCGAGGCAGGTTTCACGAACGTCGACACCCTCGATCTCGCCGCGCGCGACTTCCTGACGCGCCTTGTAAGTGGTAGCTATGACGTTGCGTTCGTGGCCATGCACGGGGCCTATGGGGAGGACGGGTGCGTCCAGGGGCTTCTTGAGGTGCTGCACCTTCCCTATACCTTCTCCGGGGTGGCTGCCTCTGCGGTCTCGTCGGAGAAGCAGCTTGCGAAGGCCGTCTTTGACGAAGCAGGCATTCGTACGCCGCGCGGCGTGGACATGCCTGCGGATGCCAGGCTCTCTCAAGAGGAGGTCGACGAGCTCGTGGCGCGCCTGGGCCTGCCCCTCTTCGTGAAGCCTGCGGCCAATGGCTCAAGCTTTGGCATCACACGTGTGACCGAGCCCGCTGGCGTCAACGATGCCATTGCCAAGGCGGGCGCCGCCGGCGGCCGAGTTCTCGTGGAGGAGTGCGTTGAGGGCACGGAGATCACCGTGCCCGTCATCGGAAACGCCGACGCACATGCGCTGCCCGTGGTTGAGATCGTGACGGGTGCCGACTTCTATGACGTCACGGTCAAGTATGAGCCCTCTGCGCTGCACCACGTCATACCCGCCCGGCTCGAGCCGGGCGTCTACGCCCGCGCCCAGGAGCTGGCCGTGCGCGCTCACAAGGCGCTTGGCTGCCGAGGCTGCTCTCGAAGCGACTTCATCGTGACGGGGTCTGGGGAGCCGGTGATCCTGGAGACCAACACCATTCCCGGCATGACTGCAGAGAGTCTCCTTCCGGACTCCGCACGCCATGGCGGCATCGAATTCCCGGAGCTTTGCACACGCTTCGTTGAGTATGCGCTCGAGGCTGCCGGGGAGGACTGCTAGAGGTGGGGGCCGAGGCATCGGGTGCGCTTGAGGCGCTGCTGCTCCCGGGTACCCCTGACCATATCCGAGACTCCTACCTCAGCTTGGCGAGAAGGGCCCGCACCCGTGACTTCGGCCCCCTTGAGGACGAGATCGTGGTGCTTGACACCGAGACTACGGGCCTCTCCTTCAAGGACTGCGAGCTCATAGAGATCTCCGCCGCCTTAGTCTGCGGGCGTGAGGTGACGGAGCGCTTTGAGACGTTCGTGAATCCCGGAATGCCCGTCCCGGCCGAGATAACGCGGCTGACCGGCATCTCCACCTCAGACGTGGCCGACGCGCCGTCTCCGCGTGACGCGGTGGCCTCGCTTGCGGAGTTCACCGCCGGAAGACCGGTGCTGGCACACAATGCCACGTTCGACCGCACCTTCGTGGAGGCCGTGCCTGGGGGCTCTGCGGTCTCCGACACCTGGATTGACACGCTCTCGCTTTCTCGAATAGCCCTGCCCCGACTCTCTACCCACCGCTTGGCGGACATGGCGCAGGCCTTCGGCTGCTCGTCGGTCACCCACCGTGCCTCCGACGACGTGGACGCCCTCTGCGGCATGTGGCCAATCCTGTTGACGGCGCTCTCGGATCTGCCCGAGGGCCTCCTTGCCAAACTGTCCGCCATGCATCCCGAGATAGACTGGCCCTTCCGTCCCGTGATCTCCTATCTTGCCGAGACGTCTGGCGAGGTGGCGTCCCGGCCCTTCTCGCTCAAGGAGGTCCGTGCCTCCCTGGTGCGTACGAACCAGGGCGATCAGCGACTCGACGCCGCCGAGCTTGACCAGACCATCGCGCCCTCCTCTGACGAGGTGGAGGCGGCATTTGGGCCGGGCGGCGTGGTCTCGCTCATGTATGAGCACATGGAGCGCCGCCCTGAGCAGGTCGCGATGGCTCAGGAGGTGGCGTCCGCCCTGGGCGCCTCAACGCACCGCGCCATCGAGGCTGGAACGGGGGTTGGCAAGTCTGTGGCCTACCTCGTTCCCGAGGTTCTCTTCGCGCAGCGAAACCACGTTACGGTGGGCATTGCAACCAAGACCAACGCCCTCACTGACCAGCTGGTCTCCCATGAGCTTCCGGCGCTTAGCGCCGCCCTGCCCGGAGGGCTTACCTTCACGAGCCTCAAGGGCTATGACCATTATCCCTGCCTGCATCGTCTTGACCGCGCCGCCACGGAGGATCTGCCCCTTGCGGTGACCGCGCACGATGGCCGTTCGGACAACGCCGTGGGCTGCGACATGCTCACGGCAATCTCGGTGACCTACGCCTTTGCATGTCAGTCGCCTGAGGGGGACCTCGACGCGCTGGGCATTCGCTGGCGCTACGTGCCGCGGCAGATGCTCACCACCTCTCCGGGCGAGTGCCTGCGAGGTCGCTGCCCCTACTTCCCCGGTGAGTGTCTGCTGCATGGCGCCCGTCGCCGTGCAGCCCGTGGGGACGTGGTGGTGACAAACCACTCCCTGCTTCTGCGTGACGTGGAGGCAGAGGGGCGCATCCTGCCGCCAATTCGTCACTGGGTGGTGGACGAGGCCCATGGCTTCGAGGCCGAGGCGCGTCGACAGTGGGCGGTCGAGGTGTCCGGAGACGAGGCCCGCGCAGCCTTCGAGCTGCTCGGCGGCACGCGCAGCGGCGCCATTCACCAGGCGATGATCCAAGCCATGCAGCTCGACTCATCGACGCTCGTCACGGGGCTTCTCACCAAGTCGGCCGCGTCCGTGAGCCGCTCGAGCGTGGCGGTGGCCGACCTCTTCGTAGCGGTCCACGGCCTTGTCCCGCTGGCCAGGAGCGAGGGCGGCTACGACGTCGTGACGCTTTGGATAGACTCGGCCGTGCGCTCCACGCCCGAGTGGCGCGCCGTCGCCGATGCGGCCTCAGCAGCAACCGACGCTCTTGACGAGTCCGTCCGCAGCCTCGCGGATGCCGTCTCGGCCCTCGCTGCAGAGGCCCCGCAGGATGGCGCCGCGCTTGCCGAGTCCACGCGCTTCCTCAAGGGGCTTCTCGACGGAGTGCGCCTCATCTGCGAGGGCTCTGACGACCGCTATGTCTACTCGGCACAGCTGTCTCGCTCAAAGCGCCGTATGGCCACCGAGCGCCTCATGGCCGAGAAGATCGACGTGGGCGCAGACCTCGCCGAGAGGTGGCTGCCGGAGATGGAGAGCGTCGTCTTCACGTCCGCGACCATTGCCGTGGGGGATGACTTCTCCCACTTTGACCATGCGGTAGGCCTGTCGGCACTGCCTGCGTCCAAGCACCGTGACGTGCGTCTTGACTCGAGCTTCGACTACGACTCCCACATGTCCGTCGTGGTGGCAAGAGACCTGCCGGCGCCCAATGACCGCGCCTACCTCGGCGCACTGGAGAACCTGCTGTTCGACGTGCACGTCGCCATGGGCGGCTCGGTGCTCACGCTCTTTACCAACCGCCGGGACATGGAGCACGTCTACGAGGCTCTCCGACCCCGCCTCGCGGCCGAGGGGCTCGAGGTTGCCTGCCAGGAGCGCGGCAGCTCCCCGCGACGCCTGCGTACTCGCTTCATGAGCGAGAAGTCCCTCTCGCTCATGGCTCTTCGGTCGTTCTGGGAGGGCTTTGACGCCACGGGGGACACCCTACGCTGCGTGGTTATTCCCAAGCTGCCCTTTGCGAGCCCAAACGACCCGCTCGTTCGCGAGCGCGACCGCCGGGAGGAGCGCGCCTGGTGGCGCTACTCGCTGCCGGAGGCCGTGATTTCGGTGAAGCAGGCGGCGGGTAGGCTCATCCGAAGCTCAACGGACACCGGTGTGCTCGTGCTGGCGGACTCGCGCGTGGCGAGCAAGGGCTACGGGCGCCTCTTTGTGGGATCCCTGCCCTCGAGTAACGTGTCGCGCCTCGATAGCGCCAACGTCGGCCGTTACATCCGTATGTGGCGTGCGAGCCACGAGTGAGTTTTGGGAGGTGGGGGCGTGAGGCGCCGGCCTCCCACCTCCGCCCTCACGTCTCACGAGCCGAGCTGCACGCGGGCGTAGTCGACGACGAGGGCCGCAAGGCCGGGGTCGTCGACGTGAGCGTCCCCACCACAGGCGGCAACCATGCGGACAAGCCACTGACCACCATAGAAGGGGGTCTGCGCAACCGCGTGACTTTCGTCCCGTTCCAGAATGGACAGCTCGTGCCAGGGAAGTACCTCAAGGAGGCGCGGGTCGTCAAAGGTGATGCGCACCATCTGCGAGGGCTGTGCTTCGGGAGTCGACGGCGTCCCCTCTACGTCCGCTGAGACCTCAGCCTTGTGCATGCGGTCGAGCCGGAACGTGCGCTCGCCTGCGCGGCCGAGGTCGTACGCCTCGAGATACCAGGCCTCGTCCTCGCAGCGCAGGCGTCGTGGGAAGACGTGACGGGGCTCAGGCCGGTCCGTTCCGCCCCGACGGTACGAAAAACGCAGACCACGCCGCTCGACGAGCGCCCGCGCGCACGTGGAAATCGTTTCTGCGAGAAGAGGGTCTCTCTCGCTCGCGACGAGACGCCGGGCGATGGATGCGTCCAGTGACGATGGGTCGAGCGCACCCTCAACCTGCAGGCGCACGGGGTCGTCCGCGCCCACGCCAAGTCGCTCCAGCGCTGCCTCCAAGGCAACGGTCTCATCTCTCGTGAGCCGCACCGCCCGTCCTCGCATGCCGCGCGTGAGCAGCATGGTGACCTCTCCGTCCTCCTCGACGAGCGGCAGGCGGGCTCCGTCGGAGCCAGATGCCGTAAGCACGAGCGCCACGAGCTTCTCGGCGCGCTCCATGGAGACCCCGAGTCGCGCGGCCACCGCCTCGGCGGTCAGGGCGTCTCCGGCCTCGCTCAGGCTGGCGACAAGGGCCACGAGCTCGCGCGCCTCGTCCAAGCCTCCTGGTCTGCCTGCGGAACCCTTCTTACGAGGCATTGCACAGCACCCCCTCGAGCAGCTTCTTCCACGCATGAACAAGGGCAGCGGGTGTGAGGGGACGGACGCCCAGGGCAACGGCCCAGCGCGCCGCGGCGTCGAGGTCGGCTATGGTGATCGACCAGACGAGCGCGCCGTCCTTCTCGTCAAACGCCCCCTGACCGGAAGCGGCACGGCGTAGGTCGGCGGCTCGATCGGCCGGCACGAGAAAGCGCGCCTCGGCTTCCCGGGCCCCAATCTGGAAGGGGAGCCTGCGCCAATCTCGGGGAGAGAAGTCCGCGGGCGCGCACACTGGCACGTCGGTCAGCTCCTTCGCCTCAAGCACGCGATCTGTGCGGTAGGTGCGCTCCCCACCGTCCATGACGTTGCCGCGCTCGTCCAGCCGTCCTGCCACAAGGTAGCATCTCCCGTGCAGCTCAAAGATGCCGTACGGGGCTATGGTGCGCTCGGAGACACGTCCGGCCGCGTCCTGGTAGCAAATCTGCGCGGCGCATCCGTCCACAAGGCTGCGCCTCAGCTCGCCAAAGGCCCGCGACTCCTCCGTGGCAGACTGTGTCGAGGCGCCGGCGCCCACTTCGGCGAAGGCTCGCGTGAGCTTTGCGAGCGCCAAGCGGAGGTCCCCTGAAAAGGGAAAGGCGGGGTCGTCTAGAAGGGGCTGGCAGGCCACGTCGAGCGCGGCGGCCTCGACGGGCTCGAGCTCCGCGCCGCCCAAGAAGGTTCCCTCGGCGGCGCGCCAGCTGGACTCGCCCCCGGACGCCCGCACCTCCTCTATCGTGATTCCGCAGGCAGCAAGTGCTATGCGGTCCCTGGAGAAGGCGCGGCGGAAGCTGTCCGGGGAGAGCGTGGGGTAGAAGTCCCTGGCAAGCTCCCCGGAAGGAACCGGGGACTTCGCGTTCATGAACTCGAGGGCGAGCGAGCAGATCCTCCTTGCCCGCTCATCGTCCTTCGTGACCCTCAAGGCACCACCTTCCGTGACGGCGGGCCCGTGAGGGGCCGCCCCTTTCGCACTATTGTTTGAGTCGTCTGCGTCTTTTCTACGAAACCAAAGCACAAGACGTATACTCTTTTGATTGTATGCACACCTTATGACGGCGATTGCGGGACACGTAAAAAGGATGCAAGCATGGCCATGACACATGACTACCTCGACTACCTCAACGAGAAGGTCGGCATAGCCCCAGCCAACAGCCAGGAGGAGCTCCAGGCCGCACAGACCATCTCCGAGCTGATGGCTCAGCACGACGTCGAGCCGCGCCTCGAGGAGTTCAGCGCGCCTGCGCTTGCGGGAGTCATCCCGTCCGTGCTGTCCGTGGCGATGTTCGTCGGCGTGCTCGTGAGTGGTCTGGGCGTGCTGCCGCTGACCCTCATCGGTCTGGTGCTCGCGCTCGTCCCAACGGCGCTCGCCGTGCTGCGCCTGCTTGGCCGCGAGGTGTCCCTGAGCTTCGGGCCGTCCGCGCAGAGCCAGAACGTGGTGGCGGTCCATCGCGCCACCGGCCCGCTGGTGACCAAGGGCAACCGCACCATCGTGGTCGTTGCCCACTATGACTCCCCGCGTGAGAACCCCCTCGTGTCCTCGCCCGTGGCGCCCTACCTTCCCCTTATCACCAAGCTGAGCGTTCCCTGCTCCTACGTGGTCGCCGCGTGCGCCTTCCTCCAGCTGCTCGGATTCATCCCCGACGTCGTGCGCATCGTACTGTGGATCGTTGGCATCCTCGCGGCGGTGCCGGCCCTGGTGCTGGCCGTGGGGGCCATCGCTCAGCGCATGGCGGCCTGCACGCTTGGCGCCAACGACAACAAGTCCTCCGTTGCCGCCCTTCTCGGCGTGCTTGAGAACGTCCGCCCGAGCGGCATGGTTCCGCGCGAGCGTCCCGTGGCGCCGGCGGAGCCGGTCGCTGAGCAGGCGCCCGTCGAGTCGGAGGCCGTGGAGGCCCCTGAGGCCATGGAGGCCCAGGAGACCCGTGACTTCTCCGCGGCCGTTGACCCCGAACCCTCTGAGCCCGTCTACGAGGAGGTCGTTGGCGTTCGTCGCGGCGCCGAGGTGCTTCGCTCTCTCGGCATGCTGCCGGAGGACTGCGAGATTGAATACGTTGCGCCCTCGCTCATCTCCCCGACCGTCGAGGCCCCTGCTCCCGTGGCCCCCGAGGTGTCCGAGACGGCGCCGCAGCCGCGGGTGGCACAGGCCTCCGAGACCGCTCCTCTCGCGCCTGTGGAGGAGGCAGCAGCGGAGCCCGCCGCGCCCGTGGTGGCGGAGGGCTCCGAGGAGGCGGACGCCACGAGGGAGGACCTGCTCTCAACCGGGCGCTTCTCCATAGTCATGGACGATGGCTCCCGTCCGGTTGGCGAGAAGGACTCGACGGGCCTTACCAACACCGATGAATCTGGGGACTCAGACACCACCCAGGCAACTCAGCCTGTTGCCCGTCCGACCGCCCCGACAGACCCGGAGTGGGGCAAGTCGAGCTACCGCCCGCAGCTCTCGAGCGTTGCCCGCCGAGCGTCCCTCTTCGACCTCCCCGATCCCTCCGAGAACGAGGTCGACCCCTTTGCGACCGATCCCAACGCCACGCGCGTCCGCGCACCCCAGCCAGCTGCGTCGCCTGCCCCTGCGCCGGTCATTACGTCCGAGCGCGTTACGGCCCCCGAGCCCATTGGAACCATCTCCCCGGCGCCCGCCGAGGCCGAGCCTACTCGCCACAACCCCCTGAGCGGCCTTCTCTCCAAGCTCAAGCGTCGTGGCAAGGGGTCGGCTGACGCCGCCGCCTCGAGTGGATGGCTCGGCGCCGATGACTCGTCGGCGGATGATGACGGCGGCATGTGGCGTGGCGGCGCCGCTCCGCGTGCCGGCCTGCGCCTTGTAGACGAGGAAGACGCCCCGAGTGAGGAGGAGCTCCGCGACGCGGTGCTCAAGCTCGGGGACGACGCCCTCATTTCCCACGACATCTGGTTCGTGGCCCTGGGCTCCTCTTCGCTTGACCACGCCGGCATGCGGGCCTTCCTGCGTCAGCACCGCTCCGAGGTGCGTGGCTGCTTCGTGATCAACCTCGACTGCGTGGGTGCTGGCGATCTTTGCCTGCTCAAGACCGAGGGCCTCGAGGGAACCCGCCGCGCCGACCGCCGCATCTCCCGCCTGCTCTCCGGGGCCGCCACCGACCTGCATCTCGCGCTTGACCAGCGTCCCTGCGACTGGCAGGGAACGGATGCCACGGTGGCCATGCACTCATCGCTGAGGTCCGTTACCATTCGCGGTGTTGACGGCAACGGCCTCCCGGCACTCTCTCAGACCGCCGCCGACGTGCCGCAGAACGTGAGCGGCGACCAGGCAGCTCAGGTGGCGGAGCTTGTTACGGAGATGATTCGCCGCTCCTAGCGCCGTGACCTCGTCATCCAACATGTGAGAGCCCTGACTTCTGTGGCCCGCCGGAAACCCGGCGGGCCCTTTTAGTGCGATGGCCAGAGTGTCTGCGGGGGAGGCTGCCTATGCCGCCCGCGTCCCGACAGAGATGGCGCGCCGGACGGCTCGGCCCGCCATGACGCCCGCGACGAGCTTGAGAACGTCGGGGACAACGAAAGGAAGCACGGCCGTGCCGAGCGCCGCCATGGGGTCAATGCCCAGCAGCGCCACCAGCTGCGCCGTGCCAAACGTGTAGGAGACGAGCAGCATCGCCCCGGCCGCGAGGCCCTCGCGCATCCGCTCAGGCACCGCATCAAGGCGAAGGACCGCCGCGGCCAACGCCGTGCCTGCGAGGAAGCCCCAGATGTAGCCCCCTGTCGGCCCGAGGATGTGCCCGACGCCTCCCGAGAATCCGGAGAACACGGGGAGGCCAATCGCCCCGGCCGCCACCCAGACCGCGACGGTGATCACGGCGTCCCGTCCTCCGAGTGCTATTGGGAGCATCGCAAGAACCAGCGTCTGCAGGGTGAAGGGGACGGGGCCCAGCGGTACGCTGATGGACGATCCTACGGCGAGGAGGGCCACGCAGAGACCGCAGCGGGTAATCTGGCGAGGAGACACGTGAGTCCAATCCACGAGGGGTCGTCGGGCGCCATGTGGCCCGGGTCCCTGCAATGGTCGGCTACGTCTTTGTTGCTGTCAAACGCCCCGACTCCAAGCCGCCGCGGGACGTGCCTAAGCCCGTTCCCCCGCGAGGTAGTCGATGATGTCGAGGGACTCATAGAGAGGCTGCCCGTCGATGAACAGGCACGGTACCTGGCCCTTGCCCCCGCGCCTCTCCAGCTCCTCTCGGGCGTTCGGGTCCCGGGAGATGTCGCGCTGGGGGATTTCCATCCCGTTCTCCTCCAGGAAGGAGAATACGCGCTGGCAGTAGGGGCATCCCGGTCGTACGTACAACACAAGGTCCTTCTCGCCGCTGTTGGCCACTGCTCCTCCTTGTCCGAGTTGGTCTTTCTCTGCTTGTTCCCTTCTGCCCGTCTTTCTTACCTTCGTGCGTCAAGCGTTGCCTCGGCCAAGACGGCGCGCCCGGCATGGCCAACAGCCGCCGGATGCCCACCCCCAAGCGGGTCACCGCCGATGAGGTGCCCACGTGGCGTACCCTCTTGCCACCCGCACCTCCGCCTAAGCTTCCTCTGCCCGCGCAACCTGGCGACATGTTTCATAGAGGCCCCCGCTCCCTGCCGTTCTGCCACTGGCGGCACCCTACGCGCCGGCCCTTTCGGAACGCATGCGCAAGACTTCCGGGCGGCTTCCGAGGAGGCCCAGAGGTGCCGCGTCCCGCCCAGCTCAGAAGCGGCGGCCAGCTTGGTCGAGGAGGTGTCCCCCAAGATTCGGTGCGTCTCGTCGACGCGAAACAAACACGATTGCCCGGCGCGAGGCGCTCCCGGGTGCTCGGCTGGGCTTGCTTGGCGACCCTTCGCCCCGTCGCACTCGTGGGTTTTGCGTGCCGCTTGCCCTCGTGCGCCCCGGGCGGGTATACTTTCCTTCGCACGCGGGCATCGCCAAGTGGTAAGGCATCAGCTTCCCAAGCTGACATTCGCGGGTTCGAGTCCCGTTGCCCGCTCCAGAAACCTTCGGGCCCTTCGGGGCCCTTTTTATTGGGTAGAAGAAGCCTGCGAGGCTTTCCTGCCGCGCCGCCAAGAGTGAAAGGAACGACCGTGGCACCCATCCCCATGACCGCCGAGGAGTGCCGTCTCGCTACCGAGGCCCTCTCTGACCAGCTTGACCTCTACGCAAACCTTCTTGTGCGCAAGGGGGTCTCATTGCGCCGCGGTCAGGAGCTCGTGCTGCAGACGCCTGTGGAGCGCGCGGACTTTGCGCGCCGTGTAGTCGCCGCGGCCTATCGGGCGGGCGCGGGCCACGTCACCGTAATCTGGAAGGACGACGAGGTCACGCGGCTCACCTATGAGAACTGCGACCTCGGCTTCTTTGAGTCCACGCCCTCCTGGCAGGTTGAGCAGCTCAACTCCCTCGCAGATGCCGGTGCGGCGTTCCTGTTCCTGGAGGGCTCGGATCCCTCCGCGCTCAAGAGGATCGACCCGGCCAAGCCTGCTGCCGCCGCACGCGCGCGCAACACGGAGTGCCGGGCCTTCCGCGACGGCATGGACTTCGGGCGCAACGCATGGTGCATAGCCGGCGTGCCCGTGCGGGCATGGGCGCACGAGGTCTTCCCCGACCTCTCCCAGGACGAGGCGCTCTACCGTCTCTGGGTGCTCATCCTCGAGGTCTCCCGTGCCGACGGCGAGGACCCGGAGAGCGCTTGGGAGACGCACAACGCTTCATTCGAGAAGACCAAGCGATTCCTGAACTCACATCGCTTCGACGCCCTGCGCTACGAGTCCGAGAACGGCACCAACCTCACCGTGGGGCTGACCGACGGCCACGTTTGGGACGGCGGCGCGGGCCGGACGCAGGACGGCGTGACGTTCTTCCCCAACATCCCCACCGAGGAGGTCTTCACCTCGCCGGACCGCCAGCGCGCCGACGGCGTGGTGTACTCATCGCTCCCGCTGGTCCACTCCGGACAGACGGTGCGCGACTTCTGGCTGCGCTTCGAGGGCGGCCGCGTGGTCGACTACGGGGCGGAGCAGGGGCGCGAGGTGCTGCGACACATCATCGAGACGGACGAGGGGTCCTGTCGCCTTGGGGAGGTGGCCCTCGTTTCCAAGAACACCCCCATTCGACAGAGCGAGACCCTTTTCTTCAGCACCCTCTACGACGAGAACGCAAGCTGTCACCTGGCGTTGGGCAACGGCTTTCCGGAGTGCATCATGGGCGGCGTGAGCCTGAGCAAGGACGCCCTGCTCTCGCACGGCGTCAACCAGAGCAGCACCCACGTCGACTTCATGATTGGGTCCGATGACCTCAACATCTACGGCGTCGCGGCCGACGGCACCGAGACCCCGGTCTTCGTGAACGGCCAGTGGACCTGGGAGTAGAGCCCGCCCGCGTGGTAGAATCGAGCCTGCGCGCCGTTAGCTCAGCTGGTAGAGCAGGGGACTTTTAATCCCAAGGTCCAGGGTTCGAAGCCCTGACGGCGCACCACTAAGAGCACGCCCCCGGCGGCGGAGTTTCCGCGGCCGGGGGCTTTTTGTACGGTCAGGTGGCTCTTCGCCCGCCGCCCGCGTCCCCCATTGCCCCGAAACAGGAAAAAACAGGAAATCCAGTCCCCTGGCACCATGCAACCGTGTAGAGTCAGGCGAGAAGGACGTGCCGCGGCGTCTGCGACACCCGTGGAAAGGACCCCTACATGGAACTCATTGTTGACTCTGCCGACCTTGCCGCCATCAAGGAGATTGACTCCCTGCTCACCATCTCCGGCGTGACCACCAACCCCTCCATCGTAATCAAGAGCGGCAAGTATCCCGAGCAGGCCATTGGCGACATCCTGGCATATCTGCGCCCTGATCAGAAGTTCTTTGCCCAGGTGGTGCGCACGGACTTCGAGGGGATCATGGAGGAGGCCCGTGCCATCAACGCGCTGCGTCCCGAGAACACCTATGCCAAGATTCCCGTGACGCGCGAGGGGATGCGTGCCATTAAGGCCGCGAAGCAGGAGGGACTGAACGTCCTGGCCACCGGCATCCACTCCGCCGAGCAGGGATTTCTCGCCGCGATGAACGGCGCTGACTACCTGGCACCCTACGTCAACCGGATGTGCAACTACGGCGACGGCGTCGAGCGCGTCATTGACCTCATTGAGATGGTGACGGTCAATGGACTTGACGCCAAGGTCATGGGAGCCTCGTTCCACAACGTCGAGGAGGTCCACGAGCTTATCCGTGTCGGCATCCACGCTCTGACCCTGCCGCCCAACATCGTCTCGCTCATGATGGAACACCCGGGTACCGAGAAGGCCGTCGAGGAGTTCAGTGCAAACTGGCAGGCTGCCTACGGTCGTGATCACCTCTTCGGCTAACCCCTCTAGCGAGAGCGCCGAGGCCGGCGGCGCGTTTCTTGAGCGAGGCAGATTGAGCTCGCGTGACGGGGGCGTCTAGCAGAGGACTGGCGTCCCCGTCCTGAATATAGCGGCGAGCGTCTTGGGATCAGACTCGTCGGTAATGACTGCGGTGAAGTCGTTGATCGAGGCGAAGCGGTATCCCTTTCGGGTGAGGAACTTCGCACGGTCCGCGAGCAGGAATCGATGCGACGCGTTCTTGAGCACCTTCTGCTTCACCATGCCATCGTCCATCCCGTCGGTGAGCACGGCGCTCGTCTCAAGATCGACGCCGTTGGCGCCGATGAATGCCTTTGCGAAGAGCAGGGGCTCAAGAAGACTGATGGTCGCCGACCCGATGAAGCCGGTGAGCTGAGTATTTAGATAGCCGCCCGTCGCGAGAGCCGTGACCTTTGGGTTGTTGGCGAGTCGCTGGGGGATTTCAAGCATGTTGGTCGTTACGATGAGGCGCTTGTCGCCCTGGGCGATGAGGTCGGCGAGATAGAGGTTGGTCTTTGAGATGTCCAGGAAGATGGCGTCTCCGTCGTTGATTTCCATGTAAGCGCGCCGGGCGACGGCCTTGCGTCCTTCGTCACCGAGGACGGTGTCGTCGGCGACGTTTGCAATTGCGGGTGAGTCACTTATCACCGGGACGCCGTCGGGTTCTCCGATGCCTGAAGATTCTCTAACGCGTACGGCCCCACCGTACTCGCGCCGACACAGTCCCTGG
Source organism: uncultured Atopobiaceae bacterium (assembly GCA_944321515.1). Taxonomy (GTDB): domain Bacteria; phylum Actinomycetota; class Coriobacteriia; order Coriobacteriales; family Atopobiaceae; genus Thermophilibacter. The sequence goes on along the minus strand of CALULO010000001.1, from coordinate 260,752 downwards.
TCTGCGAGGAACTTAAGGTCCTTGCGAATGCTGTCAACGCTCACGCCGAACTCACGGGAGAGCGCGTCAACGGTGACGTGCCCTTTTGAATTGATGAGCTCGAGAATCGTCTTGCGTCGCTGCTTTGGGAACACGCCTGGTCCGTGCCTTTCCGACTCAAATGAAGCACTTACTAGCATAAGCGAATGACAACGACTCTGAGCTAAAACGTTCAGGGCGTTTTTATATACCGTTCACCGAGCAAGAACCGTATTTGAAAGAACTGTGTACAAAACAGGAAGAAACAGGAAAACAACGCGCTATAGTGAACAGGTCTGAAAACAAGGAGAAGGGACGCGAATGGCCGGAATGGCGGAAATGCTCAAGCGAGAGAACGTTCAGATCGTCGAGGGCGTTGACTCTTGGGAGGAGTCCGTGCGCGTTGCCGTCCAGCCGCTTGTCGACCAGGGCTACGTCGAGGCGCGCTACATCGATGGAATCATCTCTAACGCCAAGGAGTTCGGACCCTACTTCGTTATCTGCCCCGACCTTGCCCTGCTCCACGCTCGTCCCGATCAGGGCGTCCTCAAGCGCCAGCTTGCGGTTACCGTCCTTCGCCGCCCCGTGCGCTTCAAGGAGGAGGGCCCGGACGTGCGCGTCCTTGTTACGCTTGCGGCAACAGACGCCGATGGCCACATCGAGGTTATGAGGCGCCTGGCCACCATGTTCTGCGACCCCGATAACATCACGAAGATCGCCGAGGCCAACACGGCCGACGAGGTCTACGCCTTCTTCACTGCGCCCATAGAGTAGCACCCCGCCTTTTGGCTCTCGCGCCGGCGGCATGGAGAGGCCCCGGCAGATGGCAATACAAATGGACCCGAGTTTGAAAGTGAGGTAGAGAAGATGCAGGCAGTACTCGACTTCTTTGTCAACATCCTGTCGACGCCGGCAATCCTCGTCGGCCTTCTCGCGCTCCTCGGTCTTGCGCTCCAGGGCAAGCCCATTGAGGACATCGTTTCCGGCACCATCAAGACCATCGTGGGCTTCCTGGTCCTCAACGCCGGCTCTGCATTCCTGCAGTCCGGCTCGCTGAACGCCTTCGGCGAGGTCTTCAACTACGCCTTCAACATGCAGGGCGTCGTTCCTAACAACGAGGCCGTCGTCTCGATGGCCCTCAACGACTTCGGCCAGGCGTCGGCACTCATCATGTGCGTTGGCATGATTCTCAACATCGTGCTGGCTCGCTTCTCTCGCATGCCGTACATCTTCCTGACCGGTCACCACACGCTCTACATGGCGTGCATGCTCGCCGTCGTCCTCTCTATCGGCGGCCTTGAGGGCTGGACCCTCTACGTTGCCGGCGGCTGCCTGCTCGGCCTCATCATGGTTCTCTCTCCGGCCTACTGCCAGCCCACCTTCCGTAAGGTGACCCGCTCCAACGACATCGCCTTCGGTCACTTCGGCGGCATCGGCTATGCCTTTGCCGGCTGGATCGGCCACTTCTTCAAGGGCGGCAAGTCCACCGAGGACGTGAACTTCCCCAAGCGCCTCATCTTCCTGCGCGACACCACGGTCTCCATCTCCATCACGATGATGGTCATCTTCATCATCGTCACGGGCGTGGCCGTTGGCCGCGGCATTCTCGCCGAGGATCCGACGCAGTTCAGCTACCTCAACGAGCTCCTCAACGTCGGCACCGAGACCAAGACCAACTGGCTCGTCTGGTCCTTCACCTCTGGCATGTCCTTCGCCGGCGGCGTCTACATCATCCTCTCCGGCGTCCGCCTGATCGTCGGCGAGATCGTCCCCGCCTTCAAGGGCATTGCCGAGAAGCTCGTGCCTGGCGCCAAGCCCGCCATCGACTGCCCGGTTTGCTTCCCGTACGCCCCTAACGCCGTCATCATCGGCTTCCTGGTCTCCTTCGTCGCCGGCGTCGTGGGCCTCATCATCCTCACCCTCATCGACGCAAGCCTCTTCCCGGTTGCCCTCATCCTCCCCGGTGTCGTCCCGCACTTCTTCTGTGGCGCTACCGCTGGTGTCTTCGGCAACGCTGAGGGCGGCCTCAAGGGCTGCATCGCCGGCGCCTTCGCCCACGGCCTGCTCATCACGTTCCTGCCCGCCATCTGCATGCCGGTCTTCACGAACCTCGGCTTCACCTCGGCGACCTTCTCCGACGCCGACTTCTCCTGGCTCGGCATCGTCTTCGGCAACCTTGCCCAGGCTGTCCCCGGCTGGCCGCTGTTCGCCATCTGCGTCGTCTGCTTCCTCCTGCCGATTATCTACAACGTCGTTGCTCCCAAGCCTAAGGCCAAGGAGTAGCCTAGTGTGACGCCAGCCGTCACTACAGAAAGGAAGTACACAGATGCAGGTTAGAAAGATTATGTGCGCTTGTGGTTCTGGCCTCGGCTCGAGCCTCATGGTCGAGATGAACATCCAGGACGTCCTCAAGAAGATGGGCGTCGAGGGCGTGGAGGTTGTCCACTCCACCACCTCCGATGTCCACCCCGGCGCCGCCGACCTCTTCGTCGTCGGTCGCGACCTCGCTGACTTCATCAAGGACGTCGACAAGGACGAGATCATCGTCCTCCAGAACATCGTCGACAAGGGCGAGCTCGAGGAGAAGCTGCGCGCCAAGCTCGAGGCGTAAGGCACACTCGACCGAAGGGGGGAGCCCGTCCACGCACGGGCTCCCCTTTTGTGTATAGGTCAAGAGAAGACAGGAAAGAAGGTAAACTCACATGACGCCTGAGGAGCTTTCCGAGCTCAAGCTGCTGGCGGCCAAGATTCGCCGCGACATCCTCGTCATGCTGGAGAAGGCCGGCTCCGGACACCTTGGTGGCTCCATGTCCATCGTGGAGCTCATGAGCGTGCTGTACGGCCGCCGCCTTAGCTACGACCCCAAGAACCCTCGCTGGGAGGGCCGCGACCGCGTGGTGCTCTCCAAGGGCCACGCCGGCCCCGCCTGGTACTCGGCGCTCGCCGAGAGCGGTTTCTTTGATCGTGAGATGCTGCTCACCCTCAACCAGGGCGGCACCAACCTGCCGTCCCATCCGGACCGCACCAAGACCCCGGGCGTGGACATGACCACCGGCTCCCTGGGCCAGGGCACCTCCACCGCCGCCGGCATCGCCACCGCGCTGCGCATGAAGGGCAGCGACCGTCGCGTCTACCTCATCGTGGGCGACGGCGAGCTCAACGAGGGCCAGTGCTGGGAGGCGTTCCAGTACATCGCCCACTACAAGCTGAACAACTGTGTGGTCATCATCGACTGGAACAAGCGCCAGCTCGACGGCCCACTCGAGGAGGTAATCAACCCCTTCGACATCGCTGAGAAGATGCGTGCCTTCGGCTTTGCCGTCGAGACCGTCGACGGCCAGGACATCGAGGCTCTCGATGCCGCCCTCGACCGCGCCGAGGCTGTCACGGACTCCGCAACCTGCGTGGTGCTTGACACCGTAAAGGGTGCTGGCGTCCCGTTCTTCGAGACCTATCCCGGGAACCACTCGGTGAAGTTCTTCGACCCCGCCTGCCGCGAGGCCGCCGACGCCGCCATCGCAGAGCTGAACGCCTACATCGAGGGGAGTGAGGCATAAGTGTTCACGCTAGCCAAGGACCGCACCAAGAAGGGTGCGGAGCTTCGTGACGTCATGGTTGACTCCATCGAGCAGGCAATGGAGCTCGACGAGCGTGTCGTTGCCCTCGAGGCCGACCTGGGCGGTGCGAGCCGCTTCACCAACATCGCAAAGAAGTACCCCCGCCGCTTCATCCAGTGCGGCATCGCGGAGGCCAACATGATTGGCGTGGCCGCGGGCATGTCGTCCGAGGGCTATCACCCCTTCACGCACACCTTCGGGCCGTTCTCGACGCGCCGCGTTTTCGATCAGATCTTCCTGTCCGGGGCCTACGCGCACAACACCATCAACATCTTCGGGTCCGACCCCGGATTCTGCGTAGGGATCAACGGCGGCACCCACACGACGTGGGAGGACATGGCGCTCATGCGCTCCATCCCCGGCGCCATCGTCTGCGACCCCGCCGACGAGACCCAGATGCGCTGGATCGTTGCCGAGTACGCCAAGCTCGAGGGCATCCACTACATCAGGGCCAACCGCAAGGACGTGCGCAACGTCTACGAGCCCGGCTCCACGTTCGAGTTCGGGAAGGGCAACCTCCTGCGCGACGGCTCCGACGCCCTCATCATCGCCTGCGGGCAGCTCGTCAGCGAGGCGCTCGACGCCGCTGAGGCTCTCGCAGAGCAGGGTGTTGACTGCTCCGTGGTCGACACGTTCTGCGTCAAGCCGCTCGACGAGCAGCTCGTCCTCGAGCAGGCCGCTGGCAAGAAGCTCGTCGTGACCTTCGAGAACCATGGCGTGATCGGCGGCCTCGGTGACGCCGTGGCTGCGACCCTCGCCGAGGCTGGCGCCGGCGTCAAGCTGGTCCGTCATGGCGTGAAAGAGCGCTTTGGCCAGGTCGGCGACCCGGCGTGGCTCCAGCGCGATTTCCACCTCACCGCGGACGACCTCGTCAACACCGTCAAGGAGGGCCTCTCATGAGCCTCAACAAGATGATCGACCACACCCTGCTTAAGGCCAACGCCACGCGCGCCCAGATTGAGAAGCTGTGCGACGAGGCCGTCGAGAACGACTTTGCCTCCGTGTGCGTCAACACGTGCTGGGTCCCCATGGCGGCGTCCCGCCTTGCGGGGAGCCCCGTCAACGTGTGCACGGTCGTCGGCTTCCCGCTTGGTGCTATGGCCCCGGCCTCCAAGGCCGCGGAGGCCGCGCGTGCCGTCGCCGACGGGGCGGACGAGGTTGACATGGTCATCAACATCGGCTGGCTGATCGCCGGCGAGGACGACGCCGTCCGCGCCGACATCGCCGGGGTCGTCGAGGCGGCCCAGGGTCGCTGCGTCAAGGTCATTCTCGAGTGCTGCCTGCTCACGGACGAGCAGATCGTCCGCGCCTGCGAGCTCTCCGTCGAGGCTGGTGCCGCGTTCGTCAAGACGAGCACGGGCTTCTCGAGCGGCGGGGCGACCGTCAAGGACGTCGCGCTCATGCGCAAGACCGTCGGGGACCGCTGCAAGGTCAAGGCGTCCGGCGGCATCCACACCGCAGAGGAGGCGCAGGCAATGGTCGACGCTGGCGCGGATCGCATCGGCACCAGCAGCGGCATCGCCATCGTCGCCGGCTAGCTCTCGGCACGCCCCGTCACGGGGATGCCGGGCGAGGGGCCACGGTGGGGCCGGGCGCGTGCCGCGCCCGGCCCGTTTTGTTTCAAGACGGAGTCGTTTCACGGGGAACGCTCATCCAAGGCCTATAGTCAGCCACGTCAGACAGCCGCGGGCCAATAGCCCGCGCCCGCTCAACTTCTGAGGAGGCTAACGTTTATGAACGTTCACAGCGTGTCCATGCCCGCTGCGGTCCTCCTCCCCACCCGACGCCAGAACCGACGAATCACGCCCTAGACGTCGCGTGTCGCCGCAACCTGCCGGTCCTTATCGCCAACCAGGCTTCGAGCGCCCCGCGACGTCGGGGCTTTCTTGTATGCACGTCACTAGCAGCTAGCCACCTAACCGAAGGGAAACAACATGGCTGAGAAGGAAAAGGTCGTACTCGCGTACTCCGGTGGTCTGGACACCTCCGTCATCGTCAAGTGGCTCCAGGTCGAGAAGAACCTCGACGTCATCGCCATCTGCGGCAACGTCGGCCAGGACGAGAAGGACCTCTCCTGGATCAAGCAGAAGGCGCTCGACATGGGCGCCATCGCCTCCGAGGCCGTCGACATGCGCGCCGAGTACGCGGACAAGATCCTCTCCAAGGCGATCTGGGCCAACGGCAAGTACGAGGGCGTCTACCCGCTGCTCTCCGCCCTTTCCCGCCCGCTGATCTCCAAGCACCTGGTGGACATCGCCCACCAGTATGGTGCCAAGTACGTGGCCCACGGCTGCACCGGCAAGGGTAACGACCAGGTGCGCTTTGAGACCTGCATCCGTGCCCTCGACCCCGAGCTGGAGATCATCGCTCCCGTGCGCGTGTGGGACCTCACCACGCGTGACTCCGAGATGGAGTGGGCCGAGAAGAACGGCGTGCCCGTTCCCACCACCAAGAAGAAGCCCTACTCCATCGACGACAACCTCTGGGGCCGCGCGATCGAGTGCGGCGTGCTTGAGGACACCTGGAACAAGCCGCCCGCGGACATCTGGACGATGACCAACAACCTCGAGGACTGCTCCGCCGACCCCGAGGAGGTCGTGATCAGCTTCGAGGGGGGCATCCCGACCGCCCTCAACGGCGAGAAGATGGACCTGCTCTCCCTCATCATCAAGGCCAACGAGATCGCCGGCCGCAATGGCTACGGCCGCATCGACATGATCGAGGACCGCGTCGTCGGCATCAAGAGCCGTGAGTGCTACGAGTGCCCCGCCGCCCTGCTGCTCATCCAGGCCCACCAGACCCTCGAGCAGCTCTGCCTCGACGCGGAGACCCTCAAGCAGAAGGCCAAGATGGACGTTGAGTGGGCCTCCACGGTCTACCGCGGCCTCTGGTTCTCCCAGAACCGCAACGCCATCGACGCGTACAACGCCTACACGCAGAAGTTCGTGACCGGCGACGTGCGCATCATCCTCTGCAAGGGCGGCCTGTTCGTCGACGGCGTCCGCAGCCCGTACAGCCTCTACGACTACAACCTCGCCACCTACGATGAGGGTGACACCTTCGACCACACCGCCGCCCGCGGCTTCATCGAGCTTCACGGCCTGCAGTCCAAGACCTGGTCCAAGGTCCAGGGTCCCGGCTCTGGCCTCCAGCCCGTGCACTAGGCGGCGCCAAGGAGCAGCTCGCTCGCTACCCTTTCGGCCGGTCGGAGCCCGTGGCTCCGGCCGGCCTCTTTTGTGCGCCGAGCACGCCTACGGCTGGCCTGGTGGCGGGCGTGCGCCGGGCCGGCCCGTGCGGGACAGCCTACGAGAGTGCCCCCCAGATGCGGCCTCGCTCACGCCCACCGAGACGGCTGCGAAAAACCTTAATCCCCGCTCAAGGGAAGGTTAATCTGAGCCTGCGACCATAGTCTCAGAAAGAGGCCGGGTTTGGGCTAAGGAGGTCGCCATGGAGAGGATCGAGCTGGTGGAGCTGGTGCGCGAGAAGGCCGGCGTGGGCTATGCGGACGCCAAGGAGGCGCTCGACGCAAACGCGGACGACCTCCTCGACGCCCTGGTGTGGCTGGAGCGGCAGGGCCGCTCGCAGACGAGATCGACCTACGCCTCAACGGGTGCGCCCGCCCCCGGAGGCGTCTCGAGCGAGATGCGCGCCGCCCAGAACGCCTACGCACGCTCGTCTGCCACGTCCGCGCGGGCCGTGGCCGGGTGGTTCTCGCGCGTGCGCGGCGCATGCGCGCGCTTTGTGCGCCGTGGGATGGAGGCCAGGGTCGTCTCTCGACGGGAGGACGGGCGCTTCGTGACGCTGCCGCTGCTGCCGACGGTGGTGGGGATGGGACTGTGGCTGATCGTCATGCTGATGTCCCTGGGCCGTGGGGTCTATGCGTTCGACCTGCTGAGCCTGCTCGTGATCCTGGCCGCGCGTACCGCGCCCGTGGCCTGCTTCTTCTACCTGGTGTTTGCCTGCCGCATCGAGCGGCCCGAGGGGCGGCGAGAAGAACCTCCGGCGCCAGGTCCTGCGCCCACGGCCCAGCCTCCCGCGCCGCCGGCGCCGGAAGGCCCCAGGCCTCCGGCACCGCCGCGCCCGGAGCCAGCCCCGGAGCCCGCACCGGGCCCCGCGCCCGACGCGTCCCCGGAGCCGGGCGCCGCGGACGGGGAGGGGCAGGACCCAGGCTCTGACTCGGACGCTGGTCCTGACTCGGGCGAGGACCCCAAGGACCCCGCCGCCGAGGAAGCTCCCAGCCATGACTAGGATCTTGCTGGTTGAGGACGACGAGAAGCTCGCCCGGTTCGTGGAGCTCGAGCTCGCGCACGAGGGATACGAGGTCACCTGGGTGGCCGACGGCCGCACCGGTGCGCGGCGTGGGGTGGAGGACGGCTTTGACCTCGTCCTTCTCGACATCCTCCTGCCAGGGCTCAACGGCATGGAGGTGCTGCGCCGCATACGTCGCGAGAAGGACGTTCCCGTCATCATGCTCACTGCGCGCGACGCCGTGATGGACAAGGTCGCCGGCCTGGACGCCGGTGCCGACGACTACATAACCAAGCCGTTTGCCATCGAGGAGCTTCTCGCGCGCGTGCGCGTGGCCCTGAAGAGGCATGCGCCCGTGGTCGCGCCCGTCGCCGAAGCGGCCCCGGCGCAGCCTGGGAAGCCCGTCGAGGAGCTGTCCGTCCTTCGCGTGGGAGAGGTCGCACTCTGTCCGGAGCGCCACGAGGTCACGGTGAGGGGAGAGCGGGTTGAGCTCACCGCACGCGAGTTCGAGGTGCTGCGGGCGCTCATGGAGGGCCACGGCCGCGTCCTCACGCGCGACCGGCTGGCGCAGGAGGCGCTTGGCTACGACTGCGTGGGGGATACCAACGTCGTGGACGTGCACATCGCCCACCTGCGCGCCAAGCTCGACGACCGCTTTGGCGTCAAGCTCATCACCACGGTCCGAGGGGTTGGTTACGTTGTCCGAGACTCCTGAGACCTCCCCCGCTGGCGAGACCTCGAGCGAACGTCGGTCAAGCTCGATTGCCTGGCGCGTCGCCGGCGGCTTCTGGTGGCGGCGCCTTGTGCGCTGGGTGGTGGTGGACCTGCTCGTCCTTCTCGCCGTGCTTTTGGCCCTCTGGGTGGGGTATGCGCGCTACCTGCCCGCGGACGCCTTGGCCGCCGGGCTGGTGCCGGTTGAGGGAACGGGGTTCGGGCTGACCGTTGACCCGACCTATTCGTTGCCGGCAAGTCTGGTCCTCCGCGTGACTCCAGCTGGCGGCGGCGCCTGGCTCTTCCCCGTGGGGGGCGACCTCGCGGCGCTCTGGCCCGTTGCCGCCGCCCTGGCCCTTGTCGAGGTGCTGAGCCTTCTGGGCGTCTTCTCCGACGTGAGGCGCGTGCGTCGGCGCCTCCGCCCGCTCAACGCACTCGCGTTGCGCGCGGAGTCCCTCGGCGCGCGCGGGATCATGGACGCGTCCAAGATCGAGAGCCTTGAGCAGGCCATCGAGCGGGCCTCGGTGGACTCGCCGCAGGTCTCAACCGGTGTGGATGACCTCGCGAGCATCGAGGTCGCGCTCAACGGCCTGCTGCGACAGATGCAGGAGGCAAAGCTCCAGCAGATACGCTTCGTCTCCGACGCAAGCCACGAGCTGCGTACCCCCATCGCCGTGGTCCAGGGCTACGTCAACATGCTCGACCGCTGGGGTAAGGACGACCGCGCCGTGCTCGAGGAGTCGATAGCTGCGCTCAAGGTCGAGGGGGCGCACATGCAGGAGCTCGTGGAGCAGCTGCTCTTCCTCGCCCGCGGAGACTCGGGGAGAAACACGTTGGAGCTCTCCCGGGTGGACCTTGCCGCGCTGGTGGGCGAGGTCGCCGAGGAGTCGCGGATGATCGACCCCGACCACGTCTATGTGCTGCGCTTCGACGCCTCCGCCACGACCGATGACAGCTGCGTCGTCACCGCGGACGCCTCGATGCTCAAGCAGGCCCTGCGAGCGATCGTCCAGAACGCGGCACGTTACTCCGAGCCTGGGACGAAGGTGACCCTTGGCGTGGGGACGGAGGACGACGTCGTGCTCTGCACGGTCAGGGACGAGGGCATCGGAATGTCTCCTGAGGACGCCTCCCACGTGTTCGAGCGCTTCTGGCGCGCCGACGCCGCGCGCGACGTCTCTCGCGAGGGCACGGGCCTGGGACTCGCCATCGCGCAGTGGATCGTGGGCAGGCACGGTGGGACGATCGAGCTGGTCTCCCGCGAGGGCGTGGGGACGCGCTTCACCGTCCGCATTCCGCGCCCCGAGCGGTCGGAAGGGGGCCTGCGGGAGACGGGCGGCACCCGTGCCGGCCGCGCGTGTTAATTCGAGCGCCGCGGCTTTGACGCGGGGCGGGACGCCGACGCCCGCTTTGCTATGCTTGACGGGTCAAAACGCGAGCAAGGAGGCCAGGCATGGCGCTGTGGGGCGGCAGGTTCGAGAAGGGCGTGGACCAGTTCACGCAGGAGTTCGGCGCAAGCCTTGAGGTCGACAAGAACATGGCGGCCCAGGACATTGCCGGAAGCCGCGCGCACGCCCGGATGCTCGCCGAGCAGGGGATCATTTCCGAGGATGACCAGCGCGCCATCGACGCCGGCCTCGCCGACATCGCCGACCAGATCACGGATGGCACCTTTGTCTGGGACGTCAACGACGAGGACGTCCACATGGCCGTGGAGGGCGCCCTCACCCGCAACATCGGTACCCCCGGCGCCCGCCTGCACACTGGCCGCTCTCGCAACGACCAGGTGGCCACCGACATCCGGCTGCTTGCCAAGGACCTCTGCGCCCACCTGCTCTCCGGAAACGTGGCCCTGCGCCGCGCTCTTCTCGACGCCGCGGCCCAGAACCTCGACGTGGTGATGCCGGGCTACACCCACCTCCAGCACGCCCAGCCGGTCCTTCTCAGCCACCACCTGCTCGCGTACTTCTGGATGTTCACACGCGACTTCACGCGCCTGGGCGCGGCCCGCGCGGCGGCCGACGCCAACCCGCTCGGCGCGGCGGCGCTCGCCGGCACGACCTACCCGCTGAACCGTCGGCGCACGACGGAGCTCCTGGGCTTCGCGCGCACGATCCCCAACTCGCTCGACGCCGTCTCCGACCGCGACTACCTGCTGGACCTCGAGTACGCCTGCGCCGTCTCCATGATGCACCTCTCGCGCCTGTGCGAGGAGATCGTGCTCTGGAGCTCCACCGAGTTCGGCTTCATCACGCTCTCCGACAGCTACTCGACAGGCTCCTCGATCATGCCGCAGAAGAAGAACCCGGACTTCGCCGAGCTCACGCGCGGAAAGTGCGGCCGCGTCTATGGTGACCTCATGGCGCTGCTCACCACGATGAAGTCGCTGCCCCTGGCCTACAACAAGGACCTCCAGGAGTGCAAGGAGGGCCCGCTCGACGCAGCGCACACGCTCTCCGACTGCATGGAGATCGCCGCGGGCATGATCGAGACCATGACCGTGCACGAGGACGTGATGCTGGCCCAGGCGGGCACGGGCTTCTCGGCCGCCACGGACGTCGCCGACTATCTGGCCAAGAAGGGCATGCCGTTCCGAGAGGCGCACCGCGTGGTGGGCGAGCTCGTGCTCTACTGCGAGAAGAACGGGAAGGGCCTCGAGGACCTCACGGCCGAGGAGTTCCGTGCCGCGAGCCCGCTGTTTGACGAGGACATCGCCCAGGACCTGGATCCCGCCGGCATTGCCAACGCGCGCGTCACCTACGGTGGCACCGGCCACGACGCCGTGGTGGTGCAGATGGACGAGGCCCGCGCCGCGCTCGAGGGGGACGAGGCCTCCCTGGCGTAGCGCCCGGCGCGGCCGGCGGCCCGCCGTCGCTTCCGCCCCTCCCTCACCCTGCGGTTCTTCTCGCCGCCTGCCCTGCGGTAGAATCGTTGTCGCATAGTCGCGCGATGCCGAGGAGGCCTGCATGATTGACCGCTACACCCGTCCCGAGATGGGCCACATCTTCTCGCTGGAGAACAAGTACCGCATCTGGCAGGAGATCGAGGTCCTGGCCTGCGAGGCTCATGCCGAGATGGGCAAGATCGGCATCACGCGCGAGGAGGCTGCCTGGATCCGCGAGCACGCGGACTTCAACAAGGAGGAGGTCGACGCCATCGAGGCCGTGACCAACCACGACGTCATCGCCTTCCTCACCAACATGGGCAGCTACATTGACCGCGACGTCCCCGAGGGCGAGCCCAAGCCGAGCCGCTGGGTGCACTTCGGCATGACGTCGTCCGACCTCGGCGACACCGCCCTGTGCTACCAGCTCGTGCAGGCCACCGACATCCTCATCGAGGACTGCCGCCGTCTTGGCGAGATTTGCAAGCGTCGTGCCTTCGAGGAGCGCGACACCCTCTGCGTGGGCCGCACCCACGGCATCCACGCCGAGCCCATGACCTTTGGCATGAAGTTCGGCAGCTGGGCCTGGGAGCTCAAGCGCGACTACGACCGCCTCAAGGACGCCCGCGCCAACGTGGCCTTCGGCGCCATCTCCGGCGCGGTGGGCACCTACTCCTCCATCGACCCGTTTGTCGAGGAGTACGTCTGCGAGCACCTGGGCCTCGTCCACGACCCGCTGTCCACGCAGGTCATCTCCCGCGACCACCACGCCTACCTGGCTGGGGTCCTGGCAACCACGGCGGCCACCTGCGAGCGCATCGCCACGGAGATCCGCAACCTCCAGAAGACCGACACCCTCGAGGCCGAGGAGCCGTTCCGCAAGGGGCAGAAGGGCAGCTCGGCCATGCCGCACAAGCGCAATCCCATCACCGTGGAGAAGGTCTGCGGCCTCTCACGCGTGGTAAAGGCCAACGCGCAGGTCGCCTTTGACAACGTGGCGCTCTGGCACGAGCGCGACATCTCCCACTCCTCCGCCGAGCGCGTGGCACAGGCTGACAGCTTCATCGCGCTCGACCACATGTTCCAGTGCCTCATCCGCATCGTTGACGGGCTCATCCTCTACCCGGCGCAGATGATGGCCAACCTCAACAAGACCCGCGGTCTCATCTTCTCCTCCAAGGTGCTTCTCGCCCTCGTGGAGACCGGCATCACGCGCGAGGAGGCCTACGCCATCGTGCAGGAGAACGCCATGGCCACCTGGCACGAGGTTCAGCAGTGCGTCGGCGGCACCACGTTCCGCGAGAAGCTCGAGGCCGACCCTCGCTGCACCGTCCCCGCCGAGGAGCTTGACGCCATCTTCGACCCGCGCGCCTTCCTCACTCGCGCCGGCGTGGTCTTTGACCGTCTTGAGCGGCTGAACTTCGAGTAGGTCCCGTCAAGGCGCGGCGAGGCTCGCGTGGCGTCGCCGCGCCATGGGTATACTGCTGAGGTCAGCAACGAGGGGAGAGGAACCACCCATGCAGCACTTTGACTACACGCCGCGCGGCGTCTGCTCGCGCGCGATTCACATCGACCTGTCCGATGACGGCAAGGTCATCGAGTCCGTCTCCTTCGAGGGCGGGTGCAACGGCAACCTCAAGGCCATCGGCAAGCTGGTCAAGGGCCACGCTCCTGAGGAGGTTGCCGGCATCCTGGCTGGCAACACCTGCGGGCCGCGACAGACCTCCTGCGCCGACCAGCTCTCTCGCGCGCTCACCGAGGCCACGGCGTCGCTTAGGGCCTAGGGTACGTCTATGGGCAGGCCCACCCCCACCAAGGACGTCCCAGAGAAGCCCGCGCGTCGTCGCAGATCTAGCCTGACCAGGCGTTCGTTCTTCAAGACCGCTGCCGCGGGGACCGCCGTGGCAGCGGCCGTGGGGGTGCTTTCCGGCTGCACCCACACCTCCGAGGAGGAGACGTCCGACCCGGTGGTCGTTGACGCGGACTCCGCCGAGGACATCCTGGACAGCTTCGAGGCCACCGGCGAGACCCTTGCCGCGGAGTCCAGCTGGACGTTGCCGCTGGGCACCGTGCTGCACCCCGCGGAGGGCGCTTGGATTCCGGCGACCACGGCGGGCTCGTCCGCTACGCCGATGGTGAAGGGCTCCGCGCTCTCCCTGGCCTCCGGTGAGCTCGTGGAAGTGGTCTCTGCGCCGGTGGGCCAGGCGGCCACCACCGTCATCTATGACGTGCGCTGCTCGGACTCCGTCTACGCCTGGGTCGAGCTGGACCTCGCCACCCGCGCGTGGGCGCTCTACGCCTCGTCCTTCTCGGCCGGCGCGCTCACCGGGGAGACCAGCACCCTCTGGGAGGGAGACTCCGACTTCGACCCGGCCCCGCTTGCCGTGTCGGGCGACATGGTGATCTGGCAGGTCCAGCCGTCGGCGAGCGGCTCGAAGACGTCCGAGAGCTCGCACTGCTACGTCTGGCACTCCGGCGACTCCGAGGCCCAGGCCGCGGTGGAGTCTCGGGGGCGCTTTGCGACGGCGCCAACCCTGGCCGGCGAAAACGTGGTGCTCACCCCGCGCGTCCGCGCCGACGAGGGGGTCTACTACGGCGTGACGGCCTATTCGCTCTCCGACGACCTCGCCACGCGCGTGGACCAGCTCGTGATGCCCAAGAGCGTCAAGCCGTTCAGGGCCACTCGGGTGGGGGACCGGTTCCTCGTCTCGGTTGAGGCTAGCTACAGCAGCGGCGGCCTGCTCGGGCAGATGGGCACCTACGTGGGCACCCCCTCGACCGGCTTCTTCCGGCTCAACCGCGAGCCCTCTGAGTGCGGATGTGGCAACGGGGACGTGGTTGCCATCAAGATCTTGCAGAGCAACTCCGCCTACGTGGTGGTTGACCTTGCAAACCGCACCTATTCCGGGATTCCCTCCGCCGACCGTGTGGTCGACTACGGCGAGTTCCCCGCGCGCGTGGGGGACTGCGAGCTCTTCGTGACCTTCTCGACGGTCAAGGCCGCCGACACCGGCTACCCCGCTTCCGTAGCGGTACGTACCTTCCGCCTTTAGGCCTTGCATCGTCCTCGGCTCCGTGGGGTACACTAGAACCACTTATGAGCCACTCAGTGTGGCACGTCGGAGTGAGCAGACACAGGGAGGCCGGAGATGGCTTCAGACGAGAAGAAGATTCTGCTGGTCGAGGACGAGAAGGCTATCCGTGACGCCGTGGCAGCCTACCTCGAGCGCGAGAACTACATTGTGCGCGGCGTCGGCGACGGCCAGAGCGCGGTCGAGGAGTTCGAGAAGCACAGCTTCGACCTCGTGATTCTTGACCTCATGTTGCCGAAGCTCTCCGGTGAGCGCGTCTGCCGCGCCATCCGCGAGACCTCCAACGTGCCGATCATCATGCTCACCGCCAAGGGTGAGGTCGAGGATCGCATCATCGGCCTTGAGCTCGGCGCCGACGACTACCTCATCAAGCCCTTCTCGCCGCGCGAGCTCGTGGCACGCGTGCGCGCGCTGCTGCGCCGTGCCCACACCGAGGCGGAGCCCCAGCTTGAGGTGCTCGACTTCGGCGACCTCGTGATTGACATCTCCGGCCACAAGGTGCTCGTGGAGGGCAAGGAGGTGGACCTCACCGCCTCTGAGTTCAAGCTGCTCACCACGCTGGCGCGCTATCCCGGCCGCGTTTACACGCGCATGGAGCTCGTCGAGAAGGTCCTCGGCTACGACTTCGAGGGCTACGAGCGCACCATCGACTCCCACGTGAAGAACCTGCGCGCCAAGCTCGGTGACGACCCGCGCAACCCGCACTGGCTCTACACCGTACACGGCGTGGGCTATCGCTTCGAGGCACCGGAGAAGCCGGCCGAGACAGCGTCCAAGTAGGCGGGGCCCGGCATGTCGGCGCGCTTCGTGACCGGACGTGACGCACGCGAGGAGGATCCCTCCGAGAGGGCGTCCTCGCGTAACTCGTGGAACACCATCAAGCCCTCCCCAAAGCGAGGCCGCCCTTATGCCACGAGCCTGACCTTCGCCTTTGCGCTCACCGCCATCATGACGGCGCTCGTGCTGGTGGCGGTTCTCGCCATTGTGTGGGAGGGCCAGTTCATGGCCTACACGCGCTCCAACATGCAGTCCATTGCCGACTCAACCGCGGAGGCCATCTCCGCGGCCTACGCGGAGGACGGTAGGCTCGATGCGGACGCCGCCTCCGCCGCGTCCTCCGCCTCTGCGCTCTCCTCGGACATCGTGGTGCAGGTGAGCAGCGCGGACGGCGACGTGCTCTATGACGATACGTGGACCGTCAGCGGGGCCACCTCGGCCGGGCGGCTTGACGGGTCCCGCACTCCCGCCGCGGTCCCGTCCTCCCAGGACGCCGTGGTCAGCGCCGCCATCACTGCGCCTGACGGCGAGGTCGTGGGTACGGTGCGGCTGTGGGCCCTTGGCTCGGACGCCCTGCTCACGCGTGCCGACTCCACCTTCCGCACCAACTCGTACGGGGCCATCGCCACCGCGGCCGCCATTGCGGCGGTCATCGCGTGCGTGATTGGCTACTTCGTCTCACGCTCCATCGCACGGCCCATCCAGCGCATCACCTCTACGGCTAAGCAGATCAGGAACGGTGACCTTACGGCCCGCTCTGGCGTGACCGGGTCGGACGAGGTTGGCCAGCTCGGCGAGACGTTCGACGACATGGCTGGCACCATCGAGCGTGACCTCAAGCTCGAGCACCGGCTCACCGGTGACGTGGCCCACGAGCTGCGAACCCCGCTCATGGCGATGCAGGCCACCATCGAGGCGATGCAGGACGGAGTGCTGCCTGCTGACGACGAGCACTTCGAGACCGTGGCCGCCGAGGTGCGCCGCCTCTCTCGCCTGATTGACGCGATGCTGCGGCTCTCGCGCCTTGAGAACGGCAGCACGGCTATCAAGGTGGAGCGCACCGACCTTGTCTACCTGGTCAAGAGTCTTGTCTCTGCCCAGCACCAGCTCTTCCACGAGCGCGGCCTTCACCTGCGCTTTGTTGATGAGACGCCCCACCACGAGCTCTACGCGGACGTTGACCCGGACATGCTGCGCGAGGCCATCGTCAACCTCATGAGCAACGCCATGCGCTATACCAACGCTGACGGTTGGGTGAAGGTGTCGCTGCGCCAGGACCGCTCTGACGCCCTCATCTCGGTGCAGGACACGGGCATCGGCATTGCCAAGGAGGACATCCCGCAGACGTTCTCGCGCTTCTGGCGCTCCGACGTGAGCCGTGAGCGCGTCTCGGGCGGCCTCGGCGTGGGACTGGCCATCACCAAGGAGATTGTGGACCGCCACAACGGGACCATCCTCGTGGAGTCCGAGCTCGGCAAGGGGACGACCTTCACCCTGCGCATTCCCCTGAGGTGTCCGCGCAAGGCGCAGGACAAGTAACGCGCCCCGCGGGAGGGCCGCCCGTGCCCCAGGGAGAGTCCCCTCGGGCACTACGAGTGATACAAACCAGCGTACGCCACGCCCCTTCTTATTTATTGAGGAGGGGCGCTATACTGGTGATTTGAGTATTCGGTGCCGAGGAAGGGAAAACTCGCTTATGGCTGAAATGGAGCTTCGTCCGGACTCACACGGCAAGGTTCGCGACATCTACGATTGCGGCGACAGCCTCCTCATGGTGGCGTCTGACCGCATCAGCGCCTACGACTTCATCCTCCCCGATGAGATCCCGCACAAGGGCGAGATCCTCACGCGCATCTCCGCGTTCTGGTTCGAGCGCTTTGCCGACCTCATCCCCAACCACATGATCTCCTGCGACGTGGCGGATCTCCCTGAGGAGTTCAAGCCCTACGCCGACTACCTGGCGGGCCGCTCGATGCTTGTCAAGAAGGCCCAGACCGTGCCTGTCGAGTGCATCGTGCGCGGCTACCTCACCGGCTCCGGCAAAAAGACCTATGACGAGAACGGGACCGTTTGCGGCATCAAGCTGCCCGAGGGCCTGACCGAGGCCTCCAAGCTTCCCGAGCCCATCTTCACGCCGTCCACCAAGGCGGAGATTGGCGATCACGACGAGAACATCTCCTTCGAGCGTTGCTGCGAGATCGTGGGCACCGATGTTGCCGAGCAGCTGCGAGACGCGTCGCTCGCCATCTACAAGGCCGCTGCGGACTATGCCGCCGAGCAGGGCATCATCATCGCCGACACCAAGTTTGAGTTCGGCTTCATCGACGGCAAGCTCACGCTCATTGACGAGTGCCTCACGCCGGACTCCAGCCGCTTCTGGCCTGCTGAGGGCTACTCCGAGGGTCATGTCCAGCCGAGCTACGACAAGCAGTACGTGCGCGACTGGCTGCGTGCCAACTGGGACATGACGGGCGAGCCTCCGCGTATTCCTGCCGAGGTCATCGAGGGTACTTCTCGCCGCTATGCGGAGGCTTTCCAGATTATTACCGGCACCGAGTTCAAGCCCGCGAGGGCGTAAGGGAGTTACATGTCACTGCGAGACACCATCGAGGGGGCCCGCAAGGAGGCCGAGGGCATTGCCGTTGGCATGCCCAAAAAGGGCGACGAGGCAAAGTCCCCCGATGACGAGAAGAAGGGCTTTGCGCGCAGCTCTGCCGCCAAGGCGCGTCCGGCCCGTGAGGCAGCTGCATCGGTTCGCACCGCCTCCAAGCCCAAGGACCAGGGCATCCTTGGAACCTCGGGCGAGTCCAAGGAGGAGAAGCGCGAGCGCAGGCGTCGTGAGCGCGAGCAGAACGACATGAGGACGCGCGCCTATGACGTGGTGCTGCGCTCCATCCCGGAGTACCGCAAGACGGAGAAGACCTTCTGGATCATCGTCGGGGCGGGCTTTGTGCTTGCCGTGATCTCGCTGATTACGGCCTACATCTTCGGCAGCGAGCCCAGTCTGGGCAGCTGGCAGGGGCTTGTTTCGGTAATCTCGCTCGTCCTGGCCTACGCGCTGATCATCGGCGGCTTCATCTTTGACTTCGCGAAGCGTCGTCCGTTCCGCAAGCGCGCCGAGGTGCAGGTTCGTGGCATGACCGACAAGCGCATCGCCGAGCTCTTTGAGCAGGAGAACCGCGAAAAGCTTGAACGCCAGGCAAAGAGGGAGGCCAAGAAGGCTGACAGGCGCGCCAAGTAGCCGGGTCTGCGACGCCCTGGCGACAGCCTCACGCAGACTTTGTCGGAGCCGCGCGCGGGTGATAGAATAGCGTTCCAATGCCTTCGTAGCTCAGGGGATAGAGCACCGCTCTCCTAAAGCGGGTGTCGGCCGTTCGAATCGGCCCGGGGGCACCAGAGGATAATGCGGGTCAGCGGCCATATGGGCGCTGACCCGCTTTTCATGACGGCACGCGGCGACCGGACGATAGGGGGAAGCGAGCTGTTGACGGGGCCATCGGTAAAGAGAGCGGGCCGCCGGGCATAACGCCCGACGGCCCGCGTGGCTTTCCTGAAGGGGGCTAGTTTTCGCCGTTGCCTGTGCTGGTGCCGGTGCTGGAACCAGAGCCAGAACCAGAGCCCGTACCCGTGCTCGTACCCGTTCCGGTTTCTGAGCCGCTGCCGCCGCTTGTGTCCGGCGTGGAGGGCTCAGAGGGCTGCTGGACCTGGGTGGTGAGGACAATGCTTGCACCCGCAGGGGCGCTGCTGCCCGAGGGGGACATGGCGGTGACGACGCCGT
Organism: uncultured Atopobiaceae bacterium; assembly: GCA_944321515.1. GTDB lineage: Bacteria > Actinomycetota > Coriobacteriia > Coriobacteriales > Atopobiaceae > Thermophilibacter. The sequence continues at coordinate 241,627 of CALULO010000001.1, read as the reverse complement.
CCGCGCTGGACCCGCTGGCCAGGCTTACGGAGAATCCGAGCGCCTGGAGCTGGGAGCGTGCGGTGAGGTAGTCCTTGCCCACAACGTTGGGCAGGTCGACCTCGGCCGGTCCCTGCGAGATGGTGATCGTGATGTTGGAGCCGGAGGCAACCGTGGAGCCGATGCTCGGGTTGGTGGAGATGACCAGGCCGTAGGCGACCGAGCTTGAGTTTGCGTAGGCGCGCGTAACGGTGAAGCCCGCGGCGGTGAGGCGAGACTCGGCACTGTCCGCAGTGTCGCCCTCAACGTTGGGGACTACCTCCTGCGCCGCGCCCGAGGACAGGTAGTAGGTGATTGTTGTGTTTACGTCCACCATGGTTCCGGGCTCGGTGTCCTGGTCGCAGACGCGCCCAGCCTCGACGTCGTCGCTCTCCTGCTCGGCGCCGGCCCGTCCGCGGAGGTTGCGGCTTGCGAGCTCCTCCTGCGCCTGCTGCTCGGTGAGGTTGGAGAGGTCGGGGACCTCAACCTGCTCCGCAGGCTGAGGTCCCTGGGAGACGCGGAAGCTGATCTTGCTGCCCTCCTCGGCTTGGGTGTAGGCGTCCGGGCTCTGCTCGTAGACGCTGCCCTCAGGCTGGTCGCTGCTGTAGCCCTGACTGACCTGCCCAACGTCGAAGCCTGCGTCCTTGATAGCCTGCTCGGCCTCGTCCTGCGTCATGCCGATGACCGAGGGCACGGTTCGCTGCGCGGCGGCGCTGCCTACTAGGTTGGCGATGGCAAAGACTGCGATAGCGAGCGCTATCACGCCGATGACTACGCCGACGGCGATGTTACGCTTGCGCTTGCGGGCGCGCTCTGCCTCCTGTTCGGCCGCCTGCTCCGTGGCGCTCTGCCCCCGGTAGCGGTTGGTGCGCTCAACGCGCGGCATGGAGGCCGTGCCGCCCAAGGCCGCGGCCCCGCGCTCAAGCTTGTTGGTGGGCTGGGCGGGCAGCATGGCGGTCGCGCTGTTCACGGCCTGCATGCGGCCGGCGAGGTAGTCACGCAGCGTGCGGTAGAGCTCGTCGGCGGTCTGGAAGCGATCCGCGGGGTTCTTCTGCATGCACTTGAGGATGATGGACTCAAGGCTCGGGTCCACGCTGGGGTTGAGCTGGCTTGGCGGCTTGGGCTGCTCGTTGACCTGCTTGAGGGCCACGGAGATGGCGTCGTCGCCCTGGAAGGGAACCTGACCGGTGGCGGCCTCGTACATCACGATGCCAAGGGAGTAGATGTCGGTGGTGGGGCCGAGCTCCTTGCCCTGGGTCTGCTCGGGGGAGACGTAGTGCGCGGTGCCCAGCACCGAGTTGTCCTGCGTGAGGTGGCTGTTCTTGGCCCGGGCGATGCCGAAGTCCATCACCTTGATGTTGCCGTCGGGCTGCACCATGATGTTCTGCGGCTTGATGTCTCGGTGAATGATGTCGTGCTTGTGAGCCACGGACAGCGCCTGCGCAATCTGCGACCCGATCTGCGCCACCTTCTTGCAGTCGAGCGCGCCGTGCTTGCGGATGCCGCTCTTGAGGTCGGTGCCGCGCAGGTACTCCATGACGATGTAGTAGGTGTCCGCGTCCTTTCCCCAGTCGTAGACGCTCACGATGTATGGGCTCTGGAGCGCGGCCGCAGCCTGGGCCTCCTGCTTGAATCGGGCGGCGAAGGAGGGGTCGTTGGCGTATTGCGGCAGCATGGTCTTGATGGCCACCGTGCGCCCGAGCACCTCGTCGAGCCCGCGGTAGACCGTGGCCATGCCGCCCGCGCCGATCTTGTCCTGAACCTGGTAACGTCCCCCGAGAACCCTAGCTGACATATGTTCTCTCCTTATATCCTTCGCAGCGCCTGCTGCCGCGTCTCGTACGTTGTGTCGCACGCCGTCGAGGCGACCCCGTGTGGGGAGAGCGCCTGCGGCCGGCGGGTCCTTCTCGCCATGCCCTGAGACCGACGAGAGGGGCTGTGCCTCTGTAGTCCCCCATGCTAGTTCCCTGCACCCGAAGCCTGAACTCGGAGCGCCTGGGACAGCACCTGGCCGGCCAGACCGGCGGCGAACCCCTCGACGTCCTCGCCGTGACCCTCGACGCAGACCGAGATGACCAGCGTCGGGTTGTCATAGGGCGCGAAGCCGATGAAGAACGAGTTGATGTTTCCGTTCTCGACCTCGGCAGTGCCGGTCTTGCCCGCCACCACGGTCCCGGAAACCTGCGCGCGCCTGCCGGTGCCATGGTCGACGACGCCGCGCATGGCCTCCTTCATCTGGTCGGCGGTGGTCGAGGAGATGACCTGACCGAGCGAGCGGGGGGAGGTCTTGGAGGTGACGATGCCCTCCGGCGAGAGCACGTGGTCGACAACGTAGGGATCCATGGCGACGCCGCCGTTTGCGATGGTCTGCGCCACAACGGCGTTCTGCATGACGGTGACCTGGGGGCCTGCCGGGCTCTCGTGCTGGCCGACGGGCTGACCGCAGGCCGCCCAGGCCGTCTCCCACTCCGTCATCTCGGAGGGCTCGGGCATGAGCGAGGCGAGGCAGTCGAAGTCCTGCCCGATCTGCTGACCGTACCCGTAGGCGCGGGCGTAGCTCACGAGCGTGCTGGCACCCACGTCAAGGCCCACCTGCGCAAAGGCGGTGTTGGAGGAGAGCGCGAACGCCTCCTTGAGCGTGGGGCTTCCGTAGTCGTTGCCGCCGTAGTTTGTGACCTCGGCGCCGCCGACCTCGAGCGAGGGCCCGGCGTAGAAGACGTCGTCCAGGCTCACGACGCCGGAGTCCAGCGCCGCGGAGAGCGTGACGGCCTTGAAGGTGGAGCCGGGCGAGTAGAGCGCCTGGGTGGCACGGTTCACAAGCTCGCCGCTCGAGCCCTGCATGGCCTCTCCAAGGTTGTCGGGGGAGTAGGTCGGCGAGGACGCCTCGGCCAGCACCGCGCCGGTCTTAGGGTCAAGGACGACGATGGCGCCCGTGTAGCCCTGGAGAGCCTGCTCGGCGGCGCGCTGAATCTGCGAGTTGATGGTGAGCGCGACGGTGGAGCCGGGCTGCTCGACGCCCGCCAGTGAGTAGAGGGCGCTCCTCCAGTTCGAGTAGTCCTCGTGGCCGGTGAGCACCTCGTTCATGGAGGCCTCGACGCCGGAGCTGCCATACTGCGTTGAGACGTAGCCAACCACGTGACGCGCAAGCGTGCCCTGCGGGTAGCTGCGTGCGTAGGAGCCGTCCCCCTGCTGGACGCTCTCCGCCAGGGTGATGCCGTCGGAGGTGATGATGGCGCCGCGCTGCACGTAGGCGCTGCGAGCTATGGTGTGGCTGTTGGTGGGGAGGTTCTGGATGCGGCTGGCATCAATCTTCTGCACATAGGTGAGGTTGGCGACCAGCGCGGCGAACAGAAGCGAGAAGACCGCGATGAGGCTGGTGAGGCGCTTGCCCAGGGCCACGCGCCCAAGCACGCCTGACTCGGCCGTGTTGAGGCCGAAGCGCCCGCGGGCATGGCTGCCGTGGACCATGGAGGGCGCGTGCGCGCCTTGCGCCTGCCCAACCGCCTGGCCAGCCAGGGTGAGCACCGGGTCGCGGCGCTGGCTGTCGCGCTCTACGCCCGAGCGCATCTCGGCCTCCCGGCCGGTGCCCTCGTCTCCGGCGCGCAGCAGCAGGCCCACGATGAGGAAGCTCGCAAGGAGCGAGGTTCCGCCCTGGCTCATGAAGGGCAGTGTGACGCCCGTGAGGGGCAGCAGCTTGGTGACGCCGCCCACGATGAGGAACGCCTGGAACGAGATGGCCACCGTAAGGCCGACGGCCGCGAAGGCGGAGCAGTCGGACTTGGCTCGCGCCGCCGTGGCGAGGCCGCGGACGCAGAAGAGCAGGAACAGCAGGAGCACGGCGGATGCTCCGAGAAGCCCAGCCTCCTCGGCGATGGCCGCGAAGATGAAGTCGCTCTCGACGTAGGGGATGGTGGTGGCAAGCCCGTTGCCGATGCCGTCGCCCACCAGGCCGCCGTCCGCCAGCGAATAGAGCGCCTGGACGATCTGGTAGCCGCCGCTCGAGGCCGCCGACCACGGGTCAAGCCAGATGTCGATGCGGTTCTGCACGTGGCTGAAGAGGTGGTAGCAGGCCACGCCGGCCACGGCGAGCAGCAGCAGGCTCACTATCACGTAGCTCACGCGGCCGGTGGCCACGTAGAGCATGATGACAAAGAAGGCGAAGAAGAGAAGGGCGCTGCCAAGGTCGCGCTCGAAGACCACCACGAGAAGGCTGATGTCCCACATGACGAACATCGGCAGCAGCATCCTCAGGCGCGGCAGGCGGATGGGCCCGAAGCTGCGCATGGAGGCGGAGAGCGCCTCGCGGTTGGTGGCCAGGTAGAACGCCAGGAAGAGGGTGATGAGAATCTTGGCGAACTCGCCGGGCTGGAAGCTGAAGCCCCCGATGTAGATCCAGAGCTTGGAGCCGTTCTGCTCGGTGCCGATGATCATGGGCAGAACGAGCAAGACCACGCCGGCGATGCCCAGGGTGTACTTGTAGTCCGCCAGCGCGTCGAGGTCTCGTACCACCACGAGCACGGCCACCATGGCCGCCACGGACAGGAAGAGCCATATCACCTGGTTGACGGCCAGGTCAGGTGCGAGGCGAGTGAGGAAGGTGATGCCCGTGCCGGAGAGCGCGAAGACGATGGGGAGGATGGCGGGGTCGGCCGCGGGCGCAAAGATGCGAATGGCCACGTGTGCCGCAGCGAAGGCGGCAAAGAGGCCGAGAGGTACGCCGAGCGTGGAGAGGCTTAGCTCCGCGTTCGAGTTCAGCACGTACATGGCGTAGAGCAGGATTACGGGAACGGCGGCAAGACACAGGAGCAGCAGCTCGGTGTTCCTGCGGCCGTGGCCGCGGTCGGCGCCCGGGGACGCCGCTGGCGCCGGGACCGCCGAGGCGGCCGCCATGGCCTCCATCTGTGCGCGCGTGGCAGCAGCTGCGTACCGCTTTCTCCTCACGCTACTCGCCCCCGTTCGTCGTCGTGTCCTGCGTGGTGCCGTCCGCCTCTCCCGTCCCGGGCGCGGCCCCCTGGGCCGCGGCGTCGCCCGAGCCGCCCGCGCCGCTCTCGGAGCGGGCCGTCTCGGCTATCTGCGCCGCACGGTCGCGATCGGCGTCAATCTGCTCGTGGTAGGAGTCGATGGCCGCGCGGCCCTCCTCCTCGTTGTTTACGCGGATGCCGGACTCAAGCTGGTCCTGCAGGGCCACGGGAAGGTCGGTCACCTCCACCGTGCTCGTCCCTACGAGCTCGGAAAGGCTCATGCCGAGCAGCTCTCCCTGAACACCGCGGTAGAGCCCGACGGTGGTACCGTTAACGCCGAGATACCATTCGGTGCGGATGAACACGAAGGTGATGAGGGCGGCTATTACTATCACGGCCGCGAAGGCCCCCGAGAGCGCGGCGATGCGCCGAAGGAGCTTCTTGCGCGCCGCCTCGGCCAACCCGTCGTTGAGCACGTCGACAACCACCACGGTCACGTTGTCCGCTCCGCCCGCGGTGAGCGCGGCCGCCACGAGGTTGTCAGCAGCCTGCTGCGGGGTGGCGCTGGAGACGGCAAGCGCCTCAATCTCGCTGTCCGGAATCATGGACGAGAGCCCGTCCGAGCACAGGATGATGCGGTCTCCGTCGTTGACCTCTAGGGAGAAGTGGTCTGCGTACATGTCTGGGTCTGAGCCCAGGGCGCGGGTGATGATGGAGCGCGAGGGGTGCGTACGGGCCTCGTCGGCCGTGATCTGGCCGGAGTCCACGAGCTCCTCCACGTAGGAGTGGTCGTGGGTGATGCGTACGAGCGTGCCGTGGCGCAGCAGGTAGGCCCGGGAGTCGCCCACATGGGCCACGGCCATCTTGTTTCTCTCTATGAGCACGGCCGTGGCGGTGCAGCCCATTCCCGGCTTGCCGATGCCCTGCTCGGCGGCTTCTATGACGCTGACGTTGGCCGCCTCCACGGCCGCGCCGAGAAGGATGTCATCGGCCGAGGCGGGCGCCCGGCCGCCGATGGTCTCCACGGCGATGGAGCTTGCGACCTCTCCGGCCGCGTGGCCGCCCATGCCGTCTGAGACCACAAACAGCGGCGCCCTCAAGAGGAAGGAGTCCTCGTTGTGCCCGCGCACCAGGCCCACGTCGCTGCGGGCCCCCCAAGAGATGAACTCATTGGCGCCAGATACGGCATCCGCGCCGGCACGCCCCTCAACGGGCATCTCGGCGCGGCCTGGGGCGTTCGACGGCTCCTGGGGTGCGGGTATGAGAGTCTCCTCCTGCGTCATCCGCGGCTCACTCGCATGATCGTGTCCCCGATCTGCACCTCGTCAGTCTCGCGGAGCGTTACCGGCTGGTCGATAAGGTGGCCGTTGACCATGGTTCCGTTGGTGGAGCCGAGGTCCTCCAGCACGAGGGCGGGACCCTGGAGGGTGAAGCGCGCGTGCGTGGACGAGACGTACGGCTCGTCGATCACGATGTCGGAGGACGGCGAGCGCCCAACGACCACGGGGCCGAGGATGTCAACGTGCAGCCCGCGCAGCGCGCGGGTGCCCTTCTCGACATCTATGGACCAGATGGCCGAGTCTCGGCGCTGGCCCTTCACCAGGCCCACGCCGGTGCGCATAACTGCGAAGAGAAAGAGGTAGAGCACGACGATCAGAAGCACGCGCCCCACAAAGAGCACGAGGTCGATCATCGCGGATTCTCCCTGAACTCGAGGTTCACCAGGCCTACGGTGATGAGGTCGCCGTCGCGCAGGACGCACTCCGTGACGTCGACGTCGTTGACGAGGGTGCCGTTGGTCGAGTTGAGGTCACGGATGACCCAGTCACGCCCGTCAAAGGAGAGCTCGGCGTGACGGCGAGAGACGTTGGGATCGCGCAGAACCACGCCGGCCTGGGAGCGCTCGCGTCCGATGACCGTGGCCGGCGCCGTGGCCGTAAAGGTGCGACCGGTCTGACGGTCGATAAGCAGGCAGGAGGCGCGCGGGGCCTCGGGGGCGGCTGCATGGGCCGGGACGCCGACTCCGCGACGGACGTCCACGAGGGGAACGTTGCGCCGTTGGGTCTGCGGCACGGGCACCGGCGCGGCGCCCGGCGTCTCCGGCGCGCTGACCACGGGAGCCGGCTGCATTACGGGCACGGGCATGGGCGTGGACGCGGAAGCCGACGCCACCGGCGAGGGCTCGGAGAAGTCGTCCGGCATCACGTCGAGCCCGTCTGCCGCGGCCGGCTGCGGCGCGGGCACTGGGGCCTGGACGGGGGCGGCCTGCGGGGCCGCGGCGCGATGGCTGCCGCGCGGGTGGATCTGGGCGGCAGCGCCGCCGGCGCTTGAGTTGCCCGCCAGGAAGGCGCGCTCCTCCTCGCGCAGACGTCCGAGCGTACTCGGGTCCACGTTCTCCGCAAAGACCGCAAACTTGCCCGACTTGAGCGACGGGTCAACCATGAAGCGCACAAGCGGGTTGCCCACGAAGGCGTAGCCCTTCTTCTGGGCCTGCGCGGTTACGAAGGCCGACGTCTCATAGGTGATCTGCTCATAGAGGGGGCGCATGAGCGAGTCGTCCGAGGCAGAGACGAGCACCGTGTAGAGCGCCGGCGCGGTGTCTACGCCGTCGATCTCATACGTCTCGTTCTCCATCTCGCGCGCCGCGCGCTTGGCGAGCTTCTTGAAGGAGAACGGCTCCGTGTAGCCCTGCGGTGCGGCGCCGAACACGGAACCTATGCGCGCCTCGAAATCACTGAGGAAACTCATATACCCCCGCCTTCCGGACCCTCGTAGAGCGGGCCTCTCAGGACAGTCGCGATGCACAAAAGCACAAACAAGAGTACCGCAAGGACGATGGTCGTCCCGTCGAGGCCCCCCCATATACCGCTATTCTCCATCCTGGCTGCGAGGACCGCGCCCGAGATGACAAGCGCAAGCCCAAGCGTCTGGCCGACCACGCCCGCGGTCACCGACCCGCGTAGGGCCACGGCGCTGGAGGCCGCAGCGCAGAGCGTCGCGGCGGCAAGAAGAATCCAAAAGCCCGGGCTGAGTGCGCACCCGACGAGGCCCGAGAGCAGCGCGTCGGGCGAGAAGGACGTAGAGACGGCAAGGTGGAAGACGGTTCCGAGCACGTAGCCGAGCGCCCCCGTCGCGGCGGCCGGGCCTGGGTCAAGCGCGAAGCCAGCGAGTGCGGCGCCGCTCACCGGCGAGGGGAGGCAGCACGGGAGAAGCAGCGCAAGCGAGGAGAGCCGCTCGCCGTGGCCCACTCGCACCCACCAAACTGTTGTCACAGCCGCGAGCGCCATCGCGGCGAGCGTGGTCGCGGGGGCAGCCCCTGAGGCCACTCCCCAGGCCAGGGCGAGCACAACAAGCGGCGCCCCGAGAGGCGTCCACACCGCTCCGGCCGCGCAGCAGGCGAGCGCCGAAGCGGCGGCAACGCGCTCGTCGATGCCTGGGATCAGCGGAAGTGCCATCCTAAGCCCGGCAAAGGTGCCAAGGGCGGTGAGCCCGCGGGCGAGAGCCCCTCCAAGTGGCGGGAGGCCCACGGCGAGAGGGGCCGCCCGGTGTGGTCGGAGGCTCGAGCCGTTGTCCTGCTCCGCCTGCTCAACCAGCTCGCGCAGGGAGTCCGCGCCCTCTGAGGCGTCGCCGAGCAGGGGTACGAGCTCGTCCGCGAAGTCCGCTACCGAGCTCGTGCGGTCGGAGGCGACGGGCTCCAACGCGGCTAGCAGGGCTCCCTCAACCGCGGCGCCTGCGTCGGGGCAGCCCTTTGCGAGCTCGCGAGCGGGCCCGCGCCGGATGAGGGCCAGAGACTCTTGCGCCGTTCTCGCCATGAAGGGGTCGCGGCCCGTGAGGGCCTGCCACGCCACCACGGCCAGCGAGAACACGTCCGCGCGCTCGTCGACAAGCATGCCCTCGATTTGCTCGGGCGGCATGTAGCCCACGGTACCGCCCCGCGCGCCGCCGTACCCGGCTGCCGAGGCGAGCGTGGACATGCCGAAATCCGCCAGCTTCACCGTTCCCTGACGGTCAATCATGATGTTGGAGGGCTTGATGTCTAGGTGGAGAGCGTGCTTCTCGTGCGCAAACGAGAGGGCGTCTGCCAGCGAGGATAGCACGTGGGCGCACTCGTCCGGGGTGAGCCTGCCGCCCTCTACGCGCGCAAGCAGCTCGGCGAGGTTGAGGCCGTCCACGTACTCCATGACAAGGTAGGCATAGGCGCCCTGCGCCTCAAAGTCGTGCACGGTGACGATGTTGGGATGGGGGAGCATGCAGGTCATGCGCGCCTCGTAAAGCGCCTCCTCCGGGGTGGTGCCCGTCTCGGCGGCGAGAGGCATGCGCTTGATGGCGACACGACGCTGCAGGCGCGTGTCCCAGCAGGTGCAGACCGCTCCAAAGCCGCCCGTGCCCCGCCTCTCAAGCACCCGGTAGCGTCCGAGCAGAAACTCATCGCGCGGAGGCTCCTGGCCCTGGGGGGCCTGCGCGCGCACCCTGGTCGGCGTCTCGCCCACGGGTCCTCCCTCGTTTTGGCTGCGTGTGACCGCGCGGAGATCGGCGCGCCCTGCGCGTCGCGCTCAACCGTGCGGCCGACGTGTGCGTTTGCCGTGCGGCCATTCTACCGCGACCGCGCGTCGCCTCGCGCGCCAGGGGGCGCGGGAGGTTCTGGGAAAAATCTCTTGGCAGTCCGCTGCGGTTGGGGTAATATAGCTCAGCACGCGGGCGTGGCGGAATTGGCAGACGCGTACGGTTCAGGTCCGTATGGGGGCAACCCCATGAAGGTTCAAGTCCTTTCGCCCGCACCATGAATGCAAAGGCCCCCGGCTGAGGTCGGGGGCCTTTTTTGTGTGCCCAGGGAAGATGCCTGGGGACGGACGCGATGGATGCGCACCTACGCCCGGGAGCCGCTACTCCTCGTCATCGTCGTCGAAGAGGCCCCAGTCGTCATCCGTCTTCTCGTGGTTAAAGTAGCGCTGCTTGGTCTTGCGCTCCATGAGCAGTGCAATGATGAGGCACAAAATGATGCCGCCGAGGATGAGGCAGATGACGCCCATCCGGTCGCTGAAGAGCCACGCGAAGAAGTCTCCGATCGCCTGCATGCTGCCTCCTGTGTGCGTCGATAGTTTCACGCGCACAAGTATATACTTGGGGAGCTGCCGGCGAGGCTCGGCGGCATGGGCACAAGACAGAAGCAAGGAGCCAAAATGCTCGACATCAAGTTCGTCCGCGAGAACCCCGACGTCGTGGACAAGGCGTGCGAGTCGCGCCAGAACGCGCACTGGGACCGGGACCGCTTCTTCGAGCTCGACGAGGAGCGCCGCTCCGTCATCTCGGAGGTCGAGAAGCTCCAGGCGGAGCGCAATGCCGTCTCCAAGCAGATCGGCCAGCTCATGCGTGATGGCAAGAAGGACGAGGCCGAGGCTGCAAAGGCGCAGGTGGCAGCCAACAAGGACCGCATCGCCGCGCTGGATGACCGTCGCACCGAGGTGGAGGACGAGCTCTTCGACCTGGTCTCCCGCATCCCCAACATCCCGCACGAGAGCGTGCCCTACGGCAAGGACGACTCCGACAACCCCGAGGTGCGTCGCTGGGGCACCCCGCGCGACTTTGCCTCCGAGGGCTTTGAGCCGCAGGCGCACTGGGACCTTGGCCCCGCAACCGGCATGATCGACTTCGACCGTGGCGTCAAGATTTCTGGCACGCGCTTCTACGTGCTCGGTGGCATGGGCGCCCGCATGGAGCGCGCCCTCATCAGCTTCATGGTGGACATGCACGTCAAGGCGGGCTTCAAAGAGTGGTGGATGCCCGTCATCACCAACCACGAGACCCTCTTTGGCACGGGCCAGCTGCCCAAGTTCGAGGACGACCTCTATCACGTCCAGCCGGACATGTACCTCATCCCCACTGCCGAGGTCATGCTGACCAACTTGCACCGCGGCGAGGTGCTCGACGGCTCCCAGCTGCCGCTCTGGTATACCGCCTTCACGCCGTGCTTCCGCGAGGAGGCCGGTTCGGCCGGCCGCGACACGCGCGGCATCATCCGCGTGCACCAGTTCGACAAGGTGGAGATGGTCAAGTTTGCCAAGCCGGAGGACTCGATGAACCAGCTCGAGAGCATGGTTGCCGAGGCCGAGGCGGTGCTCCAGGCCCTGGGGCTGCCCTACCACGTGGTGACGCTCTGCACCGGTGACATTGGCTTCTCCGCATGCAAGTGCTATGACCTTGAGGTCTGGCTCCCCAGCTACAACGCCTACAAGGAGATCTCCTCCTGCTCCAACTGCTGGGACTTCCAGGCTCGTCGCGCCAACATTCGCTACAAGGACCCGTCTGAGTTCAAGGGCACGCGCTTCGTCCACACCCTCAACGGCTCTGGTCTGGCGGTGGGCCGTACGATGGCCGCCATCATGGAGAACTACCAGAACCCCGACGGTTCCATTACGGTGCCGGAGGCCCTGCGTCCCTACATGGGTGGCGTCGAGGTCATCAAGCCCGAGTAGGTACGGGCGAGAAGAACTTGGGGCAGGGGCCGTCCGAATGGTTCGGGCGGCCCCTTCTTGTTGGCTACCTGACGCACAGATACGTTGGGCCCCTCCGTCCCCGCCTCCGATCTGTCAAGTTTATCTATAGAACATTAGTTTGTGAGAACATATGTTTGGTATAATGGGTGAACGGGACAGAGAAGGGGGAGGAAATGGGGATGTACGAGGTGGCACGTTTTGAGCGGGCGGGAGACATTCGGCGGATGCTGCTGGAGCAGGCTGAGGATGGTCTGGTGGTTCGCGAGGATCTCTCGGGCCCTTCGGTGCTCGTGGCGTATGGGGATGAGTGGCGTAGCCTGCGGGTGGTGTTCTCCCCGTCGGCCGTGGAGGCGCTGCTGGAGGCTGTTGGCTCGGCGTGTGAGGGTGCGTCATTGCGGGAGTACCTCTCGGATGAGAGGCACGACGTTGCGGACCTGATGGATCTCTGTGATGCCCGGGAAGTGCCGTACACCTTCGCCGGGGTGGGCTCAGAGAGCGGCATCCAGTTCCGCCCGGCGAGGTAGTGCAGCCTGTCGCGGAGTATGGCGCACGTGCGAGCACGGCTGTCGGATAGCATGGGCGCATGTTCTGGACGTCTGGAGGGAGCTGTTGTGAGGAGCTATACGCTTGACGATTTCGCCCGCATGATCGACCACACGAACCTACGGCCAGATGCTACGCGCGAGGACATGGGGCGTCTTTGCGACGAGGCCGTGCGCTATCACTTCCGCATGGTGGCTATAAACCCAGTGCAGTCTGCGCTTTGTGCGGAGCTCCTTGCGGGGACGGACGTCCATGTAGGCGCGGCTATCGGCTTTCCACTGGGGCAGATTTCCGTTGCCTCCAAGGTCTTCGAGACGAAGGACGCCCTGTCCTCCGGGGCCAACGAAATCGACTACGTGGTCAACCTTACCGAGGTGAAGGCGGGCAACTGGACATACGTTGAGGACGAGATGGAGCGCGTTGTCGCCGCATGTCGCGAAGCGGGGGCAACCTCAAAGGTAATATTCGAGAACTGCTTGCTGACGCAGGATGAGAAGATCGCGCTTTGCGGTGTTGCCAGCAAGGTCCTTCCCGACTTCATAAAGACGTCCACCGGCTTCTCGACGGGAGGGGCCACTGTCGAGGACGTGCGCCTCATGCGCGCGCACGTGGACCAGAGGGTTAAGGTCAAGGCGGCTGGCCGAATTCGCGACGCCGAGACGTTCCTTGCCATGGTTGCCGCCGGAGCGGAGCGCGTGGGCTGCACGAGGAGCATCCCGGTGATGGAGGGCCTCAAGGCCCGCATGGCCGCCGACGGCGTGGATCACTACGACCTGTGAGTGCGTGAGGGTGCGCATGGTCTCGAGCCGACCTTGCCGCGAAGGCAAAAAGGGGCTCCCGAAGGAGCCCCTTAGTTTGCGTGGTGCGGCGTATAGGATTCGAACCTATGACGCCCTGATTCGTAGTCAGGTCCTCTATCCAGCTGAGGTAACGCCGCGTGCGATTGAGAATAATGCCACGCTCCCATGCGCTCGTCAAGGGGGAAAATGAAAAATGTCGAAGATGTGGTGAAGTTGCGACTCTGGGGCCGGTTGGAATGAGCCCTAAGCAAAGAGGCCCGCCCCACAAGTGGGACGGGCCTCGAACAGTCTGGCGGAGAGCTGGGGATTCGAACCCCAGATAGGATTTGCATCCTATACTCGCTTAGCAGGCGAGCACCTTCGGCCTCTCGGTCAGCTCTCCAATCGGTGCCCAAGAATAATACCCCACAAAGCGCAGACTCACAACTTCTTACAAAGCCCTGCAAGAAAATCCTCGTCTACGACGATGTCTTGCGGGTGCGTGGCGATCGTCTCCCAGGCGAAGGAGCCGATAAGCTCCGTCGCGCTTGCGCCATCTCCCGGCTCCGCGAGTCCAACGGCGGCGGCCAGCGTCCCGATGATACGCTCTGGGGCGACCCCGCGCTCTCGTAGGGAGCCTAGGTCGAGGTCTTTCTCGCGTTTTGAGAGCCGCCTGCCGTCTGGGGCAACAAGCAGCGGCACGTGGCCATACGTGGGCGCGTACCAGCCCAGCAGGCCCGCAAGGTAGGTCTGCCTCGCGCAGGAACCGAGAAGGTCGCGGCCGCGGACCACTTGGTTTACGCCCATGAGGGCGTCGTCCACCACCACGGCAAGTTGGTATGCCACCACGCCGTCGCTGCGTCGCACGAGAAAGTCTCCACATTCGTCCGCGAGCACCTCGCGCTGGGGGCCGTAGGCGAGGTCGCAGAACTCGATGGTGCCGGCGGGGTCTGCGGCGTCCGGTACGCGCAGACGCGTTGCCGGCGGCCGCACCTGCGACCGCCGCCTCACCTCATCGGCGGAGAGGCGGCGACACGTGCCGGGGTAGACGGGCGTGCCGTCCGAGGCGTGCGGCGCACTGGCCGCGTGGAGCTCCGCGCGCGTGCAGAAGCAGGGGAAGGTGAGGCCGGCTGCCGCCAGGCGAGCAAGCGCCTCAGCATAGAAGGCGCCTCGCTCGCTCTGATAGTAGGGTCCGTCGTCCCAGGTGAGCCCCAGCCACTCAAGGTCCGCCATGAGGGCGTCGGCGCGCTCATGGCTCCGTGCCCGCGGGTCGAGGTCCTCGATGCGCAGCATCACCTCGCCCCCGGCGGAGCGCGCGGAGAGCCAGGCGATAAGCGCGGAGAACACGTTGCCCAGGTGCATTCGTCCCGAGGGGGTGGGGGCAAATCGCCCTCGCACCCGCGCGTTCTTCTCGCCCATGGCCATGCGCCCCCTTTGCTCGTGCGTGACTCGATTCAGCCTCGCGGGTAGACAGGGTTGTCAGATATGCATAAGGCGGAAGCCTCCACCTTGGAAGGGCGTGAGCTCCGGGGCCTCGGGCCAGCCCGCGGGGGCCGTCACCCCACCATGGCCGTGGAGCCCGCCTGGGTCCGTCTAGAGCCGCTCGGTGTAAACGTATATGTGGAAGTCCCCTTTGCCGGGCTCGCTGTCGCCCCAATCAACTTGGGATGCGCGGCATATCTCCTGAGTTAGGCCGTTGTGGTCATAGAAGGAGATGTCGCAGCTATCGTCCGTGAGCAGGTGAAAGCCCACGGCGTCGCGCTCGCGAAGGTACGCGCGCATGGCGTTGAAGAGCCTTCCCCCAACGCCCAGCCCGCGCGCCTCTGGCGAGACGATGAGCAGCTTTACGGCAAATGCTGACTCGGGCGCGCCGGTCATCTCATAGTCGCGGGCGAGCCCGGCCTCCTCGACTACGACGGCCATCTCTCGGTCCACGACGCGCGTGCACTCCGGGCTCTTGGCCGCCTCGCGTTCGGCGACGGCCCCTCGGCGACGCCACTCGTCCGCGTTTGCAACCTCGCGATCGCGCTCGGACAGCAGCACGGCGCCCAGCAGCTTGTTCTCACGCTTGGCCACAAGCGACCAGGTGGTCTGCGAGAGGTAGTCGCACAGCTCTATGGTGCTGGCAAGCTCGCCCGGAAGCCCCGGGTGGTCAGCGAGCCAAGTCTGGGCGAGGATATCGACCAGGGGATAGAAGTCCCGCTCCTCGAAGGGTCGTAGAGCGAGTCCAGTTGCGTTTCCCAGCATGTTTTCTCCTAGCTGCTGTATCGTAGTGATGACGGTACCGCAAGCGGTCGCTATTTCCAAGGAGGCCCCCCATGCCAAACACTCCAATTAAACGCGCGCTCGTCTCAGTGACGGATAAGACGGGTGTGGTCGACTTCGTCAAGGCGCTCGAGGACGAGTTCGGCGTCGAAGTCATCTCCACCGGCGGCACTGCGCGCGTGCTCGAGGAGGCTGGCGTTCACGTAATTCCCATCGAGCAGTACACGGGCTTTCCGGAGATGATGGACGGCCGCGTCAAGACGCTTCATCCAAAGGTTCACGGCGGCCTCCTCGCCCGCCGCGACGATCCCAAGCACATGGCGGAGGCGGCCGAGCATGGCATTGGCATGATCGACTTGGTCTGCGTGAACCTCTACGAGTTTGAGAAGACCGTGGCAAAGCCGGACGTCACCTTCGCGGACGCCATCGAGCACATTGACATCGGTGGTCCCTCCATGCTGCGCTCCGCTGCGAAGAACGCCGACTCCGTGACCGTGGTCTCCGACCCCGCGGACTACGACGAGGTCCTCGAGGAGATGCGGGACAACGACGGCTGCACCACCCTCGAGCTGCGCCGCTTCCTTCAGCTGAAGGTCTACGAGACCACGGCCTGCTATGACGCCGCCATCGCCAACTGGCTCGCCGATCGCTACGACGCCGAGTTTGGCGAGCCTGAGGACGAGGGGGCCACGCCGGACGAGTTTGGCCTGTACCTTGAGAAGGTCCAGGACCTGCGCTACGGCGAGAACCCCCAGCAGACCGCGGCGGTCTACCGCTTTGCGGACGAGTTTGCCGACCTCGGATCCTCCGAGCACCCGCTGGTGGGCGCTGAGCAGATTCAGGGCAAGCCGCTTTCCTACAACAACTTCCTGGACGCTGACGCCGCCTGGAACCTCGTGCGCGAGTTTGAGGAGCCGGCCTGCGTGATCCTGAAGCACCAGAACCCGTGCGGCTCTGCCGTGGCGGACGACGTCACCGCCGCCTACGATCGTGCCTTCGCCTGCGACCCCAAGAGCGCCTTCGGTGGCATCATCGCCTGCAACCGCGAGGTGCCCTACGAGCTCGTCGAGCACTTTGCCGACGAGAACAAGCAGTTCGTCGAGGTCATCATTGCCCCGTCCTTCTCGGCGGACGCCCTTGAGCGCATGGCCAGGCGCCCCAACCTGCGCGTGCTCGCCACGGGCGGCACGGGCAGCCACGCACGCTACGAGCTGCGCTCCATTGATGGCGGCGTGCTGCTCCAGAACGTCGACTCCGTGAGCGAGGACCCCGAGACCTTCACCTGCCCCACCGAGCGCAAGCCCACGCCCGAGGAGATGGACGAGCTCATGTTTGCGTGGCGCGTCTGCAAGGGCGTCAAGTCCAACGCGATTCTCGTGTCCAAGGGCAAGGCCGGCATTGGCATGGGCCCCGGCCAGCCCAACCGCGTGGACTCCGCGCTGCTGGCGTGCCAGCGCGCCGACGAGGCCTGCGATCGCATGGGCGTGGAGAAGGGCGGCTACGCGTGCGCGTCCGACGCGTTCTTCCCGTTCCGCGACAACGTTGACGTGCTTGCCGAGCACGGCGTGACCTGCATCATCCAGCCGGGCGGCTCCAAGCGTGACGACGAGTCCATCCAGGCTTGCAACGAGCACGGCATCGCCATGGTCTTCACCGGCGCCCGGCACTTCCGCCACTAGCCCCCGCAGTCGCGGGGCCTGGCGAATAGGCTCGAATTCGTAACTCGCCCCGGGCGGCCTTGGGCTGCCCGGGGCGCCTTTTGTGCATGGACGGGCGAGACGCGGGGTAGAATGTGTAACCCGTTGAGGAGAGGAGCCGCGCATGGAAGGCGAGAAGAACACGGATGCCCAGATGGGAGACTTCAAGCTGGGGCGTCCTGCCTTGGTTTGCCGCTGGCGCCTTGCCAACCGGTCACTGCCGCTGGAGAACCGTCATCTTCGCGCGCTGAGCCGCCGCGTTGTGAACGGGGCGGCCGTAACCGCGCAGCTCGTGGCGTGGGCGAAGCAGCACATTGAGTGGACGCTCGCCGAGGGGGCGGCGCGTTACCCGGACGGCGTGCTCATGATCATCGTGGACGAGGCGGGCTGTGCCGCTATGACCGTGGGCCCCTACGAGCCGCTTTCGGTGTGCACGTCCTCCGCCCTCGCCGAGCGCGCGCTGCGCGCGTCGCGCGAGGCGGACGTGACCGGTGTTGCCCCGGAGACGCTCTGGGCCTTCGACGGCGAGCGCCTTCTCTGCGGGCGCGAGGCGGCAACCCCTGCGTCCGGTGCGGCAACCCTTATTGACGATCTTGCGCGCACCGTCGGCATTACTGTTGCCTACCAGGCGGATCTTGCCGAGCGCGTGATAGCGGGGGACGGCTGCTTTGACGAGGTCTTCCTTTGCTCGGACGAGCATGGCGTGGTGCTGTCCTCCACGGTTGCGGGATCGCGCTCGCGGCGGTTTGCCGAGGGGTATGAAAAGCTGCTTGCCTCCGCTAGGAGAAGGTAGGGCGGAAGCACTGGCGCCGAGGCTGCGCCCGTCCGGGGAATGCCAAGCCGACCGCGGTCGTGGCGGAGATTGTGCTTGGGCTAAGCCGCCGAGAAGCTCCAGGCGCCCGCCGCCTCCGAGCAGATGAGGCCGAGGTCCCACGTGCGCATGCTGCGTCCGACGCTGTTGGAGTCGTGTACCACGATGTTTCCGTCCTTCGCGACGCGCTCAAGCACTATGTAGTGGCCCACCTGTGTGAAGGTTCCTGGGTTCATGATGCAGATGACCGGCTTGCCGGCCTCGAGCTCGGAGCGTATGGCGTCCTCTGACACGGTCAGGGACTGTCCGTAGAGGCCCAGCTGGGCAGCCCCCTCGGTCATGAGCGACCACAGGCTGCCGTTGCCCTCGTCGGCATAGCCGTTCTGGGTGCTGAAGTCCGCCATACCAGCGGGGTCGATGCTCGTGTCCCCCGTGAGGTAGATGTAGACCATGTCGAGCGCGGTGGGCCCGCAGCCCTGCTTGGCGAGGGTTCCGCCGGAGTAGCTGGCCTGGGACCATTCCGGGTCAATCTGGTAGAGGTAGGGCATCATGCCCTTGCCCCAAAGCTCGCGCGGCGTGCTCGTGGCGGTTGCGTCTGCGGCGGCATCGGCCGTTGCGTCGTCTGCGGCATCGGCCGTGGTGGCGTTCGAGTTGTCCGTGGCCACGCTATCCTCAGCGCCCGCATCGCCTTCTTCCGAGCTGCCTTCATCAGCCCCCACCACCACGCCGTTTTGCGTGACGGGCACCACGCCGTCGCTCTTCTTTGTGGGCGAGCACGCCGCGGGCAAGACAATGGCCAGAGCAATAAGCAGCACCGCGGCGCCTGCGAAGACCGCCAGCATGCGTCGGTTGGCAAGGAGCCCGCCGAACTGCGTCCGCGGGGAGCTCGTCCTGTCCGTCTGCCTGTCCAAGATACCTCCCAATAACAGCATGCCGATTCTATCACCGGGTGCCGCCTAGCCCTGCCTTGCGCCTAGGTCGACTCATTGTCAAGCGTATGAGTGCCGGACGGGATAAGGGGCGCGGTTTTGGCGTCATACCGTAAGGCAGCCCACTGGGAATACGTAAACATCGGTACGACGGTCGAGTCGCGGACGGCTGCAGCTCCCCATAATGACGGCGAGAAACTCCGGTTCAGGGCACGTGTTATCGGGATTCTTGCGCAGCTTACTGCGCAGTCGGCAAAGTCCGCGTGCCGCGCTTTCAAACTGTGCCTCGCCGATGGCCACGTTGAAGGCGCCCCACCGTCCGTCCGAAAGCGTCACTACGATGTCGGCCTGCGCTCCGTCGGAGTCCGTGTAATAGCGCACGATTGGCGAGGCTTTCGCGTCAAGGATTGAGGCGTAGACGCTGAGGTCGCGCAGTACGAGACATCGTAGGAGCTCGAGCAGCGCTGGCGCGTCTTGCAGCAGTGTCTCGGGCGTGTGCGAGAGTAGCGTTGCGGGGATGGAGGGATCCACGAACTGGGTGCGCGGCTTGAAGCGAACTCGGGAGACAGAACGAACCGGTGCCCGCCACCCTTCTACGCAGTATGTGAGATAGGTATTGCGGAAGACTTCCGCGTAGTCGCGCTCGGTGTTGCGCGAGAAGGGCTTCTCGCCGTGCGACGCCATATAGTGGGCGCGGTCTTCATACGTACTTTGCCAGCCGCAGGCTGCCTGTGCTATCGCTACCCGCAGCGCCATGGGCAGACGCTTGCCTCGGCGCTGAAGCTCTTGGTCGAGTGCTGTCTGGAGCTGTACTCGCAGCAGTCGTGCCGCGCTTTCGGTTCCAAGTCCCTGCATTCGGGCCCAGCCGCCCCGGCATATGACTTCGGAGAGTTCGGGCAGACCCATCGGACAGGACATGGGATAGAAGTTGCGCGAAAAGAGGCCCATGAGCGAAACGCTCATGTTGGAGACTCCGGACTCCGCAAGAGTGAGTGGCCAAAGTTTGATCGTGGGTGCGGATGCCAGATAGCGCTCCTCTTTGGGATGACTATCGAGGGAGCTGACAAGTAGGTATGATCCGTGCGGGGCCGCAGCGACCGTTTTGGCAATCGCTGGGATGAGTTGCCACTCGTCGATGACGCGTGGGGACTGGCCTCCGGATAGCGCCGATTCGGGAAAGCTCTCGAGGATGGGCCGGATATTCTCGTCAGCTACGTTGACGACGCTCTTTCCGTGGGCGAGCGCGCACCACGTCTTTCCGGCTCCGTGCGGCCCTGCGAGCCGTACGACTGTGTGCACTTTGAGGAGATTCTGTAGCTGAGTGTCTACAAGCCGCGGGTAATATCCCCTGGGTCTTAAGTAGCCGGCATCCTCTTGTCTCTTAGTCATCAAAAAATACCTCTATTTCAGAACGTTAATTAAATTGACAAAAATAGAGCAAATTAAACAACGCTTATAGAGAGATAAAAACAACAAGAAAAGAGCAAATTCACAAGCACTAATTATTTATTATCTCCTGAATTAAATAAAAACGTCTCTTAAATCGACAAATGGTAGAAAAAGAGCCGTTTATCCGAGAAAATTACGCACTTTTGCATGCTTGGATAGAGTCACCGCATGCCATAGCGCACAAGAGAACTGCTTGTGCAGAAACTGTGAATAAAAAACAAGGAGGATTCAATGGTCGGAATCGTCGTGATGTCGCACGGCGACCTTGCGGACGGCATCGTGAGTGCCGGCGAGGTCATTATGGGCCCTGCCACGCAGGTGGCGACGCTCTCTCTCAGGCGTGAGGGCAACGTCGACGAGCTTACTCGCGCATTTGAAGCGGCGCTTGATGAAGTCGATGCCGGTGACGGGGTTCTTGTTCTATGCGACTTGTTCGGGGGCTCCCCATGCAATGTCGCAAGCATGGGTCTCCGTACCGAGAGGAACTATCACCTCGTATCCGGTGCAAATCTCCCCATGCTCATTGAGGCGATTAACAGCCGAGATGAGGGGCTCGACCCACGAGGGCTCGCAAGGCGGTGTATCGACTCGGCCCATGAGGGGATTCGCCATATCAATGAGCTGCTCGCGCAGGCGTAGCTCGTTTGCTGCAACGTCGCAGCGTCAACGAACGCACGCGACTGCGATAGAGGTCAGAGGGACTCCGAGGAGAAGGAGAGGAAATGGGAAAGATCACGTGGGCGCGCGTTGACTACCGACTCATCCACGGGCAGGTGATTACCAAGTGGTCAAAGATTGCCTCGGCCAACCAGATCGTCATTGTTGACGACGTGCTTGGCCAGGATGAGTTCATGGCCAGCATCTACAAGATGGCTGCGCCTTCGGGTGTGGGTGTCGATATCAAGACTGCGCCTGAGGCCGCCGCCGCATACCAAGACGGCACGCTCGGCGCCGGCAACATTTTTCTGCTGTTCAAGGATGTCCGAGCTGCCCGCGCCTCCCACGAGGCGGGCCTCGCGTTCGAAACCCTCCAGCTTGGCGGCATTCCTGCTGAGGCGGGGCGCAAGGTCGTTTTTCCGGCGGTCGCGCTAGGCCCGTCCGAGGTCGAGGACATCCGCGCCCTGCATGACGCGGGCGTTGATATTCAGATTCAGGTGGTTCCCGAGGAGGCTGGCATCTCCTACGAGGAAGCCCTGAAGAAATACGAGTCGTAAGCAAGTAAAGGAGGAACGTCATGGGTCTTAACCTGTTCTTTGCCATCGTTTGCGGCCTGTGGTTCTGGTGGGCGGCCGGCCTCGCGGGCTACTCGTTCATCCAGACCATGAAGTCGCCGCTGCTGGTGGGCACCGTCCTCGGCGCCCTGACCGGCAACCTTGAAACCGGCGTCATTACCGGTGGCAGCATTGAGATGGTCTACCTCGGCATGGTTGCTGCGGGTGGCAACATCCCGTCCGATCGCGTCTTTGCTGCGCTCATTGCCGTGCCGATTGCCATTCAGACCGGCTGCACCCCCGAGGTGGCCGTGTCCATTGCCGTGCCGCTTGGCGTTCTCGGCGTGCTTGTCAACAACGTTCGTCGTACCGGCAACGCCGTATTTGTCCACTGGGCAGACAAGTTCGCTGACAAGGGCGACGCAAAGGGAGTCTGGCGCTGCGCGACCATCTACCCGCTCATTTTTGGCTTCATCCTGCGCTTCCCGCTGATGTTCGTCATCAACTTCTTCGGTGCCGACCTCGTCACCTCGCTGCTCAGCATCTGCCCGCAGTGGATTCTCACCGCGTTCAACGTCATGGGCGGACTCCTGCCGGCGCTCGGCTTCGCTACCGTGGTCTTCATGATCGGCAAGATGAAGTTCCTGCCGCTGTTCATCATCGGCTTCTTCCTGGTGCAGTACCTCCAGATCCCGACCATGGCCGCTGCCATCTTCGGCATCTGCCTCGCCCTTCTCGTCACCTTTATGGGCGAGGACGACACCTTCGCGTCCCTGCGCGAGCTGAGCGAGAAGGCCGCCGCCGCGAGCGAGGCGCGCGCTCTTAGCAAGAAGGACGTCAACGGCGTCTTCCTGCGTTGGCAGTTCACCGCCGAGATTTCCAACTCCTTCGAGCGCATGCAGTCCGTGGCCGTCTGCGCCTCCTTCGCGCCCGTGCTCAAGAAGCTCTATCCCGACGAGGCCGAGCTCGAGTCGGCCCTCAAGCGCCACCTCGGCTTCTTCAACACCAACGCCAACTGGGGCTGCCTGATTCACGGAACCGTGCTGGCCATGGAGGAGCAGCGCGCCAGCGGCGCAGACGTGCCCGAGGAGATCATCACCGGCGTCAAGAACGGCCTCATGGGCCCGCTCGCCGGCGTGGGCGACACCGTCGACTTCGGCACCATCCAGGTCATCCTCTTCGCCCTTGGCGCCTCCTTTGCCACCCAGGGCAACCCCTTCGGCGTTGTCTTCGTTGTCCTGTTCGGCATCCTGACCTTCGCTGAGGCCCGTGCGCTCTTCGGCCTGGGCTACAAGCTCGGTCGCGAGTCCGTCCAGAAGATCCTTGCCGGCGGCATTGTCAACAAGCTCATCGACTGCGCCTCCATCGTGGGCATGTTCGTCATGGGCGCCCTGTCCGCCAGCACCGTCAAGGTTTCCACGCCGCTCGCCTGGACCTTCGGCGAGAAGACCATCGTGCTTCAGGACACGCTGAACTCCATAGCCCCCGGCATCCTGGCCCTCGCCGCGGTCATGTTCGTCTTCTGGGGCATCAAGTACAAGAAGTGGACCATCACCAAGCTCCTGGTGATCCTCATCCTCATCTCGCTCGTGGGCGCCTTCCTCGGCATCCTGTCGGCGTAACGCCTGCTTTCCCCGAAGGGAGGGGCGGCGAAAGCTGCCGTCCCTCCTCCTTCCGGCCCACTGCCGCACTCCGGCGTCCTGGGCCTCGCCTCGTCAATCGGGCGCCGCCCCTAGACCGGCGCCCGCCGGCCCCCGCGCCAGAACAACCACAAAAGGAGAGAACATGTCTGACAAGAAGACCTTCACCCGCGAGGAGTACCTCGCAGATGTCCGCGGCGCCAACGGCACCCGCGCCCAGTGGTTCCACCTCATGCTCCAGGAGGCCGAGAAGCACGGCATCGACCCCGACGAGTTCTGTGAGGCCACCATCTACGCCTTCGGCGTGGAGCGCGGTCGCAAGTACGCCGTCTGCGAGGGCAACCCCGGCAAGATGGCCGAGATGCTCTACAACTCCAACGGCCAGGACGTCTTCGAGATGGAGCTCGTGGAGAAGACCGACGAGCGCGGCCTGCTGCGCTTCCACTACTGCCCGCTTGCGGCCACGTGGCGCAGCATGGGCCTGCCCGAGGAGCGCGTCGCCGAGCTCTGCCGCCTCGCCTGCTACTCCGACCACGCTCGTGCCGACAGCGCAAACGTGAACCTCGAGTTCGGTGCGCAGATTGGCGCCGGCGACGACACCTGTGACCTCATCTTCACGCCCAAGGCCGAGAAGGACGGCGAGTAGCCATGGCGGGCGCCCTCTGCCGCGTCGCCGAGCGCGACGAGAAGATCCTCAGGCTCCTGCGCGCGCTTGTGCGCATCAACACCGAGCACGCCGTGCCTGAGTCCGGGGCTCCCTACGGCAGGGGGTGCGCCCGCGCGCTCGACCTCGTGCTCAAGGAGTGTGAGCGCGCCGGCCTCGCCACGCACCGGCTCGACGAGAAGGTCGCGTGGGCGCAGGTTGGCACGGTCGGCCCGCTCGCGGCCTTTCCGGTTCACCTTGACGTGGTTCCGTCCGGGGAGGGGTGGGACCACGACCCCTACGCGGCCGACGTCGAGGATGGCGTGATCTACGGCCGCGGCTGCATGGACAACAAAATCGGGGCCGCAATCCTCACGGTCCTCCTCTCCGAGAGGGCGGGGGAGGAGCTGCCCTGCCGGCTGCGCGTCATCTTTGGCACTGACGAGGAGACGGGCATGTCCGACCTGCGCGGCTATGTGGAGGCGGGGGAGGAGCTGCCGAGTCTGGGGTTCGTGCCAGACGCCTCATTTCCCGTGGTCCGCGGCGAGAAGGCACGGCTGCACCTGCGCGTCTCCCGTGCCGTCGAGGCTCACGGCCTCGTCGTCTCGGGCGGCTCGATGGTCAACATGGTGCCCGCTGAGGCGCATGCCACGCTGCCGGACGGCCGGGTGCTTGCCGCCGAGGGGCGCTCCGCGCACGGCAGCACCCCGGAGCGCGGGGAGAACGCCGTGAGGACGCTCGTCCGCGAGCTCGTGGCGGCCGGCGTCGACGCCGGTGGCGCGCTTGCCGAGGTCGACCGGTTGCTCTGCGCCGACCTCACGGGCGCGGCGCTTGGGATCGACGAGCCGGACGAGGCGTTCGGCCACACCTCGCTCAACCTCGGAACGCTCGAGCTCGCGGACGACCTCCTCACGGCGGAGCTCGACGTGCGCTTCGGAAGCGCCCTCGGGGCGGTTGAGGTGGTCGAGCGCGTCCGGGGGGCCTTGGGACCGGCCTGGAAGGTCGAGGTTGTCCAGGCCAAGCCCCTGCACCTCGTCCCGGAGGACGACCCCTGCGTCAAGGTCCTTCTCGACGCGTATGAACGCGTGACCGGCGAGCCCGGGGCTTGCTCGGTCATGGCGGGGGGCACCTACGCGAGCCTGCTCCCTGCCCTCGTGGCCTTTGGCCCGAAGCTCCCCGGCACGCACAGCGGTGCTCATGGGGTGAACGAACACGTGCGGCTGGCCGACGTGTCCCTGGCCGCAGACGTATACGACGAGGCGATTCGCGGCATCATGGCGCTCGCCGCATCACGGGAGGACTGAGCATGGTTGATTTCATCGGACTTCTCAAGAAGGAAGTCGTCCCCGCGGAGGGCTGCACCGAGCCCATCGCCGTGGCGTACGCGGTCTCCATTGCGTCCGAGCAGCTCGGCGCCGATCCGACGGAGATTCGGTTGCGCCTGAGCGCCAACATCATCAAGAACGCGCTCGGCGTGGGCATTCCCGGCACGGGCATGGTGGGAATTGAGATCGCGGCTGCGCTCGGCGCGGTGGTGCGCCAGTCGAGCAAGAAGCTCGAGGTGCTCTCCGGGTTCACCCCCGAGCAGCTCGCGGCCGCCCGGGCGCTCGTGGACGCCCACGTGGTGCACGTGGAGCAGCAGGCGACGCCCGAGGCCCTCTACATCGAGGCGCGCCTCACCGACGGTGCGGACAACGCGCGCGTGGTCATTGTGCGCGACCATACAAACGTTGTACGCATCGAGAAGAACGGTGTGGTCCTGATGGACGAGCCGCTCTCGGTCGGGGACGGTGCGGACAAGGGGGGTACCGGTCTAACTGTGGATGCTATCTGGGAGTTTGCAACAACGACCTCCTTTGATGACATTCGCTTCATCCTCGACTGTGTACCGCTCAACACGCGTGTGAGCGAGGAAGGCCTTTCCGGTGAGTATGGCCTGGAGGTGGGCCGTCGTATCGGGGCTGGTGCCGACCGACGGGGCGCTCTGCTCAACAACGCCACGCTTCGCCTGATGTCGGTAACGGCTGCGGCCAGCGACGCGCGCATGGGTGGCTGCCCGCTCTCGGTGATGACGTGTGGGGGTAGCGGAAACCAGGGAATTGCAAGCTCGCTGCCCATCATCGAGCTTGCGCGAATCCTCGGCTCCTCTGATGAGGACCTTGCTCGTGCGCTTGTGCTGTCCGACCTGGTGGTCCTCCACATCAAGGAGTACATGGGCCGACTCTCCCCTCTGTGCGGCTCGGGTATCGCGGGCGGCACGGGCTCGTGCTGCGGTATCACCTACCTGCAGGGGGGTGGTCTTTGCGAGGTCAAATGCGCAATCAACAACATGCTTGCCACGCTGCAGGGCATGATTTGTGATGGGGCAAAGGCTACCTGCGCCCTCAAGATCGCTGCAGGGACCAACTGTGCTATTACGTGCTCAACGTTGGCACTCGCTGATATCTCGCCAACGAGTAAGGATGGGATAGTTTTCGACGACGCTGAGGAGACCATCAGGAACACTGGGCGCCTCATGCGTGAGGGCTTTGCCCAGACCGATGAGGCAATCCTTTCAATCATGCTGGCTAAGCAGCTGGAGGCGAAGTAAGGTGGGCACTGCGGTGCGAGCCACGGGGATGCCGTACGACGGAGGCGCTGCACTGGCTTCGGGCGAGGTGGTACGCAGGTCGAGGTTTCGGGCGGTCATCTTTGACAAGGATGGCGTGCTTGTCGACACCGAACTCGAGCTGGATCGACGCCGGCACGTGTTCTTTGCGGACGAGGGTATCGACGACTCCAATTTTCCTGATTTCTACGGCTCGAACAACCAGGTCGTATGGAGCTGTGTGGAGCCATACGATGAGCGTCGCCGTGCGGAGCTCTATGCACGCTTCCGCCGACGCTTTGCCGATGATCCTATGCCCTATGCCAAGCTTGCAACGCCTAGGGTGCGTGAGACTCTTGAGGGCTTGCGTGAACGCGGCGTGCGCACGGGTCTTGCGTCGGCCTCGCCGCGCTGGGTGATTGACGATTTCGTAGAGGCTCTCGGAATCGGGGGGCTGCTCGATGTGACGGTGAGCGGCGAGGAGTGCGCCGCGTCAAAACCCGCCCCCGACGTCTATCTGCGGGCGATGAAGCTGCTTGGCGTATTGCCAGAGGAGACCGTGGTGGTGGAGGACTCGCCAATTGGAATCACGGCTGCCCACCGCGCCGGCGCTCTCGTGTGCGCAGTACCTCTGCCTCCGGGGGTTGAGCTTGACCAGACCCTGTCGGACGTGCATCTCTCTTCTCTCTACGACGTTCTCGATGTCGTCCGTTAGGGGGCTCATATTTCGCCCTACCTCCTGGCGCTGATCCCGTGCACCCCTCTCTCGCTAATTCCTAGCGAGAGAGGGGTGTTTACCTGCGCGTCTTTCACCGAGAAACTCACCCGGTTACGGAATGTGGTCTGGCGCATTTGATTGCGGGGGTACACTGTGAACCATGTGGGCACATGCCCATGCTCAGTCATGTGCTTTGTGAATGAGTGGTGCCCGGCGCCATAGGGGTGGCCGGGAACGGTAAGAAGGAGAGGACATGGACCGTAAGTTCAAATCCATGGACGGCAACGAGGCGGCGGCGTACGTCTCGTATGCGTTCACCGAGGTGGCGGGTATCTACCCGATCACCCCGTCCAGCCCCATGGCCGACCACGTTGACCAGTGGGCCGCCCAGGGCATGAAGAACGTCTTTGGCACGCCGGTCAAGGTCGTGGAGATGGAGTCCGAGGCTGGCGCCGCGGGTACCGTTCACGGCTCGCTGGGCGCCGGCGCCCTCACGACGACCTATACGGCGTCGCAGGGTCTGCTCCTCATGATTCCGAACATGTACAAGATCGCGGGCGAGGGCCTGCCGGGCGTCTTCCACGTGTCCGCCCGTACCGTGGCTTCCCACGCGCTTAACATCTTCGGCGATCACTCCGACGTCATGGCCTGCCGCCAGACCGGCTTCGCCATGCTCGCCGAGGGCAACGTCCAGGAGGTCATGGACCTCGCGCCGGTGGCCCACCTCGCGGCCATCGAGGGCAAGGTTCCGTTCCTGAACTTCTTCGACGGCTTCCGCACCTCCCACGAGATCCAGAAGGTTGCGGTCTGGGACTTCGCCGACCTCAAGGACATGCTGGACATGGATGCCGTCCAGGCGTTCCGTGACCACGCCCTCAACCCGGAGCACCCGCACGCGCGCGGCTCCCACGAGAACGGCGACATCTTCTTCCAGCACCGCGAGGCCTGCAACAAGGCCTACGACGCGCTGCCCACCGTGGTCCAGTCCTACATGGACAAGATCAACGAGAAGCTCGGCACCAGCTACCACCTGTTCGACTACTACGGCGCTGACGACGCCGACCGCGTGGTGGTCTGCATGGGCTCCTTCTGCGACACGCTCGAGGAGGTCATCGACTACCTCAACGCCCACGGCGAGAAGGTCGGCCTGGTGAAGGTTCGCCTGTACCGTCCGTGGTCTGTCGAGGACTTCGTTGCCGCGCTGCCCAAGACGGTCAAGAAGATCGCCGTGCTCGACCGCACCAAGGAGCCCGGCTCCATCGGTGAACCCCTCTACCAGGACGTCATTACCGCCCTCTACGAGGCCGGCAAGACTGAGATCCCGGTGATTGGCGGCCGTTACGGCCTCGGCTCGAAGGACGAGCCCCCCGCGGCGGCGTTCGCGGTCTACAAGGAGCTCGAGAAGGACGAGCCCAAGCGCGAGTTCACCATCGGCATCGAGGACGACGTCACCAACCTGTCCCTCCCGATGGACCCGGATGCCCCCAACACCGCCGACCCGAGCACCATCGAGTGCAAGTTCTGGGGTCTCGGCGGCGACGGCACGGTTGGCGCCAACAAGAACTCGATCAAGATTATCGGCGACCACACGGACAAGTACGTCCAGGCCTACTTCCAGTACGACTCCAAGAAGACCGGTGGCGTCACCATCTCGCACCTGCGCTTTGGTGACTCCCCGATCCGCTCGCCCTACTACATCAACAAGGCTAACTTCGTCGCCTGCCACAACCCGTCCTACATCGTCAAGGGCTTCCCGATGGTGCGCGACGTCAAGCCGGGCGGCACGTTCCTGGTGAACTGCCAGTGGTCTGACGAGGAGTTCGCCGCCAAGCTGCCGGCCGTGGCCAAGCGCTACATCGCCAAGAACAACATCAACGTCTACCTCATCGACGCCATTGACCTGGCCGAGAAGGTCGGCATGGGCAAGCGCACCAACACGGTGCTGCAGTCCGCGTTCTTCTCGCTGGCTCAGGTGCTTCCGTCAGAGGACGCCATCCAGTACATGAAGGACGCCGCGGAGAAGTCCTACGCCAAGAAGGGCCAGAACATCGTCGAGGCCAACTGGAAGGCCATCGACGCCGGCGCCACCGCCTACCACAAGTTCGAGGTGCCCGCCGACTGGGCTGACGCCGCCGACGAGAAGAAGACGGTCGAGCTTGAGGGTTGCGAGGCCATCATCAAGCAGGTCAAGGAGCTCATGGAGCCCATCAACCGCATGGACGGCGACTCCCTGCCCGTGTCCAAGTTCGTGGACCACGTCGATGGCCAGTGGGAGCTCGGTGCCTCTCAGTACGAGAAGCGCGGCGTTGCCGTCATGGTGCCGCACTGGGACGAGACCAAGTGCATCCAGTGCAACCAGTGCTCCTTCGTGTGCCCGCACGCCACGATCCGCCCGATTGTCATGAACGCTGAGGAGCAGGCTGCCGCGCCGGAGAACATGCGTCGCGTTGACCTGACCATCCCCAAGGGCACCGGCTACACCTTCACCATGGCCGTCAGCCCGCTTGACTGCATGGGCTGCACCAACTGCGCCAAGGTCTGCCCGAAGGACGCCCTCACCATGGTTCCGCAGGAGTCCGAGCTCGATCAGGCTCCCGTGTGGGACTACGCGGTCAACAAGGTCTCCGAGAAGAAGGAGCTCGTTGCCGCCAACGTCAAGGGCAGCCAGTACGCCAAGCCCTACCTCGAGTTCTCCGGCTCCTGCGCCGGCTGCGCCGAGACCGCGTACGCGCGCCTCGTCACGCAGGTCTGCGGTGACCGCATGTTCATCTCCAACGCCACCGGCTGCTCCTCGATCTGGGGCAACCCGGCCGCCACTTCGCCGTTCACGGTGAACGCCTGCGGTCACGGCCCGGCGTGGAACAACTCGCTGTTCGAGGACAACGCCGAGCACGGCCTGGGTCTTGCCCTTGGCTACGAGGCGGTCCAGGAGAAGGTCGTCGCCGAGACCGAGAAGCTGCTCCAGTCTGACTGCGCCTCCGACGAGCTGAAGGCTGCCGCCACCGCGTGGCTTGAGGCTCGCAAGGACACCGAGGCCAGCAAGACCACCGCGGCTGCCTACGTGGCCGAGCTCGAGAAGACCGACTGCGACACCGCCAAGGCCATCCTTGCCGACAAGTCCTACCTCACCAAGAAGTCCTTCTGGATCTTCGGCGGCGACGGCTGGGCCTACGACATCGGCTTCGGCGGCCTCGACCACGTGCTTGCCTCCGGCAACAACGTGAACGTCTTCGTCTTCGACACCGAGGTCTACTCCAACACCGGCGGTCAGGCCTCCAAGGCCTCCAACATCGGCCAGGTGGCCCAGTTCGCCGCTGCCGGCAAGGTGACCAAGAAGAAGAGCCTCGCCGAGATCGCCATGAGCTACGGCTACGTGTACGTGGCGCAGGTCGCCATGGGCGCCAACCCGCAGCAGACCCTCAAGGCCATCCAGGAGGCCGAGGCCTATGACGGCCCGTCCATCGTCATCGGCTACAGCCCGTGCGAGATGCACTCCATCAAGAAGGGCGGCATGCAGAACTGCCAGTCCGAGATGAAGAAGGCCGTGGAGTGCGGCTACTGGAACCTCTTCCGCTTCAACCCGGCCGCGCCGACCGGCAAGAAGTTCACGCTCGACTCCAAGGAGCCGAAGGGCGGCTATCAGGACTTCCTGATGAACGAGGCCCGCTATGCCTCGCTCACCCGCTCCTTCCCCGAGCGCGCCAAGGAGCTCTTCGCGGAGAACGAGGAGGCCGCCATGGCTCGCTACGCTCACCTGCTCAAGCTCAAGGACCTCTACGCCGAGGCGTAACGTCCGTCTCATAGGTTGAGCATTCGGCCCCCGGCATTAGCCGGGGGCCGTTTTTTCGGGCCTCTGTATGATGGGTCGGGCGGGGTGCGGGCGAGAAGGGCCCGACGGTGCCGGCCCGCGACTAGCGCCGGTCCCTCTCGGCTATCTTGAGGGCGACGTCGTGAGCAAGGGTCTCAAGGTCGTCGGGCAGCGGGGCGAGCTTGGCGTCCACGCCTCGACGGTGCAGCGCCTGCGTGATGAGCCAGTCGGTGACGCCGGGGTTCTTGGGCAGGATGGGGCCGTGCAGGTAGGTGCCGATGAGGTTCCCGTGCAGCACGCCCTCGCCCCCGTCCTCGCCGTTGTTGCCGGAGCCGTGGACAATTGCGCGGCCAAGGGGCTTCTCGCTGCCGAGAAGGACGGTGCGGCCGGCGTGGTTCTCAAAGCCTACGATGGGCGCGCCGCAGACGGGGGAGTCAACGGCTACGTTGCCGATGAGGCGCGTGGACCCGGCGGTGGTCTCAATGTCAAGGACGTGCAGGCCCTCAACGCGCTTCTCGCCCATCATGTAGTAGCGCCCGAGCAGCTGGTAGCCGCCGCAGATGGCGAGAAGCGCCCCGCCGTCGGCAACGTAGGCGGCGAGCTTGTCCGCCTGGTCGCGCAGCTCCTCTGCCACGGCCAGCTGGTCGCGGTCTGAGCCGCCGCCCAAAAGCACCACGTCGGCGTCAGACAGGTCCAGGTTCTGTCCCATAAGCACCTGGTCTACGCGGCAGGGGATGCCTCGCCACTTGCAGCGCTTGGTGAGAGACGCGATGTTTCCGCCGTCTCCGTAGAGGTTGAGGGCGTCGGGATAGAGGTGCACGATGCGCAGCGGGCGGTCCAGGCCGAGGTCTCCTTGGCCGGAGGTTCTGCCCCACCACTGCTCCTCGGTCTCACCCTCAAGGCGCGGGGACTCGAAGGTGCCGCGGAAGGCCTCGGCACCCTTCTCAGCGGGCGCCTCCCAGGAGGCGCTCAGTCGTCCCAGCTCCGCCACCACAGGCGGGAAGGCCGTGTAGTTGGCAACTACGTGCAGCTTCCTGCCAACCGCTCCGTCCGACATGATGCGCAGCGCGTCCTCGACGCCCTCGATGAGCTCAAGGCGTGCGGGCAGCTCTGCATACTTCACGCGAACTGCCATGTCCTCGCGCCTGGTCCCACCGACGCAAATCAGCCGCAGGTCGGGGAGGTCGTGCAGGCGCTCGAGGTCGATGTCCCAGATCCAGGAGACGTCGTGGCCGTCAGCGTCGTTGTCGTTCAGGAAGAGCGCGAGGCAGCTCCCGCCCTCAGTGCGCACCTGCTGCACCATCCGGTTGAAGCCGGTTGGGTTCTTCGCGAGCATGCTTACGACCTCAAAGCCGCCATCCAGGGCAAACGTCTTGCCGCGCCCGCTTGCGGGCTCGTAGGCGTCCAGGACCTCCTGGAACCGCTCTGCGCTTCCACCCGCTGCGAGGCATCCCGCCAGCGCCGCCATGACGTTGTATACCATGTAGAGCCCGTTGTAGCGCGTGCGGACATGGTGGCGCACCGGAGGCTCGCCGTTCTTCTCGCCACGTCGGTCCTCCACGTCAAACTCAAATCCACCGCAGGTCAGACGTACGTTTACCGCGGCAAAGGCGAGGTCTGGACGCTCCCATCCGCACTCGGGGCAACGGTACTTTCCAAGCTGTCCGTAATGGACGTACTCGTAGTCAAGCGGGGCGTTGCACTTTGCGCAAAAGCGGCTGTCGGAGATGCGGTCCGCCTCTAGGTTCGTGGGCTCGTCGATGCCAAACGGCAGGGACGGGTTTTCCACGCGCGCCGCGATGGCGGCGCAGAGCGGGTCGTCGGCGTTGTAGACCAGCGCCGTCTCCGGCGAGCGCCCCAGCGCATCGGCAATGACGTCCTGCGTGTGGTCGATCTCGCCGTAGCGGTCCAACTGGTCGCGGAACAGGTTGAGCAGCACCAGGGCGTGCGGTCGAAGCCTCGGCATCACGCGGACGGTATAGAGCTCGTCGCACTCAAAGCAGCCAAGCTCGGCGTGCTGCCCGCGCGACATCACCAACGCGGCTGCAATGCCGGACTCCATGTTGTTGCCGGCTCGGTTGCACACCACGTGCGCCCCGCCCGCGGCGAGCGCGTCGGCGAGAAGCCCGGTGGTGGTGGTCTTGCCGTTGGTCCCCGTGACCATGACCGAGCCCCGGAGCCCGGCGCCGAGCTCGGAGATGACGCTCGGGTCAAGGCGCAGCGCCACCGCGCCGGGGATGTTTCCGCCGCCGCGGTGAAGCAGGTGGACAGTGCTCCAGCGAGCGGCGTCGGCCGCCAGGCATGCAAGGGTTGCGCGGGCCTTCATGAGGGGCTCCTTAGGTCGGTTTCCCAACGCAGCCATACTAGCACGCGCGCATGAGGCCCCGCCCACCTGCGGGGAGTCTCACAACTCTGCTAGTATCTAAGCCGTCGTGCCCGCTGGGATGCTTCTTTTGGAGTGCTTTCCACCGGGATCCCGCTGGACGTGGGCGCGGCATGCCGCCCAGTCGTCGGCATCTAGCAAAGCCCTCCGAGAGAAGGAAGAACCATGAGCCAGCAGCACACCCCTGACATTATCCTGTCCGCCACCGAGGCCCGCACGCAGCGCGTCGTGCGCGTGGCCGTGATCGCCGCCGCCTATGCGGCGCTCACGCTCGTTGCCCTGCTGTTCCTGGGCAGCCTTGCCTGGGGGCCGGTGCAGTTCCGCGTCTCCGAGGCCCTCTGCGTCCTCGCCCTGTTCACGCCCGAGGCCATTCCCGGCCTTGCCCTGGGCTGCGCCATCGCCAACGTGGCCAACATCGTGCTGTCCGGCACGGGCATGCTCGGCATGCTCGACGTGGTCTTCGGTACGCTCGCCACGGCGCTCGGAGCCTGGTTCACCTGGAGGAACCGCCGTCACCCGGCGATTGCCCTGCTTGGCCCGGTGATCGCAAACGCCCTGATCGTCCCTGCATACCTTCCGCTCATGCTGCAGGGCATCGGCTTCTACACCATTCCGTTCACCAACATCGCCCTTGATGGCGCCTACCCCGCCATGTACCTCTTTGGCCTGGTGTCCACCGGCGCGGGCGAGGCAGTGGTGACGTACGTTCTCGGCCTGCCGCTCTTCCGGGCGCTGTCTCGCACGTCGCTTCCCCGCATGCTCGGGGCCGACGCCGCCGACGCGTCGCGGGGGACGCGGTCCCAGGGGTAAGGGGGCCAGTTGAATCCCGTCGTCGTCATCCCGTCGTACTGGGGCCAGGGCGAGAAGCCCGGTCCGCTGGGTGAGCGCGGCGTCTACGACTACACCACGCGCATCGACAAGCCCCTGCCTGAGCTGGAGACGTGCCTCTCCTCTCTGGAGCAGGTGCGCGGCGTCCTGCGCGTGGTGGTCCTCGTGGTGGCGCCGCCGAGCTGTGCCGAGGCGGCACGCGCTCGCGTCAACAGCATCTGTCGCGCGCACGCGGGCCTCAATCCCCTGGTCATAGGCCAGCAGGAGGCCGCCCACGTGGAGAAGGCCGTTGCGAGGATGGCCCACCACGTGGCGGGGGAGACCGTCTCCCTACGCGGCTATGGCGCCATCCGAAACATGGGCCTGGCCGTGGCTGCGGTGCTTGGGCACGACGTGGTGGTGTTCCTAGACGACGACGAGGTGGTGCTTGACGAGGACTTCCTCCTCAACGCCGTGTGGGGCCTCGGCTCCCTTACGCGTCAGAACCTCCAGGTGCTCGCCAAGAGCGGCTTCTTCATCGACGGGATGGACAGCCCCTACGCCGAGCCCACCGAGCTCTGGAGCGAGAAGCACTGGTCCAAGGCGGCGGAGTTCAATCGCGTCATGGAGCGCGCCCAGACGAGCACCTCGCGCATCACGAGGTCAAACCATCTTTGCGGCGGGTGCTGCGCACTGCACGCGGCGGCCTTCACCAAGGTGCCCTTCGACCCGTACATCACGCGAGGGGAGGACCTCGACTACGTTCTGAACCTGCGCGCCTTCGGGCTCGACGCCTGGTTTGACAACGAGTGGTACGTCCGCTCGCAGCCGCCCGAGGAGATGGCGCCGGAGCCCGCCACCTTCATGCAGGACGTCTATCGATGGCTCTACGAGTACCGTAAGCTCGACGTCATGAACGCCCGGCGAGACCTGCGCACCATAACCCCGGAGTCCCTCATGCCCTACCCGGCGCCGTGGCTCTCCGAGCAGGTGCGCCGCAGGGTCTTCCAGACGGCGCTGAGGCGCCTTGTCACAGGCCCCTACCGCCTGTCCTACCTTGGAATACTGACGCGCGGAAGGCTTGAGGCGGACCGCTTCGCCAAGTCCGCGAGCTCTCGCTACCTCTCGTTTGCGATGGTGTGGCCCACCATAGCCTCGGCCCTCTGGGAGGACCGCCTCATCCAGGGCGCCATCCTACGTACTGGCGAGGTGGCGGCCAGCGCGCCGTCCCGTACCGCTCCCCAGCGCCCGCTGGGCGTGGCCGAGGGGCTTGATCTGGCGCTGGCCGACATAGACATCGACGACACCGCGCCCGGTGAGGCCCTGGCCGCCGACGCCACGCAGGACACGGACCCGGCTGCCGCGGCGCTTGACGCCGGCTCGGTTCCGGCCCATGCCGCAGCCCCCGGCCCCGACCCGCTTGCCGACACCGGTGAGCTTCCGTCCCTAGGAGGCGATCAGTGAGTCGTCTTGGTGCGCGCCGCCTGACGACCGGCGCCGTTGACATCATCCTGGTCCTTGTCGCCGTCCTGCTGGTGGCGGCCCTCGTCTGGAGTGTGAGCGACGGGCTGGTCCTGAGCGCCATGCTCGTGGGCTGCGGCCTCGCTGCCGTCATCGTGATGGGCGGCGCGGTCAACCTGGCCCCCGAGGACACGCGCTCGGAGGCCACCGAGCGCACGCTGCGCGTGGCCACCAACACGCTGCAGCACCTCCGCGGCGGCCTCACGGTGGAGAACGCCCGGGCCCTCTGCGCGCTGCTGCTGCCGGAGACCAACGCCGAGGCCATCGCCGTCACGGACGCCGACACCGTCCTTGCCTACGAGGGCACCATTCGCACCTCCGTTCTGCCGGGCACGAGAAACGTCCGCCCTACGCTGGAGGTGCTTGAGAGCAAGCGAATGGAGACCTTTGTCTCCGTGGACGAGGAGAGCCAGGACGTGAGGCCCTTCGCCATGGGCAGCCGCCGTACGGGCCATGCCTTCGGCATCATCGTGCCGCTCCTGGTTCAGGAGCGCGCGGTGGGTGCGATCAAGCTCTACTATCGCCGTGACCTGGACATTGATCGTACCCAGCTCTCTATCGCCGAGGGCTTGGGCTCCCTCGTTTCCACGCAGCTCTCCTCCTACGAGCTGGACCGCCAGGCCGAGCTCACGGCCCGCGCCGAGGTCAAGGCTCTGCAGGCCCAGATCAATCCGCACTTCCTGTTCAACACGCTCAACACCATCGCTGCGTTCACGCGCACCAACCCGACCAAGGCGCGCGACCTGTTGCGTGAGTTCTCGATGTTCTATCGCCGTACGCTCGAGAGCTCGGAGAAGACGCTTATCCCGCTTTCCCAGGAGCTGGATCAGACGCGTCGCTACCTCAAGATCGAAAAGGCGCGCTTTGGCGAGGACCGCATCGTGGAGAGCGAGCACGTGGAGGAAGGCTGCGACGAGCTGCCGGTACCGTCCTTCCTGGTGCAGCCCATCGTGGAGAACGCCGTGCGTCACGCGATGCGCGACGAGGGCGCGCTTCATGTGGACGTTCAGGTTGCGACTGACGGTGATGATATTCTTATTGCTGTTGCCGACGACGGGCTGGGCATGGACAAGGAGGTGGCGGACCGGCTTCTTGCCGACGCCACGGACGCCCAGGCGCCCAGGGCCGTCGGCGGCTCCGGCACGGGCATGGCCCTGCGTAACGTCGCGGAGCGCATTGAGCGCTTCTTCGGCGTGGGCTCGGGGGTGGAGATCGTCTCCAAGCCGGGCGAGGGCACCTGCGTCACGCTGCGCCTGGCCGACGCCCGCCGCCGGCTCGCGGCGGCACGGGCCGAGGACGAGTAAGACCGGGGCGAGACGCTCCGAGGGGAACGCGAAGGGGTAAGAAATGCGTGCGATGATCGTAGATGACGAGGCGCCTGCCCGTTCTGAGCTGAGGTACCTGCTTGAGGAGACGGGTCGCGTTGACTCCATCATGGAGGCGTCCAGCGCTCGTGAGGCCGTGGAAAAGCTCATGGAGGGCAAGGCGGACGTCATGTTCCTCGACATCCAGATGCCCAAGACCTCCGGCATGCAGCTCGCGGAGGCCCTGCACCGTCTCAAGAACCCGCCCGCCGTGGTGTTTGTGACCGCCTACAGCGAGTATGCGCTCGAGGCCTTTGAGGTCGACGCCATCGACTACCTGATGAAGCCGGTGGAGCCGGAGCGCCTCAACCAGGCCCTGGACAAGGTGCAGTCTCGCATGAAGCCGCAGCCCCAGAGCCACTCCTCCGTGGAGCGCATCCCCGTGGTCAAGAGCGGCCGCAAGGTGCTGGTGCCCATCGACCAGATTCGCTACATCGAGGCAAAGGACGACTACTCCTGCATCTATACGGCGGACGACCGCTACCTCTCTACGATCTCCCTTGCCAAGCTTGAGCAGAAGCTCGCTCCGCACGGCTTCTTCCGCGTGCACCGCGGCTATATCGTGAACCTCGAGTACGTCGAGGACGTGGAGGTCATCTCCTCCGGCATCCTCCAGCTTGGCGTAAACGGCATCGAGGGCAAGAAGATCTCCGTCTCGCGTCGCCGCGTCGTCGCGCTCAAGCGCGCCCTCGGACTCTAGGAGGAGCCGCGTGGCAACGAGGTACGACGTCATCTCTGACACCCACGGGTTCCTCTCGCCGGAGCTTCTGGAGCAACTCGAGGGAGCCGACGTAATCGTGCACGCGGGCGACATCTGCTCCCCTGCTGACTACCGCATCCTCAGCGGAATGGCCCACGTGCAGATGTGCCTGGGCAACAACGACTGGTCCTACGACTACGGCCCGGCGGTCAAGGATCGCAAGGTCTTCTACGGCAGCGGGCTCAAGTGGCAGGTCACGCACTATCGCAAGCGTCTCAACCTCCAGATGAGCGACATCGCCATCTGCGGCCACACGCACACGCCCTTCGTCGAGCGTGACGAGTGGACGGGTACGCTTGTGATGAACCCGGGAAGCCCCACCTACCCGCGTCGCTCGAGGCCGTCCATGGGACGGATCATCTGTGACGAGGGAAAGGTTCTTTCTGCCGAGATCATCACCCTGGGGTAGGGGTGAGCAGGCTCGGTCGTGGCGCCTGCCCCTCCGTACCGCGGCCCTGCGTGCCGGGAACCTAGTGCTCCCCCGCCCTGCCGGTGCCCGCGCCCTCGCTGTGGACGCGTGGCCGGTCTACGTGGACAAAGAGTGGTGCCACCACCTTGGTGTAGAAGACGAGCCACATCAAGGAGACGCAAAAGCCTGCGATAACATCCGAGGCGTAGTGGACGCCCAGGTAGATGCGACTTACGCCCACCATTACGATGACCAGGCCAAACGTCGCGCACCACACCACGCGCATGACGTCTTTGCGATGGAAGCGCCAGACCATCCAGATGAGCAGGCCGAAGAACGCCATGGAGACCATCGAATGGCCGGAGGGAAAGCTGTATCCCGTCTCCGATATGAGGCGGAAGCCGTCCGGGCGCGGCCGCTGCACCAGCTCCTTGAGCACGGTGTTGAGTACCACCACGCCAACCAGGTTGACGGCCACGCACCATCCCGGCGCCTTTCCCGGGGCCAGGGCGGCAATCACGGCGGCAAGGACGGCAAGGACCACCACCGAGGCCAAGGACGTGAACGCCTCCATCACCGGAGTAAGCGCGTCCGAGCGCAAGCGTTCAACAAAGAGCTGGTAGGCGAGGGTGTCCAATTGCATGATCTCGCCCTCGGCCACCTCTTCGAGCAGCACTACAAACACAAGGGCCGCGACCAACAGCACGATGGTGCGCAAGTTGGCCCGCGCAAGCGCCAGGGCGCCGCGGGTGATATCCCGGGCGCCCTGGACGAGGTCGGAGCATTTGCTGTTGCCGGAGGCCCTCATCCTAGAGGTTGGCCTCGAGCTCGGAGACGAGCGAGGGCTTGGGCATGTTGCCGACCATGGTGTGGACCGGCTTTCCGTCCTTGAACAGAATCAGCGTGGGGATGGAGACGATGCGGAACTGGGTGGCAAGGTCGGGCTCCTCGTCCACGTTGCACTTATAGACCGTGAGGCGGTCGGCCATCTCGGTAGCCACCTGGTCAACAACGGGGCCGAGCGCGCGGCACGGACCGCACCAGGACGCCCAGAAGTCCACGAGGACGGGCTTGTCGGCGTTGGCGATGACGGTCGAGAACTCGGCGGCGGTAATTGCTTGAGCCATGGGAACCTCCCTGGTCGATTTTTCTGCTTGGTTGGCTTATGCCCCAATTACACTGGTTCAAGACACGGCCGATAAGGCGACGGGAAAATAAGGCGAGCCGCCTGGCCCCGGGCGGGGTCTGGCTGCTGCGCCGCGCGGGCCGCACGTCCCCCGGGTCGAGCGGCCCCCATTCCAGGTCGTCGCGCGGGGAGGGGTCCACATGGCATCTGAGCGAGACGCGCGGAGGCGCGCATACCTAGACAAGACGGCCGCGGAGACGGACGCGCTCGTCGCGCGCGGCGTACGCGCGGGCGGGAACGCGTTCTCTTCTGTGCTCCTCTGCAAGGGAGATCTCTCCGATGGCGAGAAGAACGGCGAGCCGCCGTTCTCCGGTGCCGACGGCACGGCGCTCAAGGCCTCCCTGGAGCGCTTGGGCTACGCGCCGGAGGACTGGGAGTGGCTGCTTACGGTTGGGGAAACGGGGCTCCCCCTGGAGCCCGCCCTCTTCCGTGAGGCCGTCTGCGCGCTCGATCCGGCCACGCTCGTCCTCTGCGACGAGGCGGCGTCCGACATGGCGCGCGAGGCCTTTGCTGACGAGCTTGCGGCGCTGGAGTCCCTGGAGGAGGCCCTGCTCGCCCCAGGGGCGGTGGCACACGTTCTGGGAATGCGCGTGCTCAACCTGGGAGGTTTTGAGGCGGCGCTTTCGGACGCGCACGAGAAGCAGGTCATGTGGGCACGGCTCAAGCAGATTCCGCCGCTGGGGGAGCCCTACTAGCATCATCGAGGCGAGCCTCCGACCGCCGCCGCGGCATAGCGGGCGGGTCTGAGGTCGGGCATGGCGTTCTTCTCGCCATCATCGGCTGATGCGCGGTATGCTAGTACCATCTGCCGCAGTTCGGGGAAGGAGCATCCATGCCCACCATTTCTACCCCTGTTGACGCCACCGCCACGCCCGCCTGGGCCGCCCTGCGCGCCCACCACGACGAGCTTGTGAACGGGGGGTTCTCGCTCAAGGAGGCCTTCGCCTCGGACCCCGACCGCGTCTCGAGCCTGACTTTTGAGACCTCTGACCTGCACTTCGATCTCTCCAAGAACCTCGTCGACCAGAAGACGCTCGGCCTGCTCTGCCAGCTTGCCCGTGAGGTGGGCATGGAGGAGCGCCGCGACGCCATGTTTGCCGGCGAGCACATCAACACCACCGAGGACCGCGCCGTCCTGCACACGGCGCTGCGCCGTCCGGAGAGCGATGCCGGCACGCTGATCGTGGATGGGCAGGACTGCGTGGCGGACGTGCGCCATGTGCTCAAGCGCATGTACGACTTTGCCCGCCGCGTGCGCTCCGGCGAGTGGAGAGGTGTCAGCGGCAAGCGCATCGAGCACGTCCTGAGCATCGGCATCGGTGGCTCCGACCTCGGCCCGGTCATGGTCTACGAGGCGCTCAAGCCGCTTGCTGACGCCGGCATCGACTGCACCTACGTCTCCAACATCGACCCCAACGACATGGCCGAGAAGGTCAAGGGGCTGGACCCGGAGACCACGCTCGCGATCATCGTCTCCAAGACGTTCACCACGCTTGAGACGCTGACCAATGCGCGCGAGGCGAAGGCTTGGATGCTCAACGGCCTGCGCGAGGCAGGCGCCATCGACGGCTCGGCCGAGCAGGACGCCGCCGCCATCCGTGCGCACTTCGTGGCCGTTTCCACCGCGCTCGACCTGGTTGCGGACTTTGGCATTGACCCGGAGAACGCGTTTGGCTTCTGGAACTGGGTGGGCGGCCGCTACTCCGTGGACTCCGCGGTTGGCCTGTCGCTGATCATCGCGCTGGGGCCGGAGCGGTTCGAGGAGTTCCTTGCCGGGTTCCACGACCTGGACGTCTACTTCCAGAAGACCCCGCTTGAGCAGAACGTCGTGGCCCTCATGGGACTGCTCAACGTCTGGTACGTCAACTTCTGCGGCATGAAGAGCCACGCCGTGCTGCCGTACAACCAGTACCTGCACCGCTTCCCGGCCTACCTCCAGCAGCTCACGATGGAGTCCAACGGGAAGAGCGTGCGCTGGGACGGCAGCCCCGTGACCTCCGACACCGGTGAGATCTTCTGGGGCGAGCCGGGCACCAACGGCCAGCACGCGTTCTACCAGCTGATCCACCAGGGCACCCAGCCCATCCCCGCCGACTTCATCGCCTTCGTCAACACGCCCAATCCCACGAAGGACGGCGACCAGGACGTCCACGAGCTCTTCCTGGGCAACTTCCTGGCCCAGACGAAGGCCCTTGCGTTCGGCAAGACTGCCGACGAGGTCCGAGCCGAGGGTACGGCCGAGTGGATGGTGCCGGCGCGCGTCTTCGAGGGCAACCGTCCGACGACGTCCATCTTCGGCGTCGAGCTGACGCCGCACGCGCTCGGCGAGCTCATTGCGCTCTACGAGCACATCACCTTCGTCGAGGGCACGGTCTGGGGCCTGGACTCC
Source organism: uncultured Atopobiaceae bacterium (assembly GCA_944321515.1). Lineage (GTDB taxonomy): Bacteria > Actinomycetota > Coriobacteriia > Coriobacteriales > Atopobiaceae > Thermophilibacter. The sequence goes on along the minus strand of CALULO010000001.1, from coordinate 200,255 downwards.
TACGACCAGTGGGGCGTAGAGCTTGGCAAGCAGCTCGCCAAGCAGATTACCCCGGCCTTCCACGATGACGCGGCGCTCGCAGAGCAGGACGCCTCCACGCAGGCCCTCATCGCCTACTATCGCGCGCACCGCAAGTAGGGGTGGCGTGGGACGGGGGTGACCCGTCTCGTCTGACTGCCTCGGGCCGTCGGGCTTCTTGCCTGGCGGCCCGTTTTCTTTCCATGGCCCGCCTGCCCCGCGGCCCCCCTGGCTGCGGGAAAGATGGGCATCTACCTGCGGTTGGAAACCAACGGGCGCCTTCTGGTTGCCTAAGACTGGTTCTCCTGGGGCGGGCGTAGCTGGGTGAGCGCCGTGTAGTCCACGTCTGCCGAGCTCGGCTTCATCGGGCCCGGGGCGTACCAGTCCAGCGCGCAGTCAATCCACGCGTTCCAGAACGGCCACTCGTGGGCGCCGATGTCCGGCTCCCAGTAGGTGACGTCAAAGTCCGCATCCTTCAGGAGCTTCACCAGGTCGCGGTTGTTCTGGCAGAGGTTGTCGTGCAGGCCGCACGCGGAGTAGAAGTGCGGCTTGGGCAGCTTGGGGTCCTTGCGGAACTTGTCGATGAGGGCGACGTAGTCCTTGTCCGAGCCGATGACCGTGTCGATGTCCCCGAAGAAGCGCTCGTAGTACTTCCGCTTGCGCGGCGAGTGTGACTGTACGGCGTCGAGCACGCGGTCGCGCATGAAGGCGCCGGACAGGATGATGATGCTGCCGAAGCGGTCCGGCCGTAGCAGGCCGTTGATGAGGGCGGTGTAGGCACCGATGGAGATGCCGGCCAGCGCCGTGTCCTCGCGCTTGGCGGAGAGCGGGAACAGCCGACGGGTGAAGTCCACCAGCTCCTCGCTGATGAACTTGCCGTGCCACTCGTTTATCTCGGGTTTGTTGAGGTAGAGGCCATCCTCGCCCGAGGGCATGATGAGGGCGATGTCGCGCGCTTCGGCCGTTTCCACCACGTGGGTGCGGTCAATCCAGTCCACGTCCTGCCCAAAGAGCCCATGTAGCAAGTAGACCGTGCGGTACGGCCCGCGGCGCTTCTTGGCGAGCTTGTCGCCGTCCATCTTGTCAACAGGAAGGACGGCGGTGAGCACCACGTTGCGCTTGAGGCAGTGGGAGTAGAAGTCCACACGGAGCAGTGCCATTCTCGCATCCCTTCCCCTAGGCCACAGTGCGGCCCGTTTGCCGGTTTGATGCGGCGCCGGGGCTACAGGAGCCAGTCGAGCGCCTGCGGAAGTGCGGCGTTCCAGAAGTTCCAGTCGTGGGCGCCGTCCATCTCATGATACGTGACGTCAAGTCCCGTGTCCCTCATGCGTTGGGCCAAGACTCGGTTGGGCTCGGCAAGCGGGTCCTGGTTGCCGCAGGTCATGAAGATGCGCGGGCGCGGGCGGTCGCAGTAGACGAGGTCTGCCGCAAGGCGCGCCGGGTCCTTGTCCGAGCCGCGGACCTCGTCGAGGTTGCCGAAGGTGTGCTCAAGGAACGGCCGGGCAAGGAAGAAGAGCCCCTCGGAGGAGATGATCTGGTCGAAGCTGTCGATGATCATTGCCGAGGAGAGCGACACGATGCCGCCGAACGTCTCGCAGTACTTGAGGCCGTTGCGCAGCGCGCCGTAGCCGCCCATGGAGATGCCGCCGATGAAGGTGTCCTCCCGGCGCTCGGACAGCGGGAACATCCTGCGCGCCACCTCTACGAGCTCCTGGCCCACAAAGCGCCCGAAGTAGTTGTGCGTCTCGGGCTGGTCAAGGTAGAAGGCGTTGTAGCCGGAGGGCATCACGACGGCAATCCCGTGCGACTCGGCCCAGCTGCGGATGCGCGTCTCCGAGATCCAGTCCGCGTGGTTGCCGGAGATGCCGTGCAGCAGGAAGAGCGTCTTGAAGGGCGCCTTCTTGGGAGGGTAGGGGCGCTCTCCCCACGCCTTGGTCTCGCCCTCGAGCGTGTCGCCGGCGTGACGCAGTACGGAGTCGGTGGCGTAGGCTGCGCCCTGGTCGTCGACGGGGAGGATGACCTCGAGCGTGGTGGTGCGCATGAGGGAGGAGGAGAAGTAGTCAACGCTGATGAGTGCCATGGGACCTCCTTGCTATTCTTGGCGAGAGGGACTTCGGCCAGTATAGCGCGCGCGACGGCGCGCCCCATGCCGACGGTACCTCACCTCCGGGGCGCGGTGCCGGAGCTGCTGGTGGTGCGGGTACCGCCGTGCCCCACTGGTGCGCGGTCGTCCTACCCGAGCTTCTCGCGCAGGAACTTGACGAGCTCGTGGAAGCGGCTCTCGCTGAGGGCGCTGCGCGGCACGAAGACGTAGCGGCGTCCGCTGAAGACGGCCACGAGCGACTCGTCGGTGCTGTGGACGAAGCGGAGGTCGGGGTAGTCGCAGTCCATCACCGGGCCCTTCTCGTTCTCGACGTGAACGCCGCCATCGCAGACGACCACGTGCGTGCGTCCTGCCTCGGGGTCCGGGGCGAGCATGGTGCCGCGGGCATAGCGAAGCTGAAGACTCTGCCAGTTGCGACTTCCGTAGATGAATGCCACCGCTACGAAGAACAGGATAAGCAGCAGAACCGTCTGGTTTCCGGCGAGCAGGGCGACAAGCACCAGGAGGATCAGCGAGCCGAAGTTCGCCGCGGTCATCGCCGTCTTGGCTCGCGGGCCAAGCTGCTCGGCGGCGTGGACGAAGCTCATCTCGTCGTAGTCGAAGGTGGCGGCGAAGCGCACGTCCGGGTACTTCTCGTCATTGAACTTGGCCGGCGCATCTGCCTGGGCCTTTGCCTTGGCGGCCTTGCGGCGCGCGGTGGTCTTCTTTGCCATGGGCTCTCCTTTGGTCGGCTCCGACAAATCCTAGCGCCCTGTGGAGGACTTGTCTTTGAGATGTGCTCTGACGGTGAAGAATGCCGTTCGCCGGAGCGATCCGTCTTTGGCGTCTTCGGTAGGGAATGATACCTACTGCGCAGGGGGCGAGCGCACGACGAGCAAATCGCGTGAGCTTGCACTGTAAAGCTTAGATGCTTGGCAGCTGCCAAAGTGGGGGCCCGGACGCTACGGCGTCGACGGGCCCTCGTCTATTTTTGGCGAGATCTTGGCGGGATGGTCAGGCTCTTTCAGAAAGGGGCCTCCGTTGCCGGAGGCCCCATGGGGACGACGGATCGCGCCGCCCAGACGTTGCTTTGCCGGCTGCCCCCGGCATCTACTCTGCCAGCAGGCTCTCCATCTCAAAGGTGAGGCAGTTCACGTAGCCGCGGTTGGTGAGGCGCAGCTCGGGCACGCACGCCAGCGACATCACGCCCATCGTCATGAACGGCGAGGGCATCGTGCAGCCCATCTGCTTCCAGGCGCTTCTCGCCCTCGCGACCTTCTCTGCCACGACCTCCACGGGCTCGGTGCTCATGAGGCCGCACACGGGCAGCTCGACCAGCGCCAGGACCTTCCCGTCGGCCACGGCCACCTCGCCGCCGCCGCACTCGACGAGCGTGCGCGCCGCAAGGGCCATGTCCTCGTCGTTGTCGCCCATGACCAGCAGGTTGTGGGCGTCGTGGGAGACGGTCTGCGCCAGCGCCCCGTGGATGCCGAAGCCGGTGACGAAGCCCTGCGAGTGCGTCCCGGCCTCGCCGTGGTGGCGGTCAAAGACGCAGACCTTGAGCACGTCGTGGGCCGGGTCGGCGAGCAGCGCCCCGTCCTTCACGGGCACCTCGACCACGATGTCGCGCGTGAGGGTGTCGCCGGGCTCGATGCCCATGGCGCGCACGCGCGCGGTGCCGTCCGGGTGGCCGGCCGCGTCGAAGCGGAACGTCTCCGTCGAGGGTGTGAGACCCAGGTTCATGGTGTGCGTCATCCAGTCTGGCCACGTACGCGAGGGCACCTCGAAGAGCGCGCGCCCGCCCTCGGCGACAAGCTCGCCGTCGACGAAGACCTTTTGTGCGCCGAAGCTCTCGAGGCTGTCGAGAAGGACGATGTCGGCGCACTTGCCGGGCGTGATTGAGCCCATGTCCCGCGCCAGCCCGAAGTACTCGGCGCAGTTGATCGTCGCCATCTGGACGGCGGTCACCGGGTCGAGCCCCAGCTCGACCGCCTTGCGCAGAACGCGGTCCATGTGCCCCTCGTTGACGAGGGTCTCCGGGTGACAGTCGTCCGTGCAGAGCAGGCACAGACGGGTGTCCACGCCGCTCGCGATCAGCTGCGGCAGGTAGCCGGGCAGGTTGAGCCATGCGGAGCCGTAGCGGAGCTGCACGTACATGCCCAGACGGAGCTTGGTGAGCACCTCGTCGAAGCCGCCCGACTCGTGGCAGGAGGAGACGCCCGACGCGATGTACGCGTTGAGGGCTCGGTCGCGGTCGGGGGAGGGGAAGTGGCCCGTCACCACGCGGTCAGCGGCCAGGGTGGCGCGCACCTCGTCCGTGGCGTTTGGCTCGCAGGACAGGATGCCGGGGAAGTTCATCATCTCGCCGAGTGCCACCACGTTGTTCCAGCCCATGCTCTCGGCCACCTGCGCGGCGTCCACCGAGGCGCCGGTGTCCTCCACCCCCGTGACGGCCGGCACGCACGAGGGCGTGGTGACCATGGCCTTGAACGGCACACGGTCTGCGTCGGCGTACATCTCGCGCACGCCGTCGAGGCCGCGGACGTTGGCGCACTCGTGCGGGTCGCAGAAGATGGCGGTGGTGCCGTGCGGGACGGTTGCGCGCGCGTACTCCGCCACGCCGACCATCGCGCTCTCCACGTGGATGTGGCTGTCCATGAGGCCCGGCGCGGCGTAGAGGCCGGTGGCGTCCACGACCTTTGTGTCGGGCCCGATGCAGTGCTCGGCCGTGTGCTCGCCGAGGCCCAGGTAGGCCACGCGGCCGCAGGCCACGGCGATGTCGGTGTCCGGGAGGATCTCGTGGGTGGTCACGCTCACCAGGTTGGCATGACGAATCACGAGGTCCGCGGGCCTCTGGCCCTGGGCGACGCGCACGAGCTCGTCGTTGCACTCCCAGAGCGGCGTCTTGCAGAAGCGGTTGAGCATGTGGCCTCCTTGGTTGTGGTCTCGTGGTGGGCCCCGCCTTCTCTTGGGGCCCGTGCATTTGGACTAGGGTAGCGCGCCTCTGGCGGGGCGAGGCCGACTTTGCTAGAGTGTTTTGCGAGCGCGTTCGGTGGGTTCGGGTGACGCAACACCTCGAACCTGGTCAGGGCCGGGAGGCAGCAGCCATAAGGGGCCTCTGGCGGGCACCCGTTCCCACCGAGCGCGCTCTTTTTTCATGCCGCGCCGCCGCGTCGGCCGCGTGCAGAGGCCACGGCGAGAAGAACCTGTGGCTGTCCGATGAGCCATGGCTGCCGCGGGTATACTGGAACCTCAGAGCCAAGTCGCCGGAGGCCGCATGGAATCGCTGTACACCAAGTACCGCCCACAGACGTTTGAGCAGGTCGTCGGCCAGAGTCACGTGGTCGAGACGCTCAAGCGCGCCGTGCTGGAGAACCGCACGAGCCACGCCTACCTGTTCTGCGGACCGCGCGGCACGGGCAAGACCACCATGGCGCGCATTCTGGCCAAGGCCCTCATGTGCGAGCGCGGGCCGGCGGCGCTGCCGGACGGCACGTGCGAGCAGTGCCGCCTCATCGCGGCCGGCGAGCACCCGGACGTCATAGAGCTTGACGCGGCCTCCCGTACTGGCGTGGACAACGTGCGCGAGGAGATTATCTCTCGCGTGAACTACGCCCCGACGATGGGCCGCTGCAAGGTCTATATCATCGACGAGGTCCACATGCTCACCACGGCGGCCTTCAACGCGCTGCTCAAAACGCTGGAGGAGCCGCCCGAGCACGTGATCTTCATCATGTGCACCACTGACCCGCAGAAAATCCTTGCGACCATCCTCTCGCGCGTGCAGCGCTTTGACTTCCACGCCATCGGCAATGAGGAAATGCGGGCCCACCTGGCCTACGTCTGCAACCAGGAGGGCTTCACCTACGACGAGGCTGCCCTCGAGCTGATCGTGCGTCACGCGCGCGGCGGCATGCGCGACGCGCTGACCTCGCTCGAGCAGCTCTCCGTCTTTGGCGGCGGCACCATCGACCTGGCGGGCGCCGCGGACTTTCTCGGTGAGGTTTCGGGCTCCGTGCTGGGCACGGTCTCCCGTGCGATGGCCCACCGAGACGTTCCGGCGCTCTTCTCCGAGGTGGCCGAGCTTGCGGACGCCGGCCGCGACCTCCTGCAGTTCACTCGCGAGCTGGCGGCCCACGTGCGCGACGTCTACGTTGTCTCGGTTGCCCCGAGCGCCGAGGACGTGGTTTCTGCCCGCGGTGACGAGCTTGACGCCCTTCGCGCCGAGGCGGCCGCCTTTGGCTCCAGCGAGCGGCTGGCACGCGTGCTGACCATACTCGGCGACGCCTCCAGCGAGATGCGCACGGCCACCAACCAGCGTCTCGTTCTCGAGATTGCCCTCACCCGAGTTGCGCGGCCGGCAAGCGACCTCACCCTCGAGTCCCTCTCCGAGCGCCTCTCCGACCTTGAGCGGCAGGTGGCGATTCTCTCCGCCCCCGGCGCTCGGGCAGCGGTGCCCTCCGAGGAGAGGGGCTCCGAGCCGCCGACCGCTGCCTCACAGTACACAAAGCCCGCTGCCCCCGACCCGGAGCCCGCGACGGCCTCGGTTCACGAGGTGGCCCCTGTGGCCGTCGGGCCATCGCCTGTGACGGGCGAGAAGAACGTCGGGCCTGCGGCCGTCGGTTCTGGCCTCCCCGCCAACAACCCCGCTGTTAAGGTTCCCTCGGGGGAGCGCGCCCGCGCTGCCGGGGTCAGCCCCGAGGCGGGTGCGTCGCGTGATGTCAGGCGTGGTGCGCCCGCCGGCGCCGCTGGCACGGGTCTTAGTGACGGCAACCTCCAGCGCGCCTGGAAGCAGGTGGTTGACCAGCTGGTTGCTCAGATGCCGGCCAAGGGCTCGCTGCTCCTCTCGTCCACCGCTGTTTCTGATGACGGTGAGAGGCTCACGGTCTCCCTGCCGAAGGGCTCCCGTTTCGCCGCCCGCATGCTTGAGCGCGCTGACGTAAGGGCGAGCGTCGAGCCCGTCGTGGCTATGGCCTTCGGGCCGCGCCAGGTGCTCTACGTGGAGTCCAGCCTTGCGAGCCAGGCCATCTCCGCCGCGGACCGCGCGGCGGCCGCCCCGACTACGGCTCCCGCACCTGCCCCGGCGCCGGCTCCGGCGCCGAGACCGGACCCGCAGCCCGCGCCGGCTACGGTTCCGCAGCCCGCTCCTGTCCCGCAGCCCGCGCCGGCTCCAGCCCCGGTTCCTGCCTCGCAGCCGTCCTCGGCTCCGGCGCCCGCCCCCGGCTACCCAATGCCTTGGGATGCCCCGGCTCACGAGACGGCGGCTCCCGTCCCCGTCCCCTCCGACGACGTCGTCCCCTACTCCGACGCCGACGCGACTCCCTATGAGGAGGACCCCGAGGCCGTGCCTCTGGCTGCCCCCTCCGTTGGGGCTGCGCCCGTGGCCCCGGCGTCTGCGGCCCCGGCGCCCGCGGCGTTCGCCCCCGCGGCTCCGCCGCAAACGCCTGCCGCCTCTGCCGCTCCCGTGCCTGCGACGCCGGCCCCGGCTGCCCCGTCGCCCGCCCCCGCGGCCTTCGGGACGCCAGTCTCTGCGGACCCCGGCCTCAGCCCCGAGTTCGCCAGCATCGTCTCCGAGCTCACCGCTGCGTTCGGGCAGCCCCTTTCCGTGAGCATGGAGACCGCGGCCACCACCTCGGACGAGGACGCGGCCGCGGAGCTTGCAGGGGAGGCCTCGCCCTTCGGGGACGCCGGCTTCACCGACGAGCCCGTTGACGAGGGAGATGACGACTAACCCCGCCGGGCGCGCCCGGCAAGCCTACGTACGTATCGCCAGCAAGACGACGAAAGGAAACGCACGATGTCCAAGGGATTCAACATGGGCGGCATGAACCGCAACCAGATGATGGCCCAGGCCCGCAAGATGCAGGAGCAGCTCATCGCGGCGCAGCAGAAGGCTGCCACGACCGAGGTCTCCGCCTCCGCGGGCGGCGGGGCCGTAAAGGTCACCGCCACCGGCGACCTGCGCCTCACCTCGCTCACCATCGACCCCGCCGCACTTGACCCCGAGGACGCGGAGATGCTCCAGGACATGATTCTCGCGGCGGTCAATGACGTGCTTGAGTCTGCCGAGCAGGCCGCCAGCCAGCAGATCAGCGCCGTCACGGGCGGGCTCAACATCCCGGGCCTCTTCTAGGCGGGCGTCTTGACGGACCCCACCATCAACGACGGCCGTGCGCTCCAGCGCCTGCTTGACGAGCTGGGGCGGCTGCCCGGCATAGGCCCCAAGTCGGCCCAACGCATCGCCTACCACCTGCTGGAGGCCGACGCCGAGGAGGCCCGCCGCCTGGCGAGCGCCATCCTGGAGGTCAAGCAGCAGGTTCACTTCTGCCCCGTGTGCTTCTCCTACGCCACGCGGGACACCTGCGACGTCTGCGCGGACGCCAGCCGCGACCGCTCGTCCATCTGCGTGGTCTCCGAGCCCCGTGACGTCACGGCCGTGGAGCGCACGGGCAGCTATCACGGGCTTTATCACGTTCTCGGCGGTGTGATCAGCCCCATGGACAAGATCGGCCCCGACCAGCTTCACGTTCGCGAGCTGCTCGCGCGCCTGGCGGACGGGGAGGTCTCAGAGGTCATCCTGGCCACCAATCCTGACGTGGAGGGGGAGACCACGGCAACCTACCTCGCCCGCGTGATTCGCCCGCTGGGCGTGCGCGTCTCCCGCCTGGCAAGCGGCCTGCCCGTGGGCGGGGACCTGGAGTATGCGGACGAGGTCACGCTCGGGCGCGCCATCGAAGAGCGTCGCGAGGTCTAGTTCGCCGGAAAGAACTGGCGAGAAGGAGCATCGAGGATGAGAGACAGTCGAGATAACCAGGGGAAGCGTCCCACGCGTGCGGCGAGCCACGCGGCGGCTCACGGCACGCCCCGCTCCGGCTCGCATGCCGCTGCGTCCGGTGGCGCCTCCGGGGCGCCGCGAACCCCCGCGCGACCCGCGCGCCGCGCCCCGGGCTCGTCCCGCCGCGCCCGCGTCGTGGAGGTGAGCAGCGAGGAGGGCATCTCGACCATTCGTGCCGGGCAGGGCGCCCGAGTGACCACGCGCAACAATGCCGCGCAGGCCGCGCGCCGCGCACGTCGGAACGCCGAGGAGCGCTACTTCGAGCGCCATCCGGAGGCGCGCGGTACCGTCGCCGGCCCGGAGCGCAGCCGCAAGAACGTGGTGCTGCTCGTGGTCCTTGCCGTGCTGGCCCTGGCCGTCGTGTTCCTGCTGGGCCGCTGCGTCACCATTGCGCTCTCGCCCGCCCCGGAGGAGGGCGCGGCAGAGCAGACGCTTGGCGACCAGGGTCTCACCTCCGACGGTACCCAGCCGGTTGAGCAGGACCCCGAGTCTGCGGTGGCGGGCACCGACGGCAGCGTCTCCTACCAGGGGAGCACCTATGCCCTCGCTGTCCAGGACGACGGGCTCTGGGGCGTGGTCTGCTCGGGCCCCGACGGCTCGTCCGAGACGATCTTCGAGGTCGAGGGCACCCCGGCCGCGCTGGCGCGCTGGACCAACACGATCCTCGTGCCGGAGAACCGCGACGACGGCACCTGGGACGTGGTCTGCTTCGTGATAGACGGACATACGGGAGGGGCTACTTATGTAAACGGCGGGAAGTTCCAGGGGCCCGGGGAGGTCTCGTCCGTGGAGATCGACGGCTCAACGCTGCGCGTGAGCTCCTCGGACGGTGCGTCGAGCGAGGTCGAGCTCTCGTAGCCGTGCCCGCCTGCGAGCCCCCTTTTGCGCCTTTTTAGGCCTCGCCAAAACTTTTTTGAAATTGGGGGTTGCCAAGCGCAGCGCGTCATGAGAGAATAGCTCCCGCGCAAGGCGAACGGGGTGTTAGCTCAGCTGGTTAGAGCGCCGGCCTGTCACGTCGGAGGTCGAGGGTTCGAGTCCCTTACATCCCGCCATTGCACTGATCAGGGCTCCTTCGGGAGCCCTTTTTCATGCCGCGACAAAGCCGTGCCGCCAGCGTGGTCGTAGGCGCCTACCGAGGCACGTTCTTCTCGTAGTGGCGCCTGACGTTTGGCTGCTCGTCCGACTCCCACCTATTGCACGGCTCGCGGTATCATATGTCGGTACGGTCGGCGCGACGACGGGACGCCTATGCAGCCCATCCCAGAGCGGGACATACAACCGGTCGCGGTCTTTGACTTCGACGGGACCTCCATTGGGGGGCAGTCGGGGGCGTTGGTGACGTGTTACCTCTTCATGCACGGCTACATGTCGCTTGCGCGCGCCGGGCGTCTTCTGTGGTGGGGCGTCCGCTACAAGCTGCACCTGCCCTACCACCAGGACGAGGCTCGCGAGCTCGTGTTCGGCGCGCTCTGCGGCCGCAGCTCGGAGGAGGTTGACGCCATCCTCGCGCAGTTTCACGACGAGGTGCTCAACCCGCTCTACCGGCCACAGGCCATCGAGGAGGTTCGGCGCTGCCATGAGCAGGGCATCTCGGTGCTCCTCGTCTCAGCCACCTTTGAGCCCATCGCCGCCATAGCGGCCAAGCGCATGGGCGTGGACGGCTTTGCCGCGACTCGCATGGCGCGTGACGCCCAAGGCCGCTACACGGGCAAGGTCGACGGTCCCGTTGTGGCGGGGGAGGAGAAGTACCGCGCCGCCGAGCGCTGGTGCAACGAGCGCTTCGGCCCCGGCGGCTGGCGCCTCGAGCGGGCCTACGGGGACCACCACACCGATGCCGACCTGCTCTCGCGGGCCCGCCACGCCTATGCGGTGTGTCCGGGGACGACGCTCGAGGTGAGCGCAAAGCGCAACGGCTGGGAGATTCTCGACTGGGAGGACTAGGGCCGGTCGCCACGGGTCCATCGCACGGGAGGGGACATGGACATATCCAGAAAGACAGACTACGCGCTGAGGATGCTCTCGGCGCTCGTCAAGGACCCCACGGGCGTGCTGTCCGTACGTACCGCCGCGCGCGAGAACGGCGTGCCCTACTCCTTTGCGCGCTCGATTCAGCACGACCTCGCCGTGGCGGGACTCGTGGAGAACGCCCGGGGGGCCAGCGGCGGCATGCACTTGGCCGTGGACCCGCGCGAGACGACGCTGCTGCAGCTCGTCGAGGCGGTGCAGGGACCGGTCATCATCGCCGGCTGCAACGGCGCGAACGGCACGGGGGAGCCCTGCCCGAACATCGCGACCTGCCACTTCCGCCCCGTCTGGTGCAACGCCGAGCAGCTCCTGCAGAAGTTCTTCGCGTCGGTGACGCTGTACCAGGTTGTTGAGGAGGGGCGCTCGCCGCTGCTTGAGGGCGGATTCAGGCTGGCAGGCCTCGAGGAGGCCCGTGCCGCCGCCCAGGCGGGCGAGGGGAGCGCTTCCGTCGCAGGCCCCGGCGAGGGGGAATCCAAGGGCGACTCGAGGCCTGCCGAGGCCGCGTCGGGCGGCTCCGAGGGCGGCGCGTGAGCGCGGCCCGAAAGCGCCCGGTAACCCCGGATGCCACTGCGCCCGCTCCGCCCCCGGCCGACCTCGCGCCCTTTCGCGCCCTCGTGCTCGAGCGCGGCCGTGAGCTTTACCGCGACCTGCCCTGGCGACGCACGCGGGATCCCTACGCCATCTGGATCAGCGAGGTGATGCTCCAGCAGACCCAGACCACGCGCGTGGACGGGCGCTGGCAGCGTTGGCTCGAGCGCTTCCCGACGGCCGACGCCCTGGCCGCCGCCAGCCCGGCTGACGTGCTGGACGAGTGGCAGGGCCTCGGCTACAACCGGCGTGCGCTTGCGCTGCACCGCGCCGCCCAGGCGGTCTCGGAGGCCGGGGGAGGCCTGCCCTCTGACGCTCGCGCCCTTCAGGCGCTTCCGGGCGTCGGGCCGGCTACGGCCGCCGGAATCCGGGCGTTCGCCTTCAACTTGCACTCGGTTTACCTGGAGACCAACGTGCGCGCGGTCCTTCTCCACGAGCTCTATCCAGAGGCCGACGGCGTGCCGGATCGGGAGCTCGTCCCTCTCGTGGAGGCTACCTGCCCCACGGACGCGTCCGACCCCGCCGACGACCCGCGCACCTGGTACTACGCGCTTCTCGACTACGGGGCCTACCTCAAGCGCACGGTGCCCAACCCCTCGCGACGCTCGAGCTCCCATGCGCGCCAGTCGCGCTTCGAGGGCTCGCATCGCCAGAAGCGAGCCGAGCTCGTGCGCGTGCTTCTCGCCCATCGGGGGGAGGGTGTGGACGTTTTGTCAGCTTGCGCCGAGCTCTCCGCCGAGGAGCAGGCCGCGGGTAGAAGGCCTTTATCAGCTGCCGACGTGCAGGCCCTTCTTGCCGAGCTCGCCGCTGAGGGGTTCTGCCGACCGATGAACGGCCTGTGGTACGTCTGAGAGACCGTTCGGCTGATACAGTGTCCTGGTAGCGTCGGGCAATGGGCCCGGCACAGAGTCCCCGCGGGGACAGGAGAGGAGCAGCCATGGCTGTCGACTTCGAGAGCTCTCAGACCAAGAAGAACCTGGAGGCCGCCTTTGCCGGCGAGTCCCAGGCGACCAACAAGTACTCCTACTACGCGAGCAAGGCCAAGAAGGAGGGCTACGAGCAGATCGCCGCGATCTTCTCCGAGACCTCCGGCAACGAGCGCGAGCACGCCAAGCTCTGGTTCAAGTACCTCCACGGGGGCGAGGTGCCCGACACCCTGACCAACATCAAGGACGCCGCCGCCGGGGAGAACTACGAGTGGACCGACATGTACAAGGGCTTCGCCGAGACCGCGGAGGCCGAGGGCTTCACCGAGATCGCAGCCAAGTTCAAGATGGTCGGCGAGATCGAGAAGCACCACGAGGAGCGCTACCTCAAGCTGGCCGAGCGCGTCGAGAAGGGCGAGGTGTTTGCTCGTCCGGGCGTCAAGGTGTGGAAGTGCCGCAACTGCGGTCATCTGCACGTCGGCGCCGAGGCTCCGAAGGTCTGCCCGGTCTGCAACCACCCGCAGGCCTACTTCGAGGAGCAGGCGATCAACTACTAGTCGGCAAGACGCCGCCGGCCGGTTGCTCGGCTGCCCGGCCGAGTGATTTGCATCGATGGAACCCCGGCTCGCGAGAGGGCGCCTTTTGGAGCTCTTGCGCGGGCCGGGGTCTCTTGTGAGCCGGAGTCCGCGTTGCAAGTGCTTACGAAGACCAAGCCGATGCGACCCGGCGCCCAGAGGTGCTTACAAAACTGGGGACGGCACGCTGGCGGAGGGCTGGCGCTTACGAAACCGGGGACGGCACGCTGGCGGAGGAGGCTGGCGCTTACGAAAATGACGTCGGTGCGGAGTGAGGCCCCCGAGCGCTTACGGACTTGCGGCCGAGGCATGCTTGTCGCTCGCGGGCGCTTACAAAAACGTGGATCATGCGGCCTCCGGGCTTCTCTCGTGTGCAACGCCCGGCAAAATGCAAGCACACCCCGCCTCCCGCGGCGCCGCGACAACGATTCCGTAAGCGTTGGCGAGAACAGCCTCGCCCTAGGGGCGATTCCGTAAGCGTTGGCGAGAAGAACCTTGCCTCGACGGCAATTCTGTAAGCGCGTGAGTCATCTCGCCCCACACCGCCTCGTCCCGCAAGTGGTCGCAAGATGACCTCGTCGGACAACCTTGCACCTCGACGTGCCTGCGCGCCGCTTCGCGGGCGCCGAGCGGCGCTTCCATGCAGCGTGAGCGGCGGGGTGCTCCCGTTTCCACCTATTGCGTCGTGATGATGTCGCCACACCTGGCCTCGGCAAACTCCATCCCTGAAAGCTGCGCGGAAGCTGACCGTAAGATTGCCGTCGAAGTTTCCAAACTTGCTGCCCACAGCCTCGCCTGAGTGCCGTAGCGTGGGGACATGGGGATTTTGATTTCACACAACAGCGCGCTCGAGGTTCTCCGTAGGTGGGAGCTCCGGCACCGGTTGGCGCGAGGGGAGCGCGGTGATATCGTCCTGCCGGCCTCCGCTCCGAGCGCGCAGGAGCTTGCCGACGCGAAAAGGGCTCTCCCACTGCTTGAGAGCCTATCGCGTCCGCTTGAGATTCTCACTGCGAGGGGCCGCTCGGGCGCGCGCTCGAGCGGAATCGTCGTGCATCGCTGGAGCGCGCCGCTGCCGCCTGGGTCCATCATCAGGCTGGCCGATGGTGTCGCCTGTGCCACTCCGGAGCTTCTTGCAGTCTTGATGGCCCCGTCGCTTACGGACCTTGAGACGGTCGTCCTGCTCAGCGAGCTCATGGGCATCTATGCGGTTGCCCCCGGTATGGAGGACGGCATGTTCCAGCGTGACGTCCCGCTCACCGATCCCTCTCGCATACTGTCCTACCTGGCCGCCGTTGGTCCACGTCCTGGGACGCGTCTTGTTCGGCGTGCCCTCACGTCGGCGTGCGTGCGCTCGGGATCTCCGCGTGAGACCAAGCTCGGCCTGCGCCTCTCCCTGCGATCGGGGCTCGGCGGTTATGGCTTGCGCGTGGTCTCGATGAACGAGCCGGTGAGGGTATGTCGCCTGGATGGCTCATTCGTCGTGGGCACGCGTCGGCCTGACCTTGTTGTGACCGTGCCGGGTTCGGGGGACGGACGCTTCGTTGCTATTGAGTACCTAGGTTCTCATCACAACGAGCGGGCGAGGCTCGTGGAGGACGTAACGCGCAGCAACGAGCTCAAGGCAGCGGGTGTGAGCGAGTACCTGATAAGGAGCGAGCACTACTCTGACCTCGACTACATGGACGCCTTGATTGACGGAATTCGCCGCGAGCTCGGGCAGCCCCGGATTGGGATGACGCGCGAGACCGCTGCTCGCCGTCGCGCCCTGAGGCAGAGTCTCTACGAGGAGCTTGAGCTTATCGACGGTGTCGTCTGGCGGGGACGCGAACGCGCCCGACGCCGTGCGGAGCGTCTGTCGCAAGAGGAGGCGTGGGATCTCGTCCCCGTTGAGGTGTATGAAACCGAGTAAGTGCTTACGAAGCGGCGGCTGATGCATGCGTCTCGCTTGCGCGCGCTTACGAAGCACCGGCTGATGCATGTGCCCTCTCTGTGAGCGCTTGGGAAATCGACGTTGGCGCGCCCCGGGGCTGCGGGCGCGCTTACATATTGTTGGGCGTTGCGGATTGGCGTAGCGACGGCTCCGCGTTGGCTTTCGATATGTAAGCGTGTCCGGGTAAGCGGGGCGTACTGGCCGCGATTCCGTAAGCATCCCGCGCCTCCCGTGGCGCATCGGACGCTATTTCGTAACCCATCCCCACGGGAAGAGCCCCGAGCCCCCAGCGAGAAGAACCTCCACCCCCCCAGCGAGAAGGCCCCGAGCCCCCGAAGCCCCCTCAAGAAACGCCCCAGCGATAAGAACGAGAGCTGGTCGTGATTTCTCAGGTGGAGCCGCCGCATCCGTCGCCCCGCTCTTCTCGCCGAGCGCTTCTACCTGCTCGCGGTTTTTTCGTGGACATTGTGTTGACGGCGGGAGCACAATGAGTGTTGTTCTGCGCGCGGGCCGTCCGCGCCGGACGCCGCGTGGGGAGCGCGGCGCATATGACCAGCGAGGAGTGAGACATGGATTCTCTCGATAGCACCCTCTATCTGAGCAACGACGACCTCTTCCTGTTTGCTCGCGGCGAGTGGTACCGAAGCTACGAGAAGATGGGCGCGCACCCCGCCGTCGCCGATGACGGAACTCGTGGTTTCCACTTTGCTGTCTGGGCGCCCCGCGTTCAGAGCGTGCACCTTATTGGTGATTTCAACGGTTGGGACGAGACGGCGACCCCGCTCAGGCAAACCGAGACGGGGGGAATCTGGGAGGGGTTCGTACCGGGCATCCAGGAGGGGGACCTCTACAAGTACCTGGTCACCACCGTTAAGGGCGAGAAGCTCTACAAGGCGGACCCCTATGGCTACTATGCCGAGGTTGCCCCCGGCACCGCCTCGCGCGCCTTTGACATCGAGGGCTACGAGTGGGGCGACGGCGCCTACATGAAGCAGCGCGCCAAGCAGAACGTGTTCAAGGAGCGCCTCAACATATTTGAGGTGCATCTGGGCAGCTGGCGCCGTCACGGCGACGAGCCGCAGGGAGAGCCGCGCGAGGACGGCACCTATCCCGGCCCCGGCGACCCGTTCCCCGCACAGCGCGGAACCTTCTACACCTATGACGACCTGGCCGATGAGCTCGTGGCCTACGTCAAGGACATGGGCTACTCCCACGTGGAGATCATGCCCGTCAACGAGCACCCCTTTGACGGCTCCTGGGGCTATCAGCCCACCGGCTACTACGCCGCCACGGCCCGCTACGGCAACCCTAAGCAGTTCATGCACTTCGTCGACGCCTGTCACGAGGCGGGAATCGGCGTGATCTTGGACTGGGTGCCAGGCGGCTTCTGCGCCAACGCGGAGGGTCTTGCCACCTTTAACGGTGAGATGCTCTACGAGCACAAGATCCACCCCAACTGGAGCACGCACCAGTTCGACTACTCCCGCGGTGAGGTCCGCAGCTTCCTGGTCTCCAACGCCCTCTTCTGGGCCGAGCGCTTCCACGCCGACGGCCTGCGCATGGACGGCGTCTCCAGCATGCTCTACATGAACTTCGGAATCGACGACCCCGGCCAGAAGCGCTTTAACGAGAAGGGTACCGAGGAGGACCTCGACGCCTCCGCGTTCATCCGCCAGACCAATACGGCGATGGGCAAGTTCTACCCGGATGTCATGATGATTGCCGAGGAGTCCACGGCCTGGCCGCTCGTGACCTACCCGCCCGAGGACGGTGGCCTGGGATTCCACTTCAAGTGGGACATGGGCTGGATGAACGACACCCTGCACTACATGCAGACGGACTTCCCGTGGCGTCCGGGCAACCACCGCATGCTCACGTTCTCCACGATGTATCAGTTCAATGAGAACTTCATCCTGCCGCTTTCGCACGACGAGGTGGTCAACGGGAAGTGCTCCCTCATTACGCGTATGCCCGGAGACTACTGGCGCCAGTTCGCGGGCATGAGGGCGCTCGCCTTCTACCAGATGACGCACTCGGGCGGTAAGCTCAACTTCATGGGCAACGAGATCGCCCAGTTCATCGAGTGGCGCTACTACGAGGGCATCCAGTACTTCCTCGCGGAGCAGTATGAGACCCACCGTCACCAGCAGCAGTTCGTGCGCGCGCTCAACCGCTTCTACAACGAGCACCCCGCGCTCTGGGAGCGCGCCTTCGAGTCCGACGGCTTCGAGTGGATTGACGCAGACAACGCCGACCAGTCCATCGTCACGTTCATCCGTCGCGGGGACAAGCCGGGGGACGAGCTCGTCATCCTCATCAACTTCGACGTCAACGCCCGGGAGGACTTCCGCATGGGCGTGCCGGAGTGGGGTGTCTACGAGGAGCTCTTCAACACCGACGACGAGTCCTTCGGCGGCTCCGGCGTCATCAACACGGGCAAGCTCAAGTGCCAGGACGAGGCCTGGAACGGCCGCGAGCAATCCGTCGTGGTGCGTGTGCCCCCGCTGGGCGGCATGGTCCTCAAGAAGACCGGCACCCTGCGCCGCCCGGCCAAGAAGGCCGCGACCTCAAAGAAGTCCACGTCGTCAAAGTCCGCCGCTAAGAAGACGGCGGCCAAGAAGACGGCCACGGTAAAGGGTGCGTCAGCCAAGAAGGCCACCGCAAAGAAGCCGACTTCCGAGGAGTAAGCTAAGGCGGGGTCGCCTCCGGGCGACCCCGACACGGGTCCGGCACTCGCACAGCGTCCGGGCCCTGCGCGGCAGGCCGCGCATTCCCAGTCTTTGTTACCTGATCTGAGGAGTAGTTTTGAAGTACAACAAGATCTTTGAGAATGAGCAGGACTTCGTGGAGCAGTACCGCGAGGCGTGTCTCGAGAAGTATGGGACGCCCTTCGAGGAGTGCGCCGACCAGGAGAAGTACTACGTGCTGGCCGAGCTCATCGCCAGCAAGGCTCGCGGCATCTTCCCGGAGTCCCACCCCAAGGACGCCAAGAAGGTCTACTACTTCTCGCTTGAGTTTCTGATGGGCCCGCTGCTTGACAACTACCTCATCAACTTCGGCATTCGCGACATGGTTGCCGCGGGCATCAAGTCCATGGGCTCCAGCCTCGAGGACATCTGCCGCCAGGAGGTCGACCCGGGCCTCGGCAACGGCGGCCTGGGCCGTCTCGCCGCGTGCTTCCTGGACTCCATGGCCCACGAGGGCATTGCCGGCTACGGCAACGGCATGCGCTACCGCTACGGCCTCTTCCGTCAGTACATCGAGGGCGGCCGTCAGGTGGAGCGCACGGACAACTGGCTGGCCAACGGCTTCCCCTGGGAGACCCGCAAGGACGGCAGCTCCGTGCTCGTGCGCTTTGGCGGCCAGGTGGTGCGCCACGAGGAGGACGGTAAGTTCTGGTTCACCCAGGAGGGCGGAGACCTCGTCCGCGCCGTGCCGTACGACGTGCCGGTGGTCGGCTTTGGCGGCCAGGTCGTGAACAAGCTGCGCCTGTGGTCCGCGGAGCCCTACACCGAGGACTTTGACCTCGACGCCTTCAACGCCGGCGACTACGCTCGCGCAAACAAGTTCCGCTCTGACGTGGAGGCCATCTCCACCATCCTCTACCCGAACGACGCCGGCGAGCACGGCCGGATGCTGCGTCTCAAGCAGGAGTACCTCTTCGTCTCCGCGGGCCTGCAGACCATCCTGCGCACCTACGAGCGCGACTTCGGTCCGGACTGGGAGCACCTCGGCGACCACGTCTGCATCCACACCAACGACACGCACCCGGCCATGTGCGGCCCGGAGCTCATGCGCCTGCTCGTGGACGAGAGGGGCGTGGACTTCGACCTCGCCTACAAGGTGGCCAAGCAGACCATCTCCTTCACCAACCACACCGTCATGCCCGAGGCGCTGGAGAAGTGGCCCATCAACACCTTCCGCAGCCTGCTGCCGCGCCTGTACATGTTCATCGAGGAGATCGACCGCCGCTACCGCGACAGCCTCGCCAACCACCTCTCGCCCAACGACGGCAACTGGACCGACGTCCTGTCTAGGACGGCCATCCTGTGGGACGGCCAGGTCCGCATGGCAAACCTCTCGATCATCTTCTCCCACTCGGTCAACGGTGTCTCCGCGCTGCACACCCAGATCCTCAAGGACTCCGTGTTCCACGAGTTCTACGAGCTGGCGCCGGACCGCTTCAACAACAAGACAAACGGCGTCTCCCACCGTCGCTTCCTGTGCGAGGCCAACCCGCCCTACGCCAAGCTCATCACCGAGGCCATCGGCGACGGCTGGCTGAACGATGCCATGGAGCTCGAGAAGCTCGTGCCCTTTGAGCAGGACGCCAGCTTCCTGGAGGGCATGGAGGTCGCCAAGCGCGCAGACAAGGAGCGCCTGGCCGCCTACATCAAGGAGACCTCTGGGGTTGACCTGGACTGCAGCATGGTCTTTGACGTTCAGGTCAAGCGCTTCCACGCCTACAAGCGCCAGCTCCTCAACGTCTTCAAGGTCCTCGACATCTACAACCGCATCCTCAAGGACCCGAGCTACAGCCCGCGGCCCACGGCCTTCATCTTCTCTGGCAAGGCGGCTCAGAGCTACACCTTTGCCAAGGAGGTCATCCGCCTCATCAACTCGGTCGCCGACGTCATCAACAACGACGAGCGCGTGAACGACAAGATCAAGGTTGCCTTTGTGCCCAACTTTGCCGTGTCCAACGCGCAGCTCATCTACTCCGCCGCGGAGATCTCCGAGCAGATCAGCGTGGCTGGGGCCGAGGCCTCCGGCACCTCGAACATGAAGCTCATGATGAACGCCGCCATCACCCTCGGCACACTCGATGGCTCCAACGTTGAGATCTCCGAGCTCGTGGGTCCCGAGAACATCAAGATCTTTGGTCTGCACGCCGACGAGGTGGAGGCCCTGCGTGCGAGCGGCCGCTACTACGCGTGGGATCAGTACAACGCCGACCGCGACCGTCTGGGCCGCATCGTGGACATGCTCACCGACGGCACCCTCGCGCGCCTCTCGGGCAACTTCGACAGCATCCACGACTACCTCATGGTGGACAACGACCCCGACCTCGTGCTGCGCGACTTCCACGCCTACGTCCAGGCCTGGGACGAGCTCACCGGCGCCTACGCGGACCGCACCGCGTGGAACAAGGCGGCGCTTCACAATACCGCCAAGGCCGGATATTTCTCTTCTGACCGAACGATCCGTGAGTACATGACGGACATCTGGCACATTTAGGTTTATGTGTTGGGGGCTTTCGCTCCCGCGTGATGGGTTGTCGAAAGGAGTGGGGGGTATGAGCAAGAAAGAGTGCATCGCAATGCTCCTGGCTGGAGGACAGGGCAGCAGGCTCGGTGCGCTGACGAGCAACGTGGCAAAGCCTGCCGTGTCGTTTGGCGGCAAGTTCCGCATCATCGACTTCGCGCTGTCCAACTGCGCCAACTCGGGCATTACGACGGTCGGCGTGCTGACGCAGTATCGTCCGTACTTGCTGCACAGCTACATCGGGACCGGCGAGGCCTGGAACCTCGACGAGCGCGGGGGTGGCGTCTCCATCCTTCCGCCGTTTGCCACGCAGACGGGCGGCGCCTGGTACGAGGGCACGGCTGACGCCGTGACCCAGAACATTGGCTACATCGAGCAGAACGACCCCGAGTACGTCCTCATCCTCTCCGGCGACCAGCTCTACCGCATGGACTATGACGACATGCTCGAGTGCCACAAGAAGAACAACGCCGACCTCACGATCGCCGTCATGCCGGTGGCGTGGGAGGAGGCCTCCCGCTTTGGCATCCTGACCGCCGAGCCCGACGGCCGCATCACCAAGTTCACCGAGAAGCCCAAGAAGCCCGATTCAAACCTTGCCTCCATGGGCATCTACATCTTCAACGCCGACCTTCTCATCGAGACCCTCAAGGAGGACGCGCTCGACCAGACCTCTGACCACGACTTCGGTGGCAACATCATCCCGAAGCTGCTGGAGGACGGAAAGCGCCTCTACACCTACGAGTTCAACGGCTTCTGGCGCGACGTCGGCACCATCTCGAGCTACCACGAGACGAGCATGGACCTGCTCGGGCCGAACCCCGAGTTCGACATCTTCAGCACCACGTTCCCGATCATGTCCAACGCCTCCACGCGTCCGCCGGCGTTCGTGGGCAAGGACGGCAACATTGACGACTGCCTCGTCGCCAACGGCTGCCAGGTCTACGGCACGGCGAAGCACTCTATCCTCTCGACGGACGCCTACGTCGGCGAGCGGGCCACGGTTGTCGACTCCGTGCTGCTGCCCGGCGCGGTGGTGAAGGACGGCGCCCAGGTCGTCCGTGCCATCCTCGGCGAGAACTCCGTGGTCGAGGAGAACGTCAGCGTCGGCAGCGTCGACACCACCAAGGACACCGCCGTCATTGGCAACGACGTTGTCGTGGGGAAGGGGGAGAACTAGCCATGGAAAAGGTCATTGGCCTGATCACCTGCAACTACTCCGCCAAGGAGTCCAGTGCGCTCACCGAGAACCGCCCGGTTGCCTCGCTTCCGTACTTCGGGCGCTACCGTCTCGTTGACTTTGCCCTGTCCAACCTGGTCAACTGTGGAATCCGTACCGTGGGCATGGTCCTGCCGTACAACTACCGCTCGATCATCGACCACGTGGGCTCTGGCAAGGACTGGGACCTCGACCGCAAGAACGGCGGCCTGTTCATCCTGCCCGGCTCCGCCTTCGGCACCTCCCGCACCGGCGCGCGCTTCCTGCTGCGCGACCTCGTGCACAACAAGGCCTACTTCACGCGCTCGACGTCTGACGCCGTGATCTTCTCGACGGCGAACTTCGTCTACAACGTGGACCTCAACCAGGTCTATGACGCCCACAAGGCCTCCGGTGCGGACATCACCGTCCTCACCAAGACGGCTGCCGAGAAGGACCCGGACGTTACGGCGTTCGACGTGGTCGACGGTCGCGTCCAGGGCGTCCACCACGGCACCGCCTTCGGTGAGACGATGTTCCTCGACTGCTTCGTCATCAACCGTCAGCTGCTGCTGGACATGTTCGACTGGTATGCCCCGACCGACTACCTCGACCTCTTCGAGGCCATGGCCGGCGACTTCGGCCGCGTCAACGTCCGTGCCTTCGATTTTGACGGCTACGTGGCGCCGATCTTCAACAAGCGCGCCTACTACCGCGCCAACATGGACCTGCTCGACCCGCGCACCACGGCCGAGCTCTTTACGGCGGAGCGCTCCATCAAGACCAAGACGCACGACACGCCGCCCGCCAAGTTCGAGGTCGGCAGCCGCGTCTGCAACTCCGCCGTCGCCTCCGGCGACCGCATCTACGGCAGCGTGAGCGACTCCATCCTGAGCCGCAACGTCATCGTGGAGGCCGGCGCCACCGTGCGCAACTCCATCCTGATGCAGGGCTGCGTCGTCAAGAGCGGCGCTCGCGTGGAGAACGCCATCGTGGACCGCGCCAACGTGGTGCCCGCCGGTACCGAGCTGCGTGGCACGCCTGAGGACATCCTCGTCAAGGAAAAGGCCCACGAGTAAGCAAAGAGGGAGAGTCACCGTGTCAACGAACGCCAAGCGCAGGAAGTTGAGGGTGCTCTTTGCGTCCTCTGAGGCCGTCCCGTTTGCCAAGACGGGCGGCCTCGGGGACGTCGCCGGGTCGCTTCCTCGTGCGCTCAAGCACGCCGGTGCCCGCGCCGCCGTGATTATGCCCAAGTACGCCACCATCCCACAGGAGTATCGCGACCGCATGAAGCACGTCGCAGACTTCTACGTGCCCCTCGCGTGGCGCAACGAGTACTGCGGCATCGAGAAGCTCACCCTGCAGGACCTCGACTTCTACTTCATCGACAACGAGGCCTACTTCAAGCGCGACGGCCTCTACGGCTACTTTGACGACGGCGAGCGCTTCGCCTTCTTCTCCAAGGCGATCTGCGAGGCCATTGCCAAGGTGCCCGAGCTCGAGTGCGACGTGCTCCACTGCAATGACTGGCAGACGGCGCTGTGCTGCGTGTTCCTGCGGGAGTTCTACCGCGAGGTCCCGCAGTGCAACAACGTCAAGACCGTCTTCACCGTGCACAACGTGAAGTTCCAGGGTCAGTACAGCGACCGCATGCTCGACGAGGTGCTGGGCCTTGCCCACGTCTCCGCCGCGCGGGATCAGCTCTACTGCGACAACGCCTCCATCAACTTCATGAAGGGCGCGCTCTGCTACGCGGACTACCTCACCACGGTGAGCCCGAGCTACGCCTACGAGCTGCAGATGCCCTTCTACGGCGAGGGCCTTGACGACATCTTCCGCCGTCGCCAGAACGTGCTGCGCGGCATTCTGAACGGCATTGACCAGACCATCTGGAACCCGGCGACCGACCCGATGATCCCGGCAAACTACACTCCCGCCGACCTCACGGACAAGGCGGAGTGCAAGCGCGCGCTTCAGGCCGAGCTCGGCCTGCGTCAGGACCCCACGCGCCCGCTCGTGGTCTCCATCGGCCGCCTGACCGACCAGAAGGGCCTCGGCCTGGTGCGCTACTCCATGGACCAGCTCATGAGCCGTGGCGTGCAGGTTGCCATTCTCGGGACTGGCGACAAGGACCACGAGGACGCCTTCCGCTACTTCGACGCCAAGTACGGCGACCAGATGTGCGCGCGCATCGCGTTCGACAACGCGCTGTCGCACCGCATGTACGCCGGTGGCGACCTCCTGCTCATGCCCTCGGAGTTCGAGCCGTGCGGCCTGTCTCAGATGATCGCCATGCGCTACGGCACGCTGCCGGTGGTGCGCGAGACGGGCGGCCTGCGCGACTCCGTCATCCCGTACAACAAGTACACCGGTGAGGGCACGGGCTTCTCGTTTGCCAACATGAACGCGGACGAGATGGCCGACACCCTCCTCGGTGCGTGCGAGATCTTCTGGACGGACCAGGACGCCTGGCATCAGCTTCAGCTTCAGGCCATGGAGGCCGATTTCAGCTGGCGTCGCGCCGCGAACGACTACATGGACATCTATCATGGTCTTCACCCGGAGATCATTCGGTACAACAAGCGGAGAGACAGGTAGCATTTGAGGGCACGACACGTCACTTCAGAGTCCGAGTACAGAACACCCTTCGGTGCCGTCCAGCTGGGCGGCACCGTTTCGCTGAGCATTGACGTGTGGGGCGACGACGTCGTCTTCTGCACGCTGCGCGTCTGGACCGACGCCCACGGCGAGGAGCTCATCGAGATGCACGGCAGCCGCAACGGCGACTGCCTGCGCTTCTCGGCGAGCTACAAGCCGGCCGAGACGGGCGTGGTCTGGTACAGCTTTGACATCGAGGCGCGCGATGGCTCGGTGTGGCGCTACGGTGTCCGGGAGGGGTGGACAACGGGAGAGGGCGCCTTCGCCTACGGTGACCCGCCCTCGTTCCAGATCACGGTCTTCTCGCCGAGGGCACGCCAGCCGCGCTGGTATCGCGAGGGAATCGTCTACCAGATCTTCCCCGACCGCTTTGCGCGCGGGGAGGACTGGGAGGCCCGCGCCGCGGACTCCCTGGCCATTCGGCGCAAGGGCGGCCCCGACCGCGCCGTGCTGGAGGACTGGGACACCCCGCCCAGCTACGCGCGGACCGAGGACGGGCGCGTGGCGCGCTGGGACTTCTATGGCGGCACGCTCGAGGGCATCCGCGAGAAGCTCGGCTACCTCGAGGACCTTGGCGTGACGGTGCTCTACCTCAACCCCGTCTTCGAGGCGGCGAGCAACCACCGCTATGACACGGCGGACTATCTGCGCATCGACCCGATGCTTGGTGACGAGCAGAGCTTCCGCGCGCTGTGCGTGGACGCGGCGGAGCACGGCATCTCCGTGATTCTGGACGGCGTCTTCAACCACGTGGGGGCCGACTCGCGCTACTTCAACCGCTTCGGCACCTACACCGAGCCGGGCGCCTATCAGGGCGAGAAGTCCCGCTATTACAGCTGGTTCACCTTCAACGAGGACGGCAGCTACGCCGGCTGGTGGGGGGATCAGAACCTCCCGAGCGTCCGGTCAGACTGTGACGAGTTCCACGAGCTCATATGCGGTCGTGCGGGCGTGATTCGCCACTGGCTGCGCTCCGGCGCCCGCGGCTGGCGCCTCGACGTCGCCGACGAGCTCACCGATGACTTCATCGCCCAGATAAAGCAGGCCCTGCTCACCGAGAAGCCCGATGGCGTGCTGATTGGCGAGGTCTGGGAGGACGCCTCCAACAAGCTCGCCTACGGCAAGCTCCGCCAGTACTTCCAGGGCAAGGAGCTTGACGGGACGATGAACTACCCGCTGCGCACCGGGCTTCTCGCCTTCATACGAGGTGAGATCGGTGCGTCCGAGCTGGCGGCGCGCCTGGAGCAGCTGCGGGAGAACTACCCGCGCGACAACTTCTACTCAGCCCTCAACCTGCTGGGCAGCCACGACCGCGAGCGCCTGTTCACCGTGCTCGGCGGGGCTCCGGACCCAGACTCGCTGCCCGAGGGGGAGCGTGCGGGCTTCCGGCTCTCCGACAACCAGGTCGGCCTTGCCAAGGCGCGGCTGTGGGTGATGGCGCTGCTTCAGATGACGCTTCCCGGCGTGCCCTGCATCTACTACGGTGACGAGCGGGGCGTGGAGGGCTTCCGCGACCCGTACAACCGCGCAAGCTTCCCGTGGGACGGCGGGCAGCGGGACTGCACCGCCATCTACCGCAACGCCATTGCCGTGCGCAAGACGCTCCCGGTGCTGGTTGATGGCGAGTTCGAGCCCTTCTCGGCCGGGGAGGACGTCTTTGGCTTCTGGCGCCGCGGCGACGGCGAGAGCGTGTGCGTGCTCGCCAACGGCAGCCTGGAGAACGCTCACACCGTGAAGGTGCCTGTGGGTGCCAAGCTGGTCACGGACATCATATCCGGGCAGGTGCCGCGCGTGAGCCACGGACAGGCGGAGGTCTTCCTCTGGCCGCTCGGCACCGCGGTGCTGCACTTCCACGAGGAGCAGCGCCTTCAGATGCTGCCCGAGCGCGGCATGGGCGTGCTCTGCCACGTCACCTCAGTGCCCAACAACGGTCGAGTTGGTACGCTCGGCGCCCCGGCGCGCCGCTTCGTTGACTGGCTCGCCGCGGCCGGCCAGAAGTACTGGCAGGTGCTCCCGGTGAACCCGCCGGACCGCTTCGGCTCCCCGTACGCGGGGCTCTCCGCCTTTGCCGGCAACGTCGGGCTTCTCGAGCTGCCCACGCCGGCGGCGCTGGCCTCGCTTGAAAAGATTGGCAACAACCCTGACTACCTGCAGTTCTGCCGCGAGAACGACTACTGGCTGACGCCGTATGCCACCTTCCGCGCCTGCAAGGAGCTCCTAGGGGAGAAGCCGTGGCAGGAGTGGCCCGAGCCCTATCACACCTACTCGCCACGCCTGGCGCGTGACCCCAAGCTCCGCCACGCCATCGAGGCGCACCGCAGGCTGCAGTACAAGTTCCAGCTTGAGTGGGAGGACCTGCTCGAGTATGCCCACGCCCGCGGAGTGCGCATCATCGGGGACATGCCCATGTACGTCTCGGCGGACTCGGCGGACGTGTGGAGCGAGCCGGACATCTTCGACCTGGACGACGATGGGTACCCCCGTCGCCAGGCGGGCGCGCCCGGCGACGCCTTCGCGCCCGAGGGGCAGCTCTGGGGCAACCCCACCTACCGTTGGGACATCCTGCGCGAGCAGGGATACGGCTGGTGGATGCGTCGCTTCAGCCGTGCGCTGGCGCTCTACGACTACGTGCGCCTGGACCACTTCATCGGCTTCTCGTCCTACTACGCCATCCCGGCGGGCAAGACCGCCGCGGAGGGGGCCTATGCCTTTGGCCCGGGACTTGACCTCTTTGAGTGCGCCCGTCGTCAGTTCGGCGACCTGCCGTTCATTGCGGAGGACCTCGGGGCCATCACACCGGCGGTCCGTGCGCTGGTCACGGCAACGGGCTTCCCGGGGATGGACGTGGCGCAGTTTGCCGACACGGACGTGCGCGAGACCTATGCGCCGCGCCCGGGGACGGTGGCCTATACCGGTACGCACGACAACCAGACCCTGGTGGGCTTCTGCGAGGCTCGCTACGGGCTGGACGCCGAGGCGGCGAGGGAGATGGCCGACGGCATCTGTCGGCGCGTGCTCGCCTCCGACGCCGGTCTGGCCATCCTGCCCCTGCAGGACGTGCTGCTGCTGGACGACGACTCCCGCATGAACGTGCCGGGCGTGGCCGAAGGCAACTGGTCCTGGCGTGCTGACGGCGAGGCGGTGGCGGCGGCCGGCGCACACCTTGCCGAGCTCGCCGAGTCGAGCGGCCGGATCCTAGGCTAGGCACGGCGCGCGGCGGGTGGAGAGGCCTCTCGCCGCGCGCCTGAGGGGTTGCCTTCTGACGTCGTGCCTGGCGTTCGGCCGTCGGGTACAATGGCGGGAACAGCCAACTGACGTGCGCCGACCTCGCGTCCGGGGTCGGAGCCTTTCTGTGTAGAGGACCCCCATGCTCATAGACCGCGTTTCTCGCCAGCTGCTCGCCGACCCGGAGCTCTCGCCGCTCGTGCGCGAGCTCGAGGCCGGCAACGACGCAACGCTTGCCGTGGCCCAGTCCGCACGGCCGCTCGTGCTGGCGGCATTGTGGGCGGCCAACCCCCGTCCGTGCCTGCTCGTGGTCTCCGGTGAGGAGGCCGCCGACCGCACGGCGCGCGCCCTCGGGGCGTGGCTCGGCCAGGACGTCGTGAGCCGCTACCCGGAGCGCAAGGACCGCCCGTGGGCTGACGTCGCCCCGGATGACGCCGTCATCGGGAGGCGCTGTCGCTCCGTGGCTCGTCTGGCCGCTGGAGAGAAGTGCGTGGTCGTGGCCTCGGCCCATGCCCTGCTGCGCCGCGTGCCTCCCAGGGGCAGCGGCTACTTCGCCTCCAGCACGTTCGCGGTGGGCGAGGAGGTCCCGTTTGAGGACGTGCCCGCGCTCCTTGTGGGCATGGGCTACAACGACGCCGGCGAGGTCGATGCCCCCGGCACCTTCCACGTGCACGGCGACTCGGTGGACGTCTGGCCCGCGCAGGCCGCGAGCCCCGTGCGCATGGAGTTCTTCGGCGACGAGATCGACCGCGTGCGCCGCATGGTCCCCTCAACGGGGCAGACCATCGGCGAGCTCAAGGAGGTCACCGTGTCCCCGTGCCGTGAGCTGGCCCTCACGGACGAGACCGTCGCCCGTGCCGAGAGGGCGCTCTACCATGCCGCCGAGGACAGCTCGAAGGTGGCCGCTGACCTGGAGCTCATTCGCCAGCGGTCTGCGGCTCCCTCGCTGGAGCGCTACCTGCCGCAGCTCTACGGCTCCACCGCCTCGCCGCTCGAGCACCTGAGCGCGGAGGCGCTCGTGGTCCTGGCCGAGCCGCGCGCCCTCTTTGACGACTGCATGCGCGCCGCGGACGAGGTCCTCGCCGCGGCCAACGCTGCGCGCGTGCCGCTGGATGGCCTCTACACGTCCCCGCGCGAGCTGGACTTTGGCACGCAGCAGCGTCTGAGCTTCTCGTCCATGTTGCGTGCGGGCTCCGGCACCACCACGGCCGAGCTCGCGGTGCGCCAGCCGGGAATCGCGGGCTCGGACTCAAAGCTGCTCGGCCGTGTGCGACAGCTGGTCAAGGACCGCTCCGTCGTGCTCTTTGCGGTGCCTGACCGTGGCGCGCGAGAGTCTCTGGAGCTGCGCCTCACGGATGAGAACGTGCCTTTCCTGGAGTCCCTCGGCACGGCTGCCGAGAACAACGATCCGCAGGTCCCGCCCCTTGAGCGCGGTCGCGTGACCTTCACCGACGCCCCGATTCCGGCCGGCATCGTGGTCCCGGGGGCAAGCTTGGCCATCCTCTCGGTCTCCGACCTCTCGTCCCGCACGGCCAAGGCGCGTCGCCGCGCCCGTCGCGTGGACCCCACGAGCGTGACCTTCCCGTTCAAGCCCGGGGACTACGTGGTCCACGCCACGCACGGAATCGCGCTCTTCTCGCAGATTGTCCGGCAGGAGGTCGCCGGGCGCGAGCGCGACTACTTCCTGCTGGAGTACGCCGGCGGCGACAAGCTCTTCGTGCCGCTGGAGCAGGTGGACCGCATCACGCGCTACGTGGGCCCGGATGGCGCGAGCCCCCGCCTCACCCGCCTCAACACCGCCGACTGGAGCCGTGCCACCAACAAGGCGCGCAAGTCCGCCAAGAAGCTTGCGTTTGACCTGGTGGACCTCTACACGCGCCGCAGCTCGGTGCCCGGCTACGCGTTCTCGCCGGACTCGCCCGTGCAGCAGGAGATGGAGGCGAGCTTCCCCTACGAGCTCACGCATGACCAGAGGACTGCCATCGCGGACATCAAGGCCGACATGGAGGCGCGTCGCCCGATGGACCGCCTGCTCTGCGGTGACGTGGGCTTTGGCAAGACGGAGGTGGCCCTGCGCGCGGCGTTCAAGTGCTGCCAGGACGCCAAGCAGGTGATGGTGCTCTGCCCCACCACGATTCTTGCTCAGCAGCACTTCGAGACGTTCTTCTCGCGGTTTGCCCCGTTTGACCTCAAGGTGTCCGTGCTCTCCCGCTTTGTGACGCCCGCGCAGCAGCGCCGCGCCCTCGAGGGCTTTGCTGACGGCTCGGTGGACGTGCTCATTGGTACGCACCGCCTGCTCTCTGCCGACGTCAACCCCTATGACCTGGGGCTCGTTGTGATTGACGAGGAGCAGCGCTTTGGCGTCCAGCACAAGGAGCAGCTCAAGAACATGCGCGAGCAGGTGGACGTGCTGACGCTCTCCGCCACCCCCATCCCGCGCACCATGCAGATGGCCATGAGCGGCGTGCGTGACATGAGCCTCATCATGACGCCTCCCCCCGGGCGCCTTCCGGTCAAGGTGACGGTGGGGGAGTGGGACCCGGACCTCGTCTCCGCCGCCATCCGCGACGAGCTGGCGCGTAAGGGGCAGGTCTACTACGTCTCCAACCGCGTCCATACCATCGACGACGCCGTGAGCCGCGTGATGGAGGCCGCCCCGGAGGCTAGAGTGGGCGTGGCGCACGGTAAGATGAGCGCCCGCGAGGTCGAGGACGTGATGCTGCGCTTCCAGGAGCACGAGATCGACGTCCTGGTGGCCACCACGATCATCGAGAGCGGGATTGACAACCCGCGGACCAACACGCTGATCATCGAGGACTCGCAGCGGCTGGGCCTGGCGCAGCTCTATCAGCTCAAGGGGCGCGTGGGCCGAGGTCGCACCCAGGCCTACGCCTACTTCATGTTCCCGGCCGAGCAGCCGCTCACGCCGGAGGCCACCGACCGCCTCATGGCCATCAACGAGTACCAGGACCTCGGCAGCGGCATGAAGATCGCCATGCGCGACCTCGAGATTCGCGGCGCGGGCTCGCTCATGGGCGCCGAGCAGCACGGTAACCTCTCCAGTGTTGGCTTTGACCTCTTCACGCAGATGCTCGGGGAGGCCGTGGCCGAGGCGCGCGGCGAGACGCGCGACCCGGAGCAGGCCGAGGTCACCATCAACCTCCCCGCCGACTTCTTCCTGGCCGAGGAGTACCTGCCCGACGTGGACCGTCGCGTCCTGGTGTACCGGCAGCTCGCCGCCGCCGTGGACCTGGCGGAGGTGGACGACGTGCAGCACGACTGCGAGGAGCGCTACGGGGCGTTGCCGCTGGCCGGGCGAAACCTCTTCGACCGCGCCCGCGTGCGCATCCGCGCGCAGCGCCTGGGCTGCACCACGGTGTCGCTTACGGCCGGCAGGCTCACCTATCAGGGGCTTGAGGTCCCGCGCACTACGGCGCTCAAGCTCAAGGAGCGCGGCGCGGTGGTCTACCCCAAGACCAAGAAGGTTGCGTACCCGTTCCATCGCAGCGAGGAGGAGGTCATGCCCGCCGTGCTTGGCGTTCTGGAGCAGGTCGGCGGCGATGACGAGGTGGAGGAGTAGCTGGCGAGAAGGGCCTGCGGCGGCTGAGCCGCCCGTCCCCCTGGGGCAGGCCTCCCCTTCGCGCGCCCGCGGGACGTTTCGTACCGCTCGCCGAGCAGCATGTGTGAGCTGGATACGTACCGGAAGCAAGCCCGAAATATGGCGCTCCCGTCGGGGGAGCTCCGCCCCGCATACGTTGCGACAGGCGAAAGGACGGAGTTATGAAGGGCTACGCTATGCTCAAGATCGGCGAGTCGGGCTGGATTGAGAAGGATGTCCCGGCCTGCGGGCCGCAGGACGCCATCGTCAAGCCGCTTGCAGTCGCCATCTGCACCTCTGACGTGCACACCCTGTGGGAGGGCGCCATCGGCGAGCGCCACAACATGATTCTGGGCCATGAAGCCTGCGGCGAGGTCGTCGAGGTCGGCGAGCTTGTGCGTGACTTCAAGCCCGGAGACCGGGTGCTCGTTCCTGCCATCACCCCGGACTGGAACTCCCTTGAGGCCCAGGCCGGCTACTCCATGTACTCTGGCGGCATGCTGGCGGGCTGGAAGTTCTCCAACTTCAAGGACGGCGTCTTCGGTGAGTACTTCCACGTCAACGACGCCGACGGCAACCTTGCCCTCCTGCCCGAGAACATCAGCCCGGTGGACGCCTGCATGCTCTCTGACATGGTGCCGACCGGCTTCCACGGCGTCGAGCTGGCCGACGTGCAGTTCGGCGACTCCGTGCTCGTCATCGGCATCGGCCCCGTCGGTCTCATGAGCGTCGCCGGCGCCAACATGCGCGGCGCGTCCCGCATCATAGCCGTGGGTACGCGCCCGGTGTGCGTCGAGGCGGCCAAGGGCTACGGGGCGACGGAGTTCATCTCCTACAAGGATGGTCCCATCGCCGACCAGGTTCTCGCCATGACCGATGGCAAGGGGGTCGACAAGGTCGTCGTTGCCGGCGGCGGCTGCGACACCTTCATCGACGCCGTCAAGGCCCTCAAGCCGGGCGGCAAGATCGGCAACGTCAACTATCTCGGCAACGGTGACTACGTTCGCATCCCGCGCGTGGAGTGGGGCGTGGGCATGGGCCACAAGCAGATTAACGGCGGCCTCATGCCCGGCGGCCGACTGCGCATGGAGAAGCTCGGCAGCCTTGTTGCGGCCGGGCGCCTTGACGTGGCCCCGCTCTCCACGCACGTCTTCCACGGCTGGGACCACCTCGAGGAGGCGCTCTTCCTCATGCGCGACAAGCCGGCTGACCTGATCAAGCCGGTTGTCGTCATCGACTAGCGTCGGATTGGGGGCATGGGGCGGGGCCGGAGGCCCCGCCCCTTCCGCTGGCTGCCGAGAGGCGTGGTCTTCTCGGCCCGTTGGGCAAAGGATGGGCGGAACATGCGCGTGCTGGTGGTCTCAGGCTTTCTCGGCGCCGGCAAGACGACCTTCATCCAAGAGCTCGCCCGTCGGACCGGGCGTGACTTCGTGGTCTACGAGAACGAGTACGGCCAGGCTGACATCGATGCGCAGGTGCTCTCACGGACCGACGAGCTCTCCGTCTGGGAGTCCACGGAGAACTGCATCTGCTGCACGGGAAAACAGGACTTTGCGAGCTCGGTGCTCACCATCGCCAACACGCTCGACCCCGAGTACCTGGTCGTGGAGCCCACGGGCGTCGCGCGGCTCTCGAGCGTGGTCGACAACGTCAACCAGGTGAGCTACGAGCGGATCTCGCTCCTGCAGCCGCTCGTGATCGTGGACGTGCTCGCCTGGGCGCGCCAGAGAGAGCGCTTCGAGGACATCAACCTCGACCAGGTCGCCTCCGCCGCCGTGGTGGTGCTCTCCAAGGTTCAGCATGCGGGCGCCGGCGAGCTCGATGCCGTGCGGGCGTGGGTTGCCGAGAAGAACCCTGGCGCGCGGGTGGTGGACGTCCCGTATGACCGGCTCGACGACGCGTTCTTCTCGAGCCTGCTTGAGAACGACCTCGATCCAGAGGGCGCGTCGGCGTCCGCCGCCCAGGGAGCACCGGTCGACGACGACTTCGAGAGCCTCTCGCTCGCCGGGATCGACCTGCCGAGTGAGTCGCACCTGCTGTGGTTCCTCGACGCGCTCGTGGCGGGCGTCTTCGGCGAGGTCGTGCGAGCCAAGGGGACGTTGCCCTGCGGTGGCTAGTGGCTACGCTTTGACGTGGTCGACCGCGCCTGGTCGGTGACGGGCGCCGAGGAGGGGGCGTCGCGGGGACCCGGCGAGTCGATTGGCGTCTTCATTGGGCCGGAGGTGCGCCGCCCGTGGCTGCGCGAGACGCTGCTGCCTGTGGTGCGCGACGCCGTGGCGGCAGGGCGTGCGGAGGTTGCCCTCGACGAGGCAAACGACTACCGCGGGAGGCCCCACCACGAGCACGGCTGCGGCAACGAGCACCATCATCACGGCCACGATTGCAGCCACAGCCACAATCATGGTCGTGGGCACGTTTCCTAATAGCGGCCCCTCGTCTTCGCCGGCCGCGAGCTACGCTCCGGGCGGGCCGCCTCTCCCTTAACCGTCCCCTGGGGGCGCCGTCCGCCCTTGGCGGCCTGTGCGGCCCCGCCGGTTGCGCTTGCCTGCGGCGCGGTAGAATCGGGGCGAGAAAACCGCCCGTGAAGGGAGCCGCCATGTCCCAAGCTGCTGACCGCGTTGACGCCGAGACCGCCGAGTGTCCCGGCGCGCCGACCGCCCACCCGGAGTTTGACCGTCTCGTGCGTACGATGTGGCGGCTG
The DNA here is from genome assembly GCA_944321515.1 of uncultured Atopobiaceae bacterium. Classification (GTDB taxonomy): domain Bacteria; phylum Actinomycetota; class Coriobacteriia; order Coriobacteriales; family Atopobiaceae; genus Thermophilibacter. Next base: position 166,630 of record CALULO010000001.1, on the reverse strand, counting down.
CGCCAGCCGGACGGCTGCCCGTGGGACCGCGAGCAGACGCACCGCTCCATCACGCGCAACATGATCGAGGAGGCCTACGAGGCCGTCGACGCAATCGAGTCCGACGACACGCCCCACCTGCTGGAGGAGCTTGGTGACGTGCTCGAGCAGGTGGTCCTGCACGCGCAGATCGCCGCCGACGAGGGGGCCTTCACCATCGACGACGTGGTGACCGGCCTCAACGAGAAGCTTGTCCGCCGCCATCCGCACGTCTTTGGCGAGCACGTGGCCGCCGCGGACGGTGCGGAGGTCATGGACATCTGGGATGACGTGAAGGCCGCCGAGCGCGCGGCCGCCGGTGGGGGCGACGAGCCCGAGCCGGGCCTGCTCGACTCCATTCCGCGCGGCCTGCCCGCGCTCATGCAATGCCAGAAGCTCTCCAAGCGCGCGGCCAAGGCTGGGTTCGAGTGGGCCGACGAGGGCGGCGTGTGGGACAAGGTTGCCGAGGAGCGCGCCGAGTTTGAGCAGGAGGCGCCCGGCACGCCCGAGCGTACCGAGGAGTTTGGCGACCTGCTGTTCACGCTGGTGCAGGTGGCGCGCTGGGAGGGCATTGACGCCGAGGGGGCGCTTGCTGCGGCCAACCGCAAGTTCAGGGCCCGCTGGGGCCGCATGGAGGCGGCGGCCCGCGAGCGGGGCGTCAGGCTCGAGGGGCTCTCCGACGAGGCTTGGGACGAGCTCTGGAGACGTGCTAAGGCGGAGGAGAAGGCTGCGCGCACGGAATGAGCGCACCTCCGTCTGCTATAAATGAGGCGTCGCGCCGTGGTTGCGGGCATGCAGCCCGTCGCCTTGCAAGGCGCGCTCGCCCTGCCACAGACAGACCAGAAACGAAGCCGGCATGAGCACAGGAACCCTTACAGACACCGCCTCTCCGCGGAGGCGAGGCACAGCCCTCTCGCGGAGGGGTTCGCGCTCGGCCGCGCCCGCCTCTCGCGCCGCTGCGGAGCCCAGACGCCGGGTGCGTCCCGAATCGCGCGGCGGCTCGCGTCGCCCCTCCGGTCGTCCGGCACCCTCCGGCCACGCCGCGCGCGCGGGCGGCTCCGGTCGCGGCGCACGGACGTCGGGCGGGCCGCTCGCCAACCTTCCGGTGGACCCGCGGAGCTTTGTCGCCCGCTTTCGCGTTCCTCTTATCGTCGCGGCCGTGGTGCTGGTGACGGTCGTTGCGCTCTATGGGCCCGCCAAGGACTGCTATGCCGCCTGGCGCCACAACGGGGCGCTCCAGGAGGAGCAGGCTCAGGGGAGCGGCGAGCAGGCCGAGCTCCAGGGTGACGTCGACGCCCTCATGACCGAGGAAGGCATCAGGGACGAGGCCCGTCGCCGCGGCTACGTGGACGAGGGCGAGACGGGAGTGGTGGTCAAGGGCCTGAGCGAGGACCCCGAGGCCTCCGAAAGCGAGACGACTACCGACGAGAGGCCCTGGTACCTGGGCATCGGCGACTTCATCTTCCAGTACAGCGGGGAGTAGGGCGTCCGCGCCGCCGGGAGACATGCGCAAAGAGGCGCGCCCGACGGACGGCGGCCCCGACGCGCCGGGGACTTGCGGCGGAGCAGGGAGGAACTATGGTACGGCTTGCGTGCATTGACATCGGGACGGTGACCGCGCGGCTTGCCGTGGCGGACGTCGAGGCCGGGCAGGTGGTCCGGCTGGCCAAGCACTCGGAGATATGCAACCTCGGCGAGGGCGTGGACGCCACCGGCCGCCTCAAGCAGGAGGCGATGGAGCGTGTCTTTGCCTGCGTGCGAGGCTACGTGGCCTCCGCGAGGGACGCCGGTGCCGTGGCGGCGTGCTGCACGCTCACAAGCGCGGCGCGTGACGCGGAGAACTCCCGCGAGCTGGGCGCGGCGCTCGACTCGCTTGGCCTGGACCCGCTCATCATCCCCGGCGAGGTGGAGGGCGCGCTCACCTTCCTCGGGGTTGCGCGAGACTTCCGCGGCCACCGCATCCTCGTCGCGGACAACGGAGGCGGCTCCACCGAGCTCGCCTGTGGAACGCTTGGGATTGACGGTACCTTTGACCTCGGGTTTGTTTGCTCGGTTGACGTGGGGTGCCGTCGCGTGACGGAGAAGTTCCTCTCTGGCACGCCCCTGCCGTCCGCGGAGGACCTTGCCGCGGCGCACGCCTTTGCGGCGCAGATGTTCGCTCCGGTGGTGGATGAGGGCGGACTCTTTGCGGCCGGCTCAGGGCGTGCCGGGCAGGCTGCTCCGGAGGCGCTCGTGGTCTGCGGCGGCACGGTGACGAGCCTCGTGGCCATCGACAAGGGCCTGGAGCCCTACGACTCCTCGCAGGTGCACCTGGCGACGCTCTCCAGGGCGCGCGTGGACGAGCTCGAGGCGCTTCTCGCCGGGCTTACCGTGGAGGAGCGCGCCGCGCTGCCCGGCCTCCAGGCCAAGCGCGCGCCCGTCATGCTGGGTGGCGCCGTCGCGGTGTCCGAGCTCATGGCGCAGACGGGCTTCGAGCGACTCCAGGCCAGCGAGTCCGACCTGCTCTTCGGACTGGCGATTGCGGCCGAGACGGCGCTTTCCGGCGCGCAGTCTCCCGTGGGCTGGCGCCCGTCGATGCGCCCGTTGCGCTAGGATGTTCTCGTTGGCGTTTGTGCCGCATGCGGGGGCGTGGCGGAATTGGCATACGCAGGAGACTTAAAATCTTCGGCCGAAAGGATTGTGGGTTCGAGTCCCACCGCCCCTACCAAGCGGTTTCTCGCGCAGCTCTGGTATACTTTCCCCCTGCGTCCCCATCGTCTAGTGGCCTAGGACACGGCCCTTTCAAGGCTGTAACACGGGTTCGACTCCCGTTGGGGGCACCACGAAGCATCGGCCCGGATCGCCTGCGCGGTCCGGGCCTTTTGTGTGGCACATGGGAATCGACTGGCGAGAGGGACGCTCTGGATGGGGCGCGCCACGACGATGGGGCGGGGCTTGCGGCCGTTGGACGCTACCAGTCCAGGCCGTTCTTCTCGCTAAAGGCCTGGGCGTCGGCCGAGACCCAGTCGAAGCTCTGGCACCAGCCGATGAAGTCAGGCACGTCGGCGATGATCGGCTCGGCCTCCCGCACCGCGAGGAGGCACTCCTCAAAGCTGCACGGTGCGGCCTCGGGGCGATCCGGCAGATAGATCTCCACGTAGGTCGGGCGCAGCAGCGCGTAGGAGCCACCCTCGCAGAGCTGGCAGAAGCCGCGCAGGGATCGCCGCGCGGCGGTCAGGCGGTTGAGCTTGTAGAGCAGCAGCGTCCGTGCGAGGTGTGACCACGCGCTCTCGTGGCGCCCAAGCCTCGCGTCCACGGCGTCGAGCCCGGCCTCGTCCTCTAGCCGCGCGTATGCCAGCATGGCCGTGTGACGGGCTCCAAGGGGGTCGGAGGGCGAGGCGTCCATCACGGAGAGCGCGGAGGCGGCCGCCATCTTGAAGCGGGACCCGTCGAGGCAGGTGCGCGCAAAGGCCGCACGCACGCGCAGGTACGGGCGACATGTGACGTCGTCCCAGGCGTCCCCCTTCGGCGCGCTGGGCCCGGCGGCAGTAGAGTCGTCTCCGTCCAGCCCGAACTTGTGCTGGATCTCAATCAGCCTCTCCGTCAGCGGGTCTGGGTCCAGGTCGGCCGCGAGTACCTCGAGAAGCTCGGCGTCGAGGCAGCCTGGGTCGATGTCGCGGGCGCGGGCACACTCGTCGCGCAGGGCGGCGAGCCGACGGTTGCGCGCCTCCTGGAAGGCATCGTCGTCGAGCAGGTCATCATTGCGATGGCTCGCGCGGTAGGAGTCAAGCGCGCGAGCCAGCACGAGCAGCGCCTGCTCGGGCTCCGCGTCGACAAAGGAGGTCGGGTTCTCGCGCACCGCCAGCAGCAGCTCCTCGTACGCCTGGTCGGAGAGCGGGCCGATCTTCTGAAGGCGCCGCTGCGCGCAGCGCTCTATGAGCTCCTCCCACAGGTTCACGAGCGCCCCTTCCCCTCGCCGTTCGTCGCGCGGGCCACCTCGAGCGCCGCCGCCGGGTCCATCTGCGCCGCCTCGCGCATCACCCACATGCCAAAGACGCCGCGGCCAGAGCGGTCGTTGCCCTCCTGCAGCAGGACAACCCCCTCGCTGAGGGCAATGATGAGCTCGTCCTCGCTATAGGGCTGGACGCGCAGCCGCGCGAACTCGCCGTCGGGCAGCTCGGTCTGGTGGATGAGGGAGCCGGCGCAGCCCGGGTAGGCGTCGAGCAGGCGGCGCAGCTCGGCACGGGCGCCGGCGAAGTCGCAGCGCTTGTGCGCGAGGGCGCAGCGCGCGAGGATGAGCCAGGCGTCGTCGGCGGCGCGCAGCGGCGAGATGGTCTCGTAGCGCCTGGCGAGGCGCTCCAGGCCCTCCTCGTCCTCGAGCTTGGCGAGGGCGTAGGCCAGGGTGAAGCGCGCGTCGGAGAGGTCGTGCGGGTCTGACTCCAGGAGCCGCTCGGCGGCGGCGATGGCGTCGTGGTTGCGCCCGCAGATGAGGGCGTCCTCGGCCATGGAGGCGAGCCAGCGCCAGTAGGGCCTCAGGGACAGCAGCGCGCCGAGGGCCGCCCGCTCGCCGCCGAGGGCCTCGCAGGCGCGGTCGCGCTCCTCCTCGCAGACGTCGCGCACCTCGTCGACTCGCTCGGCGAGGAACTGGTAGCGCTCGTCCACGGAGCGCAGGCGCGAGGCGGAGAGCATGCGCTCGGCGTCGAAGCAGTGCTCGTCAAGGGAGAGCGCCTCCTCCAGCATCTCGCGTCCGCGGCGGATGAGGGTCTCGGCCTGCTCGTCGGTGGCGAAGGGCAGGCGGTAGTCTATGGCCTCGGTCGCGAGTGCCACCAGGTGGAAGGCTCGGTCGGCATCAGACTGGGGCAGCGAGTCGCGGTCCTGCGCAAAGCGTCTCCCAAAGGTGGAGAACGCCTGTGTCGCGCCGCGTGGGTCGCTGGTGTCGAGCGCGAGGGCGTAGCGCAGGCTCAGCCGCTCGTAGTCTTCTCGCTTGGGGTCGTGTGCCATCGAATCGCTCCTCTCGCCTCACTATGGTAGCCGAGAAGCGCCCACGTGCCCGGCACGTAGGCAAGCCCGAAATACGCCCGCCCTCCCGTGTCAAGTCCGCTCACGAAGCCGTGGGCACCGGTCAGGGGAGAAGAATTGTTGCAAGGGCGTTTCTGCTATGCTGTCCGATGGCTGAGCCAGCGGAATTCCGATGACCCAGAGACGTGCTTCTCATCTGCCAAAAACGGGGGACGTGCCCTCGTTTGGATTCCGTCGCGGGGGCGACGGCAAGTGAATTGGAGGAGTGTTATGGGACGTTTCACCAACCCGCGTGACCTGTACTTTGGTGAGGGTGCTCGCCACGAGGTGAAGAACCTCAAGGGCTCCCGCGCCATAATCGTCACCGGCGGCGGCTCCATGCGTCGCGGCGGCTTCCTGCAGGACGTGGAGGCCGACCTCAAGGAGGCGGGCTTCGAGGTCTCCATCTTCGAGGGCGTCGAGTCTGATCCGTCCGTCGACACCGTTATGCGCGGGGCCAAGGCCATGGCCGAGTTCCAGCCCGACTGGATCGTCGCCATCGGCGGTGGCTCGCCCATCGACGCCGCAAAGGCCATGTGGCTCTTCTATGAGTACCCCGATGAGACCTTCGAGGAGGCTATCGTCCCGTTCAGCTTCCCGGAGCTGCGCACCAAGGCCCACTTCTGCGCCATCGCCTCCACCTCCGGCACGGCCACCGAGGTCACGGCGTTCTCCGTCATTACCGACTACGAGAAGGGCATCAAGTACCCGCTCGCCGACTTCAACATCACGCCTGACGTGGCCATCGTTGACCCCGAGCTCACCTACACCATGCCCGCCAAGCTCTGCGCCCACACCGGCATGGACGCGCTGACCCACGCCATCGAGGCCTACGTCTCCACCGCCGGCTCCATGTTCACCGACGCCAACGCGCTTCACGCCATCCGCGAGATCGTCGAGTGGCTGCCCAAGTCCTACACCGGTGACCACGAGGCCCGTCAGCACATGCACGAGGCCCAGTGCATCGCCGGCATCGCCTTCTCCTCCGGCCTGCTCGGCATCGTGCACTCCATGGCGCACAAGACCGGTGCCGCCTTCACCGGCGACCACATCATCCACGGCTGCGCCAACGCCATGTACCTCGGCAAGGTCATCCAGTTCAACGCCAAGGACGAGCGCGCCAAGAGCCGTTACGCCTACATCGCCAAGGAGATCCTGCACCTTGCCGGCGAGACCGAGGACGAGCTCGTAGCGGCCCTCGTCCAGGAGATCCGCGACCTCAACGACAAGCTCGACATCCCGCAGGGCATCAAGAACTATGGCAAGAGCGGCGTGAAGGCCGACGAGTCCATCATCGACTACGCCGAGTTCGAGGCCAAGAAGCACGACGTCGCGGCCAACGCCATTCTCGACGCCTGCACTGGCTCCAACCCGCGCCAGCCGTCCCAGGAGGAGATGGAGAAGCTCCTCGAGTGCGTCTACAACGACGTGGACGTGGACTTCTAGCCACCCGCGCACCTCTGAGCCTCAGAGCGAAGCGACTTGGGGTCGGGGCCTTTGGGCTCCGACCCCTTTTTCGCTCGGCGTACTTCTGCGGCTTAGGTGAGGGTGACTTCCCTGGCTACCGGTACTTCTCGGCGGCCTCGCGGAACACCTCGCCGTCGGTGCGGCACGGAACGAAATCGTCACCCACGTGCTGGCGGGTCTCGTCGCCCTTGGCAAGCAGGCAGACCACGGCCGGCCCCTCGCCCTCAAAGGCGAGCTGCGCGGCACGGTAGATGGCCTCCTCGCGGTCGCAGATGACCTCGTAGGACGCGCCCTCGGGCGTCGCTGCCGCCATCTGCGCGCAGATCTCCGCCACGGGCTCGTGCGCGGGGTCCTCCTCGGTGTAGATGAGGTGGTCCGCCCACTTGGCGGCCTCCTGCGGCAGCTCGGTGCGCCGCTCGTAGGCCTTGCCGCCTGCCGCGCCCATCACCACGATGAGGCGCGCCCCCGGGAACTCCTTGCTCACGGACGAGAAGAACCTCTGGTAGGAGAGCTTGTTGTGCGCGTAGTCGACGAGCGCCACGACACAGTCGCCCGGCTTGCCGATGAGCTCCATGCGCCCCGGCGCCGTCGCCCGCGCAAGTCCCGCGCGCACCTGCGCCGCGTCCACGCCGAGCACCTCGCAGATGGCAATCGTAGCCAGGGCGTTGTCGACGTTGAAGAGGCCCGGCATCGCGAGCGTGACCTCGCCCTCCCAGCTCGGCGTGTGCGCGGTGAAGCTCACGTGGCCAAAGTCGGAGCGGACGTCGGAGGCCCACACGTCGGCGCCCTCGGCCCCGGAGGCGGAGAAGCGCAGCACCCGCTCGCAGCGGGCCGCACGATCGAGGACCTCGTCGACGTGGTCGGAGTCAAGGTTCACGACGGCGATTCTCGCCTGGTCGAAGATGCGCAGCTTGCTCTCGAAGTAGTCCTCGAAGCTGGGGTGCTCGACGGGAGAGATGTGGTCGCGCCCGATGTTCAGGAAGCACGCCACCTCCAGGGAGAGGCCCATCACGCGGTCGTACTTGAGCGCCTGGCTGGAGACCTCCATGTCCAGGAAGGGGAGGCCGGCGTCGCGCACGTGGGCGATGTGGCGCCAGAGGTCCGGGGACTCCGGCGTGGTGTTGTGGCTCTCGAAGCGCTCCATGCCGTCATAGGTCTCGATGGAGCCGATGACGCCCGTGGCCGAGCCCGGCTCGTCGCCGTCGAGCGCGGCGCACAGCATGTAGGAGACCGTGGACTTGCCCTTGGTGCCCGTGATGCCGGCCACGCGGACGTCGTGGTCCGGGTGGCCCCAGGCCTCGGCGGATACGAGCGCCATCGCCCGGCGCAGGTCGGTGGCCACGAGCGCGGGCACGCCCGGGGCGGTCTCGGCGAGCTCGGCGGCATGGGCCTCGTCACAGAGGTAGGCCACTGCCCCCGCGTCCAGGGCGCCGGCGAGGTAGGTGGGTCGGAACGCCGCCCCCTTGCACACGAAGACGTGGCCTGCGGAGGCCACGCGCGAGTCGCAGTCGGCGCCGGTCACGGGCGTGGAGCCCGTCTCGGCCGTGAGGTTTGAAGTGCCTGCAAGCAGACCCTGAGCGCGGAGCAGCTCGGCCAGCGAGGCAAGAGTCGTCGTATTCATGGGGTTCAGTATAGGCGAGCCGCGAGCTGGGTGCGCGTGGAAGCCGCCCTGCGGCACCCCGCGCGAGTCCGAGGGGACGAGGTCGCCACGCGCCGCCGGGAGATCGCGGCCGCCTCCCTGCGGGGTCGCGCGGGGTGCCGTCGGCTCGCGGGGGCTGGGACTTGCCTGGCTGTGTGATAGACTCATTCCGTCCGGGCGATTGGCGCAGCGGCTAGCGCAGGTGCCTTACACGCACAAGGTCGGCGGTTCGAACCCGTCATCGCCCACCAACAGAGCAGCGGCGCCGTCCCGTACGGGTCGGCGCCGTTTTTTTGAGGTTCTTCTCGCCGAGTCGTACGTCCGCGCGTCGCGAGGACGCGTCATGCCGTTCCTGGGCATGCGACTTAGGGCGCGCCCCGGCGTGCGACGGTGCGTGGCTGGGGGCAAGTGTGTTCCGCTCACCGTAAAAGCGGGGCAAGTGCCTGGCTTGCGGCTGGCGTCTGGCTGGCGACAACGCCATCGTTTGGGCAAGTGTATTCCGTCCGTCGGCAAAAGCGAGGCAAGTGCGTTCCGTGAAGGATGAAAGTGCCTTGAGTGCATTCCCACGGAATGCACTTGGCGGTGCGGTATGTTGCCAGGGCCCGGTACGGCGGTGCGGGCGCGACAAGAGGCGGCGGCCCGGCACCGTGCCGCTGGGGCGCGAAGACGCTATGCTAGTGCGGCGGGACGTCGCGAGAGGCCCGCGCACCACCACGAAAGGGATGCCCATGGACAACGCAGCCACCTTCCAGCGTCCGTCCGGCCGCGCGGCCGACGAGCTCCGTGCCGTCACGCTCACGCCGGCCGTCATGAAGAACGCCGCCGGCTCGTGCCTGGCGGAGTTCGGGGACACGCGCGTGCTCTGCACGGCCTCCGTGGAGGAGGGGGTTCCCGGCTGGCGAAAGAACGCGCACGCTGGCTGGGTCACCGCCGAGTACGCCATGCTGCCCGCCGCCGGCAACCGTCGCACCCCGCGCGAGTACCGCGGGCGCAAGGGCCGCTCCATGGAGATCGAGCGCCTCATTGGGCGGAGCCTGCGCGCGGTCACGAGGCTCGACCGCCTGGGGGAGATTACCATCACGCTTGACTGCGACGTCATCCAGGCTGACGGCGGAACGCGCACGGCCTCGATCACCGGTGCGTGGGTGGCTCTGCACGCCGCGCTCTGGGGTCTGGTGGAGGCTGGCAAGCTGCCTCGCCTGCCGCTCACCGGGCAGGTGGCGGCCATCTCGGCCGGCTTCGTGGGAGGCGCCGCGCTGCTGGACCTGGACTACCCCGAGGACTCGCACGCCGAGGTCGACCTCAACCTCGTGGGGACCGGCGACGGGCGCATCGTGGAGGTGCAGGGCACCGGCGAGCGCGCGACCATCGACCGCGCCCAGTTGGACGAGCTGCTGGACCTTGGGCAGGCGGGCGTGGCGCGCCTGGCTGAGCTCCAGCGAAAGGTGACGGGCTATCGGCTCTAGCGCCGCTGGCCTTGGGAGGGCGCCGCTGCGGCCCGTGGCTCGGCGCGGCGCGTGACGGGAAGGAAGACCATGGCAACCATAGACATCGCTACGCTCGACCCGGCCAAGACGGTGGTCGTGGCCACCGGCAACGCGCACAAGGTCGTGGAGATCGAGGCAATCCTCGCTCCGGCCATGCCCGGCGTGCGCTTCGTGGCGCTCGGCGAGCTCGGGGACTTCCCGGACCCGGTGGAGGACGGCCAGACCTTCTTTGACAACGCCCTCATCAAGGCCCGCGCCGCGCAGCGGGAGACCGGCCTCGCCATGGCCGTCGCCGACGACTCGGGACTCTGCGTGGACGCGCTCGACGGCGCGCCTGGCATCTACTCCGCCCGCTGGGCCGGCGAGCACGGCAACGACGCCGCCAACAACGAGAAGCTCGTGCGTCTGATGGAAGGCGTTCCCGAGGACGCCCGCACCGCGCGCTTCCACTCCAGCGTGGTGCTCGTCCGCGGCGACGATGTGCTCCACGGCGACGGCGACTGCGAGGGCGTGGTTGGCTTCGAGCCCCGCGGCGAGCACGGCTTCGGCTACGACCCGCTCTTCCTGCCGGCCGAGACCCCGGGGCGCACCATGGCGGAGCTCACGCTGGGCGAGAAGAACCAGATCTCGCACCGCTTCCACGCGCTGGAGGACCTCGCGGCTAAGCTGTAGCGCCCCGTGGCGCCCCTAGGGAGCCCTTCCCGCCGTTCGCCAAAAAAGCCTGGCGGCCCGCTCGCCAGTGGTGCATAGTTAATCTGTCTGGGGAGCGTGCCCCAGATCGCCATGGACGGGCAGGGGCCTCGACGCGGCGATTCCTTCACAGAGCTCGTTGGCGACCTCGCCCTGGTGGTCGCAGTCACATTGGCCGCGGCCGATGGGGCCGCACGGTGGGCGGGGAGGCCCGCCGAGACAGAAGGGACGCACGATGAAGATTCTCCGCGCCAAAGACTACGCCGACATGAGCCGCAAGGCGGCAAACATCATCTCCGCCCAGGTCATCCTCAAGCCGAACTGCGTGCTGGGCCTGGCCACCGGCACCACGCCCATCGGCACCTACAAGCAGCTCATCGAGTGGAACCACAAGGGCGACTGCGACTTCTCCCAGGTTCGCACCTACAACCTGGACGAGTACCGCGGCCTCTCGCACGACGACCCGCAGAGCTACCACTACTTCATGCGCGAGAACCTCTTTGACCACGTGAACATCGACCTCGCGAACACCCACGTGCCGGACGGCGCCAACCCCGACGCCGACGCCGCCTGTGCCGAGTACGACCGCATGGTCGCCGAGGCGGGCTATCCCGACCTGCAGCTCCTTGGCATCGGCAACAACGGCCACATCGGCTTCAACGAGCCGGACGACCACTTCTCCAAGGGCACCCACTGCGTGGACCTCACCGAGTCCACCATCCAGGCCAACAGCCGCCTGTTCGACCGCATCGAGGACGTTCCGCGCCAGGCCTACACCATGGGCACGCAGACCATCATGTACGCGCGCATGATCCTCATCGTGGCCAACGGCGAGGCCAAGGCCCAGGCCGTCCACGACATGTGCTACGGCCCCGTCACGCCGCAGTGCCCCGCCTCCATCCTGCAGCTGCACACCAACTGCGTGGTGGTTGCGGACGAGGCCGCGCTCTCGCTCTGCCCGGCCGAGTAGGCCGCCTGAGGCCGGGGCGGCGGCCCCGAGCCATCACATAGCCTAGCGAAGGGGGCGAGAAGAACCTGGTTCTTCTCGCCCCCTTTTACGGTGCGGGCTTGGGTGGTGGCTTGGCCTCTACAGCACCGTCAGCGACTTGGGGTAGTGGTTGAGCACCTCGCAGCCGGTCTCCGTGACGATGACGAGGTCCTCTATCCGGACGCCGAGGTCGCCGGGCAGGTAGATGCCGGGCTCGATGGAGAAGCACTGGCCGGGCCTCACGGGCTCGTCGTGGGTGGCCGAGACGTCGCCGGGCTCGTGGTCCACGAGCCCGATCTGGTGGCCCAGGCGGTGGGTGAAGGCCTCGCCCCAGCCCGCGTCCTCGATGACCTGGCGCGCCGCGCGGTCGATCTCCGCGAACGTGACGCCGGGCCGCACGATCTTCTCGGCGGCCTCGTTGGCGCGCAGCACGGTGTCGTAGATCGCGCGCTGGTGGTCGGTCGGCTCCGCGGTGAAGAAGGTGCGCGTCATGTCCGAGCAGTACCAGTCCTGCTTGCAGCCCACGTCAAAGAGGACCATGTCGCCCGGGGCGAGCGGGGTGTCGTCCGGCTCGTGGTGCGGGTCGGCGGCGTGGCTGCCAAAGCTCACGATCGGCGCGAACGAGTGGTCCTGCGCGCCGAGCCTGCGGTACTCGCCCAGGAGCCCGTCGGCAATCTGGAGCTCGGTCACGCCGGGGCGGAGCTGCTCGGCCAGCCAGCCCATGGCCGCGTCGTTGGTGGCCGAGGCGGCGCGCATGAGGTCCTGTTCACGGGCGTCCTTGACGGAGCGCGCGTCATCCACCACGTCTGAGGCGAGCATGCAGCCGGTTGCCGCGCCGGACCCCATGAGCGGCACGAGCCACCGGGCCGCGAGGTCCTTGTCGACGCCGAGCGGGAGGTCGTGCGCGCACGCGGCGGCAACCAGGGGTACGGGGTCGTCGGTGTCGGAGAAGCTCACCACGCGAGCTCCGCAGCCAGAGGCGTCCGGGAAGAGGCGGTTCGCAAAGAGCGTCGGCTCGCCCTCGGCGGGCACCAGAAGCGCGAGGAAGCGCTCGTAGGGCTCGGTGTAGTAGCCGCAGAGCCACCAGATGGAGAGCGGGTCCACCAAAAGGGCCTGCTCAAGACCCTTGTCTGCCATGTTTTGCCGGACGCGTGCCAGACGGCTTTCGTCCATGTGGCCTCCCCTGTTGAAGTTGTGTCTTCGTGCTGCGGGCAGTGTAGCACGGGTGAGGGGGCACCCCAGTCCGCGTCCCGTGGGGGCGGGGCTACCTGGCCGTCCGGATACCCCGCCGGGGGCGGCGATACGGCCCGCGCGGGAGAGACGTGGTCTTGTCGTGGCAAGAGGTTGAACTAGATTGCACCCCGGCCCCTTGCGTAATATGATGAAATCTGCTGAATTATGGACATTTTTGCCCTATGTGGCGCGTGGAGGTTCTAAGCATGGATAACGAGATTCCGTCCGTCAACCGCGTTGATGAGATTCACGAGGCGCTGAGCGTCCTCGAGGGCAAGCGTCTTAAGGTCAAGGCCAACATGGGCCGCTCTCGCATCGTCGAGCGCACCGGCACCCTCGTGCACGCGCACCCGTCCCTCTTCGTGGTCGAGGTCGAGGAGCGCCGCGGCCGTACCGCTCGCCAGTCCTACCAGTACGTTGACGTGCTCACCGGCACCGTCGAGCTCTTTGACGTGGAGAGCGGCGAGCGCCTCTTTGACTTCGTCGAGACTCCCGCCGAGTAGGCAGCCCGCGCATGGCTTGCTCCGTGGCTGTTGAGACCCCCTGCAAGATCAACCTCCACCTTGGCGTCCACCACCAGAAGGACGCCCGTGGCTATCATCGCGTGGACTCCGTGATGGTGCCCGTCGCGCTGACAGACGTCGTTGAGGCGCGGCCGGCGAGCGGGCTTTCCGTGAGCTTCGAGCCGCCCCTTGAGGTCCCCGTCGAGAAGACCGGCGTCTGGCGCGCTGCAACCCTGCTGGCCGAGGCGCTGGGGGTCTCCCCGGACGTGGAGATACGCGTGCGCGCGCGGATTCCTGAGCGCGCGGGACTCGGGGGCTCTTCGGCGGACGCGGGCGCCGCGCTGCGAGCGCTCTGCGAGCTGTGGGGCGCGGACCCGTGCGACCCGCGCGTGGTGGGCGTGGCGCGAGGCGTTGGCGCGGACGTCGCGTTTTTCCTTCACCCGGAGCCGGCACTCTTCCTCGGGGCGGGGGACGTGCTGGAGCGGGCGTTTCCACCGCTGGACGTCCCGCTCGTCCTGGTGATGCCCGGCTCCATGGGCGGCTCCACGCCGGAAGCCTACGCGGAGTTCGACCGCGCCGGGTCCGACCCGGCGCCCTATGACGAGATGTGCGCGGCGCTCCAGACCGGCGTCGTCAGCGCCGTTGCCTCACATCTCCACAATAACCTCGGAGACGCGGCACGTTCGCTCTGCCCGGAGATCGCAGACGTGGAGGCGTGGCTGCGCGCGCAGTCCGAGGTACTTGCGGCGCAGGTCACGGGCTCGGGAAGCTGCTCGTTTGGGCTCTGTCAGAGCGCCGAGGCGGCGCGTGAGGTGGCGACGCGCGCCGCCTCGGAGCGCGGCTGGCGCTCTTGGGCAACAAAGACTTGGACAGACTGAAATAGTCTGCTATACTTCTCTGTCGCTTCGGGTTGTGGCTCAGCTTGGTAGAGCGCTCGGTTCGGGACCGAGAGGTCGCTGGTTCGAATCCAGTCAACCCGACCACGAAGAATCAGGGCCGTCGGCGGTTGCGCCGGCGGCCTTTTCGTGTGCGTCAAATCTGCTCTGGCCCGGCGGCGGGGCTGCCTCCGGGCGGCCCCTCGCTACGCCAGGGGTTCTTCTCGCCGGACGGTGGCGAGCATGTGACGCGGGACGGCGTGTAGGACGCAGCTGCCTATGACGCCCCCGGCTGCCCGCTTGGCCGCCTCGCTGGCGCCGCTTGTGGCGTAGGAGTGCGAGAAGCGCTCGAGCATCGCCAGGTCGTTGCCGCCGTCGCCGTAGACGGCCACCTCCTCCTCCGCGGTGCCGAGCTGCGCGGCCAGCCACGAGACCGCCTCCCCCTTGTTGACGCGGGCGTTCGTGAGCTCAAAGAGGTCCCCGTCAAACGAGGCGTTCACCAGCGTGTCCGCGTGCTCGGCCACGAAGGCCGCGAGCTCGCGCTTGACGCCGGGGTCGGCCGTGCGGCAGTTGACCTTGCAGGTGCGGCGGGCCAGCACGTCCGTGTTGGTCCGGTCGAAGAGCTGGTCGGCGGCGGGCGGGCGGTGGCGCTGACGCCATGCAACGAGGCGCCCGGCCGGCCCGCGTGAGGGCACGTAGCCGGCGGCGTATTGCTCGCGGGTGCCGCGAACGAGTGTGAGCTCGGCGTCTACGCAGGTGAAGCAGCAGGAGGGGAAGCCGACGAGCAGCTCCTCGAGGGTGGCTTGGTCGATGGGCACCTCGCGAAGGAGGGCGCCGTCCGCGTCCCGGATGAAGGCGCCGTTGCCGCTTACCGTCTCAAGGGGCAGCTCGCCGAAGCCGAGCTCGCGGCCGTGGTGCACGGCGCGGCCGGTGGCCAGCGCCACGTGGCGCCCGGCGGCAAGCACACGGCCCAGGCTTCGCAGGATGGCACGGTCCGTCTCGTGGAGGACGTTGAAGAGGGTCCCGTCGAGGTCGCTGGCAAAGAGCTTGATCAGGGGTATCACCCGCCTCGTTCATCTGGCTTGCGCGCACAAGTATAGTCGCGCGCCACGGGGCGCCGCGGGGCGCCACGGGGCGCCACGGGCCGAGCGGTGGTCGCCGACGGTCGCGGTGCGCTCGTGACCCCCCGTCCCGCCTTCTGTGCCCGTACCCCTACAATGTGCGCAACGGCCTCGACGACGGAGGCGCGGCAACGGGGAGGCAGCATGACGGCCACACCACACTTTCTCTTTGCGTCCGACTCGCTCAAGGGGACGCTCTCGTCCGTGGAGGCCGCCCGCTTTCTGGGCGAGGCCGCCCACCGGCACTTCCCTGGGTGCGCCTGCGAGGTTGTGCCGATGGCGGACGGAGGGGAGGGCACGGCCGCGGCCCTGGTGGACGCCTGCGGCGGCGAGCTCAGGCGGGCTTGCGTCAGCGACCCGCTCGGCCGTCCCGTGGAGGCCGCCTACGCACTGCTCCCGGACGGGAGGGCCGTCGTGGAGATGGCGGCAGCCTCGGGCCTGCCCCTGCTTTCACCTGGCGAGAGGAACCCGCTGCTCACAAGCACCTTCGGCACCGGCGAGCTGGTCCGTGCCGCGCTCGACGCCGGGGCTCGCGACGTGACGATGGCCCTTGGGGGCAGCGCCACCAACGACGGCGGGCTCGGCATGGCCCGCGCGCTTGGCGTCCGCCTGCTGGACGCGGGCGGCCGCGAGCTTGCCGGCTGTGGCGCGGACCTCGCGCGCGTGGCGCGGCTCGACCTGGCCGGACTGGACCCTCGCGTGGCGGCAGCCGACTTCCACCTGATGTGCGACGTGGACAACCCGCTCACCGGCGCGCATGGCGCGAGCGCGGTCTTTGGCCCGCAGAAGGGCGCCACCCCCGAGATGGTGGCGGAGCTCGACGCCGGGATGCGCTCCTATGCGCGCGTGCTCTCGGCTGCGTTTGGCCGCGACTTCGACGTGCCCGGGGCGGGGGCCGCGGGCGGGCTCGCCGCGGGCTGCATGGCGTTTCTCGGTGCGCGGGCGGAGAGCGGGGTGGCGCGCGTCCTGGAGCTGACGGGCTTCTCGGCGCGGCTCGCGCGGGCGGACCTCTGTGTGACGGGCGAGGGGCACGCGGACGCGCAGACGGCTCGCGGCAAGGTGGTGGCCGGCGTGGCTGCGGCGTGCGCGAGGGCGGGGGTGCCCTGCGTGGCCGTGGTCGGGGGCATGGACGCGGGCGCGGCGGACCTTCCGGGGCTTGCGGCGGCGGTTCCCACGGCCATCGACGCCATGCCTCTCGAGGAGGCGCTCGGTCGTGCCGAGGAGCTCTATGCGCTCGCGGCGGAGAGGCTCTTCTCGCTGCTCGCGCTCGGCGCCGCCCTCCGGCAATAGGACGGGGCCTAGAGCGCTACCGCACCTCCACCGCGTCGTCCGGCAGCGGGAGCGTCGCGTCAGTGGCCGCGAGCGTGTTGTTGCCAGGCTTCTCCGGCTCCTCCGGCCACTCCGGCACGTACCAGATGTGGGCGAACTCGCGCCCGAAGGCCTCCTCCACCTCTCGCAGAGGCCGTGCGCGCCGACCCTCGCGGGCGCAGCGGACGTTGGCCAGGTAGACGCCGCCTGCGGCCAGGTGCTCGCTGATCACGCGCGCGCCCTCGTCGGTCTCCAGCGGCCCGAGTGGGCGCCGACCGGAGAACGCGTCGTTCACGATCACGTCGTAGGGATCGTCTGCCGCGCGAAGGAACGCCCACGCGTCGTCGTTGACCAGCCTCAGCCTCCCGTTCTTCTCGGCACCGGTCTTTTCCAGGCACTCGTCCAGGAAGAAGCGCTCTCGCGCCAGCTTGGTGATGGCCGGGTCCACCTCCACCACGTCGACCTTGGCGGCGGGGACGTGGGCGGCCAGGTACTTGGGCAGCGAGTAGCCGCCGCCGCCCATCACCAGCACGCGAATCGGCCTCGCCTCCCCGACGCCGCTGCCCGTCCCGCGCGCCGCGGCCAGCCCCTCGATGACGGCGGCCATCTCGCGGTGGTAGACGCACGCGAGCTCGAAGCGCAGACCCTCGGGCACGTAGCAGGCGCTCTGGAAGGTCCCGTTGACGTTGAGCAGGCGCACGGGCGTGTGGTCGAGGTCCTCCGAGTCAAAGATCAGTGTGAGTCCGAACTTCGTGTGAAGCATGTCCACCCCGCGGCGGCGCAGCAGCCACGGAAGGGCGGCCAGCACGGCGGTGCAGATGACCGTCAGGACGACAAGGCCAACGATGAGCTCCTTCAACGGTTCCTCCCGGCTTCGGGCAAGACGCGGCGCCAGTGCGCCGAACTTCTCGCGTTTAGAGATTGTGAGGTGCGCGTAACCTCGGCTATACTAGCTGATGCTGTATTGGGCCTCGGGCCCAGCTTGAGACATCGCATCGGAAGGACACTTCACCATGATTCTTGGATTGGGCCCGCTTGAGCTCGTCGTCATCGTCGTTGTCATCCTGCTGATCTTCGGGCCCAAGAACCTGCCCAAGATTGGCTCCGCCCTCGGCAAGACCGTCAAGAACGTCCGCGAGGGCATGGAGGAGGGCGACGACAAGGGCGAGAAGTCCGACAGCCCCATCGAGTCCCACGACGACGTCGAGGTCATCGAGGACGAGGATGACGCCGACGCCCCCGAGGAGGCGGCCTCCGACGCCGTGTTCTGCTCCAAGTGCGGTGCCAAGAACGCCGCCGACGCCGGCTTCTGCTCCAAGTGCGGCAACAAGCTCAACTAGTGGTTCGCAGGGTTAGCAGCAGGTAGGAGCAGCGCATGGATAACGCCAAGAAGATTGAGCTCACCCCCGAGGGCCGCCAGCGCCTTGTCGAGGAGCTTGAGTACCGCGAGGGCGAGAAGCACGAGGAGATCGTCGAGCGCATCAAGGAGGCCCGCGCCTTCGGTGACCTCTCGGAGAACTCCGAGTACGATGCCGCCAAGGAGGAGGAGGCTCGCAACGCCGCTCGCGTGAACGAGATCCGCCAGATCCTCTCCCAGGCCGTCATCGTGGAGGCCGGCAGCGGCCGCACCCTCACGGTCTCCATCGGCACCACGGTGGAGCTTGAGGACGAGAAGGGCAAGAAGTCCACGTTCACCATCGTGGGCACCACCGAGACCAACTCCCTCGAGCACAAGATCTCCAACGAGTCCCCCGTGGGGAGCGCCCTGGTGGGCCACAAGAAGGGCGACGAGATCGAGGTCGTCGCGCCCTCCGGCAAAACGAGGAAGTACACCATTACGGGGATCTCCCGCTAGACCTGGACTTCCTTATCCCAAGCAAGCGAGGCGCCCCGTGTCTGCACCAGCAGGTACGGGGCGCATCTGTGAGATTTGAACACGACAGGAGCAACCATGGCCGACAACACCGCCCAGAGCGCCGCAGCCCCCGCGGCAACCGACGAGCGCACGATGCGCCGTGCCCGCCGTCAGGCACTTCTCGACGCGGGCGTGAACCCCTACCCCATCCACTCCGAGGTCACTGCGCACGCCGCGGAGCTCGAGGAGCGCTACTCCGAGCTCGCGGACGGCGAGGACACCGAGGACGTGGCGAGCGTTGCCGGCCGCATCCGGGCGCTGCGCAAGCAGGGCAAGGCCGCCTTCATCGTGCTCGAGGACGTGACCGGCTCAATCCAGCTTTTCTGCCGTCGCGACGTCCTGGGCGACAAGGGCTGGGAGCTCCTGGGCCAGCTCGACCTCGGTGACATCCTCGGCGCCACCGGCACCGTCCTGCGCACGCGCCGCGGGCAGCTCTCCATCTCGCCGACCGAGCTCACCATGCTCTCCAAGTCCCTACGCCCGCTGCCGGAGAAGTTCCACGGCCTCACCGACCGCGAGGTCCGCTACCGTCAGCGCTACGTTGACCTCATCATGAACCCCGAGGTTCGCGACGTCTTCCGCAAGCGCAGTGCCATCATCTCCCTCATCCGCCGCTACATGGAGGCCGACGGATACATGGAGGTGGAGACGCCGATGATGCACGCGATTCTCGGCGGCGCCAACGCCAAGCCCTTCGTGACGCACTTCAACGCGCTCGACCGCGACTTCTACCTGCGCATTGCCACCGAGCTGCCGCTCAAGCGCCTCATCGTGGGCGGCATGGAGCGCGTCTTCGAGATCGGCCGCCAGTTCCGCAACGAGGGCATGGACCTGACCCACAACCCCGAGTTCACCTCCATGGAGGCCTACTGCGCCTACTCTGACCTCGAGGGCATGAAGCGTCTGACCGAGGGCCTGTTCAAGACCATCGCACGTGAGGTCTGCGGGTGCGAGGAGGGCCACGAGGTCATCACCTACCAGGGCCAGCAGATCGACATGTCCGGCAGCTGGAAGAGCCGCCCGCTCTCCGAGGTCGCCTCCGAGTGCGTGGGCGAGCACGTTGACATGGACACGCCCGTGGAGCGCCTGCGTGAGCTCTGCGAGGGGCACGGCATCGAGGTCCAGCCCAGCTGGGGCGCCGGAAAGCTCCTCTTTGAGCTCTATGACGAGCTTGGCGAGAAGACCATCGTCGACCCGACGTTCGTTTGCGACTATCCCGAGGAGGTAAGCCCCCTCTCCAAGCGCAAGGCCGACGACCCGCGCCTGACCGACCGCTTCGAGCTGGTCATCGCCGGTCACGAGTATGCCAACGCCTTCTCCGAGCTCAACGACCCCGTCGACCAGGCGGGCCGCTTCGCCGAGCAGGTGGCCGCCAAGGGCATGGGCGACGACGAGGCCATGGGCTATGACTACGACTACGTGCGCGCCCTCGAGTACGGCATGCCCCCCGCGGGCGGCATCGGCTACGGCATCGACCGTATGGTGATGCTCTTCTGCGACCAGCCCGCCATCCGCGACGTGCTACTCTTCCCGGCCATGAAGCCCGAGACCATCACCAAGGCCGACATCCAGGCCCAGGTGGCGGGCGCGGTGACGGACAACGCTGCCGCCTCGGTGGACGCCATCGCCAAGGACAGCGAGAAGGTCTCCGCTGCGGCGGGCGCTGGGTCCGACGAGCCGTCCGCACTCGTGGCGGGCATCACGCGCGACGAGGCGCTGGCGCTTCTCGCCGAGCACAACAAGGACGAGTTCCACCTGGAGCACGGCCGCACGGTGGGTGGCGTACTGCGCCAGTTCGCGCTTGATATGGACCCCGAGAACGCCGACTTCTGGGAGGTCGTGGGCATCCTGCACGACCTCGACTGGGAGGAGCACGGAGACGACCCCGTGGGCCACACCACCTACGCAGCCGAGCTGCTGCGCGCGGCGGGCGGCTCCGAGGAGCTGGTCCACGCGGTCCAGTCGCACAACTCCGACAACAACCCCGACCTGCCGGCCCCGGAGCTCCCCATGGAGAAGGTCCTCTTTGCCGTGGACGAGCTCACGGGTCTCATCGGCGCTGCGGTGATCATGCGCCCGAGCAAGTCCGTGATGGACTTCGAGGTCAAGTCGCTCAAGAAGAAGTTCAAGGACAAGCGCTTCGCCGCCGGCTGCGACCGAAACGTCATCCGCAAGGGCGCCGAGCTCTGTGGCTGGGAGCTCGACGAGCTCTTCTCGCGCACCATCGAAGCGATGAAGGCAATCGCCCCCGACCGCGACACCTTCGGCAAGTAAGGGCGCTGGCCAAGGCCGGCGACTAGGGGCGTACGACGCGGCGGCGAGAAGGCGAGAAGGACTCCCAATCTGGCCGCCCGACTCTTGGGCCGGATGTTCTTCTCGCCGGGCCTTGCGGTCCCATCGTCCCGCGGTCCCGCGCAGTCCTGGTGTCCCGCACAATTTTGGCGCCCCGCGGCCTCGCGCAATCACGCGGGGAGGCGCCTCCCGCTCCTTAGCCCCGCGCAAGTGTATTCCCCAGAGATGCACTTGCGCGGGTTTTCTCGTTTTGGGAACGCACTTGAGGGACGATAACCTCCCGGCCCAATACACTTGTCGCCTGGCTAAATGCTCGCCTGGCTAAGTACTCGCCTGGCTAAGTACTCGCCTGGCTAAATACACTTGGCGTGCTTGGCTCCCGGCTCGATGCACTTACGTGCTTGGTACGTCTTGGTGGGGCGCTTCCAACGGCGCCTGAACGCAAGCCGTGGCGAGAAGTGCGATGATCTTGTGTGTCCCGACGTCCCCTCGTGACCTGCGCAATTTTTCGTCGGAGGCAAAGCACCGGGCATGAGCAGGCGTTCCTTGTAATGCGCGCAGAATCGCGCGCGGAGTCGGGAAGATAACGGGGTACCTCGCGAGAGCGCCCGCCGCTACGCTTGCGTCTCCGACGTGGGCGGCGTGACGACTTGGGGGCGGCATGAACGTGCTGTTGGCTGGCATGGACTCGCTGAGGCTGACACGCCTGGCACGGCGGGATCCAGACCTGCTGCTCGTTCCATGCGACGCGCCCCGGCCGGAGGACTGCGGCCCCGTCCCTCCCGAGGTCCTCCGCGCCGCCTTGCCGCCCGAGCTCTCGGGCTTCGACGCCGACCGCCCGATTTCCCTTGTGGCCCTTTCGCGGGAGACGCGGTCTCAGTCTGCGCGCGTGAAGCCCCTCACTGTTCTCGCCGCCTTGCCGCCCGCTTCGTTTCTCGAGGTCGTGCGGGCCGATGGCGGGTGCTGGTCGGGGGAGGGCGAACCTGCGCGCCTCTTCGTGGAGTCCCCGGGGCTCAACCTGGTGCACGTGAGCCGGAGGATGGGCGAGCTCGTCAAGCGGGGCGCGCTCTCGGAGGGCGCGGCGCTCGCAAGGCTGCTCTCGCTCGTCATGGAGTCCTGTGGCTTGTATGCACGCGACCCGATAAGGCCTGCGGAGGGAGAGTGCGCGTACGATGTTGAGCCGCAGGTCAGGGCCGATGACCTGCGGGCGTACATGAACGGGCTAGACCGGATGAGGGGGCTGCGCCTTGCCCGGGAGGCGGCCCGCTTTGCGCATGACGGCTCGGGCTCGCCTGGGGAGACGATCCTCTCGTTGGTAATGCGACTCCCGCCACGCAGGGGCGGCATTCCGATGCCCGACTTCGAGGAGAACGTGCCCATAGTCTGGCCGGCAGGCGCGCGCGGCCTCGTCAGGCACGGAACCATGCGCCCGGACTTCCACTGGCCGCGGCATCGGGTGGCCTCGGAGTTCGACGGGGGCGTGCACGGCCTGGCCGGGGCCCTCGCGGAGGACCGCTTCAGGGCGCAGGATTACGCGGCATGTGACATCGTGATGGTGCCCGCGACCTACGCGGACATAAGGAGTGCTACCGCTATCGAGCGCTACGTGATGCTGGTCGCTCACAAGCTCGCGCGCTGCGAGGACGACTGCTTTCTCCGCCGGGTGTCCGCCAGCGTCAAGGACCCGCGCGCACGTGCGGAGCGCGTCGTGCTCCTCAGCCAGCTGCTTCCTCCGGATATGCGGCGAGAGCCCTGACATGTCCCGCCCTTCTAGCCCGCTCTACTCGGATTCGGGCAGGGGCGTGTGGCAGCTGCCGGGGCGGCCGTGGGGGATGGCTGCCGGGGCGGCCGTGGGGGATGGCTGCCGGGGCGGCCGTGGGGGATGGCTGCCAAGTGTGTTCTCTATAGAGCGGCCGGTTGCGGCCAAGTGCGTTGATCCGGCGAGAAGAACGAGCTGAGTGCATTGCGCTGGAATGCACTTGCGAGGCTTGTGGTCGCCGGCTACGACATGCGCGGTGCCCGTCGGCCGCCCCGTGCCTACCGGGTAGCGTGCCGTCACCCATCGGGTATGCCGCTCGCCGTCGCAGGGTAAACTCTACAATTGTGAGAATGCAACGCGGGGGAGAGGCCCCGCGGGGAGGAACCCATATGTTTGAGAAGTTCACCGACAAGGCGCGCAAGGTGATGAGCCTCGCGCAGGACGAGGCGCGGGGTCTCGGCCAGATGTACGTGGGCACCGAGCACCTGCTGCTCGCCCTCATCAAGGAGGGGGAGGGCGTGGCCGCCCAGGCGCTCGCCCGGCTTGACGTCACCTACGACGAGACGCTCGCCACCGTTCGGGGGCTCACCCAGAGCGAGAACGAGCCCGTGCCCGGCGGGCACATCCCCTTCACGCCGCGTGCCAAGCGGGTACTCGAGGACGCCTACCGCGAGACCATGACGCACGGTCAGACCTACATCGCCACCGAGCACCTGCTCCTGGGCATCGTGTCGGAGGGCAACGGCCGCGCCATGGACGCTCTTCGCCAGATGGGCGTCTCCGGCGATGCCGTGCGCAACGCCGTGAACGAGCTCGCGGGCAAGAGCTCCGAGTCTCAGCAGCAGGCTGCCGCTGACGTTCGAATGGCCGGCTTCGGCGGCCCCGGACCCCAGCAGTCCGGCGACGAGGGCTCCATGCTGGAGCAGTACGGCCGCAACCTCACCAAGCTCGCCGCGGACGGCAAGCTGGACCCGGTCATCGGGCGTGACCGTGAGATTGAGCGCGTGATGCAGGTCCTCGCCCGTCGCCAGAAGAACAACCCGCTCATCCTGGGCGACCCGGGAGTGGGCAAGACGGCCATCGTGGAGGGCCTCGCGCAGCTCATCGCCGGGGGCAACGTGCCGGACATCCTGCGCGGCAAGCAGGTCTGGACGCTCGACCTGGCGAGCCTCGTGGCCGGCTCCAAGTACCGAGGCGAGTTCGAGGAGCGCATGAAGAAGGTGGTCAAGGAGCTCGAGGACTCCAAGGAGGACATCCTCTTCATCGACGAGATTCACACCGTCATCGGCGCGGGCTCGGCCGAGGGCTCCATCGATGCCGCCTCGATCCTGAAGCCGCCCCTCTCCCGTGGCGAGATCCAGGTTATCGGCGCAACCACCGCCGAGGAGTTCCGCAAGCACATCGAGAAGGACTCGGCGTTCGAGCGCCGCTTCCAGCCGGTCAACATCGGCGAGCCCTCCCCCGAGGACACCGTCAAGATTATCGAGGGGCTGAAGGACCGCTACGAGAAGCACCACCACGTGCACTACACTGACGCCGCGGTCCAGGCGGCGGTGACCCTCTCGAGCCGTTACGTGCAGGACCGGTTCCTCCCGGACAAGGCCATCGACGTGCTGGACGAGGCTGGCGCCCGCACGCGCGTGCACAAGATGGCCCTGCCGCCCGAGATCGCCCAGACCGACGCCGACCTCGCCCGCGTGCGGGAGGAGAAGTCCGCGGCGGCCGCGGCTCAGGAGTTCGAGGACGCCGCCCGCTTGCGCGACGAGGAGAAGGCCCTCGTGGCCAAGCGTGACGAGCTCGAGGCCGCCTGGCGCGAGGAGCTCGCCGCCAACGTGGTGACCGTGGGCGAGGACGACATCGCGGACGTCGTCTCCTCCATGACCGGCGTGCCTGTCTCCAACCTCACCGAGGCCGAGGCCTCCAAGCTGCTGCGCTGCGAGGACGTCCTGCACCAGCGCGTAGTGGGGCAGGACGAGGCCGTCACCAAGGTGGCCAAGGCCATCCGTCGTAGCCGCTCGCCCCTCAAGGACCCGAGGCGTCCCGGCGGGTCGTTCATCTTCCTGGGCCCCTCGGGCGTGGGTAAGACCGAGCTCGCCAAGGCTCTCGCGGAGTTCCTCTTCGGCTCCGAGGAGGCGCTCATCAGCTTCGACATGTCCGAGTTCATGGAGAAGCACACCGTCTCCAAGCTCGTGGGAGCCCCTCCGGGATACGTGGGCTACGACGAGGGCGGTGAGCTTACTAAGGCAGTCCGCCGCCGCCCGTACTCCGTGGTGCTGTTCGACGAGGTGGAGAAGGCCCACCCTGACGTCTTCAACGTTCTGCTCCAGATCCTGGAGGAGGGTCGTCTTACGGACGGCCAGGGCCGTCACGTGGACTTCTCCAACACCGTCATCATCATGACGTCCAACATCGGCGCCCGCGACATCGCGCAGACCACCACGATGGGCTTCTCCGCCCAGGGCGCCGGGGGCCTCTCCGACAAGGAGATCACCTCTCGCGTGATGTCCGAGCTCAAGAAGCACTTCCGCCCGGAGTTCCTGAACCGCGTGGACGAGGTCGTGGTCTTCAAGTCCCTCACATCCGAGCAGCTCCGCGGCATCGTGGAGCTCATGGTGGCGGACCTGCGCGAGCGTCTCATTGCCCAGGGCATGTCCATCGAGCTCACGGACGCCGCGCGCGACCTCGTCGCCAAGGAGGGCGCCGACCCGGTCTATGGCGCGCGCCCGCTGCGCCGTGCCATTCAGACGCTCATCGAGGACCCGCTCTCCGAGGAGCTGCTTCAGAACCTGTGGCACCGCGGCGAGATCATTCGCGTTGACGAGAAGGACGGTGGGCTCGTCTTCGAGCACGCCACCGGCGTGATCCCCGCGCCGCGCCGACGCGAGCACCTCACGGCCCCGGACTTCTCCGCCCGCCCGGAGGGTCGCTCGGGCGTCGCGGGCGCGGGCGGGCTGCTGACGGCGGGGGAGTAGCCGCTATACTCAGACCGTAGGGAGCGCCGGCCCGCCTGTCGCGGGCCGGCCTGCAACGGAGGTACGCCCATGAATGCGTCCCAGTTCGAGACCAGCAGCTCGAAGCGCAGCCAGCGCCTTGACGACGCCATCAAGAAGACGGCGCCCGGCACCCCGCTGCGTACCGCACTGGACATGATCCTTGCAGGACACCTTGGCGCGCTCGTGTGCGTGGGGGATACGGAGAACGTGCTTGCCGCCGGCGACGACGGCTTCCGCCTGGACGTCTCGTTTACGGCCAACCGTCTTTTCGAGCTCTGCAAGATGGACGGCGCCGTGGTCATTGACCGCGACCTCACCAAGATTCTCCGCGCCAACTACCACCTCAACCCAGACCCCTCGCTGCCCACCTCCGAGACGGGCACGCGACACCGCACGGCGGCGCGGATGAGCCTGCTTACCAAGGCGATGGTCATCTCCGTGTCCTCCCGGCGGTCTGTGGTGAACGTGTACGTGGACGGGCAGGGCTACGAGCTCAAGAGCGTCGGGGCCCTTCTCGCCACGGTGAACCAGCTGACGGTCGCCATGCAGAACACGCGCTCCCAGCTGGACCGCCGCCTTCTCCACCTCACGACCCTGGAGCTGGACAACTGCGTAACCCTGGGGGACATCGCGGACATCCTCTATCTCTTCGAGGCGCTCATGACCGCCGGAGAGGAGCTGGATGACTGCATCATCCAGCTGGGCCGCGAGGGCAAGATGACCCGGATGCAGCGCGAGGAGTACCTCGCCGGCATGGACGAGGCCTACAACCTCATGATCCGTGACTACGCGGTGGACTCCTCGGAGGATGCCGCTCGGACCATCCGCAGGCGTCTGCACGACACCGCCAACACCCAGCTGCACTCCGCCAAGCACGTGGCACGCCTGCTCGGCTACACCGACGACCGCGGCGAGGACTCCATCATGACCCCGCTTGGGCTGCGCACGCTCTCTCGCGTGCCGGTGGTGCGCGACGGCATGGCCGACAAGATCGTGGACGAGTACGGCTCGCTGCAGGAGGTGCTCGAGGCGGTGGATGACGACCCCTCGCGCCTCGGCGAGATTGGCGTCAAGAACCCCGGGGTGCTCGCCAACAGCCTGCATCGCATGTGGGGCAGGGGGGAGTAGCGATGTCTGCGACGAACCCGGCGGGCGGCTCGGGCACGACCGGGGTCCCGGCCCCGTGCCCCTGCGCGTGCGCGGAGCGTGAGGGGGCGGGCGCGGGCGGCGCGGACACCTGTGCGCTCATCGTTGCCGGCGGCTCCGGGGAGCGCTTCGGGGACCCCCGCGGCAAGCAGTTCGTGGAACTCTGCGGCCTGCCCCTCATGGGCTGGTCGATTGCCGCCTTCGACCGCGCACCGTCGGTGGCGCGCATCGTGGTGGTGTGCGCCCCGGAGCGCGTCTCCGAGGTCGAGAAGGACGTGCTCTCGCGGCTCACGCTCAGGAAGCCGGTGGCGCTCGCCCCGTCCGGGCAGACGCGGCAGGAGTCCGTTCGCTCCGGCCTGGCGGCCGTCCCACGCGACCTCCAGCTCGTGGCGGTGCACGACGCTGCGCGCCCGCTCGTCGAGGTGGAGCTCATCGAGCGTGCCGTAGCCACGGTGCGCGAGGACCCCACCCTGGCCGGCGCCATTCTCGCCGCGCGCTCCGTGGACACGCTCAAGCTGGTGGAGGGTACGACCATCATCGCCACGCCGGACCGATCGTTCTACTGGTGCGCTCAGACGCCGCAGGTGTTCCGTACGCAGAAGCTCGTGGCCGCGCACAAGGCCGCCGCGCGTGAGGAATACCAGGGGACTGATGACGCCTCCCTGGTAGAGCGGCTTGGCGGCAGGGTTCGCGTCGTGGAGGCACCTCGCGACAACATCAAGGTGACGGTGCCTGGGGACCTGGCCATAGCGGAGGCCGCCCTCGGACGTCGTCTGCTCATGTAGGAGGCGCTGCGTCCCGGGCTCGGGGCGGGGCTCCTGCGCCCGCCCGCACGCCCTCGTCATGCGGGGGCGCGGCGTCAGAAAGAAATTGCCGCGGGCCTCTCGCCCGCATGCACGAAGGGGGGGTGCGCAAAATGCTGCGCATTGGACACGGGTTTGACGTTCACGCGTTTGCCGGGGGCCGCGACCTGGTGCTGGGCGGCGTTCACGTGCCGTGCGCGCGCGGGCTGGCCGGCCACTCGGATGCCGACGTGGCGGCACACGCCGTGATGGACGCGGTGCTCGGCGCCCTGAGGGCCGGGGACATCGGCGCGCTCTTCCCGGACACCGACCCGGCCTACGAGGGGGCGGACTCGCTCGGCCTCATGCGCGAGGTGGCCGCCCTGGCGCGCGAGCGCGGCTGGCGCGTGGCTGACGTGGACTGCACCATCGCGGCGCAGGCCCCCAAGCTCGCCCCGTACCGTGAGGAGATGCGCGCAAACATGGCCGCCGCCCTCGGCGTGCCGGCTGACTCCGTGGGCGTGAAGGCCACCACTACCGAGCACCTCGGCTTCGTGGGGCGCGAGGAGGGCATCGCCGCCTGGGCGGTCGCCCTGCTCGAACGCGCCGACGCATAGGCAGGGCGGGTGAGGAGGGCCCCCGAGCCCAGACCCCGAGCCCAGCGCGGCGTATACTGGTCGGATACGTTTCCGACAGTACGACGCCAAGGAGCGCACCATGCTCGTCTACAACAGCCAGACGCACAAGAAGGAGGAGCTTGTCCCCATCGAGGAGGGCAAGATTCGCATGTACGTCTGCGGCCCTACGGTCTACGACCAGATCCACATTGGCAACGCGCGCACGTTCCTCGCCTTTGACGTGATTCGCCGCTACCTCATGTACAAGGGCTACCAGGTCACCTTTGCCCAGAACCTCACCGACGTCGATGACAAGATCATCAACCGCGCCAACGAGACCGGACGGACCGCCGCCGAGGTGGCCGAGGAGTGCTCCGCCGCGTTCATCGAGCAGATGCACCGCTTCGGCGTGCTGGACCCGGACATCCGCCCGCGCGCCACGCACGAGATTGAGGCCATGCAGGAGATGATCTCCACCCTCATCGACCGCGGCTACGCCTACCCGGTGCCCTCCGGCGACGTCTACTTCTCCGTGCGCGCGGACCACAACTACGGCATCCTCTCCGGGCGAGACCTCGACCAGATGCGCGCCGGCGAGCGCGTGGAGGTCAACGACGAGAAGCGCGACCCGTTTGACTTTGCCCTCTGGAAGGCCGCCAAGCCCGGCGAGCCGAGCTGGCCGTCGCCGTGGGGCGACGGTCGCCCCGGCTGGCACACCGAGTGCTGCGCGATGATCCACCGCTACCTCGGCACGCCGATTGACATCCACGGCGGCGGCGCCGACCTCATCTTCCCGCACCACGAGAACGAGACCGCCCAGGCCATGTGCGCCTGGGACAGCGCCCTGGCCAACACCTGGATGCACACGGGGATGCTGCGCGTCGACGGCGAGAAGATGTCCAAGAGCCTCGGCAACTTCTACACGCTCAAGGAGGTGCTCGACAAGTACCCGGCCGACGCCGTGCGCCTGCTCATGCTGCAGACCCACTACCGCGCGCCCCTCGACTTCTCCTTCGAGCGCCTCGACGGCGTCTCCGGCACGCTTGAGCGCCTGCAGACCTGTGCGCGCAACCTGCGCTGGGCTGCCGAGCGCTCCCCCCAGGACGGCGAGCTCAACGACGTCGACCGCGCCCTCGGCCACGCCATCGACGGGGCGCGCGAGGAGTTCTGCCGCCAGATGGACGACGACTTCAACACGGCCGGGGGCCTCGCCGCCATCTTCGGATTGGTGACGGCTGCAAACACCTACCTGGCCGAGGCCGCAGACGACACCTCGACCGCCGTCTGCCTGCGCGCCGCCGACATGCTCTGCGAACTCGCCAACGTCATGGGTATCGAGCTGGACCGCTCTGCGGGGGACGACGACCTGCCCGCGGGCCTCGTTGACCTCGCACGCGAGCACGCCGGCTACGAGGGCGACTCCGCCTCCGAGGCCGCCGACGCGCTCCTCGCCGCCCGCCAGGAGGCCCGTGCCGCCAAGAACTGGGGCGTGGCCGACGCCATCCGCGACGGCATCACCGCGCTCGGCCTCGTGGTGGAGGACACCGCCGCCGGCGCCCGTCTCCACCGCAAGGAGTAAGCATGTCCAAGGGTCAATCCAGAACTCCCGGGCGCGACGTCCGCGGCGGCAAAGGCAGGGGCGCGCGCCCCGGAGCCTCCGGCGGCGCTCGTGCCGGCAGGTCCTTCCACGGCGAGAAGAACCGTGGCCCCCGCGGCTCCGCCCCGCGCCCTGCCGGACGCCCCCAGCGTCCCCAACGCGACCGAAGCGACCTCATCGAAGGAAGGCGTGCCGTCGAGGAAGCGCTCTCCTGCGGCGTTCCGCTGAGAAGCGCCCTGGTGCAGGAGCGCTCCGGCGAGCGCGACCAGGCGCTCGAGCGCATAGCCGCGCGGCTTGAGGAGGCCGGCGTGACGGTGGAGCGCGTGCCGCGCTCCCGTCTCGACGCGCTCTCCAGCCACGGCGCCCACCAGGGCGTGGTTGTGCGGACGCGCCCGTTTGCCTACGCCGAGCTCTCGGACGTCATCTCAGCCGCCGGGGACGGGGATGCCCTCGTGGTGGTGCTGGACCACGTTACCGACCAGGGAAACTTTGGAGCCATCGTCCGCACGGCCGAGGTCGTGGGCGCGGCGGGCGTGGTGGTGGCCAAGGCCAGGAGCGCCTCGGTGGGCGTGGGCGCCTACAAGACCTCCGCGGGCGCCGTCATGCACATTCCCATCGCGCAGGTTCCCAACCTCGCGCGCGCCATCGAGCAGCTCAAGCAGGCGGGGTTCTGGGCCTGCGCCGCAACCGAGCACGCCGAGCAGGACGTCTGGCACGCCCCCATGGGCGGCAGGCTCGCCCTGGTGATGGGCTCCGAGGGCGAGGGTATCTCGCGCCTGGTGGCCGAGAAGTGCGACTTTGCATGCCGCCTGCCCCAGCGAGGCCGCGTGGAGTCGCTTAACGTGGCCCAGGCCACGACGGTGCTCTGCTACGAGTGGCTGCGACGCGTGGAGGCGGCGGCCGACCCCGGGACGGGCGCCGATGCCTAGGCCGCGCGTCGCCAAGGAGTCTGAGCCGCGCGAGCTTCTCGTGGTGGACGGCTACAACGTGATCTACAAGTCCAAGCGCTACCTCGTCCGCATGGACGAGACCGACGAGGGGGACCCCTTCGAGCAGGCGCGCGAGCTGCTGATCGCGGACGTTGCGGCCTATGCCAAGAGGCGCTACCGTCCCATCATCGTCTTTGATGCAGCGGGCAACGTCTCCCCCGAGCGCCCGGACCTCTCCAAGGCCGGCGTGCGCCTGGTTTTCTCGAGGGCCGGGGAGTCGGCTGACGAGGTGATCGAGCGCCTGGTGACTGAGGCGCGCCTCGCCCCGCGAGCGGTGACCGTGGTGACGTCAGACAACACGATTCGGGCCACGGTGGGCGGCATACCGGTGACGCGCGTCTCAAGCGACGTGCTCGTGACCAATATGGACGCCCTCTCCGCGGAGTATCAGCGCGCCAACGACGAGCGCCAGACGCAGCACATGCGCCTGGAGGATCGCATAGACCCGGCTGCGCGCGAGAAGCTCTGGCGGATGCTTCGCGGATAGCCGCGCCCCCGAAGAAGGGGCGGGCCCCGCGGCCGACGAGGCGTAGGTATCCCCGCGTCACCCTCGGTCTTCTCGCCGTCCTGGCGCCCCTAAGGCCCCGCCAGCGTTGATGAAATGCCGCAAGTGCGTTCCTTGGGGCGCCACGATCGCTCCAAGTGCGTTCTGTCGGCGAGAAGAACCACGCGAGTGCATGGTCGAGGAATACACTTGCGTATCTGGCTCCATCGGGCTAGACCCGCTATCATGTACGAACACGCCGGCATGGCTCAATGGCAGAGCAACGGTTTTGTAAACCGTGGGTTGGGGGTTCGACTCCCTCTGCCGGCTCCAGGATTAATTTTGGGCCGCGGGCTTCAGACCCGCGGCCCGTTCTATTTCAGAGCGCAAAAAACGACCGGTTTCACCTGCGGTTGTGTACGTCTCGTGAGAATGGATACGCCCGGGGCCGGGGTATACATTGACAAGTTTTTCCCCACGACGTAATCTATCATCCGCTTGCGAGGGAGAAAGCGCTTCGCGAGTGGCTGAAAACGGAATGGGGATGTGGCACAGCGGCAACTGCGGCGGACTGTAAATCCGCTCCCTCTGGGTTCCTTGGTTCGAGTCCAAGCATCCCCACCATTCGCCCGTGTAGCTCAGTAGGTAGAGCACTTCGTTGGTAACGAAGAGGTCACCGGTTCGAATCCGGTCGCGGGCTCCATTTCCGCCTCTTCAGTCGCAAGGCACCATGCCGGTGTAGCTCAGTTGGTTAGAGCACGCGGCTCATACCCGCGATGTCACTGGTTCGAGTCCAGTCACCGGTACCAGAGTTCTTAGCGGCGCCTCGGCGCCGCTTGGCATAAGAACGCAGTTGTTAGCGGATTGGCCGCAAGGTCGGTTCCAAAAGGAGGATGGCACATGGCCAAGGAGAAGTTCGATCGTTCCAAGCCGCACGTAAACATCGGTACCATTGGTCACGTCGACCACGGCAAGACCACGCTGACCGCGGCCATCACCAAGGTCCTCTCTGAGCAGGAGGGCTGCAAGGCTGACTTCACCGCCTTCGAGAACATCGACAAGGCTCCCGAGGAGCGTCAGCGCGGCATCACCATTAACGTTGCCCACATTGAGTACGAGACCTGGGAGCGCCACTACGCTCACGTCGACTGCCCGGGCCACGCCGACTACATCAAGAACATGATTTCCGGCGCTGCTCAGATGGATGGTGCCATCCTCGTCATCGCCGCCACCGACGGCCCCATGGCCCAGACCCGCGAGCACATCCTGCTCGCCCGTCAGGTCGGCGTCCCCTACATCGTCGTGTTCCTGAACAAGTGCGACATGGTCGACGATGAGGAGCTCATCGACCTCGTCGAGATGGAGACCCGTGACCTCCTCTCCGAGTACGACTTCCCGGGTGACGACCTGCCGATCATCCGCGGCTCCGCTCTCGGCGCCCTCAACGGCGAGGAGAAGTGGGTGAACTCCGTCGTGGAGCTCATGCACACCGTCGACTCCTACATCCCGACCCCGCCGCGCGACAACGACAAGCCGTTCCTGATGGCCATCGAGGACGTCATGACCATCTCCGGCCGCGGCACCGTCGCCACCGGCCGTGTCGAGCGCGGCGAGCTCAAGCTCAACGAGCCGGTCGAGATCATCGGCATCCGCGAGAAGCAGACCTCCGTTGCCACCGGCATCGAGATGTTCCGCAAGACCATGGATTTCTGCGAGGCTGGCGATAACGTCGGCATCCTCCTGCGCGGCATCAAGCGCGAGGACATCGAGCGCGGCCAGGTCATCTGCAAGCCGGGCTCCGTCGAGCCGCACCACAAGTTCACCGGCGAGATCTACGTCCTCACCAAGGAGGAGGGTGGCCGTCACACGCCGTTCTTCGCCGGCTACCGTCCGCAGTTCTACTTCCGCACCACCGACATCACTGGTGACATCCAGGAGCTCACCGACTCCAACGGCACCAAGGTTGAGATGGCCATGCCGGGCGACCACGTGACCATCACCGCCGAGCTCATTCACGCCATCGCCATGGAGCAGGGCGACAAGTTCGCTATCCGCGAGGGTGGCCACACCGTCGGCGACGGCCGCGTCTCCACCATCATCGAGTAGCTTATTCTCAAGTGACTCGCAGGGCCCGGCGCCACATGGCGTCGGGCCCTTTTCTTCGACATGTCGGGGCCTAGACGCGCCGGACGTCCGGAAGGTGCCCCCGCCAGCTCGCTGAGCTTGGCCTTTGGCCCTGTGGTGTCCAGGCCGGCGTCTGGAGGACGTGGCGAAGGCAATTGCCCGAGGGAGGCCCACTCGCCACTCTTGTGCATTTTGTGAGCAAGGCCGTAAGAAGCAGGTATTCTTGACAAAACAGCAGATGCGGTGGTAGCGTATACCACCGCGTCACGTTCGAGGGAAAATCCCTCCAACGAGAAGTATTTCAGGAGGATTTGATTCATGCGTACTCTGGTTACCCTCGCGTGCACTGAGTGCAAGCGCCGCAACTACACCACGGACAAGAACAAGTCCAACAACCCCGATCGTATGGAGTTGAAGAAGTACTGCCCGTGGTGCCGTAAGCACACGCTTCACAGGGAGACCCGCTAACTAGGTGGGTTTTCACACAGGCCAGTAGCTCCAATGGTAGAGCGGCGGTCTCCAAAACCGTTTGTTGAGGGTTCGAGTCCTTCCTGGCCTGCCAGATTTCACCACCGGCTATCCCTTCGGGGTTAGCCGGTTTCCATGTAAGGGACGACTTCTAGGGAGTCAAAGGGATGGCGAACAAGGACCGTAACAAGAGGAGCGCCCGCAAGGCTCGTGCCGAGGAGCGTGCTCGCGTTGAGGCCGCCCAGGCCTCCTCGGTCACCCCTGCCCAGAAGGCCGCCCAGGAGAAGCAGGCTGCCAAGGAGGCCAAGGCTGCTGCCAAGCAGGAGCGCAAGGCCGAGAAGAAGCCCGGCCCCCTCCGTCGTCTGCGCAACTACCTCGGTGACGTCCTCTCCGAGATGCGTCGCGTCGTGTGGCCTTCCAAGGAGGAGCTCAGGAGCTACTCCCTTGCCATCATCGTGATGCTGATTGTGTTTGGTGTCATCATCTGGCTCGTCGACTCTGGTATCGTCGCCGTGCTCGTTGGCTTCACTGGTCTGAGGGGGTAAGACATGGCTAAGCGCTGGTATGTGATTCACACCTACTCGGGCTACGAGAACAAGGTCAAGGCTGACCTCGAGCACCGCATCGAGACCTTCGGCATGCAGGACCAGATCGTGGACATCCAGATTCCCACCGAGGAGGTCACTGAGATCAAGGACGGTGGCAAGCGCGAGACCAAGGAGTCGAAGGTCCTGCCGAGCTACGTCCTGGTTCGCATGGAGGGCAATGACGAGACGTGGTCCTTCGTCCGCAACACTCCGGGCGTGACGGGCTTCGTTGGGCCTGACGGCAAGCCCTCTCCGCTGCGTCGCAGCGAGTTCGACAAGATCATGCGTCGCACTGGCGCCCGTGGCACCACTGCCGCCGTGCCTAAGCGCACCTCCACCAACATCGAGGTCGGCCAGTCCGTGCGCGTGCTCTCCGGCCCGCTGGCGGACTTTGACGGTCTTGTCTCCGAGGTCAGCGCCGAGTCCGGCAAGATCAAGGTCATGCTTATGATCTTTGGCCGTGAGACGCCGGTGGAGCTCACGCTGGACCAAGTAACCGTCATCGCCTAGTCAAGGGGATTACCGTCAGCCCGCATCGGTGAGGATAGCTTCTCGGGCAGGCGCGTCACATAGCATCGTTCACACGTTCTCAAGGAGAAGAGCATGGCCAAGAAGAAGGTCGTCCACTTCATTAAGCTCCAGATTCCGGCCGGTGCGGCCAACCCCGCCCCTCCCGTCGGTCCGGCCCTTGGTGCCGCCCAGGTCAACATCATGCAGTTCTGCCAGGCGTTCAACGCTGCCACGCAGGACAAGCAGGGTGACATCATCCCCGTCGAGATCACGGTTTACGAGGACCGCACCTTTGACTTCATCTGCAAGACCCCGCCCGCTGCCGAGCTGATTAAGAAGGAGCTCGGCCTCAAGGGCGGCTCCGGCGTTCCCCAGCGCGACAAGGTCGGCGAGCTCTCCCAGGAGCAGCTCACCAAGATCGCTGAGATCAAGATGCCGGACCTCAACGCCAACGACATCGAGGCCGCCAAGAAGATTGTCGCCGGCACCGCCCGCTCCATGGGCGTGACCGTCGCCGCCGAGTAGCAACACTCCCGGCACCACGCACCCCCTCGGGGGTGCCTCTCTATAAGTGGCGGACATCCGCCAGATATGTGGGAGGGCCACCGGCCCGCTGACCACAGGAGGTAGAAAGCATGCCCAAGCACGGAAAGAACTACAAGGCCGCTGCCGAGAAGGTCGACGGCGCCAAGCTTTATTCGCCGAAGGAGGCCATGGAGCTCGCCAAGGAGCTGGCCTCTGCCAAGTTCGACGAGACCGTCGAGGTTGCCGTCCGACTGGGCGTCGACACCCGCAAGGCCGATCAGAACGTCCGCGGCTCCATCTCCCTGCCTCACGGCACCGGTAAGACCGTCCGCGTTGCCGTCTTCGCCGAGGGCGAGAAGGCTCGCGAGGCCGAGGCCGCTGGTGCTGACATCGTGGGCTCCGATGACCTCGTGGCTGAGGTCCAGGCTGGTAACCTCAACTTTGACGCTGCCATCGCCACCCCGAACATGATGGGCAAGGTTGGCCGTCTGGGCAAGATCCTCGGCCCCCGAGGCCTCATGCCGAACCCCAAGCTCGGCACCGTCACCATGGACGTCGCGAAGATGGTCGGCGAGCTCAAGGCTGGTCGCGTGGAGTACCGTGCCGACCGCTACGGCATCTGCCACGTCCCGATGGGCAAGAAGTCCTTTGACACCGAGAAGCTCGTGGAGAACTACGGCGCGCTCATCAACGAGCTGCTCCGCGTGAAGCCCTCCTCGGCCAAGGGCAAGTACGTCAAGTCCGTCGTCGTTTCCACCACGATGGGCCCTGGCATCAAGGTTGACCCGGCCAAGACGCGCAACCTCATGGAGGACTAAGTCTTCTTTCGCTTTTTTCGCTGCGCTCTTGACGGGCGTCTCGCCACGTGTCACAATGACCGCTGCGCGAGACGCCCGTCTTGCGTGAACTATACGTCGCACGTCCGCT
Source organism: uncultured Atopobiaceae bacterium (assembly GCA_944321515.1). Taxonomy (GTDB): domain Bacteria; phylum Actinomycetota; class Coriobacteriia; order Coriobacteriales; family Atopobiaceae; genus Thermophilibacter. The sequence continues at coordinate 130,549 of CALULO010000001.1, read as the reverse complement.
GCCAAAGACAGCCGGTGCCGAGAGGCTTAATGGGGGAACCCGCCTGCCGAGGTGGTCTCAAAGATTGCATCTTCGAGGACCCCGCTTTGGCCGCGCCAAGCGGGGTCTTCTTATGCGGAAGGCCCGCCAGCGTTGGCGGCTCGTGCCCAAACGCATTCAAGGAGGTGTAACTACATGCCGTCCAAGTCCAATGTCGATATGCTGGAGAAGGTCTCGGGCTCTCTCGAGGCCTCCCAGGGTGTCTTCGTGGTTGACTACCGTGGCCTCTCCGTTAAGGAGACCCAGGAGGTCCGTCGCGCCCTGCGCGCTGCTGGCGCCGAGATGAAGGTGTACAAGAACAACATCGTCAAGCTCGCGCTGGAGAACGCTGGTCTGCCCAGCCTCGATGACGCCCTGACCGGCACCTGCGCCTACGTCTTCTTCGAGAAGGACCCCGTTGATGCCGCCAAGGTCATCAAGGAGCAGTCCGAGAAGCTCAAGAAGATGGAGTTCGTCGGTGCTATCGCTGATGGTAAGGCCCTCTCCGCCGAGGAGGCCAAGGCCTACGCCGACCTGCCCAACCGCGAGCAGCTCATGGGTCAGCTCGCTGGCCTCATCAGCGGCTTCGCCCGTGGCATCGCCGTGTGCGTCAACGAGGTCCCCTCTGGTCTCGCTCGCACCATCAACGCTGTCTCCGAGCAGAAGCAGGCTGCCTAGCAGCACCGCGCGGCGTCTGCCGCGCACCCCGAGGCTCACGCGCCTCACAGACACAGAAACGATCCGTGCGTACCGCACGGGACCGAAAGGAACAGAAAAATGGCTAAGCTTACCACCGAGGAGATTGTTGACGCCCTCAAGGAGATGACCCTTCTCGAGGCCTCCGAGCTCGTGAAGGCCATCGAGGACACCTTCGGCGTGTCCGCCGCCGCTCCCGTCGCCGCCGTGGCCGCCGCTCCGGCCGCCGCTGCCGCCGAGGAGGAGGAGGAGAAGACCAACTTCGACGTTGTGCTCGAGGGCTTCGGCGACAACAAGATCGCCGTCATCAAGGTCGTCCGCGCTCTCACCAGCCTTGGCCTCAAGGAGGCCAAGGAGGTCGTCGAGGGTGCCCCCAAGGCCGTCCTCGAGGGCGCCAAGAAGGAGGACGCCGAGGCCGCCAAGAAGCAGCTCGAGGAGGCCGGCGCCACCGTCACCCTCAAGTAAGTCTGCTTGCTGGGTAACGCGCAACGCGCACCTTCAGGGGGTCGGACCTTCGGGTCCGGCCCCCTTTTTGCATCGTTGATCCGACTAATCAGGAGAGGAATCCCACGCTGACAAGGGGAGCAAAGCGGTCAGTCACGAAAACTTCATATGTGGAGGTTGGGCAAGTCTTAAATTTGCACAGGTAGATTGTGGAGAGATTGGCTAAATACCCGAAAACGAAGTTCAAGTCAAGACTTTTCATTGACCCCCAGGAGGGGTTTCGGTAGATTATTACGTTGCGACAATTGCCGCCTTCCACCCTTTTGAAGGAGGAAAAGCCTGGTGTCTACCGCAAAGACTGCACTTACCAAACCACAAGGCACGACGGGACGCAAGACCTTTAGCAAGATTGCCCCGGCAATGGAGCTTCCCAACCTGATCTCCGTGCAGAAGGAGTCGTTTGAGCGCTTCATGGGCGACGGCCTTGCCGAGTCCTTCGCCGAGTTCTCGCCCATCGAGAACTCCGCCCACACTATGCAGGTCGTCTTCGGCGACCATCAGTTTGGCGACCCGGCCCACACCATCGCCGAGTGCCGTGCCAAGGACATCTCCTACCAGGCGCCGCTCTTCGTTGACGTGCGCTTCGTCAACAAGGAGACGGGCGAGATGAAGGAGCAGCTCGTCTTCATGGGCGACTTCCCGCTCATGACCGACCGCGGCACCTTCATCATCAACGGCACCGAGCGTGTCGTGGTCTCCCAGCTGGTCCGCTCGCCCGGCGTCTACTTCTCCTCCGAGATTGACAACGGGGTGCGCGTGCACAAGGCGCAGTTCATCCCCGCGCGCGGCGCGTGGCTTGAGTTCGAGGTCGACAAGCGCGGCCACTTGGTCGTCTCCATCGACCGCAAGCGTCGTCAGTCTGCCATCGTGTTCCTGCGCGCGCTCGGCATCGCCGAGACCGACGACGAGATCTACGCCCTCCTCGGTGACTCTGACGTGGTGCGCAACACCCTTGAGCGCGACGCCTCCACCACCCGTGAGGCGGCCCTCAAGGAGATCTACCAGCGCCAGCGCCCCGGCGAGCCCGCCACGGCGGACGCCGGTCGCCTGCTGCTGGACGGCCTCTACTTCAACGAGCAGCGCTATGACCTCGCCCGCGTGGGCCGCTACAAGGTCAACAAGAAGCTCGAGCTCGGCGAGGACGCCACGAGCCGCGTGCTGACGCACGAGGACATCATCGAGGCCCTGCGCTACCTGCTCGCCCTCCACAACGGGGACGACACCAAGCGCCTCGATGACATTGACCATTTCGGCAACCGCCGCGTCCGTACCGTGGGCGAGCTCGTGCAGAACCAGTTCCGCATCGGCATGAGCCGCATGGAGCGCGTGGTGCGCGAGCGCATGGCCTCCCAGGACGCCGACGACATCACCCCGCAGAGCCTCATCAACATCCGCCCGATCGTGGCGGCCATCAAGGAGTTCTTCGGCTCCTCCCAGCTCTCGCAGTTCATGGACCAGGCCAACCCGCTGGCCGGCCTCACCCACAAGCGCCGCCTCTCCGCCCTTGGCCCTGGCGGCCTGGCTGGTCACAAGTCCGGCTCCAGCCGCCGCACCAACGTGCCCACCGCGGTGCGTGACGTCCACAACTCGCACTACTCTCGCATGTGCCCAATCGAGACGCCTGAGGGCCCCAACATCGGCCTGATCGGCTCGCTCGCCCTCTACGCACACGTCAACGAGTACGGCTTCATCGAGGCCCCGTACCGCCGCGTGGTGGACGGCAAGGTCACCGACGAGATCCACTGGATGACGGCCGACGAGGAGGAGGCGCACAACATCGCGCCCGCCAACACGCCGTTTGACGAGAAGACCGGAGAGTTCATTGAGGTGGACTCCAAGGGCGCCATCACGCACCCGGAGCGCATCATTGCCCGTACGCGCGACTTCGACGGCTCCTTCGGCGCGCCGGCCCAGGTCATGGTCGAGGACGTCGACTACATGGACGTCTCGCCGCGCCAGCTGCTCTCCGTGGCTGCCAACCTCATCCCGTTCCTCGAGCACGACGACGCCAAGCGTACCCTCATGGGCGCTAACATGCAGCGCCAGGCCGTGCCGCTGATTCGCGCGCACGCGCCGTTCGTGGGCACGGGCATGGAGGAGCGCGCCGCGCTCGACTCCGGCGAGCTCATCCGTGCCGCGCACGCCGGCACCGTCTCCGAGGTGGACGCCGCCCACGTGGTCGTCTACTCCGACGAGTACGGCTCCGAGCGCTACGACCTCCCCAAGTACGAGCGCTCCAACCAGTCCACATGCATCAACCACCGTCCGATCGTCCACGCCGGCGACAAGGTGGAGGCCGGCCAGCCGCTGGCCGACGGCACCTCGATCGACCACTCCGAGCTCGCCCTCGGCGCCAACCTCACCGTGGCCTACATGCCGTGGGAGGGCTTCAACTACGAGGACGGCATCATCGTGTCCGAGCGCGTGGTGCAGGAGGACCTTCTCACCTCGGTGAGCATCTCCCGCCACGAGATCGACGCCCGTGACACCAAGCTCGGTCCCGAGGAGATCACCCGCGAGATCCCGAACCTCTCCGAGGACATGCTCGCCAACCTGGACGACGACGGCATCATCCGCATCGGCGCCGAGGTCGGCCCTGGCGACATCCTTGTGGGCAAGGTCACGCCCAAGGGCGAGACGGCGCTCACCGCCGAGGAGCGCCTGCTCCGCGCCATCTTCGGCGCCAAGGCCCACGACGTGCGCGACACCTCCCTCAAGATGCCGCACGGCGCCTATGGCCGCGTCGTGGACGTGGTGCGCTTCAGCCGCGAGGCCGGCGACGACCTCCCGCCCGGAGTCAACGAGCTCGTCCGCGTCTTCGTTGCGCAGCGCCGCAAGATCCAGCAGGGCGACAAGATCGCTGGCCGCCACGGCAACAAGGGCGTGGTCTGCAACGTTCTGCCCGTGGAGGACATGCCCTACATGGCTGACGGCACCCCTATCGACGTCCTTCTCGACCCGCTGGGCGTCCCCTCCCGTATGAACGTGGGCCAGCTGCTCGAGTGCCACCTCGGCTGGGCCGCGTCCCACGGCTGGGACGACGAGTCCGAGGACTCCGACCGCTACGTGCCCGGTCCCATCAACGTTGCCACGCCGGTCTTTGACGGCGCCACTGACGTCGAGGTCGCCGAGGCCATCCGTCGCTCCAACATCAACATGATGAACAAGGCCAAGCTCGACTACGGCGAGCACATGCGCGAGGAGTTCGTGCCGCAGCTCAACAGCCTCGGCAAGACCACCCTCTACGACGGCCGCACCGGCGAGGCCTTCAAGAGCCCGATCACCGTCGGTACGAGCTACATCCTGAAGCTCGGCCACATGGTGGACGACAAGATCCACGCGCGTTCGACCGGCCCGTACAGCCTCGTCACGCAGCAGCCCCTGGGCGGCAAGGCCCAGTTCGGCGGCCAGCGCTTCGGCGAGATGGAGGTCTGGGCCCTCTACGCCTACGGCGCGGCCAACGTCCTCCAGGAGATCCTTACGGTCAAGTCCGACGACACCAACGGCCGCGTGAAGACCTACGAGTCCATCGTCAAGGGCGAGAACGTCCCCGCTGCGGGCATCCCCGAGTCCTTCAAGGTCCTCGTCAAGGAGATCCGCTCGCTCGCTCTCGACATCGAGCCCATCTCCTACAAGAAGCGCGCCGAGCGCGCTGAGCAGGAGGACGAGGGCGAGGCTGCCAGCGCCGTCGACGTCTTTGCCGACATGGCGGACGCGCCTGAGCCCGCCCCCGCTGCCGACGACCTCGATACCGCCCTCGTGGGCGACGCCATGAGCGATAAGGAGTAGCGACTGTGGCTGATTTCGACACCACTGATTTCGACGCGATCAAGATCTCGCTTGCCTCCGCCGACCGCATCCGTAGCTGGTCGCACGGCGAGGTGAAGAAGCCCGAGACCATCAACTACCGCACCCTCAAGCCGGAGAAGGACGGCCTGTTCTGCGAGAAGATCTTTGGTCCCGTCAAGGACTGGGAGTGCGCCTGCGGCAAGTACAAGGGCATCCGCTTCCGCGGCATCGTCTGCGAGCGCTGCGGCGTTGAGGTGACCACCGCCAAGGTGCGCCGCGAGCGCATGGGCCACATCGAGCTCGCCGCACCGGTGAGCCACATCTGGTACTTCAAGAGCCCGACGAGCTTCCCGCTGGCCCGCCTCCTGGACATCAAGAGCAAGGACCTCGAGAAGGTCCTGTACTTCGCGAGCTACATCATCACCAAGGTTGACGCCGAGGCCCGCGAGGCTGATGCGGCCGACCTCAAGGAGGAGCTGGACGCCGACCTCGAGGAGCTCGACGCCGAGCGCGACGACCAGATCGAGCGCCTGAAGGAGCAGGGCGAGGAGTCCGGCGAGGAGTTCGGCGACCTCGAGCCCCTCTCCGCCGACGAGATCCGCGCCGGCATCGCCGACCTGGAGGCCGAGTACGAGGACGAGAAGCGCCTGCGCACCGAGGCCTACGAGAAGTTCATGCAGCTCGAGGAGCGCGAGCTCATCTCCGATGAGGGGCTCTTCTCCGAGCTCAAGCGCTACTACGGCATCTACTTCAAGGGCGGCATGGGCGCCGAGGCCGTGCGCGAGCTGCTGCGCGGCATCGACCTTGAGGCCGAGGCCAAGGAGCTCCGCGAGATCATCGCCTCCGACACCGCCCAGAAGCAGAAGCGCGAGAAGGCCATCAAGCGCCTGGAGATCGTCGACGCCTTCCTCAAGGGCGGCAACGACCCGGCCAACATGATCCTTGACGTCATCCCGGTCATCCCGCCCGACCTGCGCCCGATGGTGCAGCTCGACGGCGGCCGCTTCGCTGCGTCCGACCTCAACGACCTCTACCGTCGCGTCATCAACCGCAACAACCGCCTCAAGCGCCTGCTTGACCTCGACGCCCCGGCCATCATCGTCAACAACGAGAAGCGCATGCTCCAAGAGTCTGTGGACGCGCTCTTCGACAACGGCCGTCGCGGCCGTCCCGTCACGGGCCGTGGCGGGCGCCCGCTCAAGTCGCTCGCCGAGGCCCTCAAGGGCAAGCAGGGCCGCTTCCGCCAGAACCTCCTGGGCAAGCGCGTCGACTACTCCGGCCGTTCGGTCATCGTCGTCGACCCGAAGCTCAAGCTGCACCAGTGCGGCCTGCCTTCGCAGATGGCCCTGGAGCTCTTCAAGCCGTTCGTGATGCGTCGCCTCGTGGAGCTCGGGAAGGTCGAGAACATCAAGGGCGCAAAGCGCGCCATCGACCGTCAGCTCCCGGCCGTCTGGGACGTGCTCGAGGAGGTCATCCAGGACCGCCTCGTGCTGCTCAACCGCGCACCTACGCTGCACCGCCTCTCCATCCAGGCCTTCGAGCCGGTCCTCGTTGAGGGCAAGGCCATCCACCTGCACCCGCTGGTGTGCGCCCCCTTCAACGCCGACTTCGACGGCGACCAGATGTCCGTGCACGTGCCGCTGTCCACCCAGGCGCAGACCGAGGCCCGCGTCCTCATGCTGTCCTCCAACAACCTGCGCTCGCCGGCCTCCGGCAAGGTGCTCACGGTGCCGTCCCAGGACATGGTCTTCGGTGCGTACTTCCTGACCACCGAGAAGAGCGCCGAGGGCGCCGAGAAGCTCGTCTTCGCCAACTTTGACGACGCCCTTCTCGCCATCGACATGAACACCGAGCTCGACCTGCAGCAGCGCGTCGTGGTGCGCGTCTCTGCCGCCGACGCGAACCTCACCGAGGGCGACCGCAAGATCTTCCGCGTGCTCACCGCCAAGGGAGCCTACGAGGACCTCGACGTTACCGAGCACTCTGCGCGCTTCGAGACCACGCCGGGCCGCATCATCTTCAACCGCCAGTGCCTGCCGGCCGACTACCCCTACATCAACTACAAGATGGTGAAGAGCGACATCGGCGCGCTGGTCAACGACTGCTGCGACCGCTACACCACGGCCGAGGTCGAGCCGATCCTGGACGCCATCAAGGAGACGGGCTTCCACTACGCCACCGTCGCGGGCCTGACGGTCTCCGTCTGGGACGCCACGATCCCCGAGGACAAGCCTCAGCTGCTCGAGGAGGCGCAGGAGCGCGTCGACGAGATCAACGAGTACTACGAGGACGGCTTCCTCTCCGAGCTGGAGCGTCACACCGAGGTCGTCAACGCCTGGACCGAGTGCACCGACCTTCTGGCAACCGAGATGCTCGCGGGCTTCGCCGAGGACAACCCCATCTACATGATGGCCGACTCCGGCGCCCGTGGCTCCAAGACCCAGCTGCGTCAGCTCGCCGGCATGCGCGGCCTCATGGCCGACATGTCTGGTGACACCATCGACCTGCCGATTAAGGCGAACTTCCGCGAGGGCCTCGAGCCGCTGGAGTACTTCATCTCCACCTACGGCGCTCGTAAGGGCCTCGTGGACACCGCCTCGCACACCTCCGACTCCGGCTACCTGACCCGTCGTCTCGTCGACGTGGCCCAGGACGTCATCGTCCGCGAGGAGGACTGCGGCACCGACGAGGGCGTCACCTACCCGCTCATTAAGCCGGGCGAGTCCGCCGTGGACGCCGACCTCGTGGGCCGCTGCGCGCTCAACGACATCGTTGACCCGGAGACCGGCGAGATCCTCATCGCCAAGGACGCCTACATCGAGTCTGTGGACGAGCTCAACATGCTCGTCGAGCACGGCCTCAAGAAGGTCGAGCTCCGTGCGCTCCTGACCTGCAAGTCCAAGTACGGTGTCTGCCAGAAGTGCTACGGCTGGGACCTCTCCACGCGTCGTCCGGTCAACATCGGCACGGCCGTGGGCATCATCGCCGCCCAGTCCATCGGCGAGCCGGGCACCCAGCTCACGATGCGTACGATTCACTCCGGCGGCGTCGCAGGCGCCGACGACATCACGCAGGGCCTCCCGACGGTCGCCCGCATGTTCGACGTTGTCGGCAACGTCAACGAGAAGATCCTCGGCCGCGAGGCCGACCTTGCGCCCGTCTCGGGTCTGCTGCGCATCACGCCCGAGCAGGCCGAGTACCTCCTGCGCATTGTTGACCCGGAGGACCAGGGTCGCGTCATCGAGGAGTGGCGTGTCCCGGCGTCCGTGCGCTTCATGCCGGGCATCGAGGACAACGTGGAGGTGCGCGCCGGCGACCAGATTACCCGCGGCTTCGTCAACTTCCGCAAGCTGCGCCGCCTGACCGACATCGAGTCGACGATGCACACCTTCGTCGAGTCCGTCAAGGACGTCTACACCTCCCAGGGCGTCGACCTCAACGACAAGCACATCGAGGTCATCGCGCGTCAGATGCTGCGTCGCGTCCAGGTCACCAACCCGGGCGACTCTCAGTACCTGCTCGGCCAGTACGTCGACCGCTACGTTTTCGCCGACACCGTGCGCAACGTCGCCCTGGCCGGCGGCACGCCGCCTGAGGCCGAGCCCGTCATCCTGGGCACCCTCAAGGTTGCCTCCAGCATCGACTCCTGGCTCTCCAGTGCGTCGTTCATCCGCACCGCCGGCGTCCTCACCGAGGCCGCCATCGAGGGCGACGTCGACCACCTGCTGGACCTCAAGTCCAACGTCATCGTGGGCAAGCAGATCCCGGCGGGCACCGGCCTCCCGGCCTACCACAACGTGGAGCTCACCTACCACGGCACCAAGATCGACGGCCCGACCTCCCCGCTGGCCAAGAGCCTGCCCGAGTGGGCGCCCGACGAGCTCAAGGGCATCGAGGAGCAGCTCCCCAAGCAGCTTGACTGGGTGGGCGATGACTACGGCTTCGGCGGCGTGTACTCCAAGAACGGCCGCACGCTCTCCAGCGAGGACGCCAAGCTCTACCTCTTTGACGACCTTGGCGTCTCGCAGCGCTGGACCAACAAGTTCAGCGAGGTGGGCATCGAGACCGTGGGCGACCTCATCGGCAAGACCGAGGACGACCTGCTGCGCATCGACGGCATCGGCGCCAAGGCCATCGAGGAGCTCCGCGACGGCCTGGAGGCCCGTGGTCTGCTCTACATCCTTGAGCCGGACAACGACGAGGCCGACAGCGAGGATCTCTCCCAGCTGCTCAACATGGTCTTCTCGCCGGACGCTGACGCCGACATCATGCTCGGCACGGCGGCCCCCGCAACGCACCACTTCGATGACGACGAGCTCATCGGTGGTACCGAGCAGTCCAATGGTGACTCAGACGTCATCAACGAGGACCTTGGCTCCCTCGACGACCTCCTGTCTCAGGTGGTTCGCCAGGAGGCAGAGCACGACGGCGAGTAGTTCTTCTCGCCAGCAAGCGCTGTGACTGGGCGCCGGTCCCTCAGGGGCCGGCGCCTTTTTTTGCGATGGATGGGTGAGATGCGTTGACCGCCAATCGCCGGCTGACGATTCGACGGCCCGCGGCTCGGCGCGTCGCGGGGAGGGGGCGTCGCGGGGGCTACGCAACCGGGCGAAGCGACGCCTGCTCCGACGTGAAGGACGCGGGCCCGTCTGCGGTCTCCAGCACAGCGCGGCCCCAGGTGTCGACGTCGGCGAGTCGGCCGCGCACGAGCGGGCGCCCGTCCGGCGCCAGCGCCACGACCTCCCTCCCGCGCCAGGCAAGGGCCGAGACGTAGTCGTCCCGTATGCCCGAGAGAGGCTCTGCACCCGGCATAGCCGCCCACGCGTCCACGCGGGCCGCGACGGCGTCCCTGAGGGCGCGGGCAAGCGGCGAGAAGGACGGTGCGGCCCCGGGCGCCACGAGCTCGGTGAGCGACGTGGCCGCCAGGCCCCGCGGCGCCTGGGCCACGTTGATCCCGACACCGCAGACGGCGAAGGCCTCGCCGGTGTTGTCACGGGAGGCCTCCACGAGGATCCCGGCGAGCTTCCGGTCTCGGACAAGGACGTCGTTGGGCCACTTGAGCTGGGGCTCATTGCATAGGTTGAGAACGCGCAGGGAATCGAGGACGCCGAGTCCGCACGCCGCGGCCAGCCCCGGAAGGCGCGAGGGCGCAACTTTTGGCCGGAGCAGCACGGAGAGGTAGAGGTTCCCCTCCGGGGACTCCCAGGCGTGGCCGCGCCGCCCCCTTCCCGCCGTCTGCCGACGCGACACCACGGCCGTCCCACACGGTGCGCCCCTGCGGCCCAGCGCAAGGACGGCGTCGTTGGTGGAACCGATGCTCTCAACCACGTCTATCGCCGGCAGCGTCATGCGAATCGCTCCTCATGCCATCGGGCCCAAAGGCGCGTGGGCCCAGTCGACAACACGCATGTCAGGATAACGAAGTCGAGCGCCGGACGGCGAGTCGGGGGCGTGAACCACGTCAGCCCGACGTTCGCGGGACGCTCGCGGGCGAGGATTTCCGATATGGAGACATCGTGGCAAAATGGAGGAGCTTAAGAAAAGAGCTCCCCACGTCAGGGCCCTTTTGGCTAGCCTATTTCAGTGAGATGTTGACGCGTTAACAACGGCGATGGAAGGCGGGCAGGTGGGATTTCGCGTACTGGGAACGGGGTCGGCGCTTCCGGCCCGCTCGGTCACCAACGACGACCTCTCGGAGTTTCTCGATACCTCCGACGAGTGGATCTCAACGCGTACCGGCATCTCCAGCCGGCGCGTATGCACTACAGAGACGCTTGACGAGCTGGCCGTGGAGGCCTCCCGCCGCGCGCTCGAGGCGGCTGGCGTCACCGCAGAGCAGCTCGACCTGATCGTCTGCTCGACGACGAGCGGCGACCACCTGATTCCCGCCGAGGCGTGCGTCATAGCCGAGGGCCTGGGCGCGCACTGCCCCTCCTTCGACGTCTCCGCCGCCTGTGCGGGCTTCGTCTTCGCGCTGGATACCGCCGACGGGTGGTTCGTGCGCGGACGGGCGCGGCGCGCGCTCGTTGTCTCCGCGGAGAAGATGAGCCGCATGGTGGACTGGACCGACCGCGCCACCTGCGTGCTCTTCGGTGACGGCGCGGCCGCCGCCGTTCTCGAGGCGGGCGGGGAGAGCCCCCTGGCCACAAGCCTCACCACCGAGCCTGGCGTGGCCGTCCTGGACGCGCCCGGCATTGCCGGCAGCTCCCCGTTCGACCAAACCGACCATCCTGCGAGCGTCCTCTCCATGGAGGGCCGCCGCGTCTTCAAGTTTGGCGTCAACGCCATCGTGGACTCCGTGCACGAGCTCTGCGACCAGTCGGGCGTGACGCTTGACCAGATTGACCACTTCGTCTTCCACCAGGCGAACGAGCGCATCCTCGCCTCGGGCGTCGCGCGCCTCGGGATCGATGACGCCAAGGTCGCTCGCGTGCTCTCGGAGACCGGCAACATCTCCAGCGCGTGCATCCCGCTCGCACTGGACCGCCTCGCCCGCTCGGGCGAGCTCGCGGCCGGTCAGCTCGTGGCGCTGGTGGGCTTTGGCGCCGGGCTTGACGTGGGCGCCACCCTCCTGCGCTGGGGCTAGCCGCCGGCGCACCTCGCGGCCATCGCCGCACCAACCGTCCATTGGAGCGCCCGCTGGGCGCATGGAAAAGAAGGAGAACCAAATGGCAGACCAGAGCACCTTCGAGCGCGTGTGCGCGATCGTCCGCGAGCAGGGCGGCCTTGACGACGTCGAGCTCACCTCCGAGACCACGCTCGCCGAGGTCGGCCTCGACAGCCTCGCCACCGTTGAGGCCGTCATGGCCTGCGAGGACGAGTTCGGCATCGAGATCGACGCCGAGTCCAACCCCACCACGATCGGCGAGTTCGTCGACATGGTCGATGCACTTCTGGAGAACTAGTTATGCTGCGCACCCCCATTTGCGACCTTCTCGGTATCGAGAAGCCCGTCTTCCAGGGCGGGATGGCCTGGATCGCCGACGCCTCCCTGGCGTCCGCCGTCTCCGAGGCCGGCGGCCTCGGCATCATCGCCGCGATGAACGCGAACGCCGACTGGCTGCGTGACCAGATTCACGAGCTGCGTTCCAAGACCGACAAGCCCTTCGGCGTCAACGTGATGCTGATGAGCCCGTTTGCCGACGAGGTGGCCCAGGTGGTCATCGACGAGCACGTCCCCGTGGTCGTGACGGGCGCCGGCAACCCCACGAAGTACATGAAGGCGTGGAACGCGGCCGGCATCAAGGTCATCCCCGTGGTGGCCTCGGTGGCCATGGCCAAGCTCGTGGCCCGCGCCGGCGCGGTGGCCGTGGTCGCCGAGGGCACCGAGTCCGGCGGCCACATCGGCGAGACGTCCACGATGGCCCTCGTGCCGCAGGTCGTGGACGCAGTGAAGATTCCCGTGATCGCTGCCGGTGGCATCGCCGACGGCCGTGGCGTTGCCGCCGCCTTCATGCTTGGCGCCGTGGGCGTCCAGGTGGGGACGCGCTTCCTCGTGGCTGACGAGTGCACCGTCTCCGATGAGTACAAGAACCTCGTGCTCAAGGCGAACGACATCTCCACTCGCGCCACCGGCCGCTCCACCGGTCACCCCGTGCGCGCGCTCAAGAGCCCCTTCTCCAACGCCTACTTCAAGAAGGAGTCCGAGGGTGCCTCGGTCGAGGAGCTCAACGCCTTTGGCACCGGCGCGCTGCGCAAGGCGGCCAAGGAGGGCGACTACGAGCACGGCAGCTTCCTGTGCGGCCAGATTGCCGGCATGGTCACCGAGCGTCAGAGCGCCCTCGAGATCGTCGACGACCTCGTCAACGGCGCCGAGAAGGTCCTTTCTGGAGCCATGCAATGGGTAAAGTAGCGTTCCTCTTCGCCGGCCAGGGCGCCCAGCACCCCGGCATGTGCGCCGACCTCATCGAGGCCGAGCCCGCGGCAAAGGCCGTCTTTGCGACGGCCGACGCCGTGCGCCCCGGCACCACCGAGCAGTGCCTGACCGGCACCAAGGAGGAGCTCGCCCAGACCGCCAACACCCAGCCCTGTGTCTTCGCCGCGGACCTCGCGGCCGCCCGCGCCCTCGCGGCGCACGGCGTGACGCCGGACGTGGTGGCGGGCTTCTCGCTGGGCGAGGTCGCAGCGCTCACCTTCGCGGGCGCCTATGGCGACGAGCAGGGCTTCGAGCTCGTGTGCCACCGCGCAGAGCTCATGGCCGACGCGGCAGAGAAGAACCCCGGCGCCATGCGCGCCGTCGTGAAGCTGGACGCGTCCACCGTGGAGCGCCTGGCCGGCGAGGCGGGCGAGCAGTGCTGGCCCGTCAACTACAACAGCCCGCTGCAGACCGTGGTCGCAGGCACGCCCGAGGCCTGCGAGAAGCTTGACGCGCTGGTGAAGGAGGCCGGTGGCCGCGCCATGAAGGTGGCCGTCTCCGGTGCCTTCCACAGCCCGTTCATGGCCGAGGCCGAGCGCGGCCTTGCCGCCTACCTTGCGGATGGCCACGCACCCGCCGAGCCCGGGGTCCCCGTGCTTGCCAACCGTACGGCCGAGCCCTACCCGGCGGATGAGGCGACCCGCGTGGAGCTGCTCTCCAGCCAGGTCGCCAACCCGGTCCAGTGGGTCCGCACCCTGGAGGCCATGGCTGCCATGGGCGTGGACACCTTCGTGGAGGTGGGTCCCGGCAAGACCCTTACGGGCCTCGTCAAGCGCACGCTCGAGGGCGTGACCGCCCTGCCGTGCGAGACCGTGGAGCAGCTTCAGGCTGTTCTCGCCGAGCTTTCCAAGGAAGGGGAGTAGCAATGGCCGAGAAGAACGGTGCCATCGAGCGGGACGCCTCCCGTCGCGTAGCCCTGGTGACCGGGGCCTCCCGCGGCATCGGCCGCGCCATCGCCGAGGGGCTTGCCGCCGACGGCTTCGACCTCGCCCTGGTCTACGCGGGCAACGAGGCCGCGGCCGCCGAGGCCGTCGCCGCCTGCGAGGCCGCCGGTGCCACCGCGCGCTCCTATCGCTGCGACGTATCCGACGCCGAGGCGGTCAAGGCCACCGTGGACGCGGTCCTTTCTGACTTCGGAAGCGTGTGGGCGCTCGTCAACAACGCCGGCGTCACGCGTGACGGCCTGCTCGTCCGCATGTCCGACGACGACTTCGCCCGCGTGATCGACGTCAACCTGAGGGGCGCCTTCCACACCACTCGCGCCCTTGCGCGCTCCTTCATGCGCCAGCGCGGTGGTCGCATCGTCAACATGGCCTCGGTGGTGGGCCTCATGGGCAACGCCGGCCAGGCCAACTACGCGGCCTCCAAGGCGGGCCTCATCGGCATGACCAAGTCCGTGGCGCGCGAGCTCGCGCCGCGCGGCGTCACGGTCAACGCCATCGCCCCGGGCTTCGTGGAGACGGACATGACCGCCGTCCTCCCCGAGGGCGTGCGCGAGGGCTACGAGAAGCAGATCCCGCTCGGCCGCCTGGCGAGCGCCGACGAGGTGGCGGCCGTGGCGCGCTTCCTGGTGAGCGACGCCGCCTCCTACGTGACCGGCGAGGTCATCCGCGTCGACGGCGGCATGGCGATGTAGGCGCTGGCCCAGGGGGAGGCCCTGGGCCCGTTTGGATGTGTCAGAGGGGGGGGAGTCGCCCTCTTTTGAATCGATTGGGAGACGAGATGGAACACAGGGTAGCAATCACCGGCATCGGCGCCGTCACCCCGCTTGCCAACACGGCCAAGGAGACTTGGAAGGCCATGGTCGCCGGCGAGTGCGGCATCGGCCCCATCACCCACTTTGACACCGAGAACTTCAAGGTGAAGGTGGCCGCCGAGGTCAAGGACTTCGACGGCGCCGCGCTGCTGGGCAAGCAGGAGGCCGCGCACCTGGACCTCTTTGCCCAGTATGCGCTCGTGGCCTCTGACGAGGCGATGGCCGACTCCGGCCTGGATGCCGAGGACGCCGTGGACCACGACCGCCTGGGCGTCTACGTGGGCTCGGGTGTGGGCGGCATCAACACCATCGTGAACAACGTGCACACCATATCCGAGCGTGGCCCGCGTCGCGCGTCCCCGTTCATGATCACGATGATGATCGCCAACATGGCCTCCGGAAACATCGCCATCCGCCACAAGGCATACGGCCCCACGCTGCCCGTCGTCACCGCCTGCGCCACCTCCGCCCACGCCGTGGGCGAGGCCTTCCGCGCCATCAAGCACGGCTACGCCGACGCCATTCTTGCCGGCGGCGCCGAGGCTGCCGTCATGCCCGACTCCATCGCCGGTTTCACGAGCTGCCGCGCCCTCACCACCAACCCCGATCCGGCCACCGCGTGCCGCCCGTTCGATGCGGAGCGCAACGGCTTCGTCATGGGCGAGGGGGCCTGCGTCCTCGTGCTCGAGGAGTGGGAGCACGCCGTCGCCCGTGGCGCCCACATCTATGCCGAGGTCGTCGGCTACGGCAACACGGACGACGCCTATCACATCACGAGCCCCGACCCCGAGGCGCGAGGCATCGCCCGCGCCATCGAGCAGGCCGTGGCCGAGGGCGGCGTGAAGCCTGAGGAGGGCCTCTACATCAACGCCCACGGCACCTCCACCAAGCTCAACGACTCCTCCGAGACGGCTGGCTTCAAGCGCGCCCTCGGCGAGGAGGCTGCACGCGCCGCGCACATCTCGTCCACCAAGTCCATGACCGGGCACATGATCGGCGCCACCGGCGCCGTCGAGGTCATGGCCTGCGCGCTCGCGCTGGAGAACGGCGTGGTGCCGCCCACGATCAACTATCGCACCCCGGACCCGGAGTGCGACCTCGACTACACGCCCAACGAGGCCGTCGAGTGCCAGCTCACCTGGGCGCTCTCCACGAACCTCGGCTTCGGCGGGCACAATGCGGCGCTCGCGCTTCGCGCGGCGGGGAGGGAGTAGCACATGGAGCCCAGTAAGATCGCAGAGATTGCTGCCGTGATGGAGAGCCACGGACTCTCTCGCGTGCGCCTCGAGGAGGCCGACGGCTCGGCCGTGGAGCTCGAGCGCGGGGGCGCCGCGCCCGCCGCTGCCCCGGTTGCCCCTGCTCCCGCCGCCCCTGCGCCCGCGGCGGCTCCCGTGCCCGTCGCTGCCCCCGCGCCCGCGCCCGCGTCCGACGACGAGGCCCCGCTCGACATGGCTCACACCACTGCCGTGCGCGCGCCGATGGTCGGCGTGTTCTACGCCGCGCCGGCCCCCGGCGCCGAGCCCTTCGTGCACGTGGGCTCCAAGGTCAAGAAGGGCGAGACCCTCTGCGTCATCGAGGCCATGAAGGTCATGAACGAGGTCACCGCCGAGGCTGACGGCGAGATTGTCGACATCTGCGTGAAGGACGGCGAGCTCGTCGAGTACGGCTGCTGCCTCATGAAGATCTACTAGGGGAGGGAGCGCGTATGAACAAGGAAGAGCTCAAGAGCCTGCTGCCGCACCGCGAGCCGATGCTTCTTCTCGACGAGGCCGAGGTCGTGGACGGGGAGGCCCACGGCAAGATTACCATCACGGGCGACGAGTTCTTCGTCCAGGGCCACTTCCCCGGCAACCCCGTGGTGCCGGGCGTGATCCTCTGCGAGATGCTCGCCCAGAACTGCTGCGTGCTGCTCGGCGACGACCTGGCTGCCAAGGGCGCCACGCCCTTCTACACGAGCCTCGACAAGGTGCGCTTCAAGCACCCCGTGCGCCCCGGCGACACGGTTGAGCTCACCTGCAAGCTTACCCGCGCACGCGGGCCCTTCCGCTTTGCCACGGGCGAGGCACGCGTGGGCGGCGAGCTCTGCTGCACGGCAGATATGTCGTTTGCCCTGATGCCGGGCGAGAAGAACTAGCGGCTCGGCGCACGGCAACAAGCGAGGGCGCCCCGGGGCGCCGGGAGGGGCACTGCGATGTTCGACAAGATCCTCATTGCCAACCGAGGAGAGATAGCCGTCCGCGTGATTCGCGCCTGCAAGGAGATGGGCGTCAAGACCGTCGCCGTCTACTCCACCGCTGACGCGGAGGCCCTGCACGTGGCGCTCGCGGACGAGGCGTACTGCATCGGCGGGCCGCGCCCCGCCGACAGCTACCTCAACGAGGACGCCATCCTCACGACGGCGCTGCAGTCCGGGGCAAAGGCCGTCCACCCTGGCTACGGGTTCTTCTCGGAGAACGCGCACTTCGCCCGCGAGTGCAAGGAGTGCGGCCTCGTCTTCGTGGGGCCGTCGCCCGAGGTCATCGAGCGCATGGGCGACAAGGACGCCGCCCGCCGCACCGCGCGCGAGGCCGGCGTGCCCATCGTGCCCGGCTGCGACCTACTCAAGAGCGCGGAAGAGGCCGAGGCCGAGGCCGCGCGCATCGGCTGTCCGGTGCTCATCAAGGCCCGCTCGGGCGGCGGCGGTCGTGGCATCCGCAAGGTGGAGCGCCCCGAGGACGCCGGCAAGGCCTTCACGGAGGCCCACGCCGAGGCCGAGGCCGCCTTTGGCGACGGCGAGTGCTACATGGAGAAGTTCGTCTCGCCAGCCCACCACGTTGAGGTGCAGGTGCTGGCCGACGCGCACGGGCACGTGGTCTCCCTCGGCGAACGCGAGTGCTCGGTGCAGCGCCGAAACCAGAAGCTCATCGAGGAGAGCCCGGCCCCGTGCCTGGACGCCCACCCCGAGGTCCGCGCTCACATGCACAAGGCGGCGCGCGACCTCACGCGCGCCGTGGGCTACGTGGGCGTGGGCACCATCGAGTTCCTCTATGCCGACGACGGCAGCTTCTACTTCATGGAGATGAACACGCGCCTGCAGGTAGAGCACCCCGTCACCGAATTCGTGAGCGGGATGGACCTCGTGAAGTGGCAGCTGCGCGTTGCCGCCGGGGCCGAGCTGCCCTTCTCGCAGGACGACATCCACATCGAGAACCACGCCATCGAGTGCCGCATCAACGCCGAGACCCCGGAGTTCCTCCCGTCCTGCGGCGAGATCACGATGCTGCACGTGCCGGGAGGCCCGCTCGTGCGCTTCGACTCGGCGCTCTACATCGGCGCCGTGGTACCGCCGTACTATGACTCGCTGCTCGGCAAGCTCATCGTCTGCTCGCCCACGCGAGAGGAGGCCATCCGCAAGATGCGCTCCGCCCTGGGCGAGCTGGTGATCGAGGGCGTCGCCGAGAACAGCGAGCTGCACCTGGACATCCTCGCCAACCCCGAGTTCGTCTCGGGCAACTACCACACCAACTTGATGGAGCATCTCTATGAGTAAGCGAGAGAAGAGCGCCAACGAGCTCGAGAGCCCGGTCACCGAGGTCATGGCCGAGATGCCCGAGCGCCACATCCTCGTGAAGTGCCCCGGCTGCAGGCGCGTCATCGACCAGGGCAAGCTCGTGGAGAACCTTGAGGTGTGCCCGCGTTGTGGCCGTCACCTGCGCGTCTCCGGTCGCAAGCGCATGCGCATGACCGTGGACGCCGGTTCGTTCGTGGAGTGGGACGCCGAGCTCGCGGCCACGGACTTCCTGGAGTTCCCCGGCTATCAGGAGAAGCTCGCCGCCGCTCGAGAGAAGACCCACGAGAACGACGCGGTGGTCACGGGCCGCGGCAAGATCGGCGGGCACGACTGCGCCCTCTTCTTCATGAACGCCGACTTCATGATGGGGTCCATGGGCTCTGTGGTGGGCGAGAAGATCTGCCGCGTCTTTGAGCGGGCCCTCAAGGAGGGGCTGCCCGTGGTTGGCTTCACCGTCTCCGGCGGCGCGCGCATGCAGGAGGGGACCACCTCGCTTATGCAGATGGCCAAGGTCTCGGCGGCGGTCCGCCGCCACTCCGAGGCCGGCCTGCTCTATGTCTGCGTGCTCACTGACCCCACCACGGGCGGCGTCACGGCGAGCTTTGCCATGGAGGCCGACGTCACCCTTGCCGAGCCGGGCGCCCTCGTGGCCTTTGCCGGCCCGCGCGTGATCGAGCAGACCACCCACAAGCGCCTGCCCAACGGCTTCCAGCGCTCCGAGTTCCTCGTGGAGCATGGGTTCTGCGACCTCATCGTTGAGCGCAAGGACATGGTTGCCACCCTCTCTGAGCTGCTCTGCCTGCACGAGGGCTCGGAGCCCGGCCCCAGCGCCCCGCACAGGCTCTCGTACGAGGAGCCCCGCCGTGGTCGCGGCGCGCGCCCCAAGCGCTCCCCGGAGCCCGAGAGCGCCTATGACATCGTCAAGCTCACCCGCTCCGCCGACCGCGCCACTGCCCTCGAGCTCATCGAGCGTGGCCTGGACGGCTTTGTCGAGCTCCACGGCGACCGCCTCTTTGCCGACGACGCGGCCGTGGTGGCCGGTATCGGCTGGAAGGGTGGCCGCGTGATGACCGTCATCGGCATCGAGCGCGGCAACTCCACCAAGGAGCGCGTGCGTCGCAACTTCGGAATGGCCCACCCCGAGGGGTACCGCAAGGCGCTGCGTCTCATGCGCGAGGCCGAGAAGTTCGGCCGTCCGGTGCTCTGTCTCGTCGACACCTCGGGAGCCTACTGCGGCATCGGCGCGGAGGAGCGCGGCCAGGGCGAGGCCATTGCGCACAACCTCGTGGAGATGAGCGGGCTCAAGGTCCCGGTGGTGAGCGTCGTGGTGGGCGAGGGCGGCAGCGGCGGTGCCCTCGGCCTGGCCGTGGCCGACCGGGTGCTCATGCTCGGCAGCTCCGCCTACTCCGTGGTGAGCCCCGAGGGCTGCGCCTCGATTCTCTGGAAGGACGCCAAGCGCGCCGCCGACGCCGCCGAGGCCCTGCACATCACCGCGCACGACCTTGCTGATCTCGGCCTGGTGGACGGCATTATTCAGGACCTGGGGCTCACGCACGCGGAGATCGCCCACGATCTCATGCGCGAGGTCGAGCTAGCCCTGGATGAGCTCGAGCAGCTGGATGCCGACGAGCTCGTGGCGCGCCGCTACGACAAGTTCCGTGCGATGGGAGGCGACCGCATATGCTCGCGCTAGTCACCGACTCCACCTGCGGCCTCACGCGCGACGAGGCCGCCGAGCTGGGCGTGGACGTTGTCCCGATGACCTACGTGGCCGACTCCGCCCGCCACTCGGAGGGCTTTGTCGGCGAGAACGGCGACTACGTGGCGCTCCTTTCCAAGAGCCGTCGCGTCACCACCGAGGCCGTACGCTCCTCGGCCTTCGAGCGCGCCTTCCGCGAGCACCTCGACGCGGGGGACGACGTGCTCTGCGTGACGATCTCCTCTCGCCTCTCCGGCACGTTCCGCAGCGCCGAGGAGGCGGCCGAGGCGGTCGCAAGCCCACGCGTGGCCGTGGTCGACTCCTGGCTCACCGCGGGCGCGCTGGAGTTTCTCGTGCGCCGGGCACGCGCCCTGGCCGATGCCGGCCACAACCTTGCCGAGGTGAAGGCCGAGCTGGAGAGCCTGCGCGGCGGCACGCGCATCGTGTTCAGTGTGCCGGACATGGCTGCGCTCTCCCGGAGCGGACGGCTCGGCGCCATTCGACGCGCGGTGGCCACCAAGCTCAACCGCTATCCCGTGATGGCGCTCTCCGAGGGCGGCATCGTCAAGCTTGCCGACGGGCGCGGCGCTCACGGCATGGCCGCTGCGATGGTCGAGCGCGTGCCCGAGGGCGCCAACGACCTCGTGGTGTGTCACTTCGGGCCGCGTGGCGTCGAGGCTCGCGAGGTTCTTCTCGCCGCTCGGTCGCGCTTCCCCGAGGCGCGGGTCCGCGTGAAGGACGGCGGCCCGGTCTTGGCCGAGCACCTCGGCCTCGGGGCCGTGGGGCTTGCCTGGATGTAGCCACGTCCCGTCGCGATTCATTGCATCGCCCACATGTTGTGCCATGCGTCGGCGCCCTCACCATCTGGTGCGGGCGCCGCGTCTTTTGAGGCGCCAAGTCCCCGGGCCGGCACGGAGCTCCGGGGCAGCACCTCAACTTCGGACTGCGCCTGCGGGGCGGGCGGACGCCTCGGGGGGCGGCGCTTTGCCCTGGCGGCGCTTTGCCTGGAACGAGGTGACAAGTGTATTCCGCCTAAATACACTTGATTCCGTTTTGGCGAGAGGAACATGCACTCGACGCGTATTTGACGGGGCGGGGCATACACTTGCTTGAGTCCCGTGGGGAGCCGGGCACGCACTTGCGCCCCCGCGGAAGCCAGCACGCACTTGGTGCGCATTTCACGCGGCCGCGCCCGCCACCGGTCCACACCCACCGCGGGGCCTGAGTCCGCCGCGTACCACGTCCGCCCGCCGCGCGAAAGTGTCTGCATTTCGTGGAGGAAGGATACGCCCGGCACCGTGGCGTTTTGACAACTGGGGTCGCCCGGCGTAACGTTCATCGTCGTGTCAATCCGGGGCAGAGGTGCTGCTCGGCCCTTGAATACGGGTTAAAGCATTAACGTTAGCTAAGAAGGAGAGAGCTTTGCCGACAATCAACCAGCTCGTTCGCAACGGTCGCGTGAGCGTCAAGTCGAAGTCCAAGAACGCAGCTCTGCAGCACAACCCCCAGAAGCGCGGCGTGTGCACCCGCGTCTTCACCACCACCCCCAAGAAGCCGAACTCCGCCCTTCGTAAGGTCGCCCGTGTGCGCCTCGTGAACGGCATCGAGGTCACGGCCTACATCCCCGGCGAGGGCCACAACCTCCAGGAGCACTCCATCGTGCTGATCCGCGGCGGCCGCGTGCGCGACCTCCCTGGTGTCCGCTACAAGATCATCCGTGGCGCCTACGACTGCGCCGCCGTGCAGAACCGCCAGAAGGCGCGCTCCCGCTACGGCACCAAGCGCCCGAAGTAGTCTCGCAGTCACTAAACGTCACCAGCTCTAAGGAGATATAACATGCCGCGTCGTGCAGCAGCCGTGCGTCGTGAGGTCCAGCCTGACGCCGTCTACAACAACCGTCTCGTGACCCAGCTCATCAACAAGGTCCTCCTCGATGGCAAGAAGGCCACCGCGGAGCGCATCGTCTACGGTGCCTTCAACATCGTGGCCGAGAAGTCCGGCGAGGACGCCCTCGCCGTCTTCAAGAAGGCCATGGACAACATTCGCCCGACCCTCGAGGTCAAGCCGAAGCGCGTCGGTGGCGCCACCTACCAGGTGCCGATGGAGGTCAACTCCCGTCGTGCCACCACGCTGGCCATCCGCTGGCTCGTGAACTTCTCGCGTGCCCGCAAGGAGAAGACCATGGCCGAGCGCCTTGCCAACGAGATTCTCGACGCCTCCAACGGCGTCGGCGCCTCCATCAAGCGTCGTGAGGACCTCTTCAAGATGGCCGAGGCCAACCGCGCCTTCTCTCACTACCGCTTCTAGTCGCTGACCCGAGGAGAGGCTATCTATGGCTAAGGTCAAGTACAACCTTAAGGACATGCGCAACATCGGCATCATGGCCCACATCGATGCCGGCAAGACCACCACGACGGAGCGCATCCTCTACTACACCGGCAAGACCCACAAGATCGGCGAGGTCCACGACGGTGCCGCTACCATGGACTGGATGGTTCAGGAGCAGGAGCGTGGCGTGACCATCACCTCCGCGGCCACCACGTGCTTCTGGAAGGACCACGTCATCCAGATCATCGACACCCCGGGCCACGTTGACTTCACCTCCGAGGTCGAGCGCTGCCTGCGCGTCCTCGACGGCGCCGTGGCCGTGTTCGACGCCGTGGCCGGCGTCCAGCCGCAGTCCGAGACCGTGTGGCGTCAGGCCACCAACTACAACGTCCCGCGCATCGCCTTCATCAACAAGTACGACCGCGTGGGCGCTGACTTCTGGCACGCCATCGACACCATGAAGGACCGCCTGCACGCCAACGCCGTCGCGGCCCAGATCCCGATGGGTGCCGAGTCCAACTTCTGGGGTCTTATCGACCTGGTCACCATGACCGCGTGGGACTTCAAGGAGGACGCCAAGGGCATGATTTACCCCGAGGCGATGGAGTCCATCCCCGAGGAGTTCGCCGACATCGCCGAGGAGAAGCGCGAGGAGCTGCTCGACGCCGCCTCCAACTTCTCTGACGAGGTCATGGAGCTCGTGCTCGAGGAGGCCGAGATCCCGGTGGAGACCCTCAAGGCCGCCCTGCGCAAGGGCGTCATCGACGGCGAGCTCAACCTCGTCTTCGTGGGCTCCGCCTACAAGAACAAGGGCATCCAGGAGCTGCTCGACGCCGTTGTCGACTACCTCCCGAGCCCGCTTGACGTCAAGGAGATCGACGGCACCAACCTCAAGGGCGAGCCCGAGGTCCGTCACGCCGACGCCAAGGAGCCGTTCTCCGCGCTCGCGTTCAAGATCATGACCGACCCGTACGTGGGCAAGCTCACCTACATCCGCGTATACTCCGGTCACGCTGACGCGGGCTCCTACGTCTACAACTCCGTCAAGGACAACCGCGAGCGTCTCGGCCGCATCCTTGAGATGAACGCCAACGACCGTGTTGACCGTGAGGGCTGCTCCGCCGGCGACATCGTCGCCTGCGTCGGTCTCAAGAACACCACCACCGGCGAGACTCTCTGCGACGAGAAGCACCCGATCGTCCTCGAGTCCATCGAGTTCGCCACGCCGGTCATCTCCGTCGCCGTCGAGCCCAAGACCAAGGCCGAGCAGGAGAAGATGTCCGTTGGCCTGGCCAAGCTCGCCGAGGAGGACCCGACCTTCCAGGTGCACACCGACCAGGAGACCGGCCAGACCATCATCTCCGGCATGGGCGAGCTGCACCTCGAGATCATCGTCGACCGTCTGCGTCGCGAGTTCAAGGTCGAGTGCAACGTCGGTAAGCCGCAGGTCGCCTACCGTGAGACCGCTGGCAAGGCCGTGACCCACGTCGAGGGCAAGTTCGTCCGCCAGTCCGGCGGCCGCGGCCAGTACGGCCACGCCGTCATCGACATGGAGCCTAACGAGGAGGGCAAGGGCTACGAGTTCGAGAACGCCATCGTCGGTGGCGTCATCCCGAAGGAGTACATCCCCTCCATCGACAAGGGCATCCAGGAGGCGCTCGAGAGCGGCGTCATCGCTGGCTACCCCGTCGTCGACATCAAGGTCAAGCTTATCGACGGCTCCTACCACGAGGTCGACTCCTCCGAGGCCGCCTTCAAGATCGCCGGCTCCATGGCCATCAAGGAGGCCCTGCGTCGCTCCAACCCGGTTCTTCTCGAGCCGATCGAGGAGGTCGAGGTTGAGACCCCCGAGCAGTACATGGGCGACGTCATGGGCAACCTCTCCGGCCGCCGCGGCAAGATCGAGGGCATGGAGGACCGTCGCGACACCAAGGTGATTCGCGCCAAGGTGCCGCTGGGCGAGATGTTCGGCTACGCCACCGACCTCCGCTCCCAGACCCAGGGCCGCGCGAGCTACACCATGCAGTTCGACTCTTACGAGCCCGTCCCGAAGAACATTCGCGACGAGATCGTCGCCAAGAACGGCGGAAACGCTTCCTAAGTCAACGATCACGAGCCCTAGCTCATTTGGAGGTACACAGTGTCAAGCCAGAAGATCAGGATTCGCCTCAAGGGCTACGACCACGAGGTCGTTGACCAGTCCGCGAAGCTCATCGTGGACACCGCCCAGAAGACCGGTGCCCGCGTGTCCGGCCCCATCCCCCTGCCCACCGAGCGCAACCTCTACACGGTCATCCGCTCGCCGCACAAGGACAAGGACTCCCGCGAGCAGTTTGAGATGCGCACCCACAAGCGCCTCATCGACATCCTCGACCCGTCCCCGTCCACGGTCGACTCGCTCATGCGCCTTGACCTCCCGGCCGGCGTTGACATCGAGATCAAGCTCTAAGCGCCTTATCTAGGCCAGCGCGAGGAGGCCCCCGCTCCCTTTGGAGCGGGGGCCTCCTCTGTTGTCTCATCCCGCTTCACCCTGTTCCTGCTTGGCAGAGGGCCGGCAAGTGGCATCTAGGTGGCGCCAATTGTTACAACAGGTATGCCAGAAATGACAAGACGGGCGAGAAGACCTTGCTGAGCTGGGGGGATTGGGCACCTTGATGCCAGGGTTTTGAATTTGGGATTCCACAAAGGACGATAAAATATTCGAGCCGAATAAAAACTCCGGGGGAGGGGCGTCCATGAGCTTTGTCGCTGTCGTTGTTGACGACGTGGCGCGGGAGGCCCATGCGCTTGCCGAGATGATTCGAACTTCACCGCAGTTCGACGGAGCCGAGGTCGTGGAGCTGACCACGGCGAGCGACCTTCGCAGCTACCTCACCTCCGGAAGACCCCTTGACGTGCTTTTTGTTGATGTCTGCCTTGGCGAGAAGAACGGCATCGAGCTGGTTGAGCGCCTGCAGGCAGCGGGACGTGGAGCCCAGGTCGTTTACGTGAGTGGCTATGACGAGTTCCACACTCGCGTATACGCGACACCGCACGCGAGCTTTGTCCGCAAGCCCCTGCATCAGGAGGACGTTGAACTTGCACTGGGACAGGCGCTCGCCCGACGCGAGGCCGCGACCGCAGAGCCGCTCGTGCTTCGGCACGACCACGTTGTGGACGTGGTCCGCCCTCAGGATATCGTCTACGTGGAGAGCAACCGCCGCCACGTGCTGATTCACGCGCGCTCCGCCACGCATCGGGTCTACGGCAAGCTCTCTGTCCTCTTGGACGGCCTGCCGGGCTACTTTGTGCGCTGTCACCAGAGCTACGCCATCAACCTCGACTACGTCGAGCGGCTGAGCGCGGAGTCCGTCCTGCTTGCCACGGGGGAGTCCATTCCCGTGAGCCGGCGGTGGCGGACGGCCGTCCGCGAGGCGCTCTTCTCGAGAGTTAGGGAAGGTCGGTCGTGTCTGGACTAGCTGGGTATGTGCAGGTATACGCAGCGTTTCTTCCTCAGCTGCTCATCGCGTATGCCTTTCTCGACCGTGCCCTGACCCCTCGTTTGCCCGTCGTTCTGCGTGTGGTGCAGGCTGTGGCCGCCGTGCTTATGGTTCTTCCTGTTGGGGACAACACGACCGTGGGAACTGCGCTGCTTGTTGGGGTAGCCATGCCCCTGCTGCTCTATGGGGGCGACGTCCGACTGCGTCTTCTTGTGGCGTCTCTGCTCGTGACGGTCACCCAGGCCTCAAGCCTGGCCGGCATAGCCTTTTGGATGATCGCCACGGGCGGCGCAGAGTCGTCCTCCGTCGCGGCGTCACTTGCCCACTACCCCTCGCACGTCGTGTCCTCGCTGCTCAGCGCTGCGATAAGCGCGCTCGTGCTCTGGGCGTTTCAACGCCAGCTGTCCTCCGTGCGCGCCGGCGTGCGTGGGCACGAGGCCAGGCTCGTGGCCTTTCTGCTCGTGCAGGCACTCTCCCTCGGCCTGCTGGGGAGGGGCATTGCGTTCCGCGCGCCGTCGGACGCTCCGCTCTTCTGGGGAGCGGCCGCCCTCGGCGCGGCCTTCCTCGCCGCCGATGTGGAGGTGCTTCGCGCGATGGGCCGCCTGAGGGTCCGCGAGGCGGAAGAGCGGCGAGTGGAGCGCATGTCCCGTGCGGTCGAGGAGCTCTCGGTCAGCGCGCAGAACGAAGTTGACGCCCTCGCCGAGGTGTCCATGCTGCGTCATGATGTTCGCAACCACCTGCAAGTGCTGAACGCCCTCGTTGACCAAAGGGAGGCCTCTGAGGCCGCCTCCTATGCGCGCACGCTCGCAGAGGAGTGGTCGAAGCCGGGGCACGGGGTGCGCCATGAGTCGTGAGGTCATCATCTGGTCCACGGGCCTTGCGGCGGCCGTGCTGCTGGCAGTGACGCTGGTCATGCTTCGAACGCTTAAGCCCCTCTCCCCGCGTAGGCGGGTTGCCTGCCTGGTGTGTCCGGTGAGTCAGCTGGCGCTGACCTGGTTTGTCCACGCGGTCGCGTACGAGCGGCTCATTGATGATGTCGCCGCGCTTGCCGTGGCGGCCTGTACCGTTGCGTGCGCGGTCCTTGACGTCACGCTGATGAGGACGATCGTGGAGTCCGAGGGTGCGGAGGTGGTGTCCGAGGAGGCCCGCGTCATGGAGAGCGTCCTCGCGGCCCAGCGTAGGCAGGCCGCCTCGCTGGCCCAGGCGCATGATGCCGCGACGGACATGCGAGCAGATACGGCGGCCCTTCTCGCCGAGGTTGCCGACGCGCTCGACGCCGAGGACGAGACGAGGGCGCGCGAGCTCCTCGGAGCGGGGGAGCGCTCGGTGCGGACGCCTGCGGATGCCGCGTGCGCGCATCCGGCCGTTGCGGCGCTGCTCTCCGCAAAGGCCGACCTCTGCGCAGAGAGGGGCGTCCGCTGGGACAGCTACGTAAGTCTGCCCGCGCGCCTTGAGGTGTCGAGTGTGGCCCTCTGCATGGTGTTCTCAAACCTCATCGACAATGCGCTGGCGGGCGCGGTGGCGTCCGACGTCCCGGAGCCCTTCGTGCGCGTCCGTGCCCATGTTGCCCACGGCCTGCTTGCCGTGTGCGTGGAGAACCCCTGCGGGACGGAGGCGTCTGCGCGTGGGACAGCGGTGGCGGGGGAGGTGCTGCCGAAGCACGGCTGGGGCCAGCGCATCGTCGCCTCCGTTGTGGCGGATCACAACGGAGACTTTCGCTCCGGCGAGAAGAACGGTGTCTGGCGCGCCGACGCCATCCTGCAGCTCGGCGAGGAACGCCCGCGGGCGTAAGCCGCGCCACGGCCGGAAGCTCGCGGCGGTTGCCTCCCGCTCGCCCCACTTTGTATACGGTAGAGGGGGACTTGACATCAAAGGCGGCGACACTCAATGACATCATCGAGGAAAACCGCTGCCGTAAGCGCGGGTAGTCCATCCACGCCTCTCGTCGACCAACTTTTACAGCGGCGGCGCGACTTCTTCCAACTTCGTTGTTCTGACCGAGCGGGAGAGCTAGAAACAGTCTGTATGCATCCTGAAAGAATTGGGGTTTATGCGATGAGGCATTCGATGGCGAGAAGAGCCGTGGGCGCGCTGCTCGGTGTGCTGGCGCTTGCGGCGTGCGCACTAGTACCGATGACGTCTGCTCGCGCCGAGGAGGCCAGCGGGCTGGATGGCACGCTCTACGTGGTCGAAAACTGTGCGGTATGCGGTGGCAACCACGCGGGCGACACGTGGTCAAAGGGCCTAGGGCTCTTTGTTGCCATTGGGAACGACCCCGATTGGGTCAACCTTACGATTGAGAACAGCAACCCCGCAGCCGTGCGTGCCGAGCGCGTGGGAGATAACCTTACGGTGACTGCGCTTGCACCCGGCGAGGCGCATCTGGTCATCACGGCTGATAACGCCACGACAATTCCTGCTGAGCTTGACTTTGTGGTCAAGTCCGTCAGCGACCCGGCGGAGCTGCCGGCGGGCTATTCGACGGCGAGCATTAACCGCTACGCTATCAACATGAACGATCCCTACGGCGGCCTTTCCAACTGCTGGATCAGCTCGGACAAGATCATGGAGCAGTCCGTCCTCGACACCATCGCCGAGAACGAGGCGGGCTTTGAGCTTGGCAAGAGCGTCATGCTGGGTAACGGGCAGAGCTACACGTTCATGGGCTGGCAGCACGACGGCTACTACATGGACCTGGACTCCGTCCCCTCGGCTGACGCATTCGACCGCGTCTCGGCCTCCTTCAAGGACGGAGTGCTCACCCACTACTACGACTGCTCCATCAAGGCCAAGTGGAATCCCGACCCGTCCACGGGCGTCTTCGAGCCGTGGGCCCCGGGCCAGGGTGCCACCCTGCTGCCCTACTCGCTCAAGGACGGCATCCTCACCTTCGACGGCGTCCCATGCCTTGGCGAGTGGTACCAGCTCGACATCAAGTGCGGTGACGGCGTGAGCTACAATGGCACCATCGCGGGCGGGACGAGCAAGACCATGACGATCGACAGGACCCTCCTCCATGAGGACGATCCGCTCTTCGACCCCAACGGCTACACGAGCGCTCCGGTGTGGATTCGTGGTGACGCGGGGGAGGACTGCACCTCGCTCGCCTTCACCATCCCCACGGACGAGGGGGTTGACTACAGGCTCGAGCCAGCCGACGCGGGAAGACTCTACACTTTTTCTGCCAGAGACGGCTGGCTGACTCTGGGCGTGCAGCTCGACAAACCCGCGACCCTCGTAGTCGAGAAGTCCGATACCGTCACCGTCTCCAACTCGGACGGCGCCACGATGACTGCTCCCGTCAGCTCGGAGAACCCCAACTACTACAACAACCTCACGCTCGTGACCGAGCACATCGGCGAGGAGCCGGCGCAGGCCGCCACCAACGCCGTGGTTGCCGCGGTGGACGGCGTGACCGGCCACCCCTACGTCTTCGACATCCACCTGCTCGACCCGGCGCAAAACGTCGTGCAGCCGCTTGACGGCGACTCGGTGACGGTGACCATGCCCATCCCGGAGGGCCTCTCCGCTGAGGGGCTTCACGTCTTCCACGTGGCGGACGACGGCACCGTGACCGACATGGGTGCCACCGTGGATGCCGAGGCGGGTACGGTGAGTTTCACCACCACCCACTTCTCGACGTTCGTGCTGGCCAACGTCACGGTTGAGACGGGGCACTCCGGTGGGCAGGGCGCGCCCGTCCAGCCCGCGGGCGGGCAGGGCGAGTCTGGCCAGCCCACGTCCGACCAGAGCGAAGGGGCAGGCCAGAGCGAGGGCATCCCTGCTACTGGTGATCCGGCCGCCGTCGCGTCGCTCCTGACGGCTGGGCTCGGGGCCGTTGCCCTCCTTGGCGGTCGCGTCATCCGCAAGCGCCGCTAGGCCTTAAAAGCACCCACCCCACAGCGCGTCCCGGGCACCCGACACTCCCGGGGCGCGCCCTTTTTTGTCCAGCAGAGGGGCTGCGTACGCCTCATGGATACGCCCGGCGGCGCGGAAACTGCCGTCGCAGCTCAGAGGCCTAAAAAATTCTGCGTAGACATTGTGAATTCAGTTGCGCGCGTGTAGACTAGACAGGCTGCACAAATGGGGACTGCTGTGCCACAAGGTACCAACACCCCCTCTGAGCAGCAGATACAGGACGTGGTCCGCTGGGGAGGGGCAACGGGTGCCCCAAGGTCCCATGACCACCGGAGGTTAGGAAAGAGCATGGTCAGCACGATCCTTGGCCGCAAGCTTGGGATGACGCAGATCTGGGACGAGAACGACAACGTCGTGCCCGTCACCGTCATCCAGGCTGGCCCCTGCACCGTCTCGCAGGTGAAGACGAAGGCGACCGACGGCTATGACGCCGTTCAGATCGGCTTCGGAGACATTTCCGCCAAGCACGTCAACAAGCCCATGGCCGGCCACTTCGCCAAGGCTGGCGTCGAGCCGATGCGCTACCTGCGCGAGGTTCGCGTTGAGAACGGCGAGGAGCACAACACCGGCGACGTCGTGACCGTCGCTGACTTCGCTGACGTCAAGGCCGTTGACGTCATCGGCACCTCCAAGGGCAAGGGCTTCCAGGGCACCATCAAGCGCTGGAACTTCTCCCGCGGCCCCATGACCCACGGCTCCCGCAACCAGCGCAAGCCGGGCTCCATCGGTCAGTGCGCCTACCCCGCGCGCGTCCGCAAGGGCCTTCACATGTACGGCCACATGGGTGACGAGCGCGTCACGGTCAAGAACCTCAAGCTCGTCCGCATCGACGCCGAGCAGAACCTCATGCTCGTCAAGGGCGCTGTCCCCGGCGGCAAGAACGCCCTCGTCCAGGTCCGCATGGCCTAAGTGCCAGGAAATCTCTTAGGCTAACAAGGAGGACAGAATGTCCAAGTACGCTATCAAGAACGTCGAGGGGGCTGAGGTCGGCCAGGCCGAGCTCTCTGCCGACGTCTTCGGCATCGAGCCGAACATCCCCGTCATCCACCAGTCCGTGGTGGCCATCGAGGCCGGCCTTCGCCAGGGCACCCACTCGGTGAAGAACCGTCACGAGGTCTCTGGCGGCGGCGTGAAGCCCTACCGTCAGAAGGGCACCGGCCGTGCCCGTCAGGGCTCCATCCGTGCCGGCCAGTGGACCGGCGGCGGCGTGATCTTCGGGCCCACCCCGCGCGATCACTCCAAGCGCATCAACAACAAGATGGTCAAGCTTGCCATGCGCTCCGTGCTCTCCGGCAAGGTTGCCGACGAGGAGCTCGTCCTCGTTGACTCCCTCTCCTTCGAGAAGCCGTCCACCAAGCAGGCCGTGGCCCTTCTCGCTGCCCTGGGCGTTGCCGAGAAGCGCGTGACCGTGGTCGTCGACGACGAGAACGTCAACGCATACCTCTCGTTCCGCAACATCGAGAAGGTCAACTGCATCGGCATCTCCGAGGCCAACACCCGTAACCTCATCGACAACGGCGCTCTTGTCATGACCGCCGACGTCGCCAAGCAGCTCGAGGAGGTGCTCGCATAATGAACTCCGTCTACGACGTGATCATCCGCCCGATCGTCTCCGAGCGTTCCTTCGACCTCATGGAGCAGGGCAAGTACACCTTTGAGGTGGCCAAGGCCGCCCCGAAGGAGGAGATCGCTGCCGCCGTCGAGAAGCTCTTCAACGTCCACGTGGTCAAGGTCAACACGATGAACGTCTCCGGCAAGAAGAAGCGCGTCCGCTACCAAACCCCTGGCACCACGCGCTCCTGGAAGAAGGCCGTCGTGACCCTCGCCGCCGGCGAGACTATCGAGATCTTCGGCAACCAGGCCGCTGAGTAAGGTTCTTCGCCCGGGCCCCTCCGGGGGCTCGGGCATGTATGCCGCGCATGATGGATACGCGCGGTACCGTGGTAATCCGGTGTCGCCCGCCAATCCCTGAGCGGGACGGCCAACGGAAAAAGAAGGGAAAGAGTCAATGGCAGTCAAGCACCTTAAGCCCACGAGCGCCGGACGTCGCTTCCAGACGGTCTCGGACTTTGCCGAGATCACCTGCACGAAGCCCGAGAAGTCCCTGCTCGAGCCCCTGCCCAAGAAGGCCGGCCGCAACAACAACGGCCGCATCACCACCCGTCACCAGGGCGGCGGCCACAAGCGCATGTACCGCAAGATCGACTTCAAGCGCCGCAAGGATGACGTGCCGGCCAAGGTCGCCACGATCGAGTACGACCCGAACCGCTCCGCTCGCATCGCCCTGCTGCACTACGTCGACGGCGCCAAGGCTTACATCCTGTGCCCTGAGGGCCTGCACGTGGGCGACGTCGTCATCTCCGGCACCAAGGACATCGACATCAAGCCCGGCAACTGCATGCCGCTCTCCGAGATCCCCGTCGGCACCCTGGTGCACGCCGTGGAGTTCCAGCCTGGCAAGGGCGCCGCTATGGCCCGTGCCGCCGGCACCTCCGTCCAGCTGATGGGCAAGGACAACGGCTACGCCGTCCTGCGCATGCCCTCCTCCGAGCTTCGCCGCGTTCTCCTCACCTGCCGCGCCACCATTGGTGAGGTCGGCAACGCCGATCACTCCAACATCGTCATCGGCAAGGCTGGCCGCAGCCGCTGGGCCGGCGTCCGTCCGACCGTCCGTGGTACGGTCATGAACCCGGTCGACCACCCGCACGGCGGCGGCGAGGGCAAGAACCACACCTCCGGCCGTCCGTCCGTGACGCCCTGGGGCAAGCCGACGAAGGGTTACAAGACGCGCGACCCGAAGAAGGCCTCCAACCGCCTCATCATCCGTCGCCGCAAGTCCAAGTAGCCGGAACACGAGTAGTAGGAGATAGAAAGCATGAGCAGAAGTCTCAAGAAGGGCCCGTTCGTGGAGACTCGCCTCCTCGCGCGTGTCGCCGCTCAGAACGAGGCCGGCACCAAGGAGGTCATCAAGACCTGGTCGCGCTCCTCGACCATCTTCCCCGAGATGGTCGGTCACACGATCGCCGTCCACGACGGCCGCAAGCACGTGCCCGTGTACGTCACCGAGTCCATGGTCGGTCACAAGCTGGGCGAGTTCGCCCCCACCCGCACCTTCCGTGGTCACAAGGCCAACTAGGGGGTAGGGAACTAAATGGCTAACACCAACACCAACGAGGTCCGCGCTACGGCCAAGTACGTGCGCGTCGCGCCGCGCAAGGCCCGCGCCGTCGTCTCGCTGATCCGCAACCTCCCCGTTGAGAAGGCCCTCGAGGTCCTCCAGTTCTCGACCCGCGCCGCCTCCGTGGACGTGGCCAAGGTGCTGCGCTCCGCGATCGCCAACGCCGAGAACAACAACGGCCTGCGCGCCAACACCCTTTACGTGAAGCTCGCCTACGTCGACGAGGGCCCCACGCTCAAGCGCATCCGTCCTCGCGCCAAGGGCTCCGCTTCCCGCATCAACAAGCGCATGAGCCACATCACTGTCGTCGTTGCTCCCCGGAAGGAGGCGTAAGCGAGCATGGGTCACAAGGTTCAGCCGACCGGCTTCCGTCTCGGTATCACCGAGGAGTGGCGTTCCCGCTGGTACGCCGATAAGAACTATGCCGAGACCCTCGGCAACGATCTCGCCATCCGCTCCTACCTCGAGAAGCGCCTCGCCAAGGCCGCCCTCTCCCGCGTGGACATCGAGCGCGCCGGCGACAAGGTGAAGATCACCGTCTACACCGCCCGTCCCGGCATCGTGATCGGCAAGAAGGGCGCCGACATCGACGTTCTGCGCTCCGACCTCGAGAAGGTCGCCGGCGTGGCCAAGGGCCAGGTCAGCGTTGACGTCGTCGAGGTCAAGCGTCCCGAGCTCGACGCCAACCTGGTCGCCCAGTCGATCGCCGAGCAGCTCGAGCAGCGCGTCGCCTTCCGTCGCGCCATGCGCAAGGCCGTCCAGTCTGCCCGCAAGGCCGGCGCCAAGGGCATTCGTATCCAGTGCTCCGGCCGTCTCAACGGCGCGGAGATGGGCCGTCGCGAGTGGTACCGCGAGGGTCGCGTGCCTCTGCACACCCTGCGTGCCGTGATTGACTACGGCACCTCCACCGCTCGCACCACCATGGGTGCCTGCGGCGTCAAGGTTTGGATCTACCTCGGTGAGAAGCTGCCCGGCCAGGCCACGCCGCGTCCGGCTCTTGAGGGCTCCTCGCGTCCTCGCCGTGGTCGCAACGAGAGGAGGGGCCGCTAATGCTCGCACCTAAGCGCGTCCTGCACCGCAAGGTCCAGCGCGGCTCGATGAAGGGCCACGCCAAGGGCAACACCGAGCTGCACTTTGGCTCCTACGGCATCCAGGCGCTCGAGGCGCACTGGATCACCAACCGCCAGATTGAGGCCTGCCGTGTCGCCATGACCCGCTACATGAAGCGTGGCGGCAAGGTCTGGATCACCATCTTCCCGGACAAGCCCATCACCAAGAAGCCGGCTGAGACCCGCATGGGCTCCGGCAAGGGCAACCCCGAGGAGTGGGTGGCTGTCGTCAAGCCGGGCCGTATCATGTTCGAGATTGACGGCGTCCCCGACGAGGTTGCTCGCGAGGCCCTGCGTCTTGCCCAGCACAAGCTGCCCATCAAGACCAAGATCGTCACCCGCACCGAGCAGGACGGGGAGGAATAGTCAATGAAGTACAAGGACATCCAGGCCATGAGTGACGACGAGCTCGCCAAGAAGCTGGAGGAGGGCCGCGCTGAGCTCTTCAACCTGCGCTTCCAGATGGCCACCAGCCAGCTGGACAACACGGCTCGCGTCAAGACCGTGAAGAAGGACATCGCGCGCGTCCTCACTGAGCAGCGCGCCCGTCAGATCGCCGCGGAGAAGTCCGCCGCCGAGAACTAGATCGCAGGAGAATGACTATGGCTGAGACCACCAGAAACGCGCGTAAGGTCATCACCGGGACTGTCGTCTCCATCTCTGGCGACAAGTCCATCACGGTGAAGGCTGACTACCGCAAGCGTCACCCCAAGTACGGCAAGATGATGACCGTCTCCAAGAAGTTCCACGCTCACGACGAGAAGAACGAGTGCGGCATTGGCGACCTCGTCACCATCATGGAGACCCGCCCGCTGTCCAAGACCAAGCGTTGGCGTCTCGTTGAGATCGTCGAGCGCGCCAAGTAAGTATCAGTGACGAGTCCATCCCATGTGCGTCGCTCGTCTGGGCGCACCTCTGGGAGGGCAGGTTCGGAGGAACACCAATGATTCAGATGGAGACCATGCTCAACGTCGCTGACAACAGCGGCGCCCGACGCGTGAAGTGCGTCAAGGTCCTCGGTGGCTCCAAGCGTCGCTACGCCGGCCTGGCCGACGTCATCATCGGCGCCGTGCAGGAGGCCACGCCGGGCGGCTCGGTGAAGAAGGGCGACATCGTCCGTTGCGTCATCGTGCGCACCGCCAAGGAGACCCGCCGCAAGGACGGCAGCTACATCAAGTTCGACCAGAACGCCTGCGTCCTGGTCGACAAGGAGGGCGAGCCCAAGGGCACCCGTATCTTCGGGCCCGTGGCGCGCGAGCTCCGCGACCACAAGTACATGAAGATCGTCTCGCTCGCGCCTGAGACGCTCTAGGGAGTGAGGACGAATGGCTAAGATGCATGTGAAGAAGGGCGACAAGGTCGTCGTTCTCTCCGGTAAGGACAAGGGCAAGCAGGGCGAGGTCCTGGTTGCCAAGCCCGCCGAGGGCAAGGTCGTCGTCGAGGGCGTCGCCATCGTCAAGAAGGCCATGCGCCCCAACGCCCAGAACCAGCAGGGCGGCATCGTGGAGAAGGAGGCCGCCATCGACGCCTCCAACGTCATGGTCGTCTGCCCCAAGTGCGGCAAGCCCTCTCGTATGGGCCACGCCGTGAACGCTGAGGGCAAGAAGGTCCGCGTCTGCAAGAAGTGCGGCGCTGAGTTCTAAAGCTCTGCTTTACCTTCTGCGAAGGCCCGGCACGCTTTCTTGGCGTACCGGGCCTTTTTTGGATGCTTGCTCGCGTGTGGGCCGTGCGTTGAGCCCTTGGCGTGGATGAGCGAGCGTGCACCGACGGCCACTTGTCGGGTGCGTGTCTCCAAAAAGATTGCCAACCGAGGTCGGATTGAAGAGTACGGCCGACTCTTACCTCGTGTGACATGGGGAGGGGCTGCCGAGAATATGCAGGAAACGTGCCGTCAAGTTCCTCGTTCTCTTTTGTGGAGAAAGAGCGTATCATGTCACCTTGCGTCTGTTGATAGGGAGAGTTCTGTCTCGACGGAACAACACCTCTTGGCGGCGCGTGACATATGGCTCCTGGCCCCGCCAAGGCCGGGAGGCACGAGGTTGGAAACCCCGTGCTTAAAGCCCCAAGATTTGAAGGAGTGAACATGGCAGACGAGAAGTACGTCCCGCGTCTCAAGGAGCAGTATTTCGCCACCGTGCGTGACGAGCTCCAGAAGCAGTTCTCCTACAAGAACGTCCACCAGATTCCGAAGATTGAGAAGATCGTCGTGAACATGGGCGTCGGCGAGGCTGCCACGGACGCCAAGGCCATCGACGGTGCCGTCGCTGACCTGCGCGCCATCACCGGCCAGCAGCCGCTCATCACCCACGCCCGCAAGTCCATCGCCACCTTCCACCTGCGTGCCGGCATGCCTATCGGCGCCAAGGTGACCCTGCGCGGCGACCGCATGTGGGAGTTCCTCGATCGACTCATCTCCATCGCCATCCCGCGCATCCGCGACTTCCGCGGCATCTCCCCGAAGAGCTTTGACGGCCGCGGCAACTTCTCCATGGGCGTCACCGAGCAGCTCATCTTCCCGGAGATCGACTTCGACAAGATCGATCACACCCGCGGCATGGACATCACCATCGTGACCACCGCCCAGACTGACGAGGAGGGCAAGGCGCTGCTTTCCGCCTTCCACTTCCCGTTCAAGGCTGAGTAGGTCAAATAAGGATTCAGCGGCGCCCGGCGAAGTCGGGCGCCAAGATGCACTCTGAAGGAGGATTTGTGGCTAAGACATCGATGATCGTCAAGGCGTCGCGCGAGCCGAAGTACTCGACCCGCAAGCAGAACCGTTGCCAGCGCTGTGGGCGTCCCCACTCCGTCTATCGCAAGTTCGGCCTCTGCCGTGTGTGCTTCCGCGAGCTTGCGAGCAAGGGCGAGCTTCCTGGCGTCCGCAAGGCGAGCTGGTAGGACGCAGGGCTCTGGCGTCCAGGCGCTCCGGCCACGGGCTCGAGCGAACCGAACGCGCAGGTTCATCATTATCTAAGGAGAAGGATCCATGAAGATCACTGACCCCATTTCCGACATGCTGACGCGCATCCGCAACGCGAACGCCGCCAACAAGGCCGAGGTGTCCATGCCCTTGACCAAGGTGCTCGTGGAGATTGCGCGCGTCATCTGCGAGGAGGGCTACATCGCTGGGTACGAGGTCGAGGACACCACCCCGCAGAAGACCCTCCACATCACGCTCAAGTACGGCGCCCGCCACGCGAAGGTCATCCGTGGCATCCGTCGTATCTCCAAGCCGGGCCTCCGCATTTACTCCACCGCGGACAAGCTCCCGCGCGTGCTCGGCGGCCTCGGCACCGCCGTCATCTCCACTTCTAAGGGCATGATGTGCGACCGCGACGCCCGCAAGCAGGGCATCGGCGGCGAGGTCATCGCCTACGTCTGGTAACTCTCGGCAGGAATGAAAGGAGACTACCGTGTCTCGAATTGGTAAGAAGCCTGTCCAGGTTCCGGCCGGAGTCACTGTGACAGTCGATGGCAGCACCGTTACCGTCAAGGGCGGCAAGGGCGAGCTCACCCGCACCTTCTCCAACCTCGTTGAGATCAAGGAGGAGGGCGAGGAGCTGATCGTCGTGCGCGTTGACGACACCACCGCCTCCAACGCTCAGCAGGGCCTTACCCGCACTCTTCTTCACAACATGGTCGTCGGCGTCTCCGAGGGCTTCGAGAAGAAGCTTGAGCTGACGGGCGTCGGCTACCGTGCCGCCCTCAAGGGCAAGGACCTTGACCTCTCCCTCGGCTACTCTCACCCCGTGGTCTACGCCTGCCCGGACAACATCTCCTTTGAGGTGCCGGACAACACCCACATCACGGTCAAGGGCATCTCCAAGGAGCAGGTCGGCCAGGTTGCCGCTGAGATCCGCATGAAGCGCCCGCCCGAGCCGTACAAGGGCAAGGGCATCCACTACGAGGGCGAGCACATCCGCAGGAAGCTCGGCAAGGCCGCCAAGTAGCCTCGCATAGCAAAAGACCATCACCCCGTCAGGTGATGGCACGTCTAAGGAGAAGGAATGAACAAGCAGCAGGCGAAGAAGGCCGGTCTCAAGCGCCGCGAGCGCCGCGTCCGCGCCAAGATCTTCGGCACCGCTGAGCGTCCGCGCCTCAGCGTGCACCGCACCAACGCGAACATCTACGCTCAGGTCATCGATGACGCCGACGGTAAGACCATCTGCGCCGCCTCGACCCTCGACCCCGAGTTCCGTGCCACGGGCAAGCTCGGCTCCAACAAGGACGCCGCGACGTTCGTGGGCGAGCTCGTCGGCAAGCGTGCCATTGAGAAGGGCGTCTCCGAGGTCACCTTTGACCGCGGTGGTCGCATCTATCACGGCCGTGTCAAGGCTCTGGCAGACGGTGCCCGCAGCGCGGGCCTGAAGTTCTAGGA
This sequence comes from uncultured Atopobiaceae bacterium, assembly GCA_944321515.1. Taxonomy (GTDB): domain Bacteria; phylum Actinomycetota; class Coriobacteriia; order Coriobacteriales; family Atopobiaceae; genus Thermophilibacter. The sequence continues at coordinate 92,238 of CALULO010000001.1, read as the reverse complement.
GGATTCAATGGCACGTGATCGCAAGCGCCAGCAGGACACGGACCTTCAGGAGCGCGTCGTCTTCATCCACCGTGTCTCTAAGACCGTCAAGGGCGGCCGTCGCATGTCCCTCGTGGCTCTCGTCGTCGTCGGCGACGGCAAGGGCAACGTCGGCCTCGGCATGGGCAAGTCTGCCGAGGTGCCCCTGGCTATCCAGAAGGGCGTCGAGGACGCCAAGAAGAACATGTTCAAGGTGCCCGTCACCGAGGCTGGTACCATCCCGCACGCAGTCGAGGGCCACTATGGCGCCGGCCACGTTCTGATTAAGCCGGCTATCGAGGGTACCGGCGTCATCGCCGGCGGCCCCGTCCGTCCGCTCTTCGAGCTCGCTGGCATCACCAACGTGCTCTCCAAGTCTCTCGGCACCAGCAACGCCATGAACATCATCAAGGCCGCCGCTGAGGGCCTCAAGGAGCTCTCCAGCCCCGCTGAGACGGCTGAGCGCCGCGGCATCACCGTCAGCGAGATGTTCGCCGGGAAGGAGAACTAACGATGGCTCAGTCCCTCAAGATCAAGCTCGTTCACAGCGCTGTCGCCTCCGTCAAGAAGGACCAGACGGCCACCTGCCGCGCTCTCGGCCTCCGCAAGATTGGCGACGTCGTCGAGCAGCCGGACAACCCGAGCATCCGTGGAATGATCTTCAAGGTCAAGCACCTTGTTGTCGTGGAAGAGAACTAGGAGTCACTCATGCAGCTCAATGATCTGCGTCCCGCTGAGGGCTCGCGCAAGAACCGCAAGCGGATCGGCCGCGGCAACGCGTCCGGTCACGGCACCACCGCGGGCCGCGGCACCAAGGGCCAGCTGTCCCGCTCTGGCGGCGGCAAGGGCAAGGGCTTCGAGGGCGGCCAGCAGCCGCTCGCCATGCGCCTGCCGAAGCTCCCCGGCTTCATCAACCACAACCGCGTCGAGTACGCTCCGGTGAACGTTGCCCGTCTTGACGCGCTGTTCGCCGACGGTGAGACCGTCGACGCCGACACCCTGGTTGCCAAGGGCGTCATCAAGCACAACTATATTCCCGTGAAGGTCCTCGGCGACGGCGAGATCACCAAGAAGCTCACCGTCAAGGTGGACAAGGTCTCCGCCTCTGCCAAGGCCAAGATCGAGGCGGCCGGAGGAAAGGTCGAGCAGGCGTGCTAAAGGGAATCGCCAACGCATTTCGCGTTCCGGAGCTCAGGCAGAAGCTTCTTCTGACGGCGGGAATTCTCCTGCTGTATCGTTTCGGTGCATACCTGCCCGTTCCGGGCGCGCCGTTCCAGGACCTGCTGGGCAACTACCAGACTGCCCTGTCCTCGAGCGGAGCGATGGCCGTGCTTAACCTGTTCTCAGGTGGCGCGCTTTCCCGCATGTCTGTCTTCAGCCTGGGAATCATGCCCTACATTACGGCGCAGATCATTCTGCAGCTGCTCCAGGCCGTGATTCCCTCGCTCGGCGAGCTTGCCCGTGAGGGCGAGGCCGGTCAGCGTAAGATCACGCAGTACACGCGCTACCTTACGATCGGCCTCGCCCTGCTCAACGCCATTGGCTACCTGTTCCTGTTCAGGAGCTATGGCGTGAGCCTTTCGGGCCTTGAGCTGCCCGAGCTGCTCATGGACTTCGTCGTGGTCTTCACGATGGTCGTGGGCGCCATCATCATCATGTGGCTCGGCGAGATCATCACGCAGAAGGGCGTGGGCAACGGCATGTCGCTCATCATCTTCGCGAACATCATGTCGGGCCTGCCCACCTCGCTCATCTCCTCGGTGACCTCCACCGGCAACGTCATCCTGACGATCGTCACGCTCGTGGTGATTGTGGCCATCGTCCCGATCATCGTCTTCGTTGAGCGCGGCCAGCGTCGTATCCCCATCCAGTACGCCAAGCGCGTCGTGGGCCGTCGCATGATGGGCGGGCAGTCAACGTACCTGCCGATTAAGGTCAACACCGCCGGCGTGGTGCCGATCATCTTCGCTTCGGCGATCCTGTACCTCCCGGCCCAGCTTGCTGTCTTCTTCCCTGGCGTCGGCTGGGTTCAGGTTGTGGCCAACGCGCTGTCCGCAGGCTGGATTAACTGGGTCCTCTCGGTCGTGCTCATCGTGGCCTTCGCCTACTTCTACTCCTCGATGGTGTTCAACCCCACTGAGACTGCAGATCAGCTGCGCAAGCAGGGTGGCTTCATCCCTGGCGTCCGTCCCGGCGCCGCAACGGCTGCCTACATCAAGGCTGCCATTGACCACGTAACGCTGCCCGGTGCGCTCTTCATGGCCATTCTCGCCGTGGTGCCCACGATCATCTTCTGGTTTACGGGCAACTCGCTCATTCAGGCGTTCGGCGGGACCTCGGTGCTGATTATGGTCGGCGTTGCCATGGACACGCTCTCCTCCATCGAGAGCCAGCTCAAGATGCACAACTACGACGGCTTCTTTAAGTAGGAGCGCGTCGCGTCAAGGGTAGGCACGGCAAGGGAAAGGCGGTCGTTACCATGAACATCGTTCTTCTCGGCGCCCCGGGGGCGGGCAAGGGGACTCAGGCACAGAAGCTTGTCGCAGAGTTCGGCTTTGCCCACATCTCCACTGGCGACCTTCTTAGGGCTGCCATCAAGGAGGGCTCCAAGCTCGGCAAGAAGGCCAAGGGCTACATGGACGAGGGCAAGCTTGTCCCGGACGAGCTCGTGGTGGACCTGGTCAAGGAGCGGCTGACCGCCGATGACGCGCAGTCCGGCTTCATTCTCGACGGCTTCCCGCGCAATACCGCTCAGGCCGTTACGCTTGATTCCGAGCTTGCGAACATGGGCCGCACCCTTGACGCGGCGCTGCTCGTGTCCGTCGAGCCCGACGTCATCGTCAAGCGCCTGAGCTCCCGTCGCACCTGCCGCTCCTGCGGCTACACCGCGCCCGCCGGCGTGGATGTGTGCCCGCGCTGCGGCAGCGAGATGTATCAGCGCGACGACGACAAGCCCGAGACCATCCAGCACCGCCTGGACGTCTATCAGACTCAGACGGCGCCGCTCGTTGAGTACTACAAGGGTCACTCTATTCTCAGGGAGGTTGACGGAGACCGTCCGGTCGACGACGTGTACGCCGATGTCAAGGCGCTCCTGGGTCTATGATCAACATCAAGTCACCCGCAGAGATCGAGCAGATGAAGGCCGCCGGGGCGCTGTCCAAGGCGGCCCTTCGTCGTGCCGGAGCGCTGGTGCGCCCCGGCGCCACCACCAAGGAGATTGACCAGGTGGTGGAGGGGTTCATTCGCCTCCATGGCGGCGTTCCCACCTTCAAGGGCTATGGCGGTTTCCCGGCTAGCGTCTGCTCCTCTGTTAACGAGCAGATCGTCCACGGCATTCCGTCCCCGCAGGTGGTCCTGCAGGAGGGCGATATCGTCTCCATTGACACCGGGGCCACCTATCAGGGCTGGGTCGGTGATAACGCTTGGACCTTCTACGTGGGGGAACCGTCCGCCGAGTGGAAGGCGCTCTGTGAGTGCACGCGCGACTGCCTCAAGGCCGCCATCGAGCAGGCCGTTCCGGGCAACCACCTCGGTGACGTGGGCGCTGCGGTGCAGGAGCTCGCCGAGTCTAACGGCTTTGGCGTGGTGCGCGACTACGTGGGCCACGGGGTTGGCCGCGTGATGCACGAGGACCCCGAGGTCAGAAACTACGGCAAGCGCGGGCGTGGCGTTAAGCTCCAGGCAGGTATGGTGCTTGCCATCGAGCCGATGATTACGCTCGGCGGCTACGAGTGCCACACCCTCGCCAACGGGTGGACCGTCGTGACCGACGATGGTACTCCGGCCGCCCATTACGAGAACACCGTGGCAATTACGGAGGACGGCCCTGTCATCCTGACCCAGGACGAGAAGGGCCCGTGGTGCCCGATGCAGGGAGGCGCCGAGGGCTAGGGCGTGGCCCTGTTGTGTTTGATTGATGCAGCATGGACTCGCCTTTGTGTTTTCGGTATGATTAACAGTCGCTGTCAGCGTGGAGGGAACAAAGACTTGAGCAAGCAGGACGCAATCGAGCTTGAGGGCAAGGTCATCGAGCCACTGCCCAACGCCATGTTCAACGTGGAGCTCGAGAACGGTAAGACCATTCTCTGCACCATTTCCGGCAAGATCAGGATGAACTACATCCGCATCCTGCCGGGCGACAAGGTCGTCGTGGAGATTTCTCCGTATGACCTGACCAGGGGGCGCATCACCTACCGTTACAAGTAGGGGGAGCGTTCCCTTCAGCTGTGGATATTCACGCCAGCGGCTGGGCGAGTAGATAGTTTGTGTTAGAGCAACCGGAAGGAAAGTCTCATGAAGGTACGTCCTTCGGTCAAGAAGATGTGCGACAAGTGCAAGATCATTCGTCGCCACGGCAAGGTTTACGTCATTTGCGAGAACCCGCGCCACAAGCAGCGTCAGGGCTAAGGAAGGAGCTCCAAGTTGGCCCGTATTAACGGCGTCGATCTGCCGCGCGAGAAGCGCGTCGAGATCGGACTCACCTACATCTACGGCATCGGCCAGACCCGCGCCACCAAGATCTGCGCGGAGACCGGTGTTAACCCGGACACCCGCGTCAAGGATCTGACCGAGGACGAGGTCACCAAGATCCGTGACTACATTGATGCCAACTACACCACCGAGGGCGACCTTCGCCGCGAGGTGCGTCAGAACACCGCCCGCCTGATGGAGATTGGCTGCTACCGTGGCCTCCGTCACCGCAAGGGCCTTCCTGTCCGCGGTCAGCGCACGCACACCAACGCTCGCACCCGCAAGGGCAAGAAGCGTCAAATCGGTGGCAAGAAGAGGGGCTAGGGAGTAGACAATGCCGCAGAAGAAGAACCAGCGCACTACGCGCGTTCGCCGCTCCGAGCGCAAGAACATCGCTGTGGGCCAGGCCCACATCAAGAGCACGTTCAACAACACGATTGTCTCGATCACCGACCCCCAGGGCAACGTGATCTCCTGGCAGTCCGGCGGCACCGTCGGCTTCAAGGGCTCTCGTAAGTCCACGCCGTTCGCCGCTCAGCTCGCTGCCGAGGCCGCTGCCAAGGCGGCCATGGAGCACGGTCTGCACAAGGTTGCCGTGTTCGTCAAGGGCCCCGGCTCTGGCCGCGAGACCGCGATTCGCTCCCTCCAGGCCGCTGGCCTCGAGGTTTCGGGCATCCAGGACAAGACCCCCATCGCGCACAACGGTTGCCGTCTGAGCAAGCGTCGCCGCGTGTAGCTAGGAGGAATATCAATGGCTATCGATAGGACCCCGGTCCTCAAGAGGTGCCGTCAGCTCGGCATCGACCCCGTTGTGATGGGCATCAACAAGACCTCCCACCGCGAGCCTAAGCGTCGCCGTCGCCAGGAGAGCGAGTACGGCATGCAGCTCCGTGAGAAGCAGAAGGCCAAGTTCATCTATGGCGTTCTGGAGAAGCAGTTCCACCACTACTACGACCTCGCCCTTAAGCGCGAGGGCATCACCGGCGACAACCTCATGGGCATCCTCGAGTGCCGCCTCGACAACGTGGTGTTCCGTCTCGGCTTCGCCCGCACCCGCAAGGAGGCCCGTCAGACCGTCCGTCACGGTCACATCACCGTGAACGGCAAGCGTCTCGACATCCCCTCCTACCAGGTGAAGGCTGGCGACGTCATCGCCGTCGCCGACAAGGCCAAGGACCTGCTCCCCATCAAGGAGGCCCTCATCTCCTCCGAGCACATGGCCGTCCCGGCCTGGCTCGAGGTTGACATCGAGAAGCTCAAGGGCACCGTCCTCCAGCTCCCCACGCGCGATCAGATCGACCTTGACATCGACGCGCAGCTGATCGTCGAGCTCTACTCCAAGTAAGCCCGACCAGATTTGGAGGTAGCAATGTCCGAATTCATCCGACCCCAGGTGTCGGTCGAGGAGATCAGCGAGAACCTCGCGCGCGTGAGCGCCGAGCCGCTCGAGCGCGGCTACGGCGACACGCTGGGTAACTCCCTGCGCCGTGTCCTGCTGTCGTCCCTGTCGGGCGCTGCGGTCGAGGCCATCCAGATCGATGGCGTCCAGCACGAGTTCACCACCGTCGACGGCGTCTATGAGGACGTCACCGACATCGTGCTCAACGTCAAGGGCCTGGTGTTCCGCTCTATGGGCACCGGCGACGAGGCTGAGGCCTCCATCTCGATTGACGGTCCCGCCACGGTGACCGGCGGTGACTTCGAGATTCCCGCCGAGTTTGAGCTTGTCAACCCTGAGCACGTCATCTGCACCCTCGGGGCTGGCGCGCACCTCACCATGCGCATGCGCATCGGCGTGGGGCGCGGCTATGTCTCCGGCGAGGACAACGAGCGCGAGAACGACCCCATCGGGATCATTCACGTTGACTCCCTCTACTCGCCCGTCCGCCGCTGTGCGAAGGCCGTCGAGGCCTGCCGCGTCGGCCGTCACACCGACTACGACCGTCTCGTGCTCGAGATTGAGACCAACGGCTCCATCTCGCCGCGTGACGCCATCGTGGAGGCCGCCAACATCATCAACCAGCACATGACCGCGTTCATGAGCCTGACCGATGAGGACGAGCCGGTGGAGGACGCGTCGATCTTCGCCGCGGGCACCGTCGAGGACAACGTCGAGCTCGACAAGCAGATCGAGGACCTGGACCTTTCCGTCCGCTCCTACAACTGCCTGAAGCGCGCCGGCATCCACTCCGTGCGTCAGCTGGTCGAGTTCTCCGAGAACGACCTTCTCAACATCAGAAACTTTGGCGTCAAGTCCATCGAGGAAGTCAAGGACAAGCTCGAGACCATGGGCCTGTCCCTCAAGGCCTAGGCGCGCCGCCGGATTTAGGAGAAGCGAGAAATGCGACACAACAAGAAGAAGGGCATGAAGCTCGGCACTGACGCCAGCCACACCAAGGCCATGAAGAAGAGCCTGGTTCGTGCCCTGTTTGAGAACGACCGCATCAAGACCATCGACGTGCGCGCCAAGGCCATCCGCGGCGACGTCGACCGTGTCATCACCTGGGCCAAGAAGGGTGACGTCGCGAGCCGCCGCCTGGCCATCGCCAAGGTCGGCGACAAGGACATCGTCCGTGAGGTCTTTGAGAAGGCCGCCCAGGGCATGTGGGCCGACCGCAACGGTGGCTACACCCGCATCATGAAGCTCGGCCCCCGCAAGGGCGACGCCGCCGAGATCGTGATCATGGAGCTCGTCACCGAGCCCGTGCAGCCGAAGGCCAAGAAGGCCGCCAAGGCCACGGTCACCAAGGTGGAGGAGGCCCCCGTCGAGGAGCCGAAGGCCGAGGACGCCGCTGAGGCTGTCGAGGCCGAGGAGGCCGTCGAGGAGACCGAGGAGAGCGCCGAGTAGTCGGCTCTTCTCGCAAGCAAGCGTCTGAGGGCCCCGGCCGTGCGCCGGGGCTCTTTTCGTAGCAGAGGGGGTGGTCACATGGTTGAGGTGCAGGACGTGAGCTTCGCCTACGCCGCGGGGGCAAACGCGCTGAACGGCGTTTCTCTAACGCTGCGCCCGGGCGAGCGCGTGGTTCTTCTCGGTCGCAACGGCTCTGGCAAGTCGACGCTCGGGCGCCTCCTCAACGGTGGATTGGCCCCGTCCTCAGGCTCTGTTTCGGTGGACGGCGAAACGAGCTCGCGACAGTTTGCCCGTCTCGTGGGCTACGTGCGCCAAGACCCGAGAAACCAGATCGTAAGCCCCCTCGTGTCTGATGAGGTGGCCTTTGGTCCGCGCAACCTTGGCCTGTCGCGCGAGGAGGTCCTCGAACGCGTGACGTGGGCGCTTGAGCAGTGCGGTATCGCAGGGCTGTCCGAGCGGCTCACCGCCGAGCTATCAGGTGGACAGCAGCAGCTTGTGGCCATGGCGGGCGTTCTTGCCATGAGACCGCGCTATCTCGTGCTGGACGAGGTTGGGTCGCACTTGGACGAGCGCTCGCGCGAGCGCGTGCGTGCCGTGGTCCGCTCTCTGACTGCCGATGGCGTCGGCGTTGCCGAGATAGCGCACTCGCCGCAGGACCTCTTCGGCGCGGACCGAGCCGTCGTGCTCGAGGCCGGTCGGATCGCCTGGGAGGGCGCCCCCACAGACCTCTTTGGCTCGGAGAGGGTGCTCTCCGAGCTGGGATGGCGTGACGACGTGGTCGCGGGGGCGCTCTGTGGCGCCGTGCGGGCCGGATACAGGCTCGGCCCTCGCCCTGACGAAGAGGCGCTCTCCCAGCACATGCCCCAAATTGACGAGGGGCAGGCGGGGCCGGGGCGTGGGGCTTGTGCCGCCAGCTCGCTTGTCGCCGCCGACGTACGCGTCGAGTATGGTGAGGTCTGCGCCCTGGGGGACGTCGACCTCGCGGCGACTGGCCTGACGCTGGTCCTGGGCGCCTCCGGATCGGGCAAGACCACCCTCGCGCACGTTCTCGCGGGAGTGCTCGCGCCGGACGCGGGGCACGTGGGACTTGGCGCGCGCCCCGTTCGCGCGGGCCAGGTGGGCCTTGTGTTCCAGCGTCCCGAGGACCAGCTCTTCTGCGACACGGTGCTCGACGAGCTGGCCTACGGGCCTCTTGCCGCGGGCGCGGTCGCGCGGGACGCAGAGGATGCGGCCCGGGAGGCGGCCGGCTTGCTCGGCCTCCCTGGTGAGCTGCTGTCGCGCTCTCCCTTTGAGCTCTCGGGCGGACAGATGCGCCGCGCGGCCCTGGCCGCCGTGGTGGCCGCCCGTCCGGCGGCCTACGTCTTTGACGAGCCCACGGCGGGGCTTGACGCACCCTCTCGTCGGCAGCTCCAAGACCTCGTTCGCACACTCGTGGCGAGCGGCACGCCTGTGGTTGCGATCACTCATGACGCACAAGACTGGCTTGCTGATGCGGACGACGTGTTTTTCCTCGCCTCGGGCCACGTTGTGGCTCACGTGGACGCTCGCACCGCGGCATGCGCCCCGGAGGTCTTTGAGCGGGCCGGCCTCCTCCCGCCGCTCTCCGTGCGACTGCGAGCTCGCGCGGAAGGGAGGTCCCGTGCGTAGGCCGGTCATGCTTGGCGCGTACGTTGACAGGTGCACGGCCGTCCACCGGATGGACGCGCGCGTGAAGCTTGTGGCGCTCCTGCTTGCGTCTGTTGCGTCGTTCGCCTCGTCGGCACACGCCGGTCTTGCCATGGCGGCCGCAGGCCTCGTCGTGGCCCTGGGGGCGAGCAGGACCTCCGCCCGCGAGGTCCTCTGCGGCCTGCGCCCCGCCCTCGTGGTCCTGGCCTTCTCGCTTCTCGCTAACTCGGTCGTCATCGTGGGGCAGCCGGGCGTCTCGCTTGCGGGTCTCGTGCGCGGAGCGACCGCGGTGCTTCGGATCGTCCTCGTGGTGGGGTTCGCGCTCGTGTTCTCGTCCACAACGATGCCGCCAGCCATTGCCGACGCGCTTGCGTCCCTCCTCTCGCCCCTGCGTCGCGTCGGGGTGCCAGTGGGGGACCTTGCGACCATGCTCTCGGTGGCGCTTCGCTTCATCCCGATTACCATGGAGGAGGCGGAGCGCATCCGCGCCGCCCAGCGCGCCCGCGGGGCACGGCTTGACGAGGGCGGCGTCCTCGCGCGCCTGCGCGGATGGGGTCAGGTCCTCGTGCCGCTGCTCGTAAGCCTCTTCCGAAGGGCGGACGAGCTGGCATCCGCGATGGCGGACCGCTGCTATGGCGGCCAGCAGACCTCGCTGAGCGAACCCCTGACGTCTCGCGAAGTCGCGGTCCTTCTCGCCTGTGTCGCATGGGCTGCGGCGGCGGTGCTGGCCTGACGCGGCCGCCCGAGTCCTGTCGGGCCGACGCCATCGCGTATCATCGTCCTGGGCACTCAAACGAAAGGCAAACCATGTCAGAGGCCACCCTTGTCATCCGCCTTGGCTACCGTGGGGCGGACTTCGCCGGCTTTGCGGAGCAGCCGGGCATGCGCACCGTGGCCGGCGAGCTGCGCCGTGCGCTGGAGACCGCGCTGCGCCGTCCGGTGGAGCTCACCTGCGCGGGCCGCACGGACGCCGGGGTGCATGCCCTTGAGCAGCACGTGAGCCTGCCCGTCTTTGACGAGGAGCTTTCCCTCCCGGCCTATCGCCTGATGCGGAGCCTCGTGGCGCTTACTCCGGACGACCTCTCCATACGCGGCCTCTATCGCGCGCCCGAGGGCTTCTCGGCGCGCTTCGACGCGCTCGCCCGAAGCTATCGATATCGGATCGCTGCCTCCGAGGCGCGCCCGGTTCTGGCGTGGGACCACGCGTGGTGGTACAAGGGCTCGCTCGACGCCGAGGCCATGGACGAGGCCGCGCGCCCGCTCATCGGCGAGCACGACTTCAAGAGCTTCTGCAAGGCCTCCTCGGCCGAGGGCAAGCCCACCTGCCGCAACGTCTCGGAGCTGCACGTCCATCGCGTGATGGAGGCGGGGGAGGAGCTCGTGGCCATAGACGTCACGGGAAACGCCTTCCTGCACAACATGGTTCGCACTATTGCCGGCACGCTTGTGGAGGTGGGTCGCGGCCACCGCGAGGCGTCGTGGGTCGCCGACGTCCTGGGGGCGTGCGACCGGACTGCGGCGGGCCCGTGCGCCCCCGCGAAAGGACTCACCTTCGTCGGGGTAAAATACCCTAGGCTAACTCTCAGCCCCTGGGAGTGATTCCCCCGGCGGCCCGTCGGGGTCGGGCGGCAGGCTCCCCAGGGGCTCAACTCGGAAGGACAGCAACTTGGAGCTCTTTCTTCACGTGCTCGAGCACAGCTTCTGGGATACGCTCGAGCTCGTCCCCTTCCTGCTCGTTACCTACCTTGTGATGGAGGCCATCGAGCACTCGGCCGGTGACCGCGTCCAGCGCGCGGTGGAGCGCTCCGGCAAGGCGGGTCCGGTGGTGGGCGCGCTGCTCGGCGCGCTGCCGCAGTGTGGCTTCTCGGCCATGGCGGCCACCCTCTACGCGGGCCGCGTGGTGACGGTGGGCACGCTCGTTGCGGTGATCCTCTCGACCTCGGACGAGATGGTCCCCATCTTCCTGGCAAGCCAGGAGCCGCTTGGCCGGATGCTGGCCATCATGGCGCTCAAGGTGGCCGTCGGCCTGGCGGTGGGCCTGGCGGTCGATGCCGTCCTGCGCGCCCGACACCGAGCGGGGGACGGTAGGCCCCACATCAGCGAGCTCTGTGAGCGTGCGCACTGCGGCTGCGAGGACCACGACCACGACGGCCACGACCATGACGAGGAGGGCCATGGGGGCTGCCACTGCCATGCGGGCCATGCCCACGGCTACGGTCGCTGGAGCATCGTGCGCTCCGCTGCAATCCACACGGCACAAGTGACGTTCTTCATCTTCGCGGTGACCTTTGTCTTTGGTCTGGTCATCGAAGTGATGGGCGAGGACACGCTCGGCGCGCTCCTTGCCAACCACCCGGTGCGCGCAACCTTCCTTGCGGCGCTCGTGGGCCTCATACCCAACTGCGGCGCGAGCGCGGCCATCACCGAGCTCTACCTAGAGGGGGTGCTTGCCGCCGGGCCCATGCTCACAGGGCTTCTGTCCTCGGGCGGCATGGGCTTGCTCGTGTTGTGGCGCACCAATGCGGATGCGCGCCAGAACCTGGCGATCACCGTGTTCGTCTACGCGGTCGCCGTGGCGGTCGGCCTTGCCGTGGGCGCGTTGGGTATCCTGTTCTAAAGTGGGCGGGGCAGATGCCCGCCTCTCGTCACGGGCCTGAGGCGGGGGAGAGCCCCGGCGGAAGGAGCGTCATGCCAAGGAAGCGCGAGCGGTTCGACCGCACCGACGTGCCCAGGGTTGGGCCGTACACCAATGTCATCGGAGCCATCGTGTGCGTGGCGGTGTTTGTGGCCGTCGCCGTCATCGTGGCGTTGGTGTGGAACCGCGTAAGCCTAGAGAGCCGACTGGGCGACACGGGCCTCTCGGGCGCGCTTGACGAGCAGGCCTCAGCCATCGTGCCAGAGGGCGGCTACGTTGCCTCTGCCGACGAGATTGAGTGCGTACTGCTGCTCACCGCCGACTCGCTCGACGCCACGGGCGCCGCGCTCAGCTCCGCGCAGATCCTGTCCATCAACTCCACGCAGGGCACCGCCACGCTGGTTAACGTGCCTACCGAGGCAGCGCTGACCTCCGGCGACACCACAGCCACCCTCGGGGAGCTCTTCACGTCTCAGGGCTATGCCGCGTGCGTGGCCCCGCTGGCCTCTGCCGCCAACGTGCGCTTCTCCCACGTGATTCTGGCCACCGGCGACGTCATCTCGGACGCCGCGTCACTCGCCGGGATGGATGCGACCAGCCTTGTGCACTCGGCCTCCGACCTGCTCTCCCGCCTGCGGACCGACCTCGATGCCGCCGGACTTCTCGCGCTTGCCGAGACGCTCTCCGGCATTGGCGTGTCCAACCTCACCACCGCCGATGCCGCTCTTGTGCCTGGGACTGCCACCGACGCGGAGGGCAACGTTACCGAGACGGGCTACCAGGTGCTTGATAGCGTTCAGCTTGATGTGACGCTTGGGACGCTGGTGCCCGCAGCGTAGCGCCGGCTCCTGGGCGTGCGAGGATGAGGCCGAGGTTCTTCTCGCCGGCGCCCCCTTGGTGCGGCGAGCTAGTGCCCGCCTCCCGCACTGTGCTCATTTTGCCAAGGACTTTCAGCGCACTCCCAGCCCAGCCAGGCCGCTGATACTCTTACAGGTATGCTCTGGCGCGGTCCCTCGGGAGGGAGGGTGCGGGAGTTGCCGCATTACACGTCTACATCGCCTGCGGTCTCGGTGCTCATGGTTGTCCGTGACGCCGAGACGTCCGTCCGTCGCGCCGTCGAGAGCGTCCAGAACCAGACCCTGAAGAACGTTGAGCTCGTGGTGGTCGACGCCGGCTCGGAGGACTCAACGGCCCGTCAGCTGGATGCCATCTCAGAGCGCGACCTGCGTGTGGTTGTGGTCCATGCGGGCCGCTGCTCGCGCCAGGAGGGGCTCGACCTTGCCCTGGAGCGCTCGCGAGGGGCGTGGTTCACCGTGATTGACGCCGACGGCTGGGCACGCCCGACGATGCTCGCCGACCTGCTTGAGCGCGCCGAGGGGCACTCTGCCGACCTCGTGGTCGGCGGGTTCTCCCTCGCGCTCATCGAGGGGGCTGGCCGCTCGAGCGAGATTACGGTGGAGGCGGAGGGTCGCGACTATCCAACCCAGCATGACTTCCGCGCGGATGCCTGGCGGCTCTTCGGCTCCGGGCAGCTGCTCCCGGCAAGCGCCAAGCTCTTCTCGCGCGAGAGGGCCGAGGAGCGGGGCGCCCGCTTTGCGCCGGCGGAGGGAGGTCCGGCGGAGGACGACCACGCCTTCGTAATCTCCTACCTGCGTGACGTCGAGCGCGTGAGCGTTCTGCCCGGGGCCTGCTACCACGTGGTGCGTCGGCTGCCCGCTGGGGGCCAGGGCCTGGAGGGCGCCTGGTACCGCCGTCTTGAGGGGGAGCACGCGGCGCTTCTGGGGCTCTATCGACACTGGGGGCTTGAGGGAGACGCGGCGAGCATGGAGACCCTCCAGAGCCGATACATCGAGCAGCTCGTGGACTGCGTCGAGGACGTGTGCCGCGTCGGCGCGCCCATCGACTCTGCTCAGCGCCGCAAGATCGTGGAGGGGATGCTTGGGACCGACCAGGCGCGCGTTGCGGCAAGTGTGGCACGCCCGGGCGGGAGCCACGCCAGGTCGCTGCTCGCCCCAATCCGCGCGCGCAACACGGCGCTCGTCTGCGCTCAGGCGCGGCTGCTGTCCCTCTTCCGTCGTGGCCGCGTGGTCGAGTCCACTATTCCGGACACCTTCATCTAGCGAGACCCTCCGCCCTATGGGACCGGGGCCTGCGGCGCATGGGGGCGATCCCGCGTCACGCGCTATCAGAGCCTGTTGCCCCTCCTGCGGCTGCGCGCCGTCCTGAGTGCGAAGCCCAGGCCGTTCTCCCGGACGCGATAGAGCGCCTCTCCCGCCAGGTGCGCGAGGTAGCCGGCCTTGCCGCCGCGCGGCTCGGGCAGGCCGCGGACCTCGGCAAAGAGGCGCTTGCCGGAGGGGCTGATCGTGTGGTCCTTGAGCACGGCGTCCGCGTCCAGACGCTCCATCGAGCTTGTGACCAGCTCGCGCACCCCGGGGGCGTCAAGTCCGGCGCCCTGGACGGTGATGAGGGCGTAGTTGACGCCGCGCAGGGCGAGCGCGCCGAGGACCCGGGGGTCCTTCTCGCCGGCGCTTCGGGCTGCGTCCATCATGTCGTTCCAGCGCTCGAGCGGGGTGAGCGGGGAGCGGCCCGCAAAGGACTCGGCCTCGTCGAGGTCGCGCTCGCGGTAGTCGTAGACGCGTGCGTCGGTGTACGCGATGCGGTCCGTGCGGCAGAGCGTCTCCACGAGGAAGGGGTTGTCCGCCCAGCCGGCCCCGGGCACCTCGACAAAGCGGATGCCCTGCTCGGAGAGGTACTCGCGACGGTACATCCCGGCCCAGATGGCCGGGTGGTGGCGCAGCAGCTCCGCACCCTCGCCCACGGCGAAGGGCTGGTGGCGCGGCCGGACGCGCCCGTGGTACGGGCAGCTTACGCGATGCTCGCCCTGCCCGCTCTCGTCTGGGAAGACGCGCCAGTAGGCGGCCCTCACAACGTCGACACCAGCCTCCCCGCCATACCTCTCGGCGCAGGCGAGCAGGTCCTCGTAGCAGGTGGGCTCAAGCGTGTCATCCGGCTCCACTATGGCCACCCACGCCCCGCGCGAGATGTCTACGCCGCGGTTGCAGGAGGCGCCGTACCCCTCGTTGGGCTTGTCCACGATGACGATGCGCGGGTCCGCCGCCGCATGGGCGCGCATGACCTGGGCCGAGCCGTCTGTAGAGCCGTCGTTGACGCAGACGATCTCGAGGTCGCGATGGGTCTGTGCCTCAATGCTGGCGAGGCACGCGTCCAGGGTCCTCTCGGCGTTGTAGACCGGGATGACCACCGAGACCAGCTGCCTGCTGACGTCTGTGACGGAAATGCTCATGTGCTCCCCCTGGGGGTCGGGCTTTGGGCGGGCTACCCTATAATAGGGCGTCGTAGACGGCCTCGGCCCGGAAGAAGGAGAGGTGGGGATGAAGCGTCCCGCAATCATCATCGTGACGTTCAAGCGACAGGAGCTGCTGTCGCGGGCGCTCGACTCCATCCTGCGGCTTGAGCGCGCGCCGTGGCGCGTCGTGGTGGTGGACAACGAGAACTCGCCCGAGACCGCGCGGATCGTCGCGGACTTCGGTGCGCGGGCTGACGCGCTGTGGGGCCCCGTGGCGGACGACCCGGATGCCGAGGGCGGCGCCTCCTACGTGGTCTACGACCCGATGGAGGAGAACACCGGCGGGTCCGGGGGATTCTCCGAGGGCGTGCGGCGTGCCTTCGACCTGGGCGCCGAGTGGTTCTGGGTGATGGACGACGACGTGGAGGTGGACCCCGCGGGCCTCGACGTGCTGGCGCGCTGGTCCGAGGAGGCCGAGGCCATCATGGGCCAGCGGCGCGACTTCGACGGCGGCCACTTCTTCTGGCAGCACCGCTTCTCCACGACGCTCGGCATCTACAACCCCTTCTCGCGCGACGCCTGGCACGAGGGCGAGCGCTACAAGCTCTGCAACGTGCTCTGCTTTGAGGGGTCGTTCTTCTCTCGCCGGGTGGTCGAGAAGATCGGCCTGCCCGACCCGCGCTTCTTCATCTACCTGGACGACGCGCTCTACGGCTACCTGGCGAGTAAGGTCACGCCCGTCTACTACGTCCCCGACTACGTGCTCAGCCGCAGCCGCGAGGTGAAGAACCAGGGGATCGGCACCGTGCGCCAGCTCAACTCGACCTCTGACATGACGCGTTACTACATCACGCGCAACCGGGGCTACCTGGCGCGATACTTCCAGATCTACGGCGACTACCACCCGCTTTGCTTTGCCGTGGGCACGCTGCTGACCTTTGGCAAGGAGCTGGCGCGGATCGCGCTGGTGGACCGCGGGAGCCTCGTCAGCGGGACCAAGCGGCTCCTGGCCGGCTGGCGCGAGCAGCGCCGCATCCAGCACGACCCCACCTGGGAGCCGATGCCGCCTCTGGGCTAGTGGGGTGGCCGTCGGGCGATCTTCTCGCCCCGCGGCGTTCCTCCTGCGGTCCGTCCGTTCTTCTCGCCCCGCGGCGTTCCTCCTGCGGCTCGTCCGTTCTTCTCGCGGCGCGCTCTCCTTGCCTTGTGGGGCCTCCTCTCGTCGTCGCCGGCCCTCTTGCCGGAGGGGGGTTGCTATCCCGAATTCAGGTTAATAAATTACCGAATGGCCTAAGAAACCGCAGGTCGCGGACGGGCCCCTCTCCGACGTCCCCTATTTATCTGTCTGTGTTCGGGGTAATAAAAAACTTCTTCGGAGTTACCTCCCGTTTATCCGGTGGTGGAGCGACCGGGAAGTGACCCGCGGGCGGGACTGGCGGGTAGCAACCGGCAGACGGTGACCGGCGAGAAGGACCTCGGCCCGTGACTGCGCGTCCCTCCGAATGGGTACATATCGGGAATCGAGCGACCCCCATGGCTGCGAGGAGGGGTCGCCATGTCGATTCTGCTTTCCCACAACACCGCCCTCGAGCTGCTCAGGGGCGTGCCGCCACAGGTGCGTCGCTGGGAGGTGGCGGGCGAGCTCCCCATGGAGGACAACTCGACGGACCTGCGCGCGCTCCGCGGAGTGGACGTGCGTGACCTTGGCGTTCAGCAGCAGCCGCTCAACGTGCTCGTTGCCAGGGGCGCCCCTGCAAGCAAGTCTCAGAGGCTCCGGACAAGGTGGTTCGGGCTCGGCTCGATTCCGGCGGGGCTCATGCTCAGAATGTCTCAAGACGTCTACGTTGCTGGCCCTGAGCTTTGCTTCGTTCAGATGGCGCAGCTCACGTCGCTGGTCGGCGCGGTGGTTCTGGGCTGCGAGCTCTGCGGCGGCTACTCGCACTTTCCGCGGCTCATCTCGGGGTTTTACGAGCGCCCGCCGCTCACCTCGGTCGAGAGGCTCCAAGGCGCCCTCGAGTCCCTCGAGGGGCTGTACGGCCTCGGGCGCGCCCGCGCGGCGCTGGAGTGGGTTCGCAACGCCTCTCGCTCGCCGATGGAGACGGTTGTCTCCTGCGAGTTCCACCTGCCGGGGCGCGAGCACGGCCTCGCGTTCCAGAAGCCGGAGCTCAACCACCGGGTTCCCCTCGACGACGAGGCGGCGGCCGTCGCGGGAACGCGTTCGTGCTACGTCGACGCCGCCTGGCCGGGGGCCCGCCGCGGGCTGGAGTACGACAGCGCCCTGTTTCACAAGGACCCGGCGCGGGACCTCCGTCGGCGCGAGGCGCTCCAGCACATGGGGTGGGACATCTACACCATCAACGTGGACCAGATGGCGGATCACGCAGAGCTCATGAGAACGGTCGCGCTCATTGCCGACGAGATTCCCCGCCAGGAGGACGGGCCGGCACCGGACGACGAGGTGGCGGCGCTCCACCGGCGGCTGCTGAGGGCCACGCGATGCGGGATGGGCCTCGAGGCGGCCCTCTTTTCGGTGCCCGTGTGCAGCGGGCAGGTGAGGGTCCACTTGTGAGGGCTGGCCCGCTGCGTGCGCACGGCCGCACGCGCCTGCCGCGCACGTGCCCGCCGCGTGCGCACGGCCGCAAGGCGTACAATGAGACGTCATTGACGATGACGAGAGGACGGTTTGCCCGTGGCTGAGAAGAGGGACCTGCTCGATGAGCTGATCGACCTGCAGAGCGACTGGCGCTCCCTCAAGGAGCTGCCCAACTCCATGGTCAGCTCGCTCGTTGACGAGGACGGCGAGCGCAAGGTCTTCAACCCGGCGGACTACAAGGAGAAGCCCTTCGCCAACTCCAGCCGCTGCCTGCGCGTGGCGTCCGGCCGCGACGACGTGTGCTCGCGCTGCATCGACGTGTGCCCCACGCACGCCATCACCATCCACAACAAGTCGGTGTCCCTGAGCGAGGACTGCCGCAAGTGCGGCCTGTGCGCGGCCGTGTGCCCCACCGAGACGTTTGCCACGCGTCGGCACACGCCGCGCCAGGTCTACGACCAGATTGCGCGCGCGGCCTCGTCCTACGAGCAGTGCTACGTCACCTGCACGCGCGCCCTCAAGCGGCTGCCGCAAGGCAACGAGATCGTGCTGGGCTGCGTGGGCGCCATCTCAAAGGAGATGTGGTTCTCGCTGCTGGCGGACTACGACAACATCAGCGTCTACCTGCCCGTGGGCATCTGCGACCGCTGCCGCACCACCACCGGCGAGCAGACCTACGTGGACGCCATCGGCACCGCCGAGGAGTGGGCGGACGCGGCGCTCGGCCTGGAGGTCGACCAGTCCGAGATGACTCACGAGCTCACGCGCGCCTACAAGCGCAGCCAGTTTGTGAGCGGGGCCATCCACTCCGCCGAGCGACTCGTCTCGCGCGGCACGCCGGCGCTGGCGGGCGCCAAGGCGGTGGCCAAGAAGCTCTCCGACCACACGCAGCGCCTGAACCGCCTGCAGAAGGAGCTCGAGAACGCGGTGGGGGCAAAGACCTCGAACAGCCGCATGCGCACCCTCACGCAGGGGCGCAAGCTCATGATGGGCGCGCTGCAGCACAACGAGGACCTCGCCGAGCTGGTGAAGCTGGAGGCGCCGGTCTGGGACTCCGCGCTCTGCACCGCGTGCGGGGACTGCGCCAAGGCGTGCTCCGTCCACGCGCTCGACCTGGACAAGGCCGGCAAGGTCACGGTGCAGAGCGCCTACTGCGTGAACTGCGCGGCGTGCGTGAAGGCGTGCCCGGAGGGCGCCCTGGCCATGGAGCCGACGGACGCGAGCGAGCTCGTGATCCCGGACAAGGTGGCCGAGGAGGTTGCCCGCAAGAAGGCGGAGGCCAAGAAGCAGGCGAGCAAGTACATCGAACAGGGCAAGAAGCAGCTGAACCGCGCCGCGGACGTGCTGGAGAAGCTGGCGGACGAGGACGGTGCGAGCTCGGGCAAGAGCGGCTCCTCACCGGCCGGCGGCGCCGGCGCTGGCGAGAAGAGCCAGGCGTCCGCCGAGCGTTCGGCTAAGAACGGCAAGTAAGGAGAAGGACGTGTCGCTTTCCATTGGCATCGTGGGCCTGCCCAACGTGGGCAAGTCGACGCTTTTCACCGCGCTGACCCGCAAGGGCGGGCTGGCCGCCAACTATCCCTTTGCCACGATCGACCCCAACGTGGGCATTGTGGACGTGCCGGACGACCGGCTGGGCAAGCTCGCCGAGATCGTGCACCCCGGGCGCATCGTGCCGGCGACGGTTGAGTTTGTGGACATCGCGGGCCTGGTCAAGGGCGCCAACGAGGGCGAGGGGCTGGGCAACCAGTTCCTGGCCAACATCCGCGAGACCGACGCCATCTGCGAGGTGGTCCGCTACTTCAAGGACCCCAACGTCATGCGCGAGGTCGGTCGCGTGGGTGAGTTCGTGGACCCGGCCGGTGACGCCGAAACCATCATGACCGAGCTCATCCTCGCCGACATCCAGTCCCTTGAGAAGCAGCTTCCCAAGCTGGAGAAGGACGCCAAGCGCGAGAAGGACCTGGCGGTCAAGGCCGACGTCGCAAAGCGCCTGCTCGACTGGCTCAACGACGGCAAGCGCGCCGCCACGATGGAGATGACTGACGACGAGCGCGCGGCGGCCAAGGGCCTCTTCCTGCTGACGCTGAAGCCGATGCTCTACGTGGCCAACGTGGACGAGGACATGCTCGGCGAGGAGCTCGAGCCCATCGACGGCGTGACACCAATCCCCATCTGCGCCAAGGTGGAGGCCGAGCTCTCCGAGCTGGAGCCCGAGGAGGCGGCCGAGTACCTCTCCGACCTGGGTCTGGAGAAGAGCGGCCTCGAGACGCTGGCGCAGGCTGCCTATCACCTGCTGGGCCTCCAGAGCTACTTCACGGCGGGCGAGATGGAGGTCAAGGCCTGGACGGTGCGCATCGGCGCCAAGGCCCCCGAGGCCGCCGGCGTGATTCACTCTGACTTCGAGCGCGGCTTCATCAAGGCCGAGGTGGCAAGCTACGAGGACTACGTGGAGCTTGGCGGCGAGGCCGGCTGCAAGAATGCGGGCAAGCTCCGCATTGAGGGCAAGGACTACGTGGTGCAGGACGGCGACGTGATGCACTTCCGGTTCAACGTGTAGGGCGAGCGGCCGGGTGCCGGCGCCGAGGTGGTGGTGAGGGGCTATGTCCGATAACCGTCTTGACGAGAGCACACTGGCTGCGGCGAGGACGCTCTTTGACTACGAGCGCGTTGACGATCCCCTTGAGCGCAGGGACGTTGCCATCGGGTTTGGCAACCACAGCGAGTACGCGGCGCGTCGGGCTGCGGAGCTCTACCTTGAGGGGCTGGTCGACAAGGTCCTGTTTACGGGAGGGTTCGGCCGCATCACCAGGAAGATATGGAACGTCCCCGAGGCCGAGCGGTTTGCCCGCGTGGCGGAGCGGATGGGCGTCCGCGAGAAGGACATCCTGCTGGACACCACCTCAACCAACACGGGGGAGAACATCTCTCACTCGCGGCGGCTGCTTGCCGAGGCCGGCATGGGGGACGCGCGCGCCATCGTGGTCGAGATTCCGTTTAGGGGGAGAAGGACGCGCTCGGCGCTCGAGGCGCAGTGGCCCGAGCTCGACTTCATCATGGCGTCGCCGACGCTCGGCTTTGAGGAGTTTCTCGACGTCTACACAAATGAGGCGCCAATCTCCGTCAAGGAGTTTGTGTCCGTGCTCGTGGGGGACGTCCAGAGAATCGTCGAGTACGGTCGGTGCGGCTGGCAGACCCCGCAGGACGTTCCCGCGGACGTGACGGCTGCCTACGAGCTTCTCGTGGCGCGCGGGTTCACTTCGCAGCTGCTGAGGGATTGAGCGCCACCGCGTGGGGCGTTTGGGCGCTGCGGCGGGGTTTCCTGCGGCTTTGCGCGGCGTGCCCGCGTGTTGCGGGCGAGGGTGCTTACGAAAACGCGGCTGACGTACCGTTTGGGGTGGCGGGCGCTTTCAAAATCGCGACTGACGTAGCGCCCGAGGCCGCGGGTGCTTGCAAAATCGCGGCTGATGCACGGCGAGAAGTGCATCAGCCGCGATTCTCTAAGCAACCGGCGGCTTCCAGCCGCATCAGCCTTAATTCCCTAAGCGGGCGGAAGCTCCCTTGGCTGCATCAGTCGCGCTTTTCTAAGCACGCCAAGCCCCCTTGGTTGCATCGGCCACGCCTTTCTAAGCACGTGCTGCCGCATGGTGTAGGGCGTGCAGCTACAGGGTCGATGACGCTCTCGTGGTTTGCGCGTTATTTCTCGGCGACGGTGGTTGCGAACCTGATTGGCTGTCGGTTACTCGCTCTGATAGAGGCCAAGCTCGGTTCCTTGGCAGACGCGTTCCTCCAGCCGCTCACGCAGTGCCCCCTCGTCGTTGCTGTTACGGTCGATGGCAATGCGAACAACCCTGCCGTCCTCCGTTGCGCCGATGACGCAATCGTTGCTAGGAGAGATGGCAAGCCCGCGCAGCTCGCTTCCGAGCTCGTGCCGCGCACTTATCCCGTAGCCGTCTGCGTCAAAGAACAGGATGACCGACCCGTCCGCAAGCCCGCAGGCTAAGACCGAGCCGTCGGAAGATGCGGTGGCGGACCTCGAGAGCGGTGCTGTCGAGTCGGTCATGGAGCTGTCAAGGCCAGGTTGCAACTTCCAGGATCCAGAGGTGTGGACAAGGAAGCGTGAACCTTCGCCGCGCACGGTTCCGTCGCCGACGAACAGAGCGCGGCGAGAGCCCACCGCAATTGCGTGCGGGGTATTGCCTGCTGCGGGGATGGCTGCTTCTGGGTAGGTGAGCTTCGTCGAGTTGGGTTCTAGGACGGCGGCGCCTCCATCGAACAGGCCAACGTACACTCTGCCGTCGCTCCCCACCGCAAGGGCGGTGACGTTGAGACCGTCGACCCTGCTGAGTGCCTCTCCGGTGGATGCGTCAAGCAAGAGCAGGGCGTCTGCACATCCAACTGCAAGTATGCCCGTGCCTTCTGCCGAGCTAACGCATTGGGGATGGAGACCGTCGGGAAGACTGAGCTCATCGACGGCCTTTCGCGCGCAGTCAACGTGATAGAGGCACGGCTCTTTCGCTGCGTCGGGGCTCTGGGCGACTACAAAGAAGTCCTCGCTCCCGCTGCCAACGGCCAGATCTGTTGCCCCAGACACCTCAAGCCTTTCGTTGACATCCTCGACTGTCCCCGAGGCAGTGTTGACGAGGGTTATCGAACCGTCCTCTGCGAGAAACGCAATACGCTCTCCACCATCCACGCCCTCGCCGTCGACAAATCGGCGCTCTGTCGATGTAAGCACGGTCGTATCCTGTCTGACGGTCCACGTGAAGATTTCATCCGCCGTGTGGCGTACCGAGACCCTCGTGCTATCTGGGCTCCATGCAAGCGTGCTGTTCTCAGGGTTCTTTGTACCGTTGAGGAAGAGAAGCTGCGCCCCGCTTGTCCCGTCCAGGATGACGATGCCGCCTCCGCCAAGAACTGCCAGATAGCTTCCGTCGGGAGAGAACGCAAGGTCAAAGCTGGGCATCTCAAGCCGGGTGGTCGTATAGGGGGACCTCTCCCCCTGTCTTGTGAGGGCTACGTACGTGCCGCCCCCGTTCAGGGTGGCGCTGACGTCGGAGGTCGGGCTGGCTGCCTGGGTGCGCGGGGCCTCAGGGAAGGCAAAGCCCTCCGCTAAGGCGTCGTGCTCGTCGAGGCGTGCGGTGGGCGTGACAGCGTCGAGAGCTGCCCTCATCATGAGTTGCGTCGAATATCCGTCGTTCAACCACGAAGTCCTAGAGTACCCCTCGTCATCAAGTATCTGGAGCGTTACGTCGGCAACAAGATAGGGGTCGACCCGGTTGCCCATCGGGCTTGTGCTGACGATAAGCGAGTTGGCATAGCTGCGACTTCCGATGCGCGTGTAGCTCTCGGAGACGGTCCGCGCTTGGCAATAGCCAAGGAGCGCCCCGAGCGAAAGGGCGGAGAAGACGAACAGCCTCACGAGCGTGAAGCGACGGTGTCTCTTCGACGAACACACGTATCTCCTGGCATTCTCGGTGAGGAGCCCATACTGGCCCGTATCGTCCAAGCGAAGGGCCTGATGCAGACTTGACCCGCGGAGCAGGTTGCTGCTCTTCCTTCCCTCACGTATCCATCGTTCGGTGGACGTCTCGACGCTGGCCGTAAGGTCGGAGACGGGCGAGACCTCATGGAGCCTCTGGACGATTTCTGCCGCTCTTGAGGAGATGTCGCTCTCGTCCTGGTTGTCATTCGGGTCAACCGAAAGCTGATAGATGGGGCGATTGTAGTAGCTTGCCTGCTTCGCCTCGTTCTGGCAGGGTTGAGACTCATACCATTCCGAGGAAGTGACAAAAACAACCAGACTTGACCCACGGATGGCGTCATTGACGCGCGCGCTCCAGACCTCGCCAAAGCGAAGTCGCTCTGTATCCTGCCATACCGTCACTCCCTGGTTTTTTAGGCACGAGGCGAGCTCGTCAACATATCCCTTGTAAACGCGGGCATAGGAGAGAAATACGTATGACATGGCACCTCCTAGCGCGGCTCAGGCAGTGGCGTTGCGGCCTGCATGCCCATGCTCTCAACGATGTCCTCGGGGAAGGTCTCGAGCTCTGAGGCTGACCAGACGGCCGGGGAACGTTCGGCAAGCGTGTTGGCGATTCTCTGGAGGCCTATTGCCCATGAGTTGGAGTAGGGGGTCCACCAGCGCCCACCCGCCCGGATCACCAGTCTTTTGCCGTCTGCGGTCCAGCCCACCGCGGTGACTGACGACCCGTCGGGCGTGTCCCAGGTGCGCGTGGCCGCCTGGATGCCGTCGGTGGTTACGGTGTATGTGGTGACGCCCCCCGAGCGCGTTCCAATGACATAGCTTCGGGGCTGGACGGATGCGGCAACCGCGGTGATGTCATCAGGCTCTCCGTGGGTGCCTTGGAACGTGTAGTCCTTCTCCTTGCCGTTGTCTGCCAGGACGAACTTGTTGCCCCCGTCCGACCAGATGCCAAAGGACGCCCCGGGGACGTTGCACTCAAGCGAGTCGCTGATAAGGGCATCTGCGGGAGGTTCCGCGCTTGGCACAATGCCGTCCAAGGAATAGACACTTGTCGTTATGCCGTTTCCACAGCTGACAAGCCCGCTCTCCGCCACGCTCAGATATCGTACGCCCGCCATCTGTGTTGCGAGGGTGCCGAGCAAGGCCCCGGTGGGCAGGTCTATCACCTGGACCCCGTTCTCAGCTGTGGCGATAACTGCGGTATTCCCGGTGACGGCCATGTCAAGAGGACGCTCGCTTACGCTGAACCCAATGGGTTCAGAACTGCTGTCCGGGGAGAGGGTCAGAAGTCTCCCGTCTGTCCATAGGATTGCGCGTCCCTCTGGCCCCAGCGCGCCCGTGCAGTCTGGAGCGTCGGACAGCCCTGTGTGCGCCAGGGGTGCCATGGTCTCTCCGTCAACGAAAAGAACTGCCCCATCCTTGATGACGAGGGCACGAAGGCCGTCCTGCGTCCTTTTGACCGAGAGGACTGGCTCGGCATCAAGCGATGCCATCACAGATTCGTCCAGCGTGCTGACGAGCGTGAGCCCGTTGCTGCCTGCGGCAAGAATTTCGGTGCCGTCCGCGGAGATTGCAACCGATGTGATGGGGTCTCCGTCGTAGGGGATGTCCGTCCGCTCCCATGTCGAGCCGTCAAAGACTCGCAGACCCTTGGCGTCGGCCACGGCAACTCGGGAGCCGTCAGGGGTTGCGTCAAAGGAAAAGCGCTCCTCATCGGAGACGTATCGATTGTCCGTTGCCTCTGCTGTTTGAGGGAGCCAGGTCTGAAGCGTGCCGTTGGGACCACGTATGAGCAATGTCTCGCCGTTCTTGCAAAAGACGGCCTGCGACTGGTTGCCAACGCCAGCATCCTTTTCGACCAGGCCCAGCTCGGAGACCTCCCAGGGAAGGGAGAGCGCATCAATGGTCTGGTAGTAGACGGCATCGGAATTGATGTTCTTGTCCCGTCCTATCTCAAGTGCTCGGAAAGCAGCGTAGGCTGGGTCGCTGCTCATGTCGAAGCCTTGCATCGACTCCTCGAGGAGCCCTGAGTAATTCTGGTATCTGCGTACGGCAAAGTTGAGAGCGCTGAGCGCGATGGCAATGACGAGGAACGAGCTGAAGGCGCGCGCGATGCTGAGATGCTCTTTGGAACGCGTCTTACGGGCGTAACGCTCAGACGTATTCACATATTCCTGCATGGTTTTGGTCGGGCGTTGATAGGGGTCCGCGGCAAGTGCGCTCAGAACCTTCTTGGCCTGTCTTGCTGCCTTGACGTCCTGCAGCAGGAAGCTGACATCATGATCGCAGGCGTCCCATCGCCTTGACCGCTCGTCAAGATCGTAGAAGGAGCTATACAGGTTAACGTTGGAGTGCAGGAGGCGCTTCCAAGAGTCGGGGTCTCGCCTGGATTCTCCGGAGAAGTCAGCCCAGTTGCGCTCACGTATGGCCGACCCAGGCCTACCCGCCTCCTCGGGACGAACTTCGTCAATGCGCACGGGGATTGCGGATGGCGAGCGTTTCACGGCGTCCTCGGCTCGCCGCAGGAACTCCGAGTCATCGACGGCCGCGTGCGAAAGGAGGACCAGGCACAACTCCGAGGGCTTGGCCGTGGAGCCAGACGCCACCCCGAAGCCCTCTTCGCGTGCGATGCGCTCAACCTGGCGGGCGAGCTCGTTGTCTGCTGCGCAGGTGAGCACGCTCACGGTTTTTCGGCCTGGTTCGGAACCCATGTGAACCTCCGTTCTTCCGCAGGTGGCCTCAGGATAGCAGCAGAGGCAACGCAACCCATGCGCGTAATCAGGTTGTTAATGACGTCCCGACGCGCAAACAACAAACAAGCCGCGAGCACTTCTCGCAGAACCACAGACGGGCGAGAAGAACCTGGCGGCTTGTACGCCGTCTCTCAAGCTGTCGTCCTGAGCGCCGGCGGCGCGGGGCCGGTAGTCCCGGCCCCGCTGGGGGGCTAATACCCCCGGTAGTGCTTACATTCCGGGTTGGTGCAGGAGATGCCCCCGTTGCCGTAGTAGGCCTTCCAGCCGCACTCCGGGCAGGTGATCTCCGCGCGCTCGTCCTTCTTGTCCTCGGACATGACGCCTCCTTTCGCCTGCGGTCCCCTGTGGACCGCCTGGCACCCTTTATAGGGAACGGCCGGCGGGCGCGTTGTACAACGCCGGTTAATCTCGCGGGAGCCTGCGACGTCCGTGGCCTATACTCGCCCCAGAGCCGACGGAGGGGTGCCCATGTCATTGCTTGCCGTTGTAGCCATAATGCTCTTGGTCCGTCTCGCCCTTTTTATCTTTAGTCGTGGGACTTTTGAGAGGGCCTTGTGCTCAATGCCCCCTCTGAAAGACACGCTTTTGGCTGCTGCCGCGCTTGCAGCAGCCGATCGCCCTGATGGCGAGCCGACCATCGAGTGCGACGTAGCCGCAGAGAAGATGGTCCTTCCCGGCATGAGGGCTCGCATCTCCCTCACGTTTGGCGCCCGAATCGTGCTCATTGCGCTCGTCTGCCAGGCTATCGTTGTCTTTGCCGCTGCGCCCGCAGCGATCATGGCTTTCTTTCCCGCGCTGTCTACCTGTCTGCTGCCTGCGCTTGATGAGTTCATGCTTGTTTCGCGAGGACTCGTCGCGCTTCCGCCCAAGACCGTGCCGGAACGCACGGCGCGTCTGATCGCCAGCACGATGTGCGTCGCTCTTGCATGGGCCGCCTTTTTCGCCTGCATGAGAAATACCCAGCATGTCGTTGGGAGCGCGCTGCTCGCCTACCTCTTGCTGTTGGCAGCCTATCTGGTCCGCCGGTTTGGCATGCGTGTGGCGCGGGCCTTTTCCCTTCCGCAGTTTGAACAGTTCGCAACCGGTAAAACGGTGCTGTACCTGCGCTCTTTTGCGGACGACAGGCTCTCGCTCTATACGCCGGTGACTGACTGCGACCTGCGGTCCCTGCTGTGGCCCCGCATTTCATTTGAGGAATTCGTTGGGTACTGTGCGGGCGCAGTATGCGGAAACCTCATCACCATCGGCCGTCCCGGGGAGCGGCTTCCCCGCCCAGGGGCGTGGCGCAGCTACTTCGAGGACGATGCCTGGCAGGAGGCCGTTCGACTCACCATGTTGCGCTGTGGGACGATTCTGCTCACCACGGGCGACACCGAGTCGCTTGCCTGGGAGATTCGGCACATAAAGGAATGGGGCATGCTGCAGAAGTGCGTGTTTCTCGTCCCACCGCTTCCCGAGGAGCAGGCTAGGCGGCGCATCGACCTCGCCCTCAGTTCGCTTGAAGTGAAGGAGAGCAAGAGGGGCACCATCCCACCCGCCGCGACAATCGCGGGGTTTCGGGTGCTTGCCAGCGGATCGATTCAGTGGTTCATGTGCGCGGGGCGCGACTGGGGCGCTTACTTCTTTGCCGTGGTGCGGGGGACCTCGGTGAAAAGTCGCAAGCTGCGGGTTGGCGCCCAGGCTGGTGGCTCCGACGGGAACGGCAAGGCGCCCGGGGAGGGAGCGCAGGTCGAGGTTCTGGCGCGCAAGAAGCCTCAGCTTTCGCCAAAACCTGTCACCAAGGTGATGAGAAGGACCCTGAAGGCAGGCAGCCTCTACGAGGCAGGAGAGAACTGCGACCAGGCCGCCAAGATATATGCATCGGCCTTGGAAGAGCTCCGCAAGCAGCCTGACGCCAGCCCCGAAGCGATCATGTACCTGCGCGTCATGCGGATGCGCTGCGAGATTCGCGCGGGCGCGGGTGGCTCAGACGGACTCGTTGAGGAACTGGAGGGGCTTGCTCGCGACTCGATGAAGATGTCCTGTGTTTGGACTTCCCCCACTTCTGAGGTGCTCTATGCAGACGAGTTCCGGTCATGGGTCTATTACCTGGTTGCCTGCTGTTATGCCGACATGAAGCGGGTTACAGAGGAGCGAGATGCCTTTGAGCGCTGCTATGCAGAGTCGGTGTCTGCCGGAGTTGTCTGGAGGGTGGTTAATGCGCAGCGGGAGCTTGCGGCCATCTCATGGGATCCTTCCGAAATGCGTGAGCATGCCCAACGGGCGCTTGACCTTGCGACGAGCATTTCAGACGCCCGAGAGATGGCCCGTGCGAGGGAGTGGCTTGCCCACGCTGATTCGCTTGATGAGCCGCCCGTGCCGGAATGGGCCGAGAAGCTGGTTGAAGTCATTGACACTCTGATTGATTTGAAAGAGCCGCAGATTGCCCTCGCCGCCTGTCGGAGAGGCCTTGCCGACGCCCAGAGGCTTAGTGACGAGGGGGCGCGGCAGAAGCTCCTCTCCGCGCAGAGGCGCTGCTCGGGCGCCTAGCTTGGTTCCCCGCGCGCGAGCCTCCGCAAGCCGCTACGTTCTTCTCGCCCAGCCGGGCATGGCGAGAAGAACGGCGAGAAGCACGTGCGACTGTGCGTCGCCCACCGGCCCTGCCTCCGGAAGCCACCGGCGGGCACGTTGTACAACGCGCCGTGCCCGGCGCTAGTATTGTCCTGGCCACCGAGGACGCAGCGGGACGTCGAGCGCGGGAGGTCGGGAATGAAGATCGGTTTCAAGCACGGTCACATCAAGGTCGCCGAGGGCGCGGAGCCCAACTGGGATGAGGTCGCGGCGCGCCTGCGCTTTGCTCAGCACCTGGGTGACGCAAACGTGTGCTTCCTGCGTGCGGAGCGGACCGAGGAGGGTGCCTGGGTGGTCCCGTTCTTCTCGGCGGAGAACTCGACGTATCCCGGCGCCGTGGACATGGTCCTGCAGAAGTGGACCCCCTATGAGGTGCTCGACGTGGACCGGGTGGACATCCAGACGGTCCCCGTCGACGACCTCTCCGTGCTCCTGCAGCTTGCGGAGGCCGGTGCCCCCGAGGCCAGCGCCACGGACCTGGGCGCCGTGGACCAGGAGCCCGCGCCCGCCGCACCTGCCGACCCCGAGCGCGTCTTTGACGGCCTGGTGGGCATGGACCGGCAGAAGGAGACGCTCATCAAGCTCTCCAAGACCGTGGCGAAGCACGGGCGCTCGGCGGTGGACTGCTTCCACTTCGTCTTTGTGGGCCGTCCGGGCACCGGCAAGAGCGAGCTTGCAAGTCGGCTTGTCACCTATCTGGACGGCCTGGGCGTCACCGACGGGACGCACAAGTTCGTGAAGGTCAGCGGCAACGGGCTCGTGGCTGACTACGTGGGGCAGACCGGCAACAAGGTCAGGAAGATCATCGACTCGGCCGTGGGCGGGATGCTCTTCATTGACGAGTTCTATGGCCTGAGCGTCTCCCATGCCGGGGGCTACGGCCAGGAGGCCCTTGACGTTCTGACTGACCGGCTCGACGCGCTCCGGGACCAGCTCGTCTGCGTGGTGGCGGGCTACCCCAAGGAGGTCGACCGAACGCTTGACCTCAACCCGGGTCTGCGCGACCGCTTTGGGTACCGCATCGAGTTTCCCGACTTCACGACGGAGGAGCTCTGCAGCATCTTCCACCTGATTGCGGAGAGGCGCGGGTTTTCCGTCTCGTGCGACGAGGACGAGATGCGGCGCGCCCTTGAGAGGCTCAAGAGGTCGAAGGACTTCTCCAACGCGCGCTCGGTCCGCCGCCTTGTGGACCACGCGGTGGTCGAGGCGTCCTGCGACCATGACGAGGCAACGATCACCAGCAAGGACCTTCTCGCCGCGCTGCCACAGTGCGTGACGGAGGGCAGGGCTCGGATGGGGTTCTAGCAGGCATCAAGACGGGAGGCTGCCGTGGGGGAGACGACAAGGGCGTATGCCCGGACCTACAAGCTCTACGACGAGGACCTCGACCCCCTGACCGACAACTGGAAGGACGTCGTGGTGCTGGGGGCGTGCCTCGAGGACTGCGACCTGCGCACGATTGACGCGTTCGGGCACACCTGCCGGCTGTCTCTTGCCGGGGATGACATCGAGGTGCCGGCTGAAGGGTATCCCCGCCGGTTCTCCGAGCCGGACGAGTACGGGTTGGTCACGATGTCCCATGACGTGCCGTGGCAGGACGTCCTGATCGCGGTGTTTGCGAGCCCCGTGGCGCCCGAGACCCTTGACGGCTGGTTTGCAGACTGCCTGAGCCTGACGGAGATTCGCGGGCTCGGCCTCCTGGACACCTCGCACGTGCGGAGCATGGTCGACACCTTCATGCTCTGCCAATCCCTGAGAGAGCTGGACCTCTCTGGCTTTGACACGTCCTTGGTCGAGGACATGAACGGCCTGTTCTGCGACTGCGAGGCCATCGCCGAGCTCGACATTTCGAACTTTGATACCGCGCGGGTCATGGACATGCGCAACATGTTTGCCCAGTGCCGGGCCCTCAGGGAGTTGGACCTTTCAGGCTTTGACACCGCGCGGGTCACGAACATGGCCAACATGCTCAACGGGTGCTCCTCCCTGCAAGGCATCAACCTCTCCGGTCTCAACACCTCGCAGGTCACGGACATGAGCAACCTGTTCTGGGGCTGCTCCTCCCTCCAGGGGCTCGACCTCTCCGGCTTTGACCTCTCGAGCGCCGAAGCCTTTGCCTTCATGTTCGCGGACTGCTCCTCGCTCCGCTCCCTCAGCCTCCCGGGCGCGCGTCCCGGCACGGTGCACGAGGCCAGGCAGACCAGGAACATGTTCAGGGGCACCGGCGGCCTTGGCATGGCTCCCGAGGAGCTGACCGAGCTCTTCCTCAGCGGCGCGGGGGTGCACGTGGGCTGATCCCGCCTGATCCCGCCTGATCCCGCCTGATCCCGCCGTTGTACAACGCCTCCCCGCGGCGTGCCGTACAAACGTCTCAGGCAACTTGACGAGACGACCAGGGAGGCACGCATGGGAGATGCCGAGAAGAACGAGCGTCGCGCGGACGATCTGCTTGACTGCTGCGTGTACAACCTCTGTGACGAAGACCCCGCGTGGGCTGACAAGGCGGACGAGGCGGCCGAGCTCTACGAGCGGGCTCGCCGCCTTTACGAGAGCCGCGGCGAGCGCCAGGCGGCGGAGATCGCCCGCGAGAAGGGCGTCGTCAGTGAGATGTTCGCGCTCTGCGCGCGCTCGTTTTCCGGCCGGAAGGCCGACGAGCTCGACGAGCGTGCCGGGACGCACGGTCTGAGTGACCCCAAGGGGGAGCGCATGGCGCGCGCCTATCACGACGATGCGCGCGCGAAGCTCGCCCAGGCACGCGCGCTTGCCGGCTCGGTGCCGAATCCCGCGTGGGACCGCTTTGCGGAGCTGAGCAAGGCGTGCCTTGACCAGTGCGAATGGGGCGACTACGTCTCCGAAAGCTTCGTGAAGGACTACGAGAAGAACCACACGCTCGTTGCCCAGCAGCGCACCGTCGCCGCCCAGAAGCGCGACGCCGCCACGAGGTGGGTTCCCCTCCTTGCGCTCATCCTCTTTCTTGACCTGGTGGTGCCGGTCGTCATCTGCGGCGCGCTCATGGCGTCCGAGGCAACCGCGGGCGACGTCTCCGTTGGCGTCTGCCTCATGGTGGCAAGCGCGAGCATCTTCATGCTCCCCGCCTTCATCTGGTGGGCTTCGGACAAGACCAGGCTCGGCTGCTTTTGGTCGCTCGTCGTGTTTACGGGTGCCTTCATGGCCGCCCTTCTGGTGGTGAGATGGGTTACTCATTTGTGAGGGTGGGCGCGCCCGCGTTGTACAACGCGGGCCACGGCCGTCCTCTACAAAGGTGTCAGGCGGCCCATCGGGGGCCGCGGGAGCGGTCCGCTGGGGCCGCAGACGAAAGGAGACATCATGAGCTTCCTCACCAAGTACTTCCGCAGCTGGCGCCGCGACGTCAGGACCTGCCCCTACTGCGGCTACCGCGGCAGCGACTGGCCGGACAGCGGCGAGTGCCCCTGCTGCGGGGAAATCAGTTAGCCGCCGGGCGGGGGCGGGGCCTGCTGCCTCGCCCCCGCCTGCGGCAAGGGGCGCCCCGGCCCCGGAATCCCGTGGCCGGGGCAGCTGCCGCGCGTTAGACTGGCCGCAACGCGGCGACGTTGACGCTTGGAGGCTGCTATGGACGCCATGCTGGCAGGAAGTCAGGTTCCCAAGGACATCTCCCTCTTCGTCTCAAGCACCTTCCGCGACATGCAGGACGAGCGCGACGTGCTGCGCGATTTGGTGCTCCCGCGCCTTCGCGAGTTCGTGCGGCCGTACGGCATCGCTGCCGACCTCGTTGACCTGCGCTGGGGCGTGGACACGAGCGCGGTCTCCGAGGAAGAGCAGGACGCCAAGGTCCTCGAGGTCTGCCTGGGGGAGATTGACCGCTGCGAGCCCTTCTTCGTGCTGCTCCTGGGAGATCGGTACGGGTACGTTCCTGAGGGCTCGAGTACAAGCGTGACCGAGCAGGAGATAGATCACGCGCTTGCAGACTCCCGTTGCGCCCAGCGGCTGGTCTGCTGTCTCAGGACTATCGACAACCCCTCGAGCCTGAGTCCCGCGCAGCGGAAGGTGTTCTTGGACCCCACGCATGCGGGCCAGCTCTCCGCCCTTCGCGCACGCCTCAAGGCAGACTATCCCGATGCGATTCTCGAGTACAGCGTCCACGTTGAGCGGGACGGCTCCTACGACCTCGATGCGTTCTGCGAGCAGGTTGTCACGGCGCTCGAGCGCCGCGTGCGCGAGGAGCTCGGTGAGCCGCCGGTCGAGCGCCTCCACCCGCTTGAGGCAGAGCGTGCCCGCCAGGTGGCCCAGGCGTACCGCCTCTCGGCCTCCTTCGTGGGGCGCGAGGAGGTCGTGTCCTCGCTCGCCTCGTATTGCGCGCGCGATGACGCGGGCCTGCTGCTTGTCCAGGCGGAGGCGGGAGCTGGAAAGACGGCTCTGGTCGCGCGGCTCGCGACGCAGCTTGCGGGTATGGGCACCGTTGTCGTGGCCTTCTGCGGGCTTGGCCCCGAGGTCTCCGACCTGCCCGGCCTGCTGCGCTACCTCGTCTGGTCGCTCAGCTCGCCGGATGCGGTGCCGGAGGGCCTCTATGACCTCACGTATGCCCAGCTCGTAAGCGTGCTGCACGCCGCTCTTGAGGAGCGCCTCAAAGAGGGGCCGGTCACGCTGCTCGTGGATGCCGTCGACCAGCTTGCGGACGCTGCGGAAGGAACCTTCAACTGGGCTGGCCATAATCTGCCGCGAGGCTGCCACATCGTCTGCACGTCGCTTCCCGGAGACTATGCAACGGCCCTCAGCCATGTCCGAGGCTCCTCCTGGCCCCTTCCTTCGTTTGGCGAGAAGGACGCGCGGCAGCTTGTGGATGCTGTCTGCACAAGAAACCACAAGGGGGCACTCCCTGGTGCGGTCGTGGATGACCTACTTGCAAAGGCAGGTGAGACCGGCGGCATCAACCCGCTCTACGTCTCGCTGGTTGTGCGTCACCTGCTCATGCTTGGCAAGAAGGACTATCGGGCAATCGATCGAACCCAGCGTGAGTATGGGTTATCCCCCATTCAGGCACAGATTGTGGTCATGCGCTCCATTGTCATGACGCTTCCAGCTGACTGCGAGGGCATGTACGAGGTGCTCGTGTGCGACGCTATGGAGGTGACGGGGCTTAAGGTCTTCCCATTCTTTCTGTTGGCCATCGCGGCGAGCCGGTGGGGTCTTCGCGTCGAGGACCTCTCCGGCAGCTTGGGAGCAAGGTTCGACCCAGCGGTCTTCGCGTGGTTCCGCCAGGTGCTCTCCGAGGACTTCATACAGCGTGGCCGCATGGAGTGGGACTTTGCCCACCAGAGCTTCCGTCGGATGATCTGGCACCGCCACCGTGACGAGCTGCTGAGGGCGAACCGCGAACTCGTGGCCCCTTACCTGCTTAGCCGCGCCCGATTTACGGGAGACCCGCTTCCTGGGTACCGCTACCTTGTCTATTCGGCCGATGTCAGAGACGCGTTTGTTGACGGCGAGGTCATGCACCACCTCTGCCTGGCGGACGACGCGGCTGGCGCGGCGGGGCTTCTCTGCCAGGAAGGGGTTCTCGCGGGGCTTTCAGAGCAACTTGTCCCCCTGGGCTTCTCCCTCGTAGGTGGCCTGGCGGGCGCCTGCGTGCAGGAGGCGTCGCTTCCTTTTGAGAGGACCTTCCTCTGCCGTGCCGTGCGCGCCATGCAGGGCCGCGGAGATGGGGAGTGGTACTGGTTTGTGCTTGCGTTCGACCGCGTGGGGCTCTTCTCGCACCCGGAGACATATGCCCTTTCTGATGAGTGGCGCCTCTCGCTGTTTTCGGAGATAGCTCGGGTGCTGGGGGAACAGGGAACTGGGTCTGACCTTGACAAGGTAGTCAGGGCGACTGTCCTCATTGAGCTGGGGAGACTTGGCGACGGGGTGGCTGGTATGACGGGAAAGGAGGAGGAGCGGAGCCAAGCCAGTACATACCTTGCCCGTGCCGAGGAACTTCTCGCCGGCCTTGACTTGACGAGCATGGGTGGTCGGATGGGCTACGCCGTTGACCTCAACCGGCGCCTTGGCCTTGACCTGGGCCACCTGCATCTCTCCCAGTCACGCTATGACGATGCACGCGCATGCTACGAGCGCTACATAGAGTCCTCGGAGCGGGTATACAGAGCGGCTCGCAACAAGGGCCTCAAGGCCTCGGGGAGCTGGGGCGACCTTCTTGCCGGCTACATCAGCCTGCTTCAGCTCCTTCTTATGGTCGGGGACAAGGAGGCTGCGAGTCCGGTTTGCGGCCGGATGGTTGCGCTGCTTGATGACCAGAAGATGGAGGACTTGGATGCCAATCAGCTCTCGCATGCCATGTCAGCCTGGGGCATGGCCGGGGCATCCCTGAAAATCAGCGAGTCCGACGCTGAGGCGGTGCGCTGTGCCTACGAGTCCCTTTCGTGTCTTGTCAGAATCACCTCCCTCTGGCCCGATTTCCTCAGCTCCATGGAGCGCGACAGGGAGCTTATAAGCGACCTGCGAGTCCTGCAGGCACGCCCGCTCCCTGAGGGGGAGGGGCGCAGGACCATCGAGCGCCTTGCACAAAAGGCGATAGATGATAGCTGCGGCCTTGCCATCAATGGCGTTTCAATGGCTCAGGTCATGGCGGAGGCGGGGCTGTCTGAGACGGTCGTGGCTCGGGCCTATAGCCAGGAACGTGTCGCCGCGCTCAAGGTTGACAACGACGAGCGCCGGCGCGCGGAGCTTGACAGGACAGACTGGTCGTATGCCGCATACGAGGAGAGCATTGGAAACTACCAGGTGAGCGACGAAATACTCTCGCGGCTTGAGCGCTCCCTGGAAAACAGGCTCGCCTCCCCTGCGGGAGCCATTGTCGGAAACAGCGCGGCGTGGAAAAGCCAGCTCTCGTTAATCAGGGACCTTCGCTCGTTGCGTGCGAGTGTGCTGTCCCTAAGCGGTAGCGCCTCCCCGACGGAAGAGGAGCTCTCTCGTGGTGCGCAGGACTGTGCCCTGCTTGCGTCGAGGTACCTCGAGCTGCGGAAGCACTGCTGTGGTCTCGTGAGGCGGGAGCTCGAGCTCTTCCGTCGGTCGCTCGACTGCTGCCGTGCCCTCAAGGAGCGCGGGTCTTCGCTCTATGATCCGTGGCTGCACGCGAGTGCGTGTCTGTGCACGGGAGAGCGAATCGAGGTGATGGCAACGAGCAACAAAGAGTGCGCTGAGGCCCTTTCCATCCTGTTTGATGAAGGGGTGGGTGCTGCCTCGCTGCTTGGGGACAATGACGGGGCGCACCGGCTCCTTCAGGGCCTCTGGATGTGCTCCGCCCGTTGTTGCTCGCATTCCAAGGAGCGGAAGCTGCTCGAATGGGGCGTCATGCTTTGCCGGCTCTCCGCAGTCGCATACCAACGCATTGCCGCAAAGACGATGACGGATGACGAAAGAAACGCGGAAGCTCAACATCTGGCGCAATCGCTTCAGAAGGTCGGGCGAGAGCTCTACCCTGACTTCAAGGTATCAGTCGACTCGGTCATGAGATAGGCGCTCACGTTCTTCTCGCCGGCGCTGAGGCGGGCAAGCGCGCCGCCGGCTCCGGCAAAGGAGACGAGCTGGCCGAAACCCGCCGAGAGCAGCGGGAACGGCAGCGAGGGCACCGGCGCGAGGTGGAACACGTAGGCCACGTTTACCATCGCGAACAGCGCGAACGTCGCAAGCAGCGCGGTCATGGCGCGGCGGGCGTGGGCGCCCGCGCACGAGCGGAGGCTTGCGGCAACGGCGCTAATCGCGCAGACGATCGGCAGGGCAATCCCAACCCAGCCGAGCGCCGAGGCGGCCTGGGCCAGGACGTAGGTGTCTGTCGCGCGGGGGATTGAGAGCGCAAGCGCGGAGACGTCTCCCGTGCCGAGCGGGGCCGCCTCCGCAAGCACCTCCCGGAAGAGCGCAAGCTGGTAGCCCGCGCCGTAGGGGTCATCCCAGGCGCCGAGCCACCCGCGGAGCTGAGGCACCGAGAGGGCGAGGCAGACTGCCCACGCAAGCGCCACAAGAGCCCCCGCGCACAGCGCCGCTCGGCCGCGGCGGGCGGAGCCGGCAACGAGGAACGTCACCCCTGCCAGCGCAAGCGCGCACAGCTCCGCATAGGCCTCGACGCACAGCAGGGCGCCCACGGCGGAGAGAAGCGCCAGAGGCAGCTCACGGCGCCTCTCCCCGTGCGACCCGAGTGCTCCGGCAAGGGTGACGGCAAGCGGCGGGCAGGCGAGCGAGGCCACGTCGAGCGCCACGGCGCCGGCGTGGATGACGCCGCTCCCGTCGAGCAGCCCGAGGGCGAGAAGTGCCAGCGAGAGGACGGCCATGTCATATGCGTCCATCAGCTGGGCGGCGTGGGACCCAAGCACCCACGCGGCGAGCGCGCAGACAAGCGCGACCACGGCCCCCTCGCCGTTGCCCGCGGCGCCGCAGAGGTAGAGCCCCGTTGCCAGAAGGGTCGCAAGCGGTCCTGACGGCGCGCCCGTCCCGTGGCGCTGGTCGGTCGCCAGCCAGATGGCGACTATCGCCGCAAGCGCAAGGCAGCCCGCTGCCCCCGCCCAGCCCGCGACCGCAAGGCCCAACGCGCCAAGGCACGCCGAGCCCGCCGAGGCGCAGGCGAGCGAAGCACGGGCACGCCGCGCAACAGCAAGTATGCACGAGGCGATTCCCGCTACGGCATAGGCAAGGACAAGCGCGCGGACGTCCATGTTCTTCTCCCTTGGGCTGGTCTTTATGAGGTGGCTTCCAAGGTCGGCCATGCGCCGGGCGCGTGTTGTACAACGTCGTCTCCGGGGACGTGACATGTTGGTCTCAGCGGGCCCGACACGGTGTCGGACCCAGAGAGGAGAGCAACCATGATCGCCGAGTCCCCGCGCTTTGCCAGCAAGCCTCCCGTCGCCGTTGACAAGGATCACATGTCCGTGGTCATTGCGGTCGACACGTCCGGCTCCGTTGCCGGGGAGGCCATCCGCAACATCAACGCCAACCTCAACAACTTCAGGAGCGTGGTCTGTGAAGACCCCGTTGCGGCCAAGAGCGTGGACGTGTGCGTCCTCGCCTTCGACGACACGGTCCGGGTCATTCAGGACTGGTGCCCGATCAAGGACATGGGGAACTACGAGCTCACGTGCGGCGGCTGCACCGACCTCAACGGCGCCGTGCTCACGGGCATCCAGAAGATCCGCGAGCGCAGCCTCGTCTATGCCCAGCAGGGCATCGTCGAGCGCAAGCCCTACCTCATCCTCATGACGGACGGCTACGACACCGTGACCGGCAACGTGAACGAGGCGGCCGAGCTCGCCAACAGGCGCATCGAGGAGAAGAAGCTGAAGCTCTTCTTCCTGGGCTT
The DNA here is from genome assembly GCA_944321515.1 of uncultured Atopobiaceae bacterium. Taxonomy (GTDB): domain Bacteria; phylum Actinomycetota; class Coriobacteriia; order Coriobacteriales; family Atopobiaceae; genus Thermophilibacter. The sequence goes on along the minus strand of CALULO010000001.1, from coordinate 54,529 downwards.
CGGGGCCTACGACCGCGCGACGGCCGCACAGCTCAACCGGGCCAACGGCCGCTGGTGCTTCGAGGTGACCAACGGCGACTACAACTTCAACGACTTCTTCGACTTCGCGGCCAACAGTGTGAAGGCGGCAAGCGTCGCCGCGCCGGGAGGGGTCATTCACGTGGACACCCCGGTGGGCACCGAGGAGAGCAACGTCACCCTGAAGCCGCTGGACTACTGGCTCTCAGAGGACTAGACGCAACCGGCCCCGGGCGGCGCGCGCCGCCCGGGGGAGAGGAGCTGAGATGATGCACGTCTACGGTGCCTGCGTCGCGGGCCCCCGCCATCTTGAGGCGGGACGTCCCTGTCAGGACGCCCGCGCCTCCTGGGTCTCCGAGGACGGCTCCCTTGCCGTGGCGGCGGTCTCCGACGGCCTGGGCAGCGAGCGCCTCTCGGAGGTGGGGAGCGCGGTCGCCTCCGAGGCGGCGGTCGCGTACTGCCGTGACCACCTTCCCGCCCGTCCCTCCGGCAGGGATGGCCTCGCCTGCCTGCGCGGCGCCTTTCGTGCCGCGTGGGACGCCGTGGCCGCACGCGCCCGGCGGATGGGGGAGCCGCTCGGGGAGTTTGACGCCACGCTGACCCTTGCCGTCCTCTCGGGAGGGCGGATGCTCTGGGGGCAGTCCGGGGATTCGGGGCTCGTGGCGGGCATGGCCGACGGCACCTACCGGCTTGTGACGAGGATGCAGCGAGACGAGGAGGGCCGGGTGTTCCCGCTGTGCTTCGAGGACCGTTGGGAGTTCGGCGCGCTCGAGGGCGTCTCGACGGCGCTTTTGTGCACCGACGGCGTGCTCGAGGGCATGATCGCGCCGCCGGTCCTGGCGGCGCGCGGCGCCGACCCCCTTGACCGCTCCAAGGCCCGGATGTTCCTGCACCCGCGCCCTGATGACGCAGGGCGCCTTGCGGAGCTGGGCGAGGAGCTTGCCGCCTATCTGTCCGCCTATCCCGTGGAGCACATCGACGACGACAAGACCGTCCAGGTTGTGTTTGACGACGCCGCGCTGCCTGCGCTTCAGAACGAGTCCTACTATGCCGAGCCGGACTGGGAACGGCTCTATGCCGAGGCGCGCGCGGCGCTCTACGGCACGGGTGCGCGGGAGGCCGCACCGCCGCACGTTGTACAACGCCCGCACAGACGCAGGCTCATGCTGCAACTCAGACGCCTGATGAGAGGAAAGGGGCACCGCGATGATTGTCTACGACGAGTCTGGGACCAAGCTCGAGCTCACCGAGACCGGGCACAGGGGTAGCGAGGGCCGCATCTGCGACATCGTCGGCTACCCGGGGCGCGTGGCCAAGCTCTACCACTCTGACGCGGAGAGCCACCGCGAGAAGATCGAGGTAATGGTGGCCATGGGACCGCAGGTCGCGGCTCGCCCCGAGCTGAGCGGCGTGGCCTGGCCCATGTCGGCGCTCTATGCCGACCCCGCGAGGAGGGACTTCGTGGGCTTCGGGATGCGCCGCGTGAGCGTGGAGTACACCCTGGCGGAGCTCCACGAGTACCCCGCGCCGGACGAGCTTGACGTCACGCAGGCCGAGAAGGTCGACTTCCTCATTGACCTTGCCAACGTGGTCTGCGTCCTCCACGGGCTCGGCCAGGTCATCGGCGACTTCAATGAGAACAACGTCGCCATGGTGCGCGGCACGCGCCGCGCCGCCCTCATGGACGCCGACTCGTTCTGCGTGCGCTCCGGCGGCCGCCTCTTCCGCGGGGACCGCTTTGCCAACGACGTTGCCGCCCCCGAGGCCATTCGCACCGGGAGCGGGCCGGACGGCTACGCCGGCTGCCCGGAGGATGTCTTCACGCCCGCGATCGACAACCATGCCCTCGCAGTGCACGTCTTCCGCCTCCTCATGAACGGCGAGCACCCCTTTGCCTGCGTGCCCGTGCCCTCCCAGAACGGCTCGGTTCCGGCCGCGGTTGGCTGGACCAAGCGCGTCGAGCGCGGGGAGACCCCCTTCTTCATCAAGGTTCCCGGCGTCCAGACCAGGCCCGGCGTGCCGGAGGTCTCGTCTCTGCCGCCCTACCTCACCGACCTGTTCCGTCGCGCGTTCGTGGCCGGCAACGCCGACCCCGCGGCGCGGCCGAGCCCCGAGGAGTGGAGGTATGCGCTCGCGCGCTACAAGGGCGAGCTCGTCACGTGCTCCCGCGAGCGGCGCCACACCTACTGGAAGGGCGACGGCTCCTGCCCCTACTGCGCGGCCGACCGTCGCCACGCGGCCGCCGTGGCCAGGACGGCGACCCCGGCGCCGCTGCCAGTGCCGCCTGCCCCGCGCCCCGCGCCCGCGCCGGCCCCCGCCCCGGCGCCGGCCTTCACGTTCAGCTCGAGCCCGGCCCCCGCCCCGGCCCCGGCGCCCGCGCCGAAGCCCGGCGAGGGCCTGCCCCCGGCGTTCTGGGCCGCGGCGGTGGGCATTGGCCTGGTGGTCTTTGCCCTGCTGGGCGTCCTGCTCCCCGTGTGCTCGGGCGTGGGCGGGCTGCTTGGCCTGGGGTATCCCGTGTGGCTGCAGCTCCTGTTTGCCGCCGGGGCCGTGGCGGGGGCGTGCGTCTACGGGTTCAACTGCGTGACGTGCGACCAGGTGGATGAGCCGCGCAGCTACGCGCTGGCGGCCGCGGCCTCCGCCGGCGGTATCGCCGTGGTGGGAGTGGCCGCGGCCCTGCTCATGGCCGCGGTCATGATCGCCCTCGTCCTGTTCATCCTCGCCGTCCTGTGCGGCGACTAGCAAACCGCGAATCCCGCGCGGGAGGAAGGGAGCACGTCATGAGCGAGAAGAACCAGGGCGCCGACACGCCGAGCGAGCGCGCCATCGCGCAGATCCTGAGGGGCGAGTACGACTACCCGCCCGCGGCGGCCGAGGTGACAGCGCACGACCTGCTGCACTTCTCGGCGGCGGACCATGCCGACCTCGACGAGGCGGTGCGGCGCTGGGTGCGCGACCGGCGAGACACGGCAAACGTCGGGCGCGCTCCCTTCGACGCGCGTGGCCTCATGACGCGGGGCATGCCCTACCCGGCGGCGCTCGTCTTCATCGACTGGCACCGCTGCGATCCTGCGACCGCGGCCCGCGCGCTCGCGGTGCGGATGTAGGGGGGTGCGCGATGACCTACGAGCAGGCGGTGCGCTCGCTTGAGCCCGGGCAGTGGTCGACGCTTGGCGAGGAGGGGCGCCTGGAGGTGCTCCAGGCGCTCGAGGACCGTGCCGCGCGCGAGCAGGGCCGGCTGCCCCGTCCTGTCACGAGCTCCTGGCTCTACACGGGTACGGACGGGATCGAGCTGGGCTGCTACGACCCGTCGGCGCAGACGATCTACGTCAACGCGTCGCAGCTCGCGCCGGGCTCGCGCTACGGGGACAACCCGGACGCCCTGGCGGAGGCGATTCTGCACGAGGGCCGTCACGCCCAGCAGCGCGACGTTGTAGAGGGCCGCCTCGCGCACGACGACGAGGGGCAGGCGCGCGCCTGGGCCAAGAACCTGCGGCCCGGTGGCTACGTGAGCTTCTGGCAGAACCCGCGCGCCTACTACGAGCAGCCCGTGGAGTCCGACGCCCGGAGGTTTGCCAGCGAGCGCCTCGAGCGGCTGCGGGACGAGCGGCAGGCGCTTTCCGCCCGTGCGGAGCTCGAGCGCCTTGGCGCCGACGTCAACTCGGCCGAGGCCCTCGAGCAGGCGAGAAGAGCCTTCCAGCAGGCGGCGGACAACGGGGGCCTCACATGGGGCCCGCAGGTCGAACGGCGGCAGGACCAGAAGGCCGCCGAAGGCCAGAGGCACGGAGGCGGCCAGGGCGGTATCAGGAGGAGATGGTGAGACGCATGGGAGGCGAGACTGAAATGGGCGTAAGGACGCACGTGATCGAGGGCGCCGACTGGCGGGGCGCAGCCCCGTCCGCCTGCGCGGACGCCGTGGTGTGCCTGCAGGGGACGGCTGTGGGGAAGCCTGCGTGCCTGGGCCTTTCTCGCGGTGACCTGGCAACCCATCTGCTCCTTCTTGGCCCCTCGGGCACGGGCAAGACCAACGTGCTCTCTGAGGCTCTCCGCCAGATCAAGGCCACGATGCGCCCGGGTGACACGATGTGCGTGTTTGACCCCAAAGGCGACTTCCTTGGGCTCGCCGACCCGGCGACCGACGTCGTGCTGCCGGGCGGCGCGCAGTCCTGGAACGTCTTTGGGGACGTGGTCGCCGACGGGTGGGACGAGGAGCACGTCGCCGCCAACGCACGCGAGGTCGCGCAGGTGGTCTTTGCCGAGGCCGTGGAGCGCTCCTCGAGCCCGTTCTTTCCCAAGGCAGCCCGCGACCTCTTTGCCGACGTGATGGCCGCCGCGTGCCTCTGTGCGGCAGGCGACAAGAACTTCAGGGAGCAGAGCCTCAACAACCGTGCCCTGCGCGACCTCCTGCTGGGGGCCACGACGCAGAGCCTGCGCGCGTTGCTGAGCCCGCTGCCCCGTCTTGCCGGCTCGCTCAAGTACCTGGGGGACGGCTCCTCCGAGCAGGCCCTTGGCGTGCTGGCGGAGCTCCAGGAGGCCGTGGCGGGGCTCTTTGCGGGCGGGTTCGGCGGCCGAGGCGCCTTCTCCTCCCGGCAGTTCCTGCGGCGCGGCGTTGGCGCGCTGTTCGTCGAGTACGACATCACGCGCGCCGCCACCCCTGCCTACCAGGTGATCGTCGACGCGTTTCTCAAGGAGGCGCTGGCCGGCCGGCGGCCGGCCTCGAACACGTACGTGGTCATCGACGAGCTGGCCATGCTTCCGCACCTGCTCTTCCTGGAGAACGCGCTCTCCTTCGGGCGCAGCCAGGGCGTCAAGGTGGTTGCGGCCGTGCAGAGCGTCGAGCAGCTCTTTGACGCCTACGGCCGTGACGCGGCTGCGGCGCTCGTCTCGGGCTTCCAGACGCTCGTGTGCTTCAGGCCCAGCGACGAGGCGACGCGCGCCGTGGTGCGGGAGCGGTGCGGGTCGGCCCTTGCGGAGCTCTCGTACCTGTCCGGCGACGGGAAGGCTCGCTTTGAGACGCGACCGGGAAGCGTCATCGAGGACTGGGACCTCGCCTCCCTGGGAAGGGGAGAGGCGTTTGTGCTCCAGCCGTTCCGCGGTCCGTTGAGGTTTTGCTTTGGGAGGTATCGGTGATGGTGGGGGACGTCAAGAGTCGGTGCATCACGCTGGGTGAGCGCGTGCGCGACCTGCTGACAAAGGACGCGACCACGCGTCGTGCGGAGCGCGAGAACGCCGCCGCGCGCTCCCTTGTGCGAATCGCCCCCGTTGAGGCGAGGCGCCTCCTGCGCGGGGCCTCGCGCGCCCTTCTGCTGGGGGCACCCGACTCTGCGAGCGAGGAGGCGCTGGCGGGGGCCGCGCGCGAGTCCCTTGCGCAGGGGATGCCCGTGGTCGTCATCAGCGAGGGCGTGGCGGGGCTGGGGCGAGCGCTCTCCCGCATGGGCGTCGGCCCCGTCGAGGTGCTTGACGCCTACTCGCATAGATACGAACCGCTCGCGCGCAGGGACGCCCACGACGCGGCCGAGCTCATGGAGGGCGCGGTCTCGCTGTGCCGGGACGACGCGGAGGGCGCGGGCCCCTATCTCGAGGCCCTGGCGCAGGTGCTTGCCCTCAAGAGGCTTCCCGTGTCGGTCCGCATGATGGACGGGTGCCCACACTCCCGGATGCACGAGGTGATAGACCGGCTGGAGAGCGCGGGACGGGTGGATGCCGCCGAGGCGTCTGACCTGCGGGCGCGTCTTGACGTCTCGCCCTCCTGCAGGGCGGCGATTCAGGGGTTCTTCCGCGAGGCGGTCGCCGAGGGAAGGCTGCTTGCGGGGGCGGGCGTCACGTCATCGTCCTGCTCGATAGTCGATACGGTCCGGCGCGGCGGGGTGACGGTGCTCGACGTGGCGTCTGGTGGCAACGTCGCGATCTGCTCGCTTGCGTTCTCCGAGATCGAGTTCTGCCTGAGACGGGGGGTTGCGCTCACCGTCATGGTGCGCGCGCGTTCGCTCGGCCGCTGGGAGAGGCTGGGGGAGCTGCTGCGCGGCTTCCCCGCGGCCCGCTGGGTGATCTCCTGCGACGACGCGCTTGAGTTCTTCTCCGGGACGGAGCAGCTTCGCCGCTGGGCGGCCTCGGCTGACCGGCTGATCTCCTTTGCGCAGGGGCACGCGTCGTCCGACGCCGTCTCCGAGCTGCTTGGGGAGTACGAGAAGATCGACGTCTCCGTGTCGGAGGCGCGGGAGGGGTCGTTTTGGGGGCTTTCGGGCGGCGTGCCGGGCGCGCGGAGCGTGACGTGCTCGACGCGCAGGGAGCGCGTGGTGAGGCCGGAGGAGCTGCGCTCTCTGGGCGTCGGGGAGTTCTTGGTTCTCGAGCGCGGCGAGTCGGGCGTGTGCGTGGGGAGCGTGGCGTGATGGCCGCCACGGGCGCCTGCGTGGCGGCGCACGTTTCCCCCGAGCGCTACCGCCCCTACGAGCTCTCCCTGTGTCCGGAGGACGTGGAGGTCTACGAGGCTGCGCTTGAGGGGCTTCTCGCCCTTTGGGACTGCGTGCCCCTGCCCTCGGGAACGAGCGTCGAGTTTGCGGCGGAGCTTGCCGACCGCATGAGGAGGGACATCCCCGAGCTCTTCTACGTGGGCGGGACAACCGTGACCTTCCGGGGGAGCCGCCTGCGCCCGCACGGCGTTGCCCTGCGACCGACGTATCGGCTCGGGGCGGGAGGGGCTGCCTCGCTGCTCGACCAGATGGAGCGCTCCGCGGACCTCTTTCTGGGTGACGTCTCTGGGCTGGACCGCTACGGCAGGGTCCTTGCGGCGCATGACTGGCTGGCGGGGAGGCTGCGCTATGCGGACGGCAACCGTGCCTACGCGCACGAGGCCCCGGGCCCCTTGGTCTATGGGGTGGGCGTCTGCGAGGGCGCGGCCAAGGCCCTGAAGTTCCTCTGCGACCGTTGCGGCGTGCGCTGCGGCGTGGTGGTGGGCGAGGCCCTTGGTGACGGGGACGAGAAGGGCGGCCCGCACGCCTGGAACGTCGTCGAGGTCGAGGGGGCGGGGTGGGAGACTGTCTGGGCGAACGTGGACGTGACCTTTGACGCCACGATCTCCCACGGGGCCGTCCGGCATGACTACCTCTGTCTGTCTGACGCTGCGCTCGCTAAAACCCACCGGCGTGACGCCGGGGAGCCCCTGCCGGTGTGCGGGGGAGCACCGGGCTACTACGCGCGCCTCGGTCTGGTGGCCTCCTCCGCCTCCCGTCTCGTTCGGATTGTCGACACGGCCCTGGAGCGCGCGGGCGCGCTGGAGTTCCTCCTGCCGGTTGTCGCTGACGACCATGAGGTTCTTCTCGACGCCGTCGAGCGGGTGCTAGAGGGAAGCAGGGCGCTTGCCGGTCACGCCTATGCGCTCTACCCCAACTTCGACACCGGGGTCTTTGGGCTGGAGGTCCTCTCATGAGTGTGAGCGACGTTGTACAACACGGCCTTCGGATGGGGTCTCTAATGGGCGCTGTCCAACAGAGAGCCAGCCAGGAGGTAGCCATGAACGAGTATTTTCGGGGGCGCATCGTTGTCAGCGAGCTCGGGGAGCCCGACTGGGGCGAGGTTGCCGCCCGCCTCGGCCTGCTGCAGGAGTTTGAGGCCGCGAGCATGAGGCTCAAGTTCTTCGGCGCTCGCCCCGGCCGCGAGGGCCGCTGGCTGGTTCCGTTTGTCGGGGCGTTTCGCGACGCATGGCTGTTCGGCGACCCGAAGTCGGTTTCGGATGCCGTCAAGAGGTGGACTCCCTACGAGGCGGAGAGCCTGGCGAAGGTCAACGTGCGCGAGCTGCCGGTCGAGCACTTCGACCTCCTGCGCGAGCTCGCGCAGGAGGAGGTCCCCGTGGTGAGCGCCGCCGACCTGGCGGGCTCCGGCGCCGTGCCCGTGCGTGCGGAGGGCGCCGAGAGCGTCTTTGACGGTCTCGTGGGCATGGAGGAGCAGCGCCTGATGCTCATGAAACTCTCCGCGGCGGTGGCCAAGCACGGCCGCCGTGCCGTGGAGTGCCTGCACTTCGTCTTTGAGGGAAACCCCGGGACCGGCAAGACCGAGGTCGCGAGCCGCTTTGTGTCCTACCTGGACCGCACGGGCGTCACCGACGGCACGCACAAGATGGTGTGCGTGGGCGGCAACGACCTCGTTGCCCAGTACGTGGGGCAGACCAGCTCCCGCGTCAAGCAGATCGTCTCCTCCGCCCGTGGCGGGATGCTGTTCATCGACGAGTTCTACGCGCTCAGCCAGAACGAGGGGGGCTACGCCAACGAGGCCGTCGACACGCTGACCGAGCAGCTTGACCGCCTTCGCGACGAGGTCATCTGCGTCGTAGCCGGCTACCGTCGCGAGATGGAGCGCACCCTCGACCTCAACCCCGGCCTGCGGGACCGCTTTGGCTACTGGGTCGAGTTCCCGGACTACACCGTGGACCAGCTCGTGCAGATCTTCTGTCACATGGCGGCCGAGCGCGGCTTCACCACCGCGTGCGTCGACGCCCTGCCGGGGGCCATGAGGCGCCTTCAGGGCTCCGCGGGCTTCTCCAACGCCCGGTCGGTGCGCCGGCTGGTCGACCACGCCGTGGTCGAGGCGTCGTGGGTGCGCGACGAGGCCGTCCTCCGCGAGGAGGACCTCGAGCGCGCGCTGCCCCAGTGTATCACGGCCCCTGCCCGCCCCCGTGCGGGCTTCTAGGGGGTGGTTGCGATGGCTCAGGCGCTTGGGACCGGCACCGAGCTGCGGGCGTGCCGTGCCCGCGGCTTCGAGGTGGCTGGCGCGTCGTGCCAGGGGGCACGCCGCCCGCTCAACGAGGACCGCTTCAGGCTGGGAAGGGAGGGGTTTTGCCTGATGGACGGCGTTGGCGGCGGGGAGGCCGGCGAGGTCTTTGCCGAGCTGGCCGCCAACCGCGTCCAGAGGCTCATCGAGCGGGGCGCCGACCCGGCCGAGGCCCTGCGGGAGGCAGGGGATGACCTGCGCGTCCTCAGGAGCGAGGTGCTCCACGCCTTTGGGGGCGCCATGGGGTGCGCCTGCTCGTTTGGCGGAGACGGGGGATGCGTGATTGCGCTTCTTGGCGACGTGCGGGCGTTCCTGGTGGGCGAGGAGGGCATCGAGGAGGTGTGCCAGGCGCCTCTGCGGGGCGGTCGCTATCTGGGCGACGGCGGTCTTGGGCGTCCGCGTGCCCGAAGGATTGCGCCGGCGTGCCTTGTGTCGCGCGTTCTTCTTGTCTGCTCGGACGGGCTGTGGCGGTATGTCAGCGTCAGGGAGGTTGCGGAGACGGTGCTCGGGATACCCTTCCTCGACGCTGCTGCCGAGCGTCTTGTTGCGTTGGCGCGTCAGTGCGCATCTCCCGATGACGTGACCGTTACGTTGTGTCGACCATTTGCCGAAAGCGGGCGCTGCGTGACGTGACGCCGCCCTACAGTGGGGTAACTGCGGAGGAAGGGGCACCATGCCTAGCAACGACCATGTCGTCTTCAATGTGGCGTCCGCTGTGCTGCGCGGCTACCTCAAAGAACGTTACGAGGGCGAGACGAACCCTTGGAAACTGACGGGAATCAGCGTCAGCGAGCCTGGTGCCGTGGCAAACCAGCTCCTGACCAACGGGAACTACTTCACGTGCTATGCGAGCCGGGCCAGCCACTGGCTTCTCAGCTCCAAAAGGCTTGACGCGGGCGCGGAAGAGGAGCTTGAAACGCGCAGGAAGCTCTATGCAGGACTCTTTGACGATGCTCAAAAGACGCGCGCGCACACTAAGAATGCGGGGCGGGATCAGCGAGGCCGGATACGTGTCACCAACAATGACAAGGCTCGTAAAAGGTTCTTTGAGGAATGGGTGTTCCCTCCCACAAAGAATGTTGACGGGGGCTTGAGGAAGGCACTAAGCCTCAAGGAATCCAACGAGTCCCTTCCCGAGGCACTGGGACAGTCTGCTGCTCGCATGCTCGATGAGGTTGCCTTCTACCGGGATCTGGGGAACGGGGAGAACGCGACTGCCCGACAGCATTTTGGCGAGGTGGTCGACGAGCTGTATCTCTTGGACTGCCATCGGGTGCTGCTGCCCATCTGGGTCTACATCCAGTGTCGCTACGCCTCCCCGCTTGAGCAGGGGCTTCCCCTTAACCTCTACAACATCGACTTCTGGTCCGCTCCATCTGAGAAAAAGCACTCCGTCAGGACTCTCGTGGAGCGAATCTGCTCGGCTGCAGGATCGGAAGACTCGTCCTATGCCCGCGAGCTTGCCGACGAGTTCAAGGAGACCGCCCTTGGCCTCTTTGATCAGTGCAAAAAGGACGCGGGCGACATAGAGTCGGCCTATGACGAGGGTAATAAAAATGAGGACACGCCAAGCGTCCGGGAGCTCTTCGAGAAGAGCCTTGAGGGCGACTGGGCCGCACCAGAATGGGCGGCCCACCGTGCCGACCTTATAGGCATGATTCTGCGCGCGACCTTTGTAGGCCTTAAGCCGGCTCTGGAGAGGGGGTTCGGTGAGCGCGCCAACCCGTCAACGGCTGACGAGCTCATGCAGGACGAGCTGACGCTGGAGGGGAGCGTGCTGGGCAGGGGCTCGGGCGTCGTTCCTCTGGGGGTTGTTGTGGGGGGCGAGGATCTGCCGTCTCAGCGGCTTGACCTTAGGGCAGCCGTTTCTGACGGCGTCCTTTATGTGCTGGGGCGCGAGTATGATGACGGGTACTGGAGGTCCTGCGCGCAGCGTGTGAACAGAGCGCTGGTCGCCTTCCAAAACGAGTTTGGCCGTCTCATGCTCGATCCAGAGAATTCGGGCGGTCTCCTCTACCGTCTGTGCAGGCACGCGGAGGGCTATCGTCCCAACGCCGAAACAAGCAGGCGATGGCTCGCTCCCGTCGGGAGCACGACGCCTGGCTACTCGACTCTTCGATCGATTCGTTCTGGAGGTCTTGATGTTGCGGGACTTCTCCAGAGGTCTATTGCAGGGGAACTTGCGAGCTGCTTCGACGCGCCCTGTGACGGGAGCGTGTCGTCGTATCTCAAAAAGACTGACAAGGCGCTCCGTTCCGCTCTTGAAAAGGTGCGCTACATCCTCGAGCGGGAGTGGAGGGCGCAGAGAGAGTCTGACTACGAGAAGGAATGCGCGCGGATTGCGGAGGCGGACATCTCTGCGGAGGAGCGGAAGCAGATGGAGGCGGAGGCGCGGCGACATCGGGACGTGCGCCCTCCGAGCATCTGGGGAGACGTCCTCCGTCGGTTTGTTCGCGTGGCGGAGGAGTACTTCGAAAATTTGTTCAATCTGTGCAATCGTGACGCGGGAGACGCCAAGGGCGACCGCTCGCCCATCGATCTTCTCCTGGACGGGCTTGAGGGCAAGTACGAGGAGGCCCATGCACACGATCCCTCGTTGAGGCTTGCCTTTTCTCGTCTGAGGGAGAACTGGGCGGCGGAGCGCGAGAAGTCTGGAATCCAAAGCCTGAGCTTGGAGGACTTGATTTCTCAGGTGAATTCTTCCCCTCAGACAAATACTGTTTTTTCGCAGATGGCTGAGGAGGCACGGAGCCACTTCCTGGAGCTTCCTGCGCCTGACGTCTCAGGACGTCATGCGGTGCTCTACCTCGAGAGGGGCGAGCTCTGGCTGGCTGATGCCGGATCGTTTCATGGCACCGCGGTGGTGCGAGGTTCCCAGAGGGCGTTTGTTCTTGAGGGCGCCAAGAAAACGAAGGTCGATGAGCTGTGTGCTGCGAGCTGGATGCCTGAGGAGCGTGAGGTTGTCCCCGCGGTGAGGCTGCAGCGTGGCGACGTGGTGAGGCTTGCAGGTGAGACTGCGGTGATTGTGGGGAACCGGCTATGACCGAGGACTTCATCGAGTGTGACGTCCCCGTGCGCGTCGGCGTGAGCGCCCTTTCGTTTGACAGTGGGTTCTTCTCGTTTGCTGAGCCCCTGCCGTCTCGGGAGGAGGCGCGGTCGAGCTCTGGCCGCAAGTACGTGTATCCGGGGGTCTACGAGCGCGTGAGGGGTGCCCGCTCGCAGCGCCTGCCCGCCTGTGCCGTCTACTTTGGTGGCGAGCGGCCGGAGATTGACTACGCCCGTGAGCGCGCGGCCCTTGCGCTCGGCGCCTTGTCTGGGGTGGGCCCGCGCGTGCTTGAGGCTGACGCCCTGCGGAAGTTGCCGGACGCCGCCGAAGGCGAGTCGAGCCTCGCCCTTCTTGTTGAGGAGGACGCGGGCGTGAGCCTTGAGGAGGCTCTGGACGGCGCCCCGGTGCCGTTCTTTGATGGGGGCGTCGAGTGCGCGGGGGAGGCGCTTCCGAGCCCAGACACTCCCGAGGGCGAGCGGACGGCTCACAAGATTCTCTTTGACATGCTGAACCAGGCGTATGCCCTTCAGCGGCAGGGCATCTACCACCGTGACCTGAGGTCTGCAAACATTGCCGTGAGAAGGTGGGGGCCGGGCGCCGACGGCATCCGCGCGACCCTGCTTGACCTCGAGTTCATGAGCGACAGCCCGCGCGGCCGCGTCCAGTGCGCCGGGTACTATGACCGGCTCTTTGGTGCGGGCGGGCTTGTCCAGCTTGAGCGTGAGCCGACACCGCTTGAGCAGGACCTTGGCTACCTTGCCGTAGTTGAGGCGGAGGTGCTGAACGGAGTGCCGGTGAGAAGGCTGTCGGATGACGACGTCCTGCGCGTGCTCAATGACCCGCAAAGCCCGCTGAGGGTGAGCCCCGAGGGGGTCTTTGCTCGTCGGCTTACCTTGCAGGATGTTACCCGTGAGGCTCGTCTTTCGGGGGTTCCGACAGCCTTTGCCTTATATGGGGGCATTTCCTCGCAGGCGACTGACATCGCCGGGCGAGAGAGCATGCATGCCGGATATGTGGATGCGCTGGACCGCATCAGACTGGAGGGGAGCGTCGAGATGATTCTTGAGCAGAGTACTATGGAGAGGCTCGTCCGCGTCATCTTTGAGAACTACAAGGCGCATCGTCTGCGGGACGGGAAGCCGCTGGAGTACGAGACCTATGACGAGCAGTCGGACGACTACAAGAAGTCCTGCATCGACCAGGCCCGCTCCTATCTCGAGAAGGTTCGGCTACTGGGGTACGAGGTCGTCCGCCAGGAGGACTGCAAAGACGGCCAGCGCGTGGGTAAGCTTTCTGACGATGAGGTGGAGTTTCTCGCCCGCGAGGAACACGCCCGCTGGCTCGAGGAGCGCGACCGTAGCGGTTGGACTTACGGCCCTGTGAAGAACGAGGAGAAGAAGCAGTCCCCGTTCATGGTCCCCTGGGAAAAGCTCAGCGAGGAGATTAGGGAGTACGACCGTGACCCGGTACGGGAGATGATCGGTCTTCTGGAGTCCGCTGGACTGGCGGTGCGGAGGTAAGCCCATGCCCGAAGACGCGATCGACTACGAGGGGTGCGCCTGGGATCTGCGGGATACCCTACACGACCGCGGCTCCCAGGCTGAGCTGCTCGCAAGCCTGACGCACATTTTTCCGCAGAACTCGTACTTTCTGAGCTGCTGGCATAAGGCTAGGTCGAGCGGGTGTAGGCTTAGTGACTTCTTAAAGGACCTCATAAAGAAGTCTGATGACGAGGTTCTCAGTCTGGCGAGAAGCGCCAAGGACGTCGCCCTCTTTTGCTACGAGAGCGGCGAGAAGCCTGCAGGGAAGATGCTTCAGAGGCTTGCACAGGCCCTGCGCCTGCTTGCGGAGGACACGGAGGTGCCTGACGGGATTTCCCTTGAGGGCCTGCTTGAGGGTCAGTCTGGCGGCTGGGAAGTGCGCGGGGTCCTCACCCAGCTGCTCGATCACTTTGGGGGCAGTTGGGAGGAGGTCGCCAAGAGCCTCTCCTCCACCGGCGAGGTGGCGTTTGGCCGGGCGGGTGCCCGTCACATCATCGAGGTGCCGCCAGCCGCGGAGGAGCCGCCTGCGGCGCCGGAGAATCAGCCGGCGGTGCTGGACAAACAGCCGGTAGGGCGGGCATCGCTTCTTGAGAGGGTCTTCTCGTACGGTGCTCCCGAGCAAAGGCCTCTTTCGGTGGATGACTCCTGGCTCGACGTGCTTTTCTCGTTTGCAAAGGAGAGTGGCCCGGAAAACGGGGAGGAGCGCTGGCGTGCTGCAGTTGTGGAGGACAGCCTGAGCGCCCTTTATCCCTCGGAGTATCAGAGGGGACGAGACACCGGTCTCCCCGGAGACATCCCTCTGCTCTTTGGCCTTGCCTCTCGAAGGATCTGGCCGACAGTCCATGACGAAGGCTCGGAACCCTTTGACCGCTACGTCTTCTGCGGACGTCGTGGCCTCATCAATACGATTGCGTGCGCGGAACGCGCCTTGCAGGACGGGCTAAGGCCGGGGGAGGTTTATCGCCTGCTTGAGCCTCGGCGAGAGCGCTCCCTGGAGGGGGACCGTACGGCGGTTATAGCCCGCTTCTGGGCGCTGGAGGTCATCGCCGACTGGATGGGCGTCAACAGCGGGACCGTTTCCACCGATCAGCTCTTTGACGACTTCGAAACGCTGGCACTGGTGGTGGAGGATGCTGCTCCGACGGTGCGGCTGGGCTCCCCGCTGCTGCTTCTTCTGACCGAGGCGCTGCTGGGCGTGTTGACCTTGCGTCTTTCTGGGGGTCTAGTCAGTGCCATTCGGTCGCTTCTTGGATGGATGGACGAGGAGGAGCTCAACGAGGCCGGGCTCTCTGGTCTTGCGGAAGGTTTCTCGACACTCCTTCGTGTCCTTGAGGGCACGTACCTCTACAATCCGGAGACTGACTACTCCGGGACGGTGCTGGCGTGGCTGAGGTACGCGCACTTTACAGACGACGTCGATCTTCTGGAGGGGCAGGCTCACTTCGGGCAGGCCCTGGGCGATGCGGCGGGGGCCTTTGCTGGCTTGTGTAGGAGCCTCCTGGATGCGGTCAGGGGGTACGAGGGGACGGAGCGTGCCGGATGGACGGTGCCGCTCGATCAGGCTTCCGACCGGCTCGACAACCTTCCGAGCCAGCTTCCCGTCTTGCGCGACCCCTTGTCTGCGTATGACGGGCTGCCTCCTGACCTGAGAACCGTCGACGGTGCGGCATTTGCGGAAGCGGTCGTGCACCTCTCATCCGGGGGCGAGCTCGACTCCGGGCGGGTCGAGGGCTGTCGTGAGCTCGTTGACCGTGCATATACGTTTAACGTGATAGACGAGCGACTCCACTCTGTGCTGGGGTCAACACTCGCCCAAATCGAGGGCGCCTTTGAGGGCCTGGCGGAGGAGCGGGCGGCGGGCGCCGATATGAAGGCCGTGCTTGCGAACTGCGTCCTTTCTCTCATTGAGCGGCGCGTGGGCGGACTTGTTCGGGCGTTTGTCGGTCGCATGGCTGAGCGCCTTGGTCAGCAGGAGCACCTTGATGGGGCCCTGAGGGAGCGCCTCAACGAGGCGGTTGAGCAGGGAGACCTCGCTCGCATCGTTGCCTATGCCGACTATGAGGAGGACAACGACGTCCTGCCTCTGCCCAAAGTGGACGCGAGCTACGAGGACGAGTTCTATGGCCTTGGCGAGTCGAGCCAAGGCGTGGTGGACGTCCTTTTCCGGACGCTTGACGACTCCAATACGACTTCCTTCGAGCAGATGCCCTTCTTGCCCGACCTACCCAAGCCTGATGACGCAGGGCGCTCGGAAGCCGCTGCAGTGACGTACCAGACTATCGCTGGCGTCGTGGGAGGGATACGCGACAAGGCGCAAGGCGGGGGACTCCCGATGGATGGCGTGCCCGTCTCTCTGGAGGCGGCTCGTGTCCAGCTTGAGGAGGTTTCCGCTGCGTTCCAGAAGCTGTTCGAGACGCTTGGCTTTGCGGATGCCACGGTCAGCCCATTCGTTGTCGACACCCGAGAAGGCCAGATGGTGTTCTCCTGGCGCCTGCGCTTCTTCTCCAGCCCCTCGGAGAGGGACTCCCGCGGCGAGCTCGTGTGCCCGCTGAGCGAGTTCGTGGTGCTGGTTGATCCTGAGACCCCGGCTGAGCAGTCGCGGGTTGAGTACGAGGTGGAGCTCTACACGAGCTACCAGGCGCTCAAGGAGGCGCTGCTCTCTGAGCGCAATACGGGTCTAAAGCGCCTTGCCGTCTACTTGCCCCCGGAGGGTGCGCTGCTCTCGCCGCGCCTGCGTCGCGAGCTCATGTCCGCATGGACGACGCCCCGCAGCTCGCAGGCGTCGGGGGCGTTGCTCCTTGACGAGGTCCTGATGGCCTATCTTGCCAGCGTGCCGAATGACGCTTGGCGCAGAGATCGTCTTGCCGCCTTCTTCCGCTGTGCGCTGCCCTTTACCGCGCCCCTTCCTTACGGGGACAACGTTAGCAAGAGCGTGATGGCAAACACCAACACGGGCAAGAGCATTCTGCAGCCGTCCCTCTTTTATGGGAGGGCCGCGATACTCGACAGGATAAAGGCTCAGGGACTGACCTTCATCTATGGTGCCCGTCGCATGGGCAAGACCTCGATCTTGCGCGAGTTCGTTGCCCGCGAGCGGGCCGCCCGCTGCAACCCCGACAGGGCGTGGCATGGTCAGACTACGAGGGTTGCCTATCGGGACCTCTATGGTGTTATGGGCATGAGCCTCGACAACTTCTGGGTCCAGGTGGTTGCCCGGGGCTTTGTGGATGACCTGCCTGAGCTCGCGGACATTCGGAGCGCCAAAGAGGTGCAGGACATCCTCAGCGGAGCATCGGCGGGATGGCATGGTCGGATATTCTACCTGCTCATTGACGAGGTTGATGATCTGCTTCGCTTTGACTCGGCCCAGCGAGGCGGCCAGCGCAATGCCATATTCAATAGCCTCGTGGACTACGTGCAGCGAAATGCAGGCTTTCACGTGGTCATGGGCGGCCTTCACGAGACGATGCGGTTTGCGGACGAACAGGCCCAGAGGAATCAGACCTATGGGCAAATCGGTGGTCCTGTCGTCGTGGGGCCGCTCTGGGAGGAGGGCGCCTACGAAGATGCCTTCCGCCTTGTGAGGGAGCCGATGCGGTCCATGGGCTACCTCATGCGGGACGAGGACATCCTTAAGATGCTCAGCAGATCCTGCTACCTTCCCAACCTCATCAACATCGTCTGTGAGCAGCTGCTCTATGACATGCGGCGCAGGAGAAAACCTGACGCACGCGCGGATGCCTTCTTCATTGAGGTCCCCAGCGCCGAGGTTGATCGTGCGCTCCGCGAGTCCTCGGGTGCCCTGACAGACAAGTTCCAGCTCACCATTCAGCTTGACCCTGGCTATGACGTGCTTGTTCATGCGCTCGGGCTTCTTGAAGCCGACAGCCGCGAGGCGGGCTTGGGGCATGAGTCGTTCTCCATGGAGGAGATTCGGGATCGGGTCATCGAAGTGGGCGGGCTCGGTGCTGAGGGTGGCCTGAGCCCTCAAGAGGACCGCCTGCTCAAGGAGCTTGACCAGGACATCCAAGAACTACGGCGCTTCAGAATCATCAAGGTGCTGGACGGCCGGGTCTCCCTGTACGACGGCTCCATGCGCGCGCTTGTTGGCTGGAGGCAGGATGCGGCGGGGGCACGCCTGGCGCTTGCCGCCGCCTGCAGAAGGATGCTTGACAGCGTGCGTGAGATGCAGGGTCGCCTGGACGTCGGTGCAACGCGCGACATTGTGTTTGACGAGAAGTTCGACGGCCTGCCGCTCTTCTCGTCGCTGAAAGCATGCGACGTGAGTCGGATCAAAGGCCTTCTCTCGATGAACGGCCACTGCGTGATTGCGGCGGGGCAGCTCGCCGGCTCTGAGCTTATACGAAGTCGGTTCCAGGCGCTGCTTCCAGAGCTCTGCCAAGATGGCGTGGATTTTGTCAGCGGCGACGAACTCCCTGCCCGCCTTGAGAAAACCGCGACGGACGACTGCAGGCTGGTGGTTGTCTCGGGGGGATGGAGCGTTGATGACCTGCGGCTTCTCAGGAACCCGTTGAGCCCCTGCGCGGACGGGCGCTTCGTTCTGCTTGCGTCTCCCAGGGCCCTCTGGGAGATGCGCGACGAGCTCCTGTACGCGGACGACGTTGTTGCCGCGAGCGGCTGGGACGAGGACACCTGCCTCAGATGGGCCAGGAGCTATGCCGAGGAGTTCTCGCGGAACACGGGAGGCGTCATGCGCCCGGGCGCTCAGCGGGTCCTTGCGGAGCGGGTGCGTGACCTGTGCGGAGGTCAGGCGGGTGCAATGGCGGAGGTGCTCTCCGGCCTTTCCGGGCTGCGCTCGTCCTTTGCGCTCGAGAGGGCGCTGCGCGACCTCTCGGCTAGGGCGCTCTCTGGGCCGGATTTCTCCTGGGTCCTCGACGGGACTTGTCCCGACGCAGACATTCTTGCCCGAGCCTGGCGCCGTCTGGCCGTCTATGCCTCGGGGGACGATGACCATCCGCTTCCCGATGCCCTCGACGTAGACGAGTGGCTGGGCCTTCTTGATGATGGGGGCGTCCAAGAGCGGACGGACGGAGCCGTCCAAGAGCGGGAGCTTACGACAGCTCTCAGGTGGATGACTGCGACCTGCCTTGCCGAGACAGGCGAGAAGGACGGGAAGCTGAGGATAAGCGACTGGTTCATGCACGCGCTGCTCAGGAAGCTTTCTTGCGAGGGCGGTGAGGGGCGATGAAGGGGGTCAATCCGTTTGAGGTCGTGCCCTCGCTGCATGATTTTGCCACAAGGGTTGCGCAAGACCTTAAGAACGGCCGCCGCGTCCTTGTGGTAATTGGGCCCTATAGCGACACGAAGTTTAGGGAGGCGGTAAGGCCCCTTGCCGGGTATGGCGATAAGCGGTGGAGGGAGCTGTGCCGCGTCTACCAGAGCACCGAGTGGAGCGAGGAGGCCGCCGGGACGGACGTTCTCCTCATCGTCGCCCACGTCTTCCATCGCTCTGCGGGGCTTATTCTCAATGGCGATGGCCCCGTATGGTGCGACGTGGTGCATGTGTGCCCCACAAACCTCTCACGCGTAGAGCTGCGCAGCCTTGCAGGGGAGATGCTTGCAAAGGAGAAGCTCTCGGACGTGTTTCGCACCATGATCATCGACTTCTCCTGCGAACTCTGTGCGGGAAGCATAAGCTCGTTGAGGGACGCCCTTGAGCTGTGTCTGAATAAAAACTACAGGCCTCCGAGCGCCTTCGTTCATCCCCATGACGTCGTCAAGAGGTGCCGAGAGGAGCAGGAGAGGCGTACCAACGCGCGCCTTGAGGCGCTTGACGCGGAAGCGGAGCGTCACGATTCCCACTCTAATTACGTGGACGTGGGGCACGGCCCCGTCAATAGCTTTCGGGAGGCGCTGATGAGGAGCCTCTCAACGAGCGGCCGCCCTCTGGGCGCCCCCGACGACGGGAGCCCGTCCGGCAACCTTGCTCTGATGTGGCGCCTGTACTGGTCATATGGGCTCTGCTTCCAGATGGACGGGGTGTGGTGCCCCGCCTGGGACGTTCTCATGCAGGGGGAGCAGCCTTGGGAGCCTGTGGGCGGTAACAACTACGGAGCTTCCAGAACGAGCTCCGTCTTTTCCGACGTCGTGTACTGCCGTGAGGCACTCTCCGCGCAGGTCGCCTTTGCGCCTGTATGGGAGCGATACAAGTCCCAGGTCATCGCACGACTCATCGACACGGCTGACAGTCCGGATCAAGCGGTGGGAAGGTATGAAGTGACGGACGCTAACGGGCAGCATCGATCCGGCTTCGTTCGCCGCTTTAACGACATCTCCAGCGCGTACTCGGCTGTGGAGCAGAGCGGCGGCGCCACGACAGAGGAGGACAGAAAGTGCCTCAATGCCTTCAAAGAGGTGAGGAGGCTTAGGAACGCCGTGGTCCATGGAGATGTGCAAGGAGTTGGCAGGAGGGAAGTCTTGGAGCTTGGCAAGGTGCTCGCAGCGCTCGAGGCGCAGGAGGCAACCCCCGAGGCCCGACGCTACCGGCGCTGCTTCTGCTAGCAGGTTTTCGTTGTTTTGAGAGCTGTGCCCCGCGCCGTCACGTTGGCGGCGCGGGGCACAGGGTGTAAGCCGCTTACGATAATGCGGCTGATGCGCGTTCCGAGCGGCAAGGTGCTTACGATAGTGCGACTGTTGCACTGTCCGAGGTGCCGGCGCTTTCAAAATCGTGGTCGTTGCACGGTTTGGGATGCCGGCGCTTTCAAAATCGCGGCCGTTGCGCGGCGAGAAGTACCCTGCCCGTGATTTCCTAAGCGCTCGACTGAGTAGTAACCCGTTTTGGTAACGTCAGTCAGCCGGAATGGTACCGCCGGTCAGCCGCCGACGGTACCGGATGTATGGTGGCCTGGTACCGCTATCGGTCGCCCTTTTGCTTCGCGAAGTACTCGCGCATGTTCGGGCCGTCCAGGTCGACGTATCGCGCCCCGGTGGCGACTCTGTTCAGGATTGAGTCGGCCATGAGCTCGCCCTCGATCCTCAGGTACCACTCGTTGGGCTCGAGCTGGGAGGCAATGAGCGTGGCCGCCCGACCCTCGCGCGCCCCCATGATCTCGAAGAGGTCGACTGCGTTCTGCGTCGCGATCGGCGTGGTCATGAAGTCGTCGACGATGAGCAGCTGGACGGTCTTGTAGGCGTCCATGTGCTGGTAGTAGCTCCCGTCGGCCGCCGCACGGCACCTGTTCAGGTCCTCCATGATGTCCGCAAGGCGGGCGTAGCGCACGGTGAAGAGCCTGCGGCACGCGGCGTTGCCGAGCGCCTGCCCGAGGAAGCTCTTGCCGCAGCCGGTCTTGGATATGATCACGACGGTCTCGCAGGCCTCGACCCAGTCGCATGAGGCGAGGCGCGCCACCCGGTCGCGGCTGAGCTTGCGGTCCTTCAGGTAGACGACGTCCTCCACGCATGCGGAGGGCAGCTTGAAGCGGGCCTCCCGCACGAGCTTCGCGACCTTGCGGTCCCGCCTCGCCGTCGCCTCGGCCTCGATTAGCATCTCCATCCTCTCCTCGAAGGTATAGGAGTCGTAGGAGTCGTCCTCGACCATCTCGCGCAGCTTGTCGCCCATGGCCCTCACCCTGAACCTGGTGAGCATGTCGAAGTGCTCCTCGGTCAGCATCGCGCACCGCCTCCCCTCCGGTGGGCGTCGGCCCCGCGCAGCCTTCCCGCCGACTTCGCGCGGTCGACGAGCCCGCCGCCGTCCGACGCCCCGGGCGTCCGGCCCGAGGCGCGCTCGTCGGCGTCGGCGGCCCTGATCGCGAGGATCGCGTTCTTGAGCGCCGTGTAGCTGGGCACCGCGCCGAGCGCATTGGATTTGGCGCACACCCGCTCGAGCAGCTGCGGCGAGTACGACTTCGACAGCCCGAGTATGTTCCTCGCCGGCACGAAGGCCTGCTCGACGACGGGCCTGCCGTCGAGCAGCCGGTCGACGGCCTCCCCGGTCTCGGCCCCTATCCGGTGCGCCCACGACGAGAAGCGCTCGCGCGACCAGGGCGAGTCCATCGTGGCGTGCGCGGGAGGCATGTGCTCGACGAGCGTGGAGTACTGCCCCCTGCGCCCGCGGAGCCTCGCGTGCTCGGCGACGGCACCGCCGCCGGACATGACGGTCACGCGGGAGTCCGACAGCCTGACGTCGACCTGCTCGCCGATCAGATGGAACGGGACGGAGTAGCGCATGTAGACCACGGTCACGTGGTAGTCGGGGGCCACCTTGCAGCTGCGCCACTCGCACATCTCGTAGCGCTCGGAGGGCAGCGGCTGCATGCACGCGCGCTCCTCGTCCTCGTACACGGAGTCGCGCGACCCCTCCTTCGCGGAGAACGGGCGGGCGTTCAGCCAGCGCACTCGCTCGAGGCAGAACCCGTTGAACTCCTCGAGCGAGTAGAATGTCATCTCGTCGGAGGGGGCGATGATCCACTTCTCGACGAGGTCGGCCGTGGACTCGGCGACCGCCTTGTCGCGGGGGCGGCGGACCCTGGCGGGGACGACCGCCGCCCCGTAGTGCTCGGCGAAGCGCCGGTACTCGTCGTTCACCAGCGTGACGTAGACCGAGGAGCGGTCCGTCGCCGTGGCGGCGTTGTCCGGCACGAGCATCCTCGGGACCCCGCCGAAGTCCTCGAACGCGCGGGCCTGCCCCTCCTGCCACGAGCGCTGGCGCATGTCCGCGAAGCCCTGCGCCCAGAAGCGGTCGGAGTACGGCAGGGCGACGACCATCACGTACACCTTGGTCTTTGCCCCGGTGAGCCGGTCGGTGAGCGAGGCGGTGTCGCCCGCCCAGTCGACGTAGGCCTTCGCGCCGGGCTCGTGGGCGAGCCTCCTCCTGGCCCCGGCCCTCTCCGCCGCCTCGGCGAACATCTCGCAGAACGTCTGGTACGAGTAGGCCGATTTCCCTGCGGCCGCGGCGGCCTCGCAGTGCTCCATCCAGAACATCTTGACCGTGAGCTTGCGATTGCGCTTCTTGCGCTCGACCAGCGGGGCCATATCGGGGACGAGGTGGGCGCTCTCGGCCTTCTCCCTCGCCGGCGGCGCCAGCATCCCGTCGACCTCGGCCTCGGTCATCGCGGAGACGTCGTCGAAGGTGACGCCGCGCTCGCGGATCGCCCTCGCGCACGCCGACACGTCGCGCTTGCTCGCGCGCAGCGCCGCGGCGACCTCGGACTGCGAGACCCCCCTTCGCGAGTATCAGGGGAATCTTTTTCTTCTTGGACATGGGCACCAGCCCCTTCCGCGTCTCGGCGCCCGCCCTTCGGGCGCCCCTGTCACGGATTCTGGGGGCGGTACCATTCGAGCCGATTTCCGGTACCGCTGGCGCTGACCGCCGGTACCAGCTTTTGCTGACTCGCGTTACCAAACAGGGTTACTACTCACTCGACGGCTCCTTTGCCGCATCAGTCGCGATTCTCTAAGCAGCTGGTAGCCCTTTTGCTGCATCGACAGCAATTCTGTAAGCGGCGGACGGCTCTCAACGACAAGTCACGATTCCCCAAGCTCCCGAACGCCGCATGCCGGTTTGCGTCTGTCTCTAGTGACGACGACGCCCCGCACGCCATACGGCGTGCGGGGCGCAGGTTCTTCTCGCCGTGTCGCGGGGCTGCGCTGCAGGCCGGCGACCCCTATGCCTGGTCGGCGCCAAGCACGACGATGACGTCGTAACGGGTGGAGTAGCCCTCTGTGTTCTCGGCGACGTTGTCCGTGCTGATGCCGAGGGTCTCTGCCACACCGACGGCGGAGCTGCGGGCGCTGCCGTTGTAGTAGACCATGCTCGTGGTGTGGCTGGACGAGTTGGCGGTGTCGGCGTAGGGCGAGAAGCCCGCGGACTCGAGGTCGGAGGACTTGGACGCCGCCAGGCCGCTTACGCCCGTCCCATTGAGCACGAGGACCGAGCCCGAGTACGTGGCCTTCTCGCCGGAGGAGCTCGTGCTGCCGTCGTCGGAGATGGAGGTGCCGTTGCCGATGGCGATGGTTGCGCCGGAGGTGAAGTCCTGGCTCGCGTCGGAGTAGGGGGACTGGCCGGCATCCACGCGCTGCATCATTTCCTTCCACGCGGCGGTGTCAGGCATCTCGTACCAGATGTTGTTCGTGTACTCGGAGATCGTGGGCGTCTGTCCCGAGTAGAAGTCGTTGTCAACGTCGAGGTTTCTGAACTGCATGGCCAGGCTCACGATGTCCGTGACGCCCATCGTGGTGGTGACGCTGTCGGCGAGCTTGGAGACGGTGGATGCCATGGTCACCGGGTCTTGCTGCAGGATCTTCTTGACGATGGCGGCGATGACCGCGCGCTGGTTGGCGGCACGATAGAAGTCGCCCCCGCCGTAGGAGTCGTAGGCGTGGCGGGTGCGCACAAGCGCGAGTGCCGTGGCGCCGTCGAGCTGGTGGGTGCCCGCGGTAAGGTTGATGCCTGCGTAGTCCTCGTCCACCACGTCCACGGGCAGCGTGACCTCGATGCCCCCGATGGTGTCTACGATGGAGGTGAACTGCTCGAAGTCAATCTCCGCGTAGGCCGAGATGTCGACGCCCGCGAACTCCGAGACAACTTCGACCATGTAGGCGGCCCCGCCGTAGGAGTAGGCGGCGTTGATCTTGTCCTTGCCGTGCGAGCCCATGTCCACGTAGGTGTCACGCGGGATGGAGACGAGGGTCACCTTCTGGGCGGGCGCGTCGACGCGCGCCAGAATGATGGTGTCGGCGCGGAAGTTCGACGTGGAGTCGCCCCACTCCTCTGCGCGTCCCTCGCTCTTGTCGACGCCCAGCAGCAGCATGTAGAACGGCTGCTGAGGCTCAACGGACACGAGCTGCTGGCGCAGCTCCTCGGAGACGCCGTCGCTCAGGTTGTTGTTGATCTGGGTGATGTAGAGCGCCGCCGCAGTGCCCACGCCCACGAGGACCAGGAGGAACGCCACGAGCACGCCGCGCAGAACGCGGCCGCGGCCGTTCTTCTTGCGTCGCGCGGCGTAGGCGTCCACGCCGTCGGCGCGCGTGGCGATGTGGCGGCTTGAGGTGCTGCTCGCCCGGCGAGAAGTGCGGGGCGTTTCGGAGGCAGCACGAGTGTGCGAAGGCGCACCGACTGAGGCACTGCTGCCGTAGCGGCTCTGCGAGCGACGAATCTGCTCAGCATGGGTCATGCGCTTGTGGGGCTTTCTGTCAGCCACGAGTTCCCCTTCTGGTCGTCCTTCTTCGTGGCGAGGCACCGAGGCCCCGTTTGGGTTCGCTGCTTCAGACGCAAAATGATACGAAAATGAGGTGTAGGGCGCATGAAGGAGCATCAAAACGCACCTTATCTCAAGAAAATGCAATAATGAGTTGGCTTTATCGTCAAAGCCGGACATCGGCTGGAAGACCGGAGGATGCATGAGCGATTCGAGCCCCAAGCAGTTCGTTGCCGTTTTGGACTTTGGTGCCCAGTACGGGCAGCTGATTGCGCGCCGCGTACGCGACCTGCACGTGTACTCGGAGATCGTTCCGTGTGACATCCCTGCCGACGAGCTCGCCGCCATGCGGCCCTCCGCGCTCATCCTCTCCGGCGGCCCCGCGAGCGTCTACGCCGAGGACGCGCCGTCTATCGACCCCAAGATCCTCGAGCTGGGCGTGCCCGTGCTCGGCTTCTGCTACGGCCACCAGATCATGGCCGTGACGCTGGGTGGCGAGGTTGCCCACTCCGAGGTGGGTGAGTACGGCCCCGCCACGGTGCACCGCGCCGGCGACTCCGCCCTCTTTGGTGAGACGCCGTCCGAGCAGACCGTCTGGATGAGCCACCGCGACGCCGTCTCCCGCGCGCCCGAGGGCTTCGTGGTCACCTCGCACACCGACGTGTGCCCCGTTGCCTCGATGGAGTGCCCGGAGCGCCACCTCTACTCCACGCAGTTCCACCCGGAGGTCCGCCACACCGAGTACGGCCGCCAGCTGCTGGAGAACTTCCTCTTTGGCATCTGCGGGCTCGAGGCCAACTGGACCATGGACAACATCGTCGACGAGAAGGTCGCCGAGATTCGCGAGCAGGTGGGCGACAAGAAGGTCATCCTCGCCCTGTCCGGCGGCGTTGACTCCTCCGTGGTGGCGGCGCTGGTGCACCGCGCAGTGGGCGACCAGCTGACCTGCGTCTTCGTGAACCACGGCATGCTGCGCAAGGGCGAGCCGGAGATGGTCGAGGAGGTCTTCCGCGACCAGTTCCAGGTCCCGCTGGTGCACGTGCACGCCGAGGAGCGCTACGCCAAGCTGCTGGCCGGCGTGACCGAGCCCGAGGAGAAGCGCCGCCGCATCGGTACGGAGTTCTGGAAGGTCTTCTTTGACGAGGCGCAGAAGCTCGGCGACGTGGAGCTGCTGGCTCAGGGCACCATCTATCCCGACATCATCGAGTCCGGCGCTCGCAAGACGGGTGGCAAGGCCGCGACGATCAAGAGCCACCACAACCTGATCCCGTTCCCCGAGGGCGTCCACTTTGACCTCATCGAGCCGCTTGACCACTTCTTCAAGGACGAGGTGCGCGAGCTGGGCGTGGCCCTTGGCCTGCCCGACAAGATGGTCTACCGCCAGCCGTTCCCTGGCCCGGGCCTGGCCATCCGCATCATCGGTGAGGTGACGGGCGAGAAGCTCGCGATCCTGAAGGACGCAGACGCGATTGTGCGCGAGGAGCTGGACGCCTACAACGAGCGCCTGTTCCAGGAGACCGGCGAGCGCAACAGTGAGCACAGCTGCTGGCAGTACTTTGCCGTGCTGCCCGACATCCGCTCCGTGGGCGTCATGGGCGACGAGCGCACGTACGCACGTCCGGTGATCGTGCGCGCCGTGGAGAGCTCCGACGCCATGACCGCCGACTGGGCGAAGCTGCCCTACGACGTGATCGGGAAGATCTCCAGCCGCATCGTGGCTGAGGTGGCCGGCGTCAACCGCGTGGTATACGACGTGACGCCCAAGCCGCCCGCGACGATCGAGTGGGAGTAAGCCGTTTGGCATGAAAGACATAGAGAGCATCTGCAGAATCGCAGTGGTGCAAGCGGAGCCCGTGATGTTCGACAAGAGCGCCTCGCTCGAGAAGGCCCTTCGCTGCATCGACGAGGCCGCGGCGCATCATCCGAATCTCATCGTTTTTCCCGAGCTCTTTATCCCCGGGTATCCCGTTGGGATGAATTTCGGCTTCAGCATAGGGAGACGAAGCGAGGAGGGTAGGAAGGACTGGAAGCGTTACTACGATGCCTCTGTCGTTGCGGGGGAAGCGGAGTTTCAGCGGCTTGCGGAGGCGGCACGGAACACCGGTGCCTACATCAGCATCGGCTTTTCCGAGAGGGACGCCGTCAATGGGACGCTTTACAACAGCAACGCCATTTTTGAGCCGGACGGATCGTGCAAGGTGCATAGAAAATTAAAGCCCACGGGTTCCGAGCGGGTTGTATGGGGGGATGCCGACAAGGGGTACTTCCCCGTCACCTCAACGCCGTGGGGGCCGATCGGCAGCTTGATTTGCTGGGAAAGCTACATGCCGCTCGCTCGCGTGGCTCTGTACCAAAAGGGCATCACGATATACATCTCGCCCAACACCAACGACAACCCGGAGTGGCAGGCCACCATTCAGCACATAGCGATAGAGGGCAAGTGCTTCTTCGTTAACGCTGATATGGTCATCAGGCGCGAGTCGTATCCCTCAGACCTGCATGAGGGGGATGTCGCGTCGCGGTTTCCGGAATATGTCTGCAGGGGCGGAAGCTGCATCATCGATCCACGCGGACATTACGTGACGGAACCGGTCTGGGATGAGGAGGCTATTATTTACGCGGAGCTCGATATGGGCCTGACCGTATCTTGCAAGATGGAGCATGACGTGGTCGGGCATTACGCACGCCCGGACGTCCTCGAGCTGAACGTCAACGAAAAATAGGCCGGAGCGATTACCAATCCCGCAATCATGGCGGGTTGGTTGGCCAGGGGAAGGATTTCCTGGCGCGATTCGAGGTCGCCGTGGCGTGCAAGCGATTCGCTGGCTCGCGGTTTCCCATGGCGGCATGCATAGCCTCATGCATCGCCCGGTCAAATTGAGGCGATGGGCGAGTTCGGCAGGTACTACGAGAAACGCTGGGGGTGCGGCATGTGGCACGACAAGGCGTTCGAGGCAGTTGCCCGCGAGCGCCTGAAAGCGGCCTACGCCATCATGCTCGACCAGCTCCCCTACCTGGCTGCCTAGGCCCTCTCAAGACCACTTGGAAAAGCGCCCTCCCGTCGGGCGCGTCGCGGCACGCCGAAATCTCCTCGAAGGGTTGGGAAAGCCATAGAGAAACCTCGCGCCTTGCTACGTGAGGAGCAGCGCACCTCAACGATACTGCTCGGCAAAAGGCGGTGCCGTCACTCGACGATTTCGTATCCCGTGCGCCCGAGAATGTCCAGCGCCTTCTGGTAGCTCTCCTTCTTCATCAAAACGTAGTCGGTGTTGTAGGTCGAGATGGCAAAGATCGAGATGCCGTTCTCCGCCAGGATCTCCGCGATGCCGGCCAGTATCCCGATGAGGGAGAAGTCCAGCACCCCCTGGATGCGGAAGCCCTTCCACCCGTCGTCGCGCTCAACAACGTTCGACGGGACATCGCTGGTGGCGCATACCAGGGAGTCCTCTTCATCCGTCTTGCCGATGAAGCAGTACTCTGCGCCAAGGTCTACCAGCGAGTAGTCCTCCACCTTGCATACGGAGAACTCCCGATCGAGCTCCTTCGGCTTCATGGCGCCTGCCCCTCCTGCATTCCGATTCCGCCCTTTCCCCTTAGATAATCACATTGTCCCCGCCGGCTGCGGCATCCGACCGAACGTTCGGAGGCCGCAGCCGTCTCATTGGCATGGCTATACCGTCGGTCTCTGTGAGCGGACCCCTCTCAGCGCGGGCACTTGCGCAAGGCACACGCCGGCGAGGATGACGGCCACGCCCAGCCATTCGACGGCGCCGAGGGGCTCGCCGAGCACGATCATGGCGATAAAGAGACCGGCGGGGAGCTCGGCGGCCGCCATGACGGTGGAGAGGCCGGCGGGCAGGTGCGGGGAGCCCAGGCCGAAGAGCAGCACCGGGCACATGAGGCCGAAGAATCCCGCTACGGCGGCAAAGGGCAGGATGCCCTGGAAGACGACGCCGGAGACGAGGTAGTTGGGACACACAGTGAGCGACATGATGCCCGCGCCGAGGCACACGATGACGCCTCGCTGCTCGTTGGAGCAGCTAACCTTGACCTTGCCAGAAAACGTGACGAACAGAGAGCAGGTCACAGCCGCTCCGAGGGCACAGACGAGGGCGACGGGGTCGTAGCCGGCGAGCCCTGTTTTGTAGACGCCGCTTGCGAACACGGTGCCGAACACGATGACCGCGGCCGAGGCGATTTCGAGGGGCTTGGGCGCCCGCCGCGTTATGATGGTCTGCCAGATGAGTCCCATCCAGGTGAACTGGAACAGCAGCGTGAGCGCTACGGGTGCGGGGAGCACGCTCATGGCGTAGCAGTACAGGATCGAAGTGGTGCAGGTTAGGGCGCCAAGCCCCATGAGTTTGAGCGCCTGCGTGCCCGTAAGGCGAACCAAGCGCCCGCCGCGCGCCAGTTTCACAGCCGTTGCAAGTACGAAGAACAGGCAGCCGAACCACGCCTGGCTCGCCACCACCTGCGCGGAGGTAAAGCCTGCTGCGTAAGCAAGCTTGTACGTGGTTGCCATCGCGCCATA
This sequence comes from uncultured Atopobiaceae bacterium, assembly GCA_944321515.1. GTDB lineage: Bacteria > Actinomycetota > Coriobacteriia > Coriobacteriales > Atopobiaceae > Thermophilibacter. The sequence goes on along the minus strand of CALULO010000001.1, from coordinate 25,477 downwards.
ACAGGCCCCGCCGGCAAATACCTGTAGGGCGGCCGTAACCTGGCGATGCTGCGAAGACGAGGTGTCCGTAGATGGCGTTTGCGAATTGATTGCGCTTCCCATGTTCTCTCCCCCCGCGCCCCGCCTCGCGCGGGGCATGGCTTCGTACGTTTCGAGCTTTCGGAAGAGAGACCATGCGGTTGGCGATTGCCCCCAAAGAAAAGGCCACGCGACCGAAGCTCGGCTGCGTGGCAAAAAGGTGGCTTGCGCCCAGAAAAGTCCACACGATTTTAGACGGACTAAATTGTCGAGGGTTCTTCGAAAATGTCAAGCAGGAATGGTCGGATCGCCCTCGGCTCTTGACAGCGCTGACGTTGAGGCCATAATGGGTCTCGAAAATCGCAGCGGATTTTTCCGGATACCGTCATCTTTTCGCCGCTCGCCTGCCCTTGGCAGACGGGCGGCCTTTCTATATAGACAGCGCCAGCGGGAGAAAGGACATGACATCATGGCGAACGACCTCATCGACCTCATCAAGACGCGTCGCAGCGTGCGATCATACACGGCGGAGCCCGTGCCGGAGGAGCTGCTCGATCAGGTGCTCGAGGCGGGCACCTTCGCGCCCACCGGCGGCGGCCACCAGTCGCCGGTGATCGTGGCGGTGACCGACCCCGAGACCCGCGAGCGCCTGCGCCAGCTCAACGCCGCCGTCATGGGAAAGGACACCGACCCGTACTATGGCGCTCCGGTCATCGTGGTCGTGCTCGCCGACGGCGGACGCGGCACCTTCGTGGAGGACGGTTCCTGCGTGCTGGAGAACCTCATGCTCGCGGCGCATGCCCTGGGGCTCGCCAGCTGCTGGATCCACCGCGAGCGTGAGGTCTTCGACAGCGCGGAGGGCAAGGCGCTCCTCAGGGAGTGGGGCCTGCCCGAGACGCTGCGCGGTGTGGGTGCCATCGCCCTGGGATACGCCGCGCAGCCCGAGGGCGCGGCCGCCCCGCGCAAGGACGGCTATGTTGTGCGCATCTAGCAGGATTTGGTCTTGCCAGAGGCGTCCGTCCTCCTCGGCGGGAATGCAAGCCGCTCGGAAGCTGTCGAGCGAACATCGGCGTTGAGTTCATATTGAGTTCAACTCAAGTGCTCGAAAATTGCCAGATTCCGGCGAATAGGGGGACACCGATACACCACGTAGACGAGAGGCTATGGAAGTGCACGATTTGATTACTGAGTGGGAGTAGTATTCTCCCGGCCCTTCTCCAATATCGGTCCTCTTGCAGCCCCGCCTTCGCCGATGCGCGGATGTGGGGCCGCGTTTTTAGGCGACGCAGGGGGCGTTCCCGTAGGAAAGTCGCACTCCGACGATTTGCGCCCGGATCGTTCTTCTTGCCCGAGAGTTACTTTGACGTCAAAGTAACTCTCGCCTATACTTACCGCCAATCGAGACGTCAGGCGCCGGGAGGAGACGGACATGAGCGTGAAAGACCTCGCGCACGAGATATCGCGCACGCGCTCCCTTGTTGACCAGCTGCTGATGACGCGGCTCTCCGACCTCGGCTACCCGATGCTCTCTCCCACTCACGGCGACGTCCTCTCCCAGCTGTTCATGCGAGGAGACATGTGCATGCGTGATCTCTCAAGCGCGATCGGGCGAGACCCGTCCACGGTGACTGCCCTTGTGCGCAAGCTCGTCGCGCTCGGCTTTGTGGAGACGCACAAGAGCGACCGCGACAGGCGCTCGACGGTCGTGTCGCTGACGGAGGAGGGGCATAGGCTCAGGGAGCCCTTCAGCCAAATCTCGAACGAGCTGAGGAGGAGCTGGGAGGAAGGGGTGGACGCCGAGGACTTGTCGGCGTGCGTGCGCGTGCTCGCCGCCATGCGGGGAAACCTCGCGGCGGCGATGGGGCGGCGCGAGGACGGCACGTCCGCGGAGCCGCCCAGGGGATAACAGATGCCAAGGTCAGGGGGAACAACAATGATGAGTGAAGATCTGATCGGTAGGACCGTCTCCCGTCGCGGGCTTCTCGCCGCCACGTTTGCCGCGAGCGGGATGCTCGCGACGCTTGCGGGGTGCTCGTCGGGGGATTCGACGGATGCCGCCACCGCGTCGGACGGGTCGTCCAAGGGGACGCTCAAGGTTGCCATGGAGCTCGCGTACCCGCCGTTCGAGACGCGTGACGAGCAGGGGGAGCCCACCGGCATCTCCGTCACCTTCATGAGGGACTTCGGCGAGGCCTACGGGTATGACATCCAGATTGAGAACACGGCCTGGGATGGCCTCATCCCCTCGCTCCAGACGGGAGCCGCCGACTGCGTGATCAGCTCCATGACCATTACCGACGAGCGCGAGGAGCAGGTCGACTTCACCGACCCCTATGCCGTCGCGCAGCTCGCCATCCTCGCAAACGCCAGCTCGGGCGTTGCCTCGATCGACGACCTCAACCAGGAGGGGAAGACGGTCGCGGTGAAGACGGGCTCGACGGGGGACGTCTATGCAACCGAGCACCTCACCTCCGCCACCGTCATGCGCCTGACTGACGAGAGCGCCTGCGTCACCGAGGTCACGCAGGGACGTGCCGACGGCTTCCTCTACGACCAGCTCACCATCTACCGCAACCAGGCGGCGAATCCGGACACCACCACGGCCGTCTACATCCCCTTCCAGGACCCGGAGTACTGGGGCATCGCCGTGGCGAACGGCAACGACGCCCTGCGTGAGGAGCTCAACGCGTTTATCGCCGAGGGCAAGGAAAATGGCGAGTTCGACCGGCTGACCGATCAGTACCTCTCCGAGGAGCACACTGCCTTCGAGGAGCTCGGCTTCCGTTGGTTCTTCGACTTCGACGACTCTCAGGAGCAGGCAAATGCGTAACCCCCTGCTTGCGGATGCCGACGGGCGCGCCAGGCCCATTCAGGCGGCCGTCTGGTATCTCGTCGTCATCGTTCTTGTCGTCCTGTTCTTCTGGGCCTCGCTGGCCATGGTGGGGGTCGCGCTCGACTTCAGCTTCGTGGCGAGATTCCAGGTACGCATCCTGGACGGCCTGCTGCTCACCCTTGCCATCTCGGCGGGAAGCCTCGTTCTGAGCCTCGTCATCGGGCTCCCCGTGGCGGTCGGCCAGGGCAGCCGCGTCCTGCCGGTGCGCTACCTGTGCGACCTCTACGTGAAGCTCGTGAGGGGGACGCCCCTGCTCGCCCAGATCTACCTCTTCTTCTACGTGGTGGGCACGGCCTGGGGCGTCGAGAACCGCCTGGTTGCGGGCATCGTCATCCTGTCGGTGTTCTCGGGGGCCTACATCGCCGAGATCGTGCGCGGAAGCCTGAGCTCCCTTGACGCCGGGCAGCTTGAGGCGGCCCGCGCCGTCGGGTTCACCCGTGCGCAGACAATGCGCTACGTGGTGGTGCCCCAGCTCGTCTCGCGGACGCTCCCGGCGCTCACCGGTCAGTTTGCGAGCATCGTCAAGGACTCGTCGCTCCTCTCGGTGATTGCGGTGGTTGAGCTTACCCAGACCATGCGCGAGATCAGCGCCACCACGTTCAACCTGTTCGGGACCTATCTCTTCCTGGCCGGCCTCTATCTGTGCCTGACGCTCCCCATCATGTTCGTGAGCCGTGCCTTCGAGAGGAGGCTCACCTATGCGCATTGAGATGCGAGGCGTCGAGAAGAACTTCGACGGCGTTCCGGTGCTCAAGGGCATTGACTTCTCGGGTGACGTGACCACACTGGCCGTCATTGGCCCGTCCGGCGGCGGCAAGTCGACGCTCCTGCGCATTCTGGGAGGGCTCCTTCAGCCGACGGCGGGGGAGATTCTCCTGGACGGCGAGGAGGTGCCCCATGACGAGCAGGGCCTCGTGCGCTACCGCTCGAGCCTTGGGTTCGTCTTTCAGGACGGGGGCCTCTTCCACCATCTGAGCGCCCGGGAGAACGTGGCGCTGCCCCTGCGCGCGGTCCACGGGATGGGGGAGGACGAGGCGCGGCTTCGCGCCGACGAGCTCCTGCGGAGGTTCGGGCTCGGAGAGGAGGCGGACAAGTACCCGGCGCAGCTCTCCGGCGGTCAGCGCCAGCGCGTGGCCATAGCCCGGGCGGTTGCCCCGCGCCCCAAGATGCTGCTGCTCGACGAGCCCACCTCGGCCCTCGACCCCGAGTACACCTGCGAGGTGCTCGATCTTCTCCGCAGCCTGAAGGACGAGGGCACTCGCTTCATAGCGGTCACTCACGAGATGGGGTTTGCGCGCCGCGCCTGTGACGAGGTTGCCTTCCTGTGCGGGGGACGCCTCGTGGAGCACGGGCCAAGCGAGCGAGTCTTCGCCGACCCGAGGACCCCGGAGCTCCAGCACTTCCTCGGGAGGCTGCTCGAGTGGAGCGCGTAGGGGGCAGGCATGACCTACGCTTGCTAGATGTGCGAAGCGCGTAAGGGGCGGGTGTGACCTACGCTTGTTAGATGACAGAGAGGCGGCTGTCGCGCGAAGGCGCGGCAGAAGGCAGGGGGTCGGAATGTTCTTGTACTTCTCGGGAACGGGGAACTCCGCTTGGGCCGCGCGGGGGCTTGCCGAGGCAACGGGCGACCGGGCCGTGGACGTTACGGGCCCGGGCCTCGTCTCGGCTCCCGACGTCACGTCCGAAGAGCGCGTGGGCCTCGTCTTCCCCATATACACCTGGGGAGTCCCCGAGCCCGTCCTTGCCCTCGCCGCCCGTCTCGACCCGCCAGAGCCCGCCTTTGCCTTTGCGGTCTGCACCTACGGGTCGGAGGCCGGGAATGCCCTGGACGCGCTTGGCCGGGCCTTTCGCCTCGACGGGGCGTACGGGATTCCCATGCCCAACAACTACGTCATGGGGTCCGAGCTCGAGTCGCGTGCGGCGGCGCTCGAGAAGCTCTCCCGCGCCAGGGAGTCGGTGCGCGCCATTGCCGAGGAGGTGCTGTCCCGTCACGGCGGCCGCCATGTTGACGTTGGGCCCCTTGCGGGGCTCAAGTCGGGGGTTGTGAATCGGGCGTTCAACAAGTTCGGCCGGGGGACCTCATCGTTTGCCGTGACGAGCGCCTGCGACGGGTGCGGGCTGTGCGCCCGGCGGTGCCCGGCGGGGGCCATCAAGATGGACGGGGGCCGTCCCGTTTGGAGCTCCCCCTCGTGTCTGATGTGCTCGCGCTGCATCAACGGGTGCCCCCGGTCCGCCATCCAGTACGGGAAGGGCGCCGAGCGCCGCGGGCGTTACTCGCTTGACGCGCTGCTTGCCGAGCTCGGGGACTGAGGGCACGCCACTTCAGCGCTCACGGGTCTCGGGTTCTCCTTGCTGGCGCGCCCGCATTCCCGTGCATGACGGGCGTGATGGCTATGGGCGCATCGGCCCCGCCGCACCCTTCGTGTGTACTTATCGTCAATCGTCCGTCTTGGCGACTCGAATAAATGCTATTGGAAAAGTAACACTTCGGGATTATCGACCGGATGCCGCGGCTTCGGGTGTGCGATTGGATGGGGTGTTGCATGAAGACGCTTTTTACCGACCTTGACCGTGCGGAGCTTGCCCGGCTGGGAATCGACAAGGGCTTCGACGTGATCGTGGGGCCGGAGGAGGTGGAACCCTCTCGCAGCTGCGTGGGGTGCTTCGGCTGCTGGACCAAGACGCCGGGGACGTGCGTGCTCAGGGACGGGCTGCAGCGTCTGGGGGAGACGCTCGCCCGGACCGATGAGCTCCAGGTTGTGTCGCGCTGCGCCTACGGCGGGTACAGCCGGACCGTGAAGGCGATCATCGACCGCTGCATCCCCTACGTGCACCCGTGTTTCAGGATGCTTGGCGGCGAGATGCACCATCGCCTGCGCTACGACAGGACGATCCGCCTTCGCGTCTGCCTCTACGGCCCGTCGACCGCGGCCGAGCGAGAGACGCTCTCCGTAATCGCCGGGGCGAACGCCTGCAACCTCGGGATGCGGCTTGAGGATGTGTGGTTTCCGGCGGGGCCGGAGGGCGTGCTTGAAAGGGAGTCGGCTCCCTGCGCGTCGGACGCCCCACGCGTCAGACCCTCGGCCGCCGCTGCGTCGGACGGGCTAGTCCTTGTGAACGCGAGCCCCAAGGGGGAGCGGAGCGCCACGAAGATCCTGCTGAGCGAGCTCTCCGACGCGCTGCTCGAGAAGGGAGACACGGTCACCGGAACGGTTTCGTGCCCCCGCCCGGGCATGGGGGCTGGGGACGAGGTCGCCCGGGCGGGCCGCGTGGTCATTGGGTACCCGTTGTACGTCGACGCGCTCCCCTCCAACCTGGTTGACTGGCTCGACCGCGCCGAACTTGAACCGGGCACGCTCGTGTACGCCCTCTCGAACCTGGGATTCTATGAGTCGGAGCAGATTGCTCCGTCATTCTCCGTCCTGGAGAACTTCTGCGCAGCCCGTGGGCTGGTGTGGGGCGGCGGGCTCATGGTCGGCGCCGGTGGAATGATCGTGCCCACGAGCGACCGTCCTGCGGGCAGCCTGTTTCGCAGGCACCTCGCACCGGGCATTGGACGGCTGGCGACGGCGGTTGTCTCCCGCGAGGATGCGGGTTGCATCGCGTGCGAGCCCGTGATTCCGCGCTTTGCCTACCGGCTCATGGCGGAGCGGCGCTGGCGGTCCCTATGCGCGCGCAGCGGGGCGGACATCGACGCAAGGCCCACGGCCGAATAGACCAATCTTCCCGGCGGGATGGCGAGCGCCGGCGGGATGGCGAGCGCCGGCGGGATGGCGAGTGGCATGATACGTTAGTCAATGGCCAGCCGATTGGAAGGGGTCGCGTGGTGCATCGCTCGGGAGATATTGTGGGCAGCCAGCCGGACGTTCAGCGAGACCTTGCCGTCTGCGGCTGCTCCCTCGTCCCCGGCGAGAAGAACTCCCATGCCGCCGAGGGCGCCCACGACCCAACGCCCACGCCGTACTTCGTGCTTGAGGACCTTCTCGGCGGCCTGGGCCTTACCGAGGCCGATCACGTACTTGACGTGGGGTGCGGAACGGGCCGCGTGCTCGCGTATGCCGTGTGGGCGGGGCTGCCGGGGCAGGTGACCGGCGTGGAACTGGATGCCCGGCTCGCCGCACGGGCGGCCGCGTGGTCCGCGCACTACGAAAACATCCACGTGGTCTGCGGCAGCGTGCTGGACCTGCCGCTTGAGCCCTACTCGTGCTTCTACCTGTTCAACCCGTTTGACACGCCGGTGCTGCGGGCCTTCCTCGACAAGCTTGAGCGCGAGGCCGCCCGCCCGGTGACGCTCGTGCACATGTCCGACAACGGGGAGTGGCCCGCCTACCTGGGGCGCTCGGGCTGGACCCTTTTGCGGGAGGGCACGTTCGATCTGCCTGCCGAGGGCGAGCGGGATGAGTGCCCGCAGCACTTCTCGGTACGCCGGTTTACCCCGTAACGGCTTCGCTGCCGCCCCGTCGCACCTCGCCTCCCTACCGTCTTGCCGTCGCCGCCGTCCTGCTGCCGCGGCGCCAAGTGCATTCTGGAGCAATGCACTTGGCGCGTTTTTCTCGCTGCGGGAACGCACTCGTGGGGAGTATGTCGCGCATGGGAACGCACTTGCGGGGGGCGGGGAGCGGGGGCGAGGGCGGGAACGTGTCTTCGCGACGGCGTTCTTCTCGCCGCTTCTCTTGATCCCGGGAGACGTATACTTCTGCGTTTGACAGCCATTTAAACCAAATCCCACCGGGAGATCATATGACCTCGATGTTCCGCCGTCCGGGCGTCGTTGAGCTTGTGCACAAGGACTCCGTGCTCGTCATAGCCGTTGTGCTGGCGCTTGCCTCGTGTGTGGCCGTTCCGCCCGACGCCGGCTATCTCGGCTACGTTGACCTGCGCACCATTGGCATGCTGTTCAGCCTCATGACCGTCATGGCGGGTCTCACGCGGCTGGGGGTATTTGCCGCTGCGTGTCGTCGCCTGCTTTCGGTGGCCAGGGGGCCGAGGCGGCTCTGCCTCGCCCTCTCCCTGCTCACGTTCTTTTCCAGCATGCTCATCACCAACGACGTGGCGCTCGTAACGTTTGTGCCGCTCGGCCTGCTGGCGCTGGGCGCGCTGGGCTCCGAGCGCCTGACGTGCTTCACGGTGGTCATGATGACCATAGCCGCAAACCTGGGCAGCATGTTCACCCCGGTAGGAAACCCCCAGAACCTGTATCTCTACTCGATCTCCCACATGGGCATGGGCGAGTTCCTGCTGCTCATGCTGCCCTACACGCTGGGGGCGCTCGTTCTGCTTGCGCTGGTGGTCTGGCTCTTTGGCCGGTCTGGGGTGCATGGCGCGGGCGCGCGGGATGCTGGGTCGCTGGCCGCGGGCGTACAGGTTGCAGAGGCCAAGGGCGCGGGCGCGTCGGCCGACGCCCCCGAGCACGTCGCCCTAATCCGCATGCTGCCATGGCTTGCCGTGTTTGCGTGCGCGCTGCTCTCGGTGGCGCACGTCCTGCCGTTCCAGGTGACGGTTGTGGCCGCGCTGGTGGTGGGGATTGTCGTCGACCGCAAGGCGCTGGCGAACGTCGACTATGCGCTGCTTGTCACCTTTGTCGCGTTCTTTGTCTTCGTGGGCAACATGGGGCGCATCCAGGTGGTCGACGAGTTTATTGCGCAGATGGTCACGGGCCACGAGCTTGCCGTGTCCGTCATCGCGAGCCAGGTGCTCTCCAACGTGCCCGCGGCCATCCTGCTCTCGGGCTTCACGTCCAACTGGCCGGCGCTCATTGTGGGCACCAACCTGGGTGGCCTGGGCACGCTTATCGCCTCCATGGCGAGCCTCATCTCGTACAAGCAGCTTGCGCTTGTGCTGCCCCACGCAAAGGGGCGCTATTTCGCCCAGTTCACCCTTTGGAACGTGGTGTTCCTCGCCGTGCTGCTGGGGCTGCACCTGCTGGTGGGATAGTTTGGCGCCGGTCGGGCCGGCGCGAATCGAGCCGGGGGCGGGTCGAAGCTGGCCGGGCCTGGTTGGCGCGGGGCCCGCGCGGCTTGGGCGATGGGCCCCAACTTCCTGTCGTAAGTGCATCCCCTTGCCACAGGTGAATTTGCCACAAGTGTATTCCGGGGCAATGCACTGGGCGCGTTTTTCTAGTTGCGGGGACGCACTTAGCGGGGTTATGCCGCGGACAGGAACGCACTTGCCGCGGGCGTTGCCACGGGCGGGAACGCACTTGCGCTCAGTGGCGAGAAGTACCCTGCGAATGAGGACACGTCCGCCGAGCGGCAGGCACGTCCTCGCCAGCGCACCCGCGTCCCCACCGCGGCGCGCCGCTCCCGCCCCCTGCCAGCGGCTTTGCCCCGGGCGGCCGACACGGCTATCCTTATCCACTCCTGCACCCAACCGAGGGAGCCACTACCGCACATGGACATCATTGCCGCACTGGCCGAGGAGCTCGGCCTCAAGCGCGAGGCCGTCGAGGCCGCCGTCAAGCTCATCGACGAGGGCAACACCATCCCGTTCATCGCCCGCTACCGCAAGGAGGTCACGGGCGGCATGGACGACGTGGCCCTGCGCGCGTTGGACGAGCGCCTGTCCTACCTGCGCAACCTTGAGCAGCGCAAGTCCGACGTCATCCTGCTCATCGACGCGCAGGGAAAGCTCACGCCGGAGCTCGAGGCACAGATCAGGGAGGCCACGCAGCTCCAGCGCGTGGAGGACCTCTACAAGCCCTACCGCAAAAAGCGCCTGACCCGCGCGCAGAAGGCTCGCGAGGCAGGGCTCGAGCCGCTCGCCAACATGATCATCATGCAGGTCACGCCCAAGGGCGCCGCCACGCCGCTTGACGCCGCCACGCCCTACGTCAACGCGGAGGCTGGGTTTGAAACGCCGGAGCGGGCGCTCGCCGGCGCCCAGGACATCGTCGCGGAGACGGTGGCCGAGGACGCAGAGAACGTCGCCGACATGCGCGCCTTCACGGAGAACACGGCCGACATTGTCTCCGAGGCCGTAAACGCCGGCGAGAAGACCCCGTACGAGCCCTACTACGACTTCTCCGAGCCCGCGCGAAAGATCCCCAACCACCGCGTGCTCGCCATCGACCGCGGCGAGCGCGAGGAGAAGCTCCGCGTGCGCGTCCGAGTGGACGTGGAGGCGGCCGTCGCGCGTCTTGGGGGCCGTTGGCCGCGCCGGCAGGGCCCGTTTGCGCCCATTCTGGACGCCGCCGTCGCGGATGGCTACAAGCGCCTCATGGCCCCCTCGCTTGAGCGCGAGCTGCGCGCCAAGCTCACCGTCCGCGCGCAGACCGACGCCATCAAGGTCTTTGCCAAGAACCTAGAGAGCCTGCTCTCGGCCCGCCCGGTGCGCGGAGCGCGGATCATCGCGCTGGACCCGGGGTATCGCACCGGCTGCAAGGTCGCGGTGCTGGACGAGACGGGCAAGCTGCTGGATCACGGCGTGGTCTATCCCACCAAGCCGCGTCACGACGTCGCGGGCACCAAGCGCGAGCTTGCGCGCCTCGCCGGCAAGTACGCGATAAACACCATCGTGATCGGCAACGGGACGGCGAGCCGCGAGACGGAGGAGGTGGTCTCCGAGTTCATTGCCGAGCAGGCGCCCGACCTGCGCTATACCATCGTCAACGAGGCGGGGGCCTCGGTCTACTCGGCCTCCGAGCTCGCCAGCCAGGAGTACCCGGACCTGGACGTGACCACGCGCGGCGCCATGAGCCTGGGTCGCCGCCTGCAGGACCCGCTGGCCGAGCTCGTCAAGATTCCGCCGCAGTCCATCGGCGTGGGGCAGTACCAGCATGACCTCGACCAGACCGAGCTCGCCCATGCGCTCGGCAACGTGGTCGAGGACGTGGTCAACCGCGTGGGCGTTGACGCCAACACCGCAAGCGCGAGCCTGCTCGGCTACGTCTCCGGCATCACGCCCGCCGTGGCGCGCAACATCGTGGCATACCGCGAGGAGCACGGGGCCTTCACCGACCGTCGCCAGCTCAAGGACGTGCCCAAGCTCGGCCCCAAGGCCTTCCAGAACGCGGCGGGATTCCTGCGTATCACGGGCGGGGACAACCCACTTGACGCGACGAGCGTGCACCCGGAGAGCTATGCGGTGGCACGCGACGTGCTCAAGCGCGCGGGCGTGACGGCGGCCGACCTCTCGCGCGGGGGCATCCCGGACATCGCGAAGCGCGTTGGCAACCCGGCGGCGCTTGCCGGCGAGCTCGGCTGTGGCCTCATGACGCTGCTCGACATCCTGTCGGAGCTCGAGAAGCCGGGCCGCGATCCTCGTGATGACGCTCCGGAGGTGGTGTTCAGCCGCGCCGCGCTCTCCATCGACGACCTGCAGCCCGGCATGGAGCTCGCCGGTACCGTGCGCAACGTCGTGGACTTCGGCGCGTTCGTGGACGTGGGCGTCCACCAGGACGGCCTCGTCCACGTCTCGAAGATGTCGAGGCGCTTCGTCAAGCACCCAAGCGACGTGGTCGCCGTGGGCGACACCGTGAAGGTGTGGGTCGAGCGCGTCGACCGCGACCGCGGGAAGATCTCTCTGACGATGGTTGAGCCGAAGTAGGGGCTCACTTGCCTCGCATTTCGCGTGGCAGCGAGCAGGACGAGATGATGTCGGCGACGTGGCGGACGTCGTCGGCACAGCCCCTGCCCACCCACTCGCTCACGACCGCGTTGATGCCGCTGAGGTGGTAGAGGGCGTAGTAGCGTCGGTCCCGCTCGGGGATCGAGAAGCGCTCGAGGACGGGGTCGACAACGTGCTCGAGAAGCCTGGCGAGGTTGCCCTCGGTCCCCATGGCGCCCGGCCGCTCGACCGCCGCGCGGAACACCGGGAGGTTCTCGCGCACAAAGGTAAGGTAGGGGACTAGGAACTCCGGCGTCGTCATTACCAGATCCTGGGGCGCCCGCCCCGACCCGGCCTCCGTCGGGGCGGGGCGGACGTTCTCGAAGTAGGAGAGGAAACGCTCCATGATGGCGTCTAGGCACTCGTCGAGAAGGTCGCCGATCGTGCCGTAGTGCAGGTAGAAGGTGGAGCGGCTGACGCCCAGTTCGTTGTGTCTCGGCCTGCTTTCGTAGAAAAATGGGAGGGGGTATGTTTTCCCACCCCCGTGCTTGGTTGGCGGTCTCCTGCGCCGGATTGCTTGTCGTGGCTCACTCGACACGCTCCGTGTGAAAACAAGCACGTCCAATGGCTGCTGCGTGCACCGCGCAAGGGGCGAGAAGAACCTTGTTCGCCGAAAAAAATAACCACAAACAAATCAAAGACCATCGCAGGTCGTTCAAAGGCGTATAGAAAACATCAGGGGGGGGTAACATTTTCCGTTTCGTGCTCGGGCCGGATGGCTTGGGCGGAAAGGAGGTCCCATGTGCACGGGCATCCGCTTCACTGACGGCTCCGGGAAGATGTACTTCGGGAGGAACCTGGACTGGACACAGGGGTACGGCGAGCGCGTCGTCGTCACGCCGCCCGCAGCGAAGGTCCCCGCGGCCTTCGAGAGACCCGGCGACCCGAAGGATGGCCACACCGTCATGGGGATGGGCATCGTCGTCGCCGGGATTCCCCTCTACTTCGACTGCGGCAACGATGCCGGGCTCGCGGTCGCGGGGCTCAACTTCCCCCAGAGCGCCAGCTATGCCAAGGAGGGCAAGGAGGGGGCGGTCAACGTCGCGGCCTACGAGTTCCCGTTCTGGGTCGCGCGGAACTTCTCGAGCGTCGACGAGGTGCGTGAGGCGCTCTCGAACGTGACCGTGGTGGCAAAGCCCGTCAACGAGCAGCTTCCTGTCGCAAACCTTCACTGGCTCATCGGTGACGCCGCTGGGAGCATAGTCGTCGAGTGCCTGTCCGACGGGCTGCGCGTCTGGGAGGACGACGCCGACGTGCTTACCAACGAGCCGGACTTCGGCTGGCAGCGGACCAACCTGCGCAACTACCTCACGCTGACTGACGCCGAGCCCGGCCAGGTCTCCTGGGGTTCCGCCGGTCTCGCGCCGTTTGGCTCGGGCATGGGCATGCAGGGCGTCCCCGGGGACTACAGCGGTCCCGCGCGGTTCGTCAAGGTCGCCTTTGTGAACAGTCACTATCCCGTTCAGAACGACGAGGCGTCCAACGTCACGCGCCTGTACAGGACCCTCGGGTCCGTCGCGGTGCCGGACGGCTGTGCAAAGATGGCGGACGGGTCGTTCGAGAAGACCCTCTACACGAGCTGCTTCTCCCCCTCGACGATGACCTACTACCACGGCACCTATGACGATCCGCAGATTCGCGCCTACCCGCTCTCGTCCGTTGACCTCTCGGGGACCGAGCCGGTCTTTGTCCAGCCTGCTGCCTAGGCGTCTTGGAACCCCTATCCCCCGAACTACTCGACTAAGGAAGAACGATGGCTAAGACCGCAACGCCCACAGGGGCTCGGCACGCAAGCGCCCCTCCCACAGGTGCCGAGAAATTCCTCGTTATACCAATCATCATCCTCATCCTCGCCCAGATGGGGGCCACGGGCGACAGCGGCGCCCTCTCCCTTTCGGCCACGGCCCTGACGCAGGACCTTGGCGCGACCACCTCTGAGATCCAGCTTGCGAACATGGTCTACCCGCTCGTCGGCGGGGCCTTCATGATTGCCGGCGGCCTCATGGGGACGATCATTGGCTGGAAGAAGACGTTCCGGGCAGGTATTCTGCTGTGCGCCGCCGGCGAGGTGGCCCTTGCCCTTGCGCCCAGCATGACCGTCTTCATCTGGGTGGGCCGTGTCCTCGTCGGATTTGGCGCCAGCTTCATGATCCCGTCCGTGCTGGGCCTCATACCCCTGCTCTACCAGGGGCGCAACAGGATGGTCGCCTTTGGCTGCATCGGGGCCGCGTCCGGGCTCTCGGCGCTGCTCCCGCTTGCCCTAGGCATCGTCATGGAGGTCGCAGGCATGCACGTGACCTTCCTCGTCCTTGCGGCCTACTTCCTCGTGGTCTTCCTGGTGTCCTTCAGCCTGCCCAAGATTGAGCAGTCCGGCGACAAGCTCAAGTTTGACGGCGCCGGGGTCGTCCTTGCGGCGGCGGGCCTCTTCATGTTCCTCATCGGCATCTCGAGCATCTCCTCCTGGGGCCTTATCGAGCCGCTCTCCGGATGCCCGTTCAAGGTCTTCGGGATCTCTCCCGCCCTCCCCGTGGCCGTCGTAGGCCTCCTCATCCTCGTCGCGCTTGTCCCGGTCGAGAAGCGCGTCGAACAGAAAAACGGGGTCGCGCTGCTGCCGCAGTCCTTCCTGAGGACGCCCCAGGTGCTTGCCGGCCTCGTTGCCAACGCGCTCATGTTCTTCTTCATGGGGGCGCAGTCCATCCTCATGGCGCCATATCTCCAGCTCGTCTCCAACTGGTCGCCCGTCGCGGTCGGGACCATCTCAATCGTGACTGGCGTGCCCACCTTTGCACTCGCGCTCGGCATCCCCAAGCTCGCCCCCAAGGCCAACCCGCGCCACGTCATCCAGTTCGGCTATGTCGCGATGGCCGTGGCCCTGGCGATCATGGCGATCTCCGTAACGCCCGAGGGTTCTAGCCCCGTTGCCGTCTACCTCGGCGCGTTCATGGCAGGTGTCGGCGCCGGCTCCGTCTCGTCTCACGCGAGCAACGTCGTCGCGCTCGCCCTCCCCGAGCGTGACGCCTCCCAGTCCGGCGGCATCCAGAGCACCATGCGCAACGTCGGCCAGGCCATGGGCGTAGCGCTGCTTGGCGCGATTCTCCTGCTGGGCATCACCAACGCCGTCCGTTCCGGCGCCGCTGCCGACTCCGCAATCTCGTCGCAGGTGGACAGCCAGATTGCGACGCTGAGCATTGACCTTGGCAGCGACAAGGTCTTCGAGGAGCAGATCTCTGGCATCTCGATGACCGACGCCGAGCGTGAGGCGCTGGTCAAGATTGAGGCGCAGGCCCGCTATGACTCGGTCCGCGTCGCCTACGCGGCGGGCGCCGTGATCGTCCTGCTCGGCCTCGCCACCACCCCGGCCATCAAGACGATCTCGCACGAGAAGGGCCCGAAGGCCTCCTCGTAGGGAGACTTGCGGCGGGATTTCAGAAGGGGGGCCGGAGCCATCTTGAACTGCACCCCAAAACTTGGACGCCATAAATCATAACCGCTAGGCGGCTTCCCGAAGGGCCTGCTCCCGGAACTCCACCGGGGTCAGGCCCTTCAGCCTGACCTGCCTCCTCGTGTTGTTCCAGTGGCGGATGTACGCCTCGAGGTCGGCCTTGAACGACTCGAACGTGTCCCAGTCGCGCCCCCGGAAGAACTCGTCCTTCAGGTGCCCGAAGACCCGCTCGGTGGCTCCGTTGTCGATGCAGTTGCCCTTCCTCGACATGCTCTGGGTGAAGCCGTTGTCGGCGAGGGCTCTGACGTAGGTCGCGTGCTGGTACTGCCAGCCCATGTCCGAGTGCGGGACCGGGCGCGCCCAGCCGGGCTTGGCCGCCATGAGCATCTCCTCCTGCTGGGCGAGGTCGGGATGCCGGGAGATGGAGTGCGCCACGATCTCCTTGCTGCCGAAGTCGTAGACCGGGGCGAGGTAGGCCCTGCCGAACGAGAGCTTGAACTCGGTGACGTCGGTGCCCATCTTCTGCCACGGGCCGTCGGCGGAGAAGTCGCGGCCGAGCACGTTCTCGAAGGCCTCGCCGACCTTCCCCCTGTACGAGCCGTATCTATGGTAGCCGGTTTCGCGGCGTATGCCGCAACTGAGGCCCATCTCGCGCATCATCTTGAGCACCGTCTTGTCCGCGATGCGCGCGCCGTCCACGGCGCGCAGCTCCATGGCTATCTGCCGGTGGCCGACGCCGTTGGGGAGCCCGCCGAAGATCTCCGCCACCCTGCCGCGCAGCTCCGGCCTGGTGGGGGCCTTGGGGTGCGAGAGGGCGTAGTAGTACGTGGACCTGGCGAGGCCGGCGGCCCCCAGCAGGTCGGCGAGGTCGTGCTGCCCTGAAAGCTCGGCGACCGCTAGGGCCTTCTCCCGGCTCGGGGGCGCAGCTCCGCCTTCGGGGCTATCGATTTTTTAGGTACGCCACCTCGGCCTCGAGCCTCCCGACCTCGCGCTCGAGCTCCTGCTCGCGGGTCATGGGCGCCGCCTCCTTGCGCGGCCTGCCCTTCGGCTTCGGCCTGAGCGCCTCGGCGCCGCCCTCGCGGTAGGGGCGGCACCAACGGTCGAGCGGGCTCGAGCTGGCGATCCCGAAGCGCCGCATCGCCTCGGGCTTCGGCATGCCGTCGTCGACGACGGCGCTGGCTGCGGAGACCTTCGTCTCGAAGCCGTATCTCGCTTGCGTCTTCCCCATGTTCAGCAGGCAGTCCCTCCCGGTAGCGCGGTACGTCTGCTCCCATTTTCTCACGGCCTTGGCGGGGATGCCCAGCTCGCGCGCGGCGGACCTATAGCCGAGCCCCCGCTCGAACAGCTCCGCGGCGAGCTCCCTGAGCCTCCGGTCGTGCCTGCACCGCAGGTCGATGGACATGAAAGCCTCCCATCTCTCGGACCTCTATTTCCATGTCCAAGAAATGGGAGGCAGTTCAACCCGGGGGTCCCGCCCCCTCCTGCTACTCCTCGTCAGGGTCAGAGATGAAGCGGGTTGCCAGCAGGAACAGTATGCTGATGGAGAGGCACGCAAGCTGGCCGACCACATCGATGAGCAGCTTGCAGACAACCGCCCCGCAGCAGAACGAGAGGATGAGCGCGGCGTAGCGCATGGAGCGGTGCAGCTCGTGGCGGTTGCCTGTGAAGAGGCCGTCGTACAGGGTCTCGCCCAGCGACCGGAGGTTGCCGGTGCAGAAGACGCTCGAGTAGACCGACTTGGTCCCGAAGGTGCGGAAGTTCTCAAAGGAGAGCGCGGCGCAGAACGAGATGGTCACGTTGACAAGAAGGTCGGGCACGCCTGGGGGGAGCAGGGCGATGACGACGAAGGCGAGCGCCTCGAAGATTGCCACGGTGCGCTGCATGTGGCGCGAGTTCCCCTTGTGAACGCTCACCAGCACGAACTTCGAGAGCATGATGCCGGTGACGAAGGCCAGGATCGACACGAGGTAGTGCAGCACCCCAGGCCAGGACCCCTGGGCGAGGTTCAGGCTGAGAAGGACGATGTTGCCGGTCTGGCCCGTGGCAAACACCTTCCCGTGGAGGAGATACGAGTAGGCGTCCATGAAGCCGCCCGCACATATGACCGCCATCCCGAGTCTGACGGGCACCTTGCCCCGTCTTGCCGCCCCGTCCTGCTGCATTGCTCCCCCGTCCTCTTGGCGTCTGTCGCCTGAACATGCTAGAACAACGCGCGTCATCGCGCGCCGCGACCCCCTCTTGAGCGTGCGTGGGTTACATTGGGGAAACGCACGCTTCGAGGGGAGGGCCATGAGACGAGATCTGACGGATGGGACGGTGGCCCCGGAGGCTTCTGTCCCACCGGCGTGTGGGACAGAAGCCTCCGGGGCCACCGTCCCACTTGCCGCCTCCGGCCTTGAGCTCAGGGAGGACGACGGCGGGCTTGCGCTTGTTGGCGACGGAATGGTCTTGCGCGCCGACCTTACGAAGATGAAGCCGCGTCTCCGCCCCGACAGGCTCGGCCGAGAGCTCCTTGTCCGCGCGGCTCGCATACGTGGGGCGGACGGTCCCCTCACCGCGGTCGATGCCACGGCGGGACTTGGCGAGGACGCCCTTCTGCTTGCGGCCGCGGGCTTCTCGGTCACCCTCTTCGAGCGCGATCCCGTGATTGCCGCCCTCCTGCGCGACTCCCTTGAGCGCGCGCTTCGTGATGACGTGCTTGCCGACCCGGTCTCTCGCATGACGCTTGTCGAGGGGGACAGCGTTGAGGGACTGCGCTCGCTTGGCTGGCGTCCCGACGTGGTCTTCCTCGACCCGATGTTTCCCGGCCGCACCAAGAGCGCCGCGGTCAAGAAGAAGTTCCAGCTCCTGCATCACCTGGAGAGTCCCTGCGACGACGAACAGGAGCTGCTTGACGCAGCTCTTGCCGCCGCACCTCGCAAGGTGGTGGTCAAGCGCCCGCCCAAGGGCCCCTGGCTCGCGGGCGCGCGCCCGAGCCACTCAGTGTCCGGGAAGGCGGTCCGCTATGACGTGCTCGTGCCCCCGAGGGGCGAGAATGGCTGACGGGACTGTGGCGTAGCAGCCTATGCGGCGCCTTCGTCCTGCTTCCTCCCGATTCCGGCGTCCCCGCCCCTCCACTCGCGGAGGAGCGCGCGGTAGCGCCTGCCGTAGCGGCTGTCGCGCTGCCAGATGAGAGAGAAGTCGTGCTCAATCGCGAGGTCATCTGGCGTCACGTCAGAGAGCGAGCCGTCGGCAAGCTCGCGCTCGACCGCCGCCTTGTAGAGGAAGCTCACTCCGGTGCCAGCCGCCACGCACGCCTTGATGGCGGGAATGCTGGAGAGCTCAATCACCCCGGCGAAGTCCGTCACCGTTAGGTCACGCGTGGCGAGGTAGCGCTCCAGAATCTCTCGCGTGCCCGAGCCGGGCTCGCGCAGGATGAGGCGGCGGTCCAAGAGGCCCGTTACTGAGCTCGGCCGCTCTCCGGAGGCGGCTACTGCCACGTAGCGCTCGCGCGAGAGGGTCTCGCTCTCAAAGGACCTGTGGTCAAACGAGCCTTCGACCAGCGCAAAGTCAATCTCCCCTTGTTCGATGAGCTCTACGAGCTCTTGGGTGTTGCCTGTGCGCATGAAGACACGCTCCTCGGGGTGACGCCGCAGGTGGCTTGCCAGCAGGCGCGGTGCCACATAGTCGGCGATGGTTCGCGTGCACCCTAGGCGCAGCGGGACGGTCGGCGCCTCCTCTCGCAGCGCGGCAAGCTCGGTGCACAGGCGCCGCTCGTCATCCTCCATCGTGGAGAGCGCACGGTAGAGGATTCGCCCCGCCGCCGTGGGCTCAACGCCACGCCCGGTCTTCTCGAAGAGAGGCTGCCCGTAGTGGCGCTCAAGCTGGCGCACGTGCTGGGAGACAGCTGGCTGGGTGACGCGCAGCTCCGTCGCGGCCCGGGTGAAGCTGCCGGTGCGGCAGACCGTGAGAAACGTGTGCGTGCGATAGTCGAGCATGCTGGTTCCTCTCGCCAGATTATATGCAAAAAAATACTTATAAGACTATAAGCAACTATCGATAAAAGATTATAACCACAGGGAGTAACTTTACATCTGGCTGAATAACCAAAAGAAGGGTGGAGGCGTGGAGCTTATCAAGGATTTCGGGAAGATGTGGAAGGGCGTGCTGCTTGCGCTGGTCATTTCCGTGCCGGCCTGGCTGCTTGGAAAGCAGCTGGAGGTCGTGGGGGGACCGGTCTTCGCCATCCTTATTGGCATGGTGCTCGCCGTGGTGCTGCGCGGGCGTGACACTTCCGCCCTGGACCCGGGTGTGAAGTTCACGTCCAAGAAGGTGCTTCAGTGGGCGGTAATCCTGCTGGGCTTCGGCCTCAACCTCTCGCAGATCGCTCAGGTGGGCGCCACGTCGCTTCCCATCATCGTCTCGACGATCACCACCTCGCTGGTGGTGTCCTACGTGCTGTGCCGCGTGCTCAAGATCCCCGGGAAGATCTCAACGCTCGTCGGCGTGGGCTCCTCGATCTGCGGCGGCTCGGCCATCGCGGCCACCGCGCCCGTCATCAAGGCGGACGACGAGGAGGTGGCCCAGGCCATCAGCGTCATCTTCCTCTTCAACGTGATCGCTGCCCTCGTGTTCCCCACGCTCGGCGGCATGCTCGGCCTCACCAACCAGGGCTTCGGCCTCTTCGCGGGCACCGCGGTCAACGACACGTCCTCCGTTACGGCCGCCGCGGCCGCCTGGGACGGCATGCACCCGGGCGCCAACACGCTTGACGCGGCCACCATCGTCAAGCTCACGCGCACGCTGGCCATCATCCCCATCACGCTGGTGCTTGCGCTCTGGGGCGTCCGCAAGGAGCGCAAGGCGGGCGGCGAGGGCCAGAGCACCTTCAGCCTGCGTCGGGCGTTCCCCATGTTCATCGTGTTCTTTGTGCTGGCGAGCGTAATCACCACGGTGTTCGCCCTGCCCTCCGCGGTGACGGCGCCCATCAAGGAGCTCTCCAAGTTCTTCATCGTCATGGCGATGGCGGCCATCGGCCTCAACACGGACATCGTCAAGCTGGTGCGCACGGGCGGCAAGCCCATCCTCATGGGCTTCTGCTGCTGGGTTGCCATCGCTTGCGTAAGCCTTGGGATGCAGCACGTGCTTGGCATTTGGTAGGGGCGTCGGAGCAGAAACTTGATGGGGGGGCGTAGGCGATGTGCCTGCGCCCCCCATCGTTTTCGGTGTGGCTTATGTGGCTTACGCTTCGGCGGGCACCGGGCTCGGGGAGACGTCGCTGTCGTCCTTGTCATTGCGCAGGCTGCGTATGGCGTCGATGAGCGGGACGTGCGCGTTGATGAGGTTGCAGATGGGGCCCACGGCGAGCGCGGAGACGATGGTGCCGGCGCCAAGTCCGTTGAGGTAGCCGAAGAAGGCGAACGAGAGGCCGCAGGCGATCACCACGAGGGTGGTGTCAAAGCAGAGCTTGCAGGTGCCAAAGGGGCGGTGCAGCGTAGAGGCGATGGCGCGCACGATGCCCTCGCCGGGGACCACGATGACGTTGGGTGCCACTTCCACGGCGATTCCAAAGGCAAGGATGACGCAGCCCACTGCGAGGGAGAGGACCTCCGTGGGCAGTCCCTGCGGGTTCAGCCACCAGAGCAGGCCCATGCTCACGTCAATGAAGGCGCTGAAGATGAGGTTGGCGACCACCTGCAAAATCTGCACGGGCTTGAAGTCTCGGCGCAGCAAAGCCACCTGTGCCACGATGTAGACCATGTTGAGCACAAAGGTGAACTCGCCAA
This sequence comes from uncultured Atopobiaceae bacterium, assembly GCA_944321515.1. GTDB lineage: Bacteria > Actinomycetota > Coriobacteriia > Coriobacteriales > Atopobiaceae > Thermophilibacter. The sequence continues at coordinate 4,755 of CALULO010000001.1, read as the reverse complement.
AGGTCGGCTCGAAGCGAAGGTCGAGGACGTAGGGAATGCTGGAGATGGGGGAGGTGCCGAGAGCCGCCTTGGTGATGAAGGCCACTCCGAATGAGTTGATGAGAAGCCCGGCCACAAAGCAGAGATAGCGAAGGACGAGCGCTCGGCGAGCCCCGCTCATCTCTCCGCCCTCGTTTTCCCCCGCTCCGGCAAGGCTTGACTTAACGACCAGCTCACTCATGCACGCTCTCCCTTTCTGCTTCCTCGAAGTTCTCAATAACACGGGCCAACAGCCGGGAAAGCTCTTCGCGCTCCTCTGCCGTCATGCCCCGGTGTGCTACCGCGTCAACCTCGGCGCCACAGCACGCCACATGCTCGGCCTCCGCCCAGCCCGAATCGGTGAGATGGACCTCAAGCGCACGTCGGTCACCCGCCTTGGGGCGACGCTCCACGAGCCCGGCCTCTTCCATGCGTCCCAGCACGCCGGTGACCGTGGCGCGGTCCATCGCGCAGGCCCGTGCGATGTCGCGCTGCAGGCACCCCTCGTGTTCGGCTACGTACTCGAGCACCTTGGGCTGACCGGGCATGAGGCCAAACTCGCGGGTCCTGGAGATCATCGCGTGGTTGGACCGGCCAAATGCAACAAGCAGCTGGTGGTGGATGGTGTCGACCTCCACGAGGTCCCTCCAATTAGGTTGTTTGGATGGCAACAGTTAGTATACTAACAAAATATGGGAACAGCACAAGTGGGTGGAGGGTGGTTCGGCGCGTAAGGGCGGCCCTTTTTGGAGGTGCGGTGTCGGCTATCGCATGAGAAGCAGCGCGATGTTGCTCAGCACGGAGAGGACCGGGGCCGCAAAGCACAGAACGACGCCGGTGATGGAGCAGAGCATGCCGATGGCAGTGGTGAGGTCCTTGCGATAGTCGGCCTTCTTGGCACGTCTTGCCAGCACGACACCCGCAATGCCCACAAAGCCACCCACGACCTGCAGCCAGATAAAGGGCGTGAAGGCGGTAACAAGGGAAAGGACGCCGAGCACGATAGACAGGATGTCCATGGGGCCTCCGAAGCACGGGCGACGAGTACGGGCGCGAGGAGCGACCCGACTATTGTATGACTTTCGTGCTGGTGCGAGCTCCCGTGGGGCCGCGACGGCAATTGCCGCCCCGGTCGTCGGGACTCGCGCTCCGCCCGTCCCTCTCGCTAGTTCTTCAGGCTGTTGAGCGGGGCGGGGAAACGTCCGCCGCGGTGTGCAAGCACCGTGCCGGCAAACTTGTTGACTGGCATGACCGGCGCCGACCCAAAGAGCCCGCCGAACTCCAGCATGTCGCCTTCCGCCTTGCCGATGGCCGGGATGAGGCGCACCGCCGTGGTCTTGGTGTTGATGACTCCGATGGCCATCTCGTCTGCGATGATGCCGGCGATGGCCTCCACGGAGGTGTCCCCGGGTACGGCGATCATGTCGAGGCCCACGGAGCACACGCAGGTCATGGCCTCGAGCTTTTCGATGGAGAGCGCGCCGTCCACGGCGGCGCGAATCATCCCGGCGTCCTCCGAGACGGGGATGAAGGCGCCGGAGAGGCCGCCCACGCTCGAGCTCGCCATGACGCCGCCCTTCTTGACCGCGTCGTTGAGAAGCGCCAGCGCACAGGTGGTACCGGGGCCGCCGCACTCGCCGACGCCGATGATCTCGAGGATCTTGGCGACGGAGTCTCCGGCTGCCGGCGTCGGTGCCAGGGAGAGGTCGACGATGCCCTTCTCGACGCCAAGGCGGCGGCTCGCCTCACGGCTCATGAGCTCGCCGGCGCGCGTGATCTTGAAGGCGGTCTGCTTGATCTTCTCGGCGACGTCCATGAGGCTCGCGGACTCGGGGAGCTCGGCAAGCGCGGCGGCCATGACGCCGGGGCCAGAGACGCCCACGTTGATGACGGCGTCCGCCTCACCCGTGCCGTGGACCGCGCCGGCCATGAACGGGGAGTCCTCGACCATGTTGGCAAAGACGACGAACTTGGCGGCGCCGTAGCAGTCGATGTCGACGGTGCGGCGCGCGCACTCGAGGATCGTCTCTGCGGAGAGCAGGACTGCATCCATGTTGATGCCTGCGCGCGTAGAGGCGATGTTGAGCGAGGAGCACACGCGCTCGGTGGTGGCGAGCGCCTCGGGGACCGACGCGATGAGGCGGCGGTCGGCGTTGCCCATGCCCTTCTGGACCAGTGCGGAGAAGCCGCCCATGAAGTCGATGCCGAGCGTCTCAGCGGCGCGGTCCATGGCGTGCGCGATGGGGGAGAGGTCCTCGTTGGGGCAGCCCGCCGCGATCTGCGCGATCGGGGTCACCGAGACGCGCTTGTTGGCGATGGGAATGCCGTACTCGGACTGGAGGTCGTCGGCAGTCTCGACGAGGTGCTCAGCCGTGTGCGTGATGCGGTCATACACCTTGTCGCACATGCGGTTCATGTCCTCGTCCGAGCAGCCCGCGAGCGAGATGCCCATCGTGATGGTGCGGAGGTCGAGGTTCTGCTCGGAGACCATGGAGAGGGTCTCGGCTACTTCCTGCGGGGTGATGTCCACGGTTGCACCTTTCTCACGCGGGCGGCTGCAAGCGTCCATTATAGAGAAGGGGTGCAATGGTGAGGTATCCTTTCTCCCCATTGAAACGAGAGGAGCCTCATGAAGCGGGGATTGGGGACAAGATGATGGCGAGAAGGACGTTCTGCCTGCGAATACTGCTCACGGTGGTTTTGCTTGCGAGCGGTGCTGCCTCGACGGCCTGCTCCGGCCCCGGCCCGAGCGTGGATGGCGTCAGTGATGAGGCGCCCCAGACTCCAGAGGGTTGGGAGGGCGCATGGCGTGGGGCGGTTACCTACACCAAGGACACGGTGTACGGAAGCGCTGGAGGCGTCGAGCCGATGCTTGACATGACCCTTATTGGGGATGGTACCTGCACTGTCAAGCCTCTTGAGGCCCACCCCGACCTTCTGTCTGAGTGCGGAACTTGGGTGAGCTCGGGCGATACGGTCGTTCTTCATCTGGGTTCATCTGAGGTTGAGCTGCAGATTATTGACGGGAACCGTCTTGAGGGGAAGGCCTCTGACTTCGGGGTCCATGGCTACGAAACGATGGAGTTCGACTACCTCGGCTAGCCCTCATGCTCGTCGGGCATGGCGAGAAGTGCGTTGAGGTAGAAGACCCCGCCTTCGATTCCCGTATGGAGCGAGCCCCCATAGCGCGTGGCGATCGAGCGCATCGAGCGCATGCCAAACCCGTGGTTGAGCTCGTCGGACTTGGTGGTCTTGGGGAGCCCGTCCACGAAGCTGCGATTGCCGACGCAGTAGTTCTCCACGCTTATCGCCACCATCCTCTGCCTCCGTCGGACCGAGAGGGTGATTGCGCGGCGCTCTTCGTCTTCGACGCCTCGGACCGCTTCGATGGCGTTGTCGAGCGCGTTCCCAAAGAAAGCGTAGATGTCGGCGGGGGCCATGAAACCGAGCGCGGCGCCTTCGGCCATGACCGTGAAGACGATGTTCTCGCTCGAGCAGGTGAGGCTCTTCTCGGTGAGGATCGTGTCGAGGGCCTCGTTTCCCGTCTCCACTACCGAGTCGTACACGTTAACCTCGCGGGCGATGTCAGCGAGGACCGCCCCGTCGACCACCGTCCCCTCATCGGCGAGGTGACGAATTTGGTGACGGATGTCGTGGCACTTGATGTTGATGGCCTCGATGTTCTCCCTTGAGAGTCGATACTGCCGTTCGCGTTCCGCGAGCAGGCGCTCCGTCTCGGCACGCTCCTCGTCGGCGTGTTTAGCATAGAGGAGCTCGTACTCTGAGAAGAGGACGAACACGCAGACCATCGGGTGGACGAGCCTCAGCAGGACAAGGAAGCGAAACGGGACCCCGTAGAAGACGAGTCCCTTGATGAGGATGTCGAGTCCGATGACGGCGATGACAACGATTGCGAACATGAGCAGCATGAGGCGGTTCTCGACGTCGAGGAGCCCCTTGACGTTGACCCTTCTCACGAAGGCGAGGTAGCCAACCCCATAGACGAGCAGGGGAACGCCGATGGAGACAAGGGTGCCCAGAGGCTCGGTGAGTGAGGCGCTTGCACGCCTAGTGATGAGCATCTGGAGGAGGAGCGAGGTTCCGCTTGCGATGTTCTGAAGCGTGTAGCCCGCCGTGGCGCAGAACAGGGCGGTCCACGGGCGCACGTCGAAGACGAAGAGAATCGCACCGACGAACACGGCGAGCAGCGCACTGAAGACGATGAAGGTCTGGATGGTGTCGAGGCCGGTTACCAGCTTGGCCGCCAAGGGTACGACCGCCAGGGCAAGGAGCCCGGCGAGCACAAGGGCCCCTCGAGCGATGAAGTGGGGGCGGCGCGGTAACCGATAGGCGAGAAGGACGATGGGGATAAGGAGCTGCGCCATCGGCTCGAGCGACCACCAGGTGTTGAGGAACTCCCGGACCGGTGTCACCGACGACCTCCAAGGTAGTCCGTGACCGTGTCCATGACCTCCCGTTTGCGTGTCCGCGAGACGTGCACGCACTCACCATTGACCATCTGGAGGTCCTGAGAGCGCACAAGGGTGATTTTGTCCATATTGGCGATGCAGCTCTTGGCAACGCGAATGATGGGGGCGCCGGCAAGCTCCTCCTCGACCTGCGCGAGCGAGCCTCGCGCCTCGATGACCTCGCCGTTTTCTGGCTCTTCGGTGGTTTCTGTGGGAGAGATTCCGGCATAGGCCCAGCTCAGCGGGCGAAAACAACGATCTGGAACTG